>NZ_BAFC01000066.1 GCF_000248055.1 Gordonia sputi NBRC 100414 | reverse complement strand
TACACCTGCATGTCGGTGGCGATGCTGATCTGCTTGTGTCGGGCAAGCTCGGCGCCCTGGTCCCAGGTGAGCGACCCGCGTAGGTGCGCGGGTAGGTCCTTGATCGCGGTGATGATCGCGTCACGGACTTGTTCGGCGTCGTGCCCATCCGGCAGGTGCAGCAGCATCGTGTAACGGGTGGAACGCTCGACGAGAGTGCCGATCGCCGTCTTGTTCTGCTCCCCGGTGATCAGATCCCCCTCCCAGTGCCCGGGGACCGCACGGTCGTCCACCTCTGCCGGCCGGTCGCTGATCATCACCATCGGGTCGATGAATCGCTGATATCGCTCACCCTCTCGGCGCTGCGACCTCCGGCGCGTCCTACCGGTCCGAAGTGCTTGTTGGACTTCACGTTTCAACCCTCCGCGGGCTTGGAAGTACAAGGCTTGATAGATCGTTTCGTGGCTCACCCGCATGCTTTCGTCGTCGGGATGATCCCGGCGCAGGCGGTGAGAGATCTGCTCCGGCGAGAGCTTCCTCGACAAGCCGTCCTCGACCGCTGCCCGTAGGACCGCGTTCACCACCAGTTTGGACTGCTTGGGCCGCGCCCGGAGCGCCGCCGCGATTCGATCGGCCTGATGCGGCAGGTACCGGCCGGCGACACTATGCGCACGCACCTCGCGGGAGATGGTCGAGACGTTCTTTCCGATCCGCGTGGCGATGGTCCTCATCGAATCCTTGACCACCAGCCCGTCAGCGATCGCAATCCGATCCTCCAGCGACAGATACCGATCGCTGATCACCGAGATAGCCGCATCCGGGCAGGTCATAGTAGCCACGGGCTGTTTGTAGACGGTTCCGAGCCGGTAGTCCACAACGGTGCCGTCCGGGCGGACCCGGGTGTTGCCGACCTTCCGAATTCCCTGACGCCAATCCCGGGCGGTGCGCACATTGACTCCCACCTCGCGCGCCGCGCTCGCTGAGGACCAGCCTTGCTCGATCAACGCAAAGAACCGCATCCTCGCCGCAGGCTTGCCAGACACTGTGATCTTGTCCGCGTCTACCAGGCCAGCATCGACAAGTATCCGACGCGCAACGGAGAACGCCACATCACACTCGAACG
>NZ_BAFC01000067.1 GCF_000248055.1 Gordonia sputi NBRC 100414 | reverse complement strand
GTCGGCTACTGGCACAACATCGGGCAGTGGTACCGCGAGATCTTCGTGTACGGGTCGGATCTGAGTTACATCCTCGTGGTGGTCGTCCTGGTCGTGATGGCCGCGTACGGGGTCACGTTGCGCCGCCACGAGGAGCGGGCGATCCGCGATCGTCAGACCGACATCATCGTCGGTGTCATCGTGATGCTGCTGTCGTTCTGCTTCGACGGCGCGCTGACCAACCGGTTCACCGGTGCGCTGTATCTGCTGACGCACCTCGACATCCTCGGCTTGCTGACGTTCTTCTTCGGTGGTGCGGTCCTGATGTTCGGGCTGCGGCCGACGATGCGCTACCACTGGGTGTGGCTGTTCGGACTGGTGACGTTTCCGATCGTGTACCGGGTCGCGTTGCTGAGTATCGGTGGCAACGAGCTGTCCGCGGGTCTGGTGATGACGGTGTTCGGCGCGATGGCCGCGGCGATCGCGATCGGTCGCGATCGACGGTCGGCTCTGATCGGCTTCGTTGCGGCGGTCGTGCTCGGCGTCGTGATCGTCGTGGTTGTCCACATCCTGCATCCCGACGCCCCGCTGTTCGCGTTTCAGGCACTCCCCGCGGTTGGCAGCGTCTTCGTCGTCGGGTTGATCGCGTACCTGCGTCGACGGCGGCACACGACGTCGCGTCCGTTCGACCGCCCGCTGTACGAGCCGGGCGTCGAGACGGTCAAGGCGGGCGCGATCTCGGTGCTCGTGGTCAGTGCTCTCATCACGCTGCTCCTGCCGTTTCAGCGAGTGGTTGCCACGCCGGTGACGACGATCGCGGGATTGTCGACACAGGCACCATTGGCGGTGCCACCCGAGTGGCGCCAGGATGGGCCGACGCTGCGCTACGACTTCGCCGACAACCTCTACGGACGCGGTGCGCAGTTTGCGCGACAGAGTCTGATCCAGCAATCCGGGGATATCGCATTCGACAAGGAGGCTCGCCCGCGCAAGGTGGTCGTCGACACGATCGAAACGCTTCACCCGCTGCGGTTCGACCTCTATCCGCAGACCTTCACCTACAATCTTTCGGGCAATCGCTTCTCGGATTCGGCCAATGTGGTGCTGCCGCATGGCATCCCAGCGGTCCTCGAGGTAATCCTCGACGACAAGAGGTACCTCACCTACACCCTGCTCACCTGGCTCTGGGGCGACGGCGAGCACGCACAGCAGGTGTCGGTGTGGTCGGTCGACAACCACGAGCCGAACGCCTACTTCCCGCAACCCACCCTGACGATCGCGACGAATCTGCGTGCGCTGATCGACGTCACCTTCCGGGGCAACGCGGTGATCCGCGACGACCGGCCTGATTTCAAGGACCGGCAGCTGGTACTCGACGCCGGGCGCGACATCGTCAACGAACAACTGTCCGGCGTACGGCGGGAGGATCAACCATGACCGAATCCGCCTCGGAGCAACCGACATTCGCCTCGCCGGACACAAAAGAAGAAGTCGACGAACTGCTTTCGGACGAGAAGTACCGCACGGCAGCGCTCGACGACGCGATCAACCGGCTGCGTCGTGAAGATCCGATGATGACCGCGTCGGTAGCGTTCAGCCGGACGCAGAAGATCATCGGTGCCGTCGTGATCGCCGTCATCGTCGTGGGGTTCGTGTTCTGGCCGATCGGCACCGCGGCCACGCTCGTATCGATCGCGACGGTGATCTACATCGTCTCGCTCATCGAGCGGCTCAACACATTTCGGCTCGGCCTGGTCAACGGTGCGATCCGGATCTCCGACGAACAAGCGCGCGCGATCGCCGACGACGACCTGCCGAAGTACACCGTGCTGGTTCCCGCATACGGTGAGCCGGAGGTCGTCGGGCAGTTGATCGAGGCGATGGAATCGTTCGAATACCCGCAGGAGAAGCTGCAGGTATTGCTCCTGCTCGAGGAGGACGACGCACCGACGATCGAGGCCGCCCATGCGGTCGACTCGTCGCCCATCATCACCTCTGTGCTCACACCGCCGGGCGATCCGCGGACCAAACCGAAAGCCTGCAACTACGGGTTGCATTTCGCCACAGGCGATATCGTCACCATCTTCGACGCGGAGGATCACCCAGACCCGCTCCAGTTGCGCAGAGTGGTGGCGACGTTTCGTGAACTCGACGACGATTCCGTCATCTGCGTGCAGGGCAAGCTGAGCTTCTACAACGTCACCGACAACGTTCTCACACAATGGTTTACCGCCGACTACGGCATCTGGTTCGGCTACCTGTTGCCGGGTCTGATGGTCAGCAAGGCGACGATTCCGTTGGGCGGGACGTCGAATCACTTCCGCAAGGACATGCTCATCGAGCTCGGTGCGTGGGATCCGTTCAACGTCACCGAGGACGCCGATCTCGGGGTGCGCATCGCGGGCGAGGGGTACCGCACCGCTGTGCTCGACTCGGTCACGCTCGAAGAAGCAAATGTGGACGGTATCAACTGGATTCGCCAGCGGTCGCGTTGGTACAAGGGCTACATGCAGACGTGGCTCGTGCACATGCGCAGGCCCCGACGGCTCTTCCACTTCATGGGGCTGCTCGGCATGATCCGGTTCACCCTGCTGATTGCCGGCACTCCCTTCATCGCGTGTATGAACATGATCTTCTGGCTCATCCTGATCGTGTGGATCGCCGGGCAGCCCGCGTTTGTCGCGGAGCTCTTTCCCGGGCCGATCTATTACCTGTCGCTGATCTCGTTCGTCATCGGTAACAGCGCGGCGATCTACATGACGCTCGTCGCGAATAGGGAGGACGACCGCGGCGAACTGCTCTGGTCGGGGCTCATCGTCCCGTTCTACTGGGTGATGATGAGCATCGCGGCGATCAAGGGCATGTGGCAGTTGCTGTTTCGACCGTCGTACTGGGAGAAGACCGCCCACGGACTCACCTCCGACGCCAGTCCGTCCGATACTGCTGAGACGTCTCCCGCTTCTGAGACGACGTCGGATGCATCGGCTTCGTCGGGTAGGTCTTCGTCGGGTACGGCTTCGTCGACGCAGGCGGCTCAATGACCCGTCGATCCGTCGCGCTGTGGCTTGTCGTGTGGCTGGCCTACCTCGCTTTCGGTGTGTACCTGGCCGTCGGCGTGCACGCCTACTTCGGCGACTCGCTGTCCAGGGTGCAAGCCGCGCAGAGTGTGCTGTTCAGTCGGGATCCGCACTTGGCCGCAATAGGATTCATCTTCACGCCGCTGACGGCGCTCGTGCAGCTACCGCTCACCGCGTTGTCGGTGTGGTGGCCGCAGATGACGACCGACGCGTTGTCGGCGGCGATCATGTCGTCGGCATTCATGGCGGGCGCCGTGGTGCAGGTGTCGGGGGTGGCGCGCGACAGAGCACTGCCGACTGCGATGACCGTCATCGTGACGCTCGTGTTCGCGCTCAACCCCATGATCGTCCTGTACGCGGCCAATGGGATGAGCGAGGCGCCGTACATCTTCTTCCTCGCGTGGGCGGTCCGGCGGCTGATCCGGTGGGTCGACACCGACGACGTACACGAATTGATCGTCGCCGGAATCGCTCTCGGCCTCGCCTACCTCACCAGATACGACGGCGCGGTCGCCGCGTTCGTCGCAGGTTGCTTTGTGGCGTTCGTGACCTATCGACGTTCCGACAAGGCGGCCGGGCGCAGGCTGCGAGTGCAGCGGGCGCTGCTCGACGTCGTGCTCGTCGCATCGCCGAGCCTGCTGGCGTTCATCGTGTGGGCACTGACGAGTTGGCTGATCACCGGCCAGGCGTTCGCGCAGTTCACCTCGCAGTACGGCAACTCCGCGATCATCGATCAATCAGGTGGCACAGGCAGTGCGACCGGCCTTGACGCACTGCGTTTCTCGATCACCGAACTACTCATCCTTGCGCCGCTCTACCTTGTACTGTTCGTGCTCGTCGCGTGGGTGCGTATTCGGCGGCACCGGCTGTATCCGCTGGCGGTACCGGTCCTGATCATCGGTGCGGTGATCGCATTTCAGGTGCTGAGTTACGTTCGTGGAACCACTTTCGGGTTCTTGCGCTTCTACATGACGATCATCCTGTTGGCCGCGGTGACCGCTCTGCTTGCCACCCCGGCGCGTCGTATCGAGCCGTACCGTCGGCTCGGGCCGCGATCGGCACTGCCGCAAGCGAATCCGCGCGCGGGCCGAGGATGGCGGTACGGACTGATCGGCACGGTCGCTGTCCTCGCATTCGTGGTGGGGCTCCCGGTCACCGCGACGGGCATGACGTCGCCGAAGTACGCGCCGCAGGAGTTCGCGTACCGATCTGTCGTTGCGCCCAAACCGGATTCGACGGAGAAGCGCTATCTCGACGAGGAGCGGGTGTTGCGGTCGTTCTCCACTGAGCGGGCGCTCGCAGAGTACCTCGACTCGCTGCATCTGCCGGACGGTAGCGTGCTCACCGACACCGTCTATGGGTTCGCCGTCGTCGTGCAATCCCGACATCCGAAGCAGTTCGTGATCCCGTCAGATCAGGACTTCGACGAGATCTTGAACGAACCCGCCCGCTTCGGCGTGCGGTTTCTGCTGGCGGTGCCGCGCGCGGGCCGCGGGTCGTCGGACGCATTGAACATTCGGTACCCCACGCTGTACGAGAATGGCGATCAGATTTCCACGCTCGTGCTCGAGGCCCGCAATCAGGGAGCCAACATGCCGAACTGGCGTGTGTACGAGGTGAATCCGCGGACGTCGTGAACGTGTGTCAGGAGATTTCGTGCGCAACGACCTGCCACGCGGGGTCGTCGTAGCCGATGTCGAAGGTGCATTCGTCCGTCCGCGGGTCGGGGACGAATGCCCATAGCAGGGCGCCAGCGACCCCGACGGAGCGCAGCGATTCGTACTTGCTGGTGAACTGACGCGCGCGGGCGTCGAGCGACAGACACGACCCTGCTTCGATCCCGATCTCGTTGACCACCAAAGGTTTACCGAGGTTTCTCGCTTGGGCAAGGCGCGCGGGGAGATTGCTGCCACCCGGTGCGATCGCACCGCCCGCGCTGTAGTCGTGGTAGTCGAGAACGTCGAGGCCGGGGGAGGCGGCGACGCGCGCGTAGTCGCCTCCCGTGAGCCCACATTGATCCCCGCCGACGAAGCCCGAGAAGATCGGGTGGGTGGGGTCGATGGCCCGGATGCGTTGGCCGACTTCGTCGAAGAATGTACGCAGAACCGCCGCGCCGTTGGCCGGACAGGTGCGTGTCTGCCAGGCACATCCGGTAGCTCCGCAGTTGCTCGCCTCGGACTCACCGACAGGCTCCCAGCCCGCGAGCGTCGGTTCGTCGCGCCAGCGCTTAATTGCGGTCGACAGCCAGTCGGAGAAGGTCATTCCCGCGGCGATTTCGGTTGTGTGCCAACCGCTCTGATACCACGAACGCTCTTTGAACTTCTCGTTCTCACATGCGCCGGAGCTTCCGGTCAGCACCGGCAGAATCATCTGGTTGTGCCGTTTGGCGGCAGCGAAGACGGCGTCGAGCCGTGAAAGGTTGTTCTTGCCGGTCTTCTTGTCGACGACGAACGCCGAGTAGAGGTTGAACCGGGTGAGCGCGCGTGGTGGGAGCTTGCCGAAGTACTCGTCGAGGTCGACCTGCGCGCCGCATCCGACGTTGATCGCCCAGTCGGTGCCGAGCTGGTAGCTGTTGAACCCGGCGGGAAACCAGGTGCGTCCGTCGAGCACGAGGCCCGTTTCTGTCGTCGACACCCTGCCGGTGAAATCGTGGTCAGCGGACTGGGCCGTCGACGACTCGTCGAGCGCCTTGGGAGCAGGTTCGCCGCACGCTGCGGCGATGACCATGACCACCGCAGCGATCACACAGAATCGGAGTGCGTGCCGGAAGGTCACGCATCGAACCCTACTCCGCCGACTACCGTCGAAGCGGTGAGAACATTCCGGACGACGCGTGCCCTCGTGCTCCCGATGGTGGTGCTCTCGTTCGCGCTACTGACCGGCTGCGGCGCGGACTCGACGTCGAACGCGGAACCGAGCGGCTCGACGCCGAGTGTGTCGGGGTCTGGGGCTGTGGCGAGTCCGTCTCAGTCCGGGCCCGACGCGGTGTCTGGAGCTGAGTCTGGGGCACCGTCAGCGTCTGCGGTCCTCGATCCGGCGCACCCGCCGCCATACGTCGACCACGTCGCGTGGGCGAGCACGGCCGTCGGGCCGAGTCTGCAGATCTACCCCACGTCCGACGGCCGCGCGAGCATCGCCGACGACGGCGCGGAGGTCGCCTGGCGCGAGGTGCTCGCGCTGGCCCCCGATGCCGACACCCCCGGCATGAAAGCGCAATTCGTGTGCCACTGGAACTTCGCCCGCGCCGTCGACCCGAACAAGCCGAGCTGGAACCTCGAACCGCGGCGGCCCGTCGTCGACGACTCCACGATGATCGCCACCCGCTGCAACCCCGGCGGCCCCCGAGGAGTGACGGCGCCGCGCGCCGGGGTCCGGGCCGGCGC
>NZ_BAFC01000068.1 GCF_000248055.1 Gordonia sputi NBRC 100414 | reverse complement strand
GCGGGTATGGCTCGACCGGCGGTGGCGGCTCGGCTGGTGGGGTGGTCTCGACAAGCTCGACCAGCGGGGAGGGCTCGACCAGTGGGGTCGTCGCCGTCCTCGAGCGGCAGGAGGCCGTCCGGGCCGAGGCCAATCTCCCCACGCACGGACTGCTGTTCGGCGCACTGCTACTCGGCACGATCCTTCTCGTCGCCGGTCTCACCTTCTTCCCGGCCATGGCGCTGGGACCCATCGCGGAGGCACTTCTGTGAGCGTCAACACCATCGAATCCGACGTGACGCCCGAGGAGGCGGCGGTCGAACAGCGTGAGGAGACACAACTGGTCTCGCGCGGCTCGTTCGATCCTCGTCAGCTCATCACGTCGGTTCCGCAGGCACTGCGGAAACTCAACCCGCGCGACCAGGCGCGTAATCCGGTCATGTTCGTCGTGTACATCGGGTCGATCGTGACCACCGTGCTCGCGATCTGGCGGCCGTCGTGGTTCGCCTGGCTGATCGCGGCGTGGCTGTGGTTCACCGTGCTCTTCGCGAATCTGGCCGAGGCCGTCGCGGAGGGTCGAGGTAGGGCGCAGGCCGATTCACTGCGAAAAGTCAAGCGCGACAGCATGGCTCGTCGACTCGACGACAGCGGTTCGATCTCTCAGGTGTCGGGAACGGCCCTGCGGGTCGGCGATCTCATCGTGGTCGAGGCCGGTGAGGTGATCGCGGGCGACGGAGACGTCGTCGACGGTATCGCGACGGTCGACGAGTCGGCCATCACCGGCGAGTCCGCCCCGGTGGTACGCGAATCGGGCGGCGACCGCTGCGCGGTGACCGGCGGCACGGTGGTTCTCAGCGACCGCATCGTCGTCAAGATCACCGCCGCGCCCGGAGAGAGTTTCGTCGATCGGATGATCGCGCTCGTCGAAGGCGCCTCGCGCAAGAAGACGCCCAACGAGATCGCCCTCGACATCCTGCTCGCGAGCCTGACGTTGATCTTCCTGCTCGCGGTGGTCGCGGTCGGTCCGATGCAGCAGTACGCGGGCCAGAGCCCCGATGCGATCAAGCTGATCGCGCTGCTCGTCTGCCTGATCCCGACGACGATCGGCGCGCTGCTCAGCTCGATCGGTATCGCCGGCATGGACCGGCTCGTGCAGCGCAACGTGCTCGCCATGTCGGGCCGTGCGGTGGAAGCCGCGGGCGACATCGACACCCTGCTGCTCGACAAGACCGGCACCATCACGTTCGGTAATCGTCGGGCCACCGAGATCTTCCCCGGGCCGGGAACCTCGACGGCCGAGCTCGCCGAGGTGTCTTACCGCTGCAGTCTGGCCGACGACACCCCCGAGGGACGCAGCATCGTCGAATTGTGTTTGGACGAGCACGATGTGGTGCCTGCCGACGCGGAAGCGCTTGCCGCGACGCGTGGTCACGAGCACCCCGAGTTCGAGGTCGTGCCCTTCACCGCGGAAACGCGAATGAGTGGCATCGATGTACGCACCGGTCCCGGCCCCGTCGTCGAGTACCGCAAGGGTGCCGCCGACGCTGTCGCGCGCTGGGTGACAAAGCTCGGTGGTGACATGCCGGTCGAGGTGACCGAACGGGTCGCCGAGATCTCGAACGGCGGTGGTACGCCGCTGGTGGTGGCGGTCAACGGCGAGACTCCGCGCGTGCTCGGCGTGATCCAACTGTCCGATGTCGTGAAACCCGGTATGACAGAACGATTTGCGCAGCTGCGTGAGATGGGTATCCGCACGGTCATGGTGACCGGCGACAACCCGCTCACCGCGAAGGCGATAGCCGCCGAAGCCGGCGTCGACCACTTCGTCGCCGAGGCGACACCGGAGGACAAGCTGGCACTGATCCGTGCCGAGCAGTCGGGTGGACGCCTGGTCGCGATGACCGGTGACGGCACCAACGACGCACCAGCGCTCGCGCAGGCCGACGTCGGTGTGGCGATGAACTCGGGAACGTCGGCGGCCAAGGAAGCCGGCAACATGGTCGACCTCGACTCCGACCCGACCAAGCTCATCGACATCGTGGCCATCGGCAAGCAGCTGTTGATCACGCGCGGTGTGCTGACGACGTTCTCGCTGGCCAACGACCTCGCGAAGTACTTCGCGATCCTGCCTGCGATGTTCGTGAGCATCTATCCGCAGCTCGACTCGCTCAACATCATGCGGCTGCATTCGGCACAGTCGGCGATCGTGTCGGCGGTCGTGTTCAACGCGCTCATCATCGTCGCGTTGATCCCGCTTTCGCTGCGTGGTGTGCGGTATCGACCCAGCTCGGCGTCGAAGTTGTTGGGGCGCAACCTACTCGTCTACGGCGTCGGAGGCGTGATCACCCCGTTCGTGGGGATCTGGCTCATCGATCTCGTCGTCCGCTTCCTCCCGGGAATGGGGTAATCGCAGCATGAACACCATCACGTCCGGATTCTTCCGGCAATGCGCCGTCGCGTTCGCGATGCTTGTGGCGCTGACCGTGATCCTCGGCGTCGCCTATCCGACGGTCGTCTGGGCGGCATCGCGCATCGGGTCGAACTCCGCGGAGGGGTCGCAGGTGACCGACGCCAAGGGCTGCAACGCCGGTTCGACGCTGATCGGGGTCGACCCGAAGGCGCCCGCCGGGACCCCCGACAGCTATCTGCACGCACGGGTTCTCGGCTCGGCCGACGATCCGATGGCCACCGGCGATCCGTCGGCCTCGGCAGCGAGCAATCAGGGTCCCAACAGCGAGACGCTCGCGCACAACATCACCGCCCGTCGCGCGTTGATCGGCGAGCGTGAGGGCGTCGCGCCGTCGGCGGTGCCCGCGGACGCCGTGACAGGCTCCGGCTCGGGTCTCGACCCGCAGATCAGCCCCGAATACGCGGCGATCCAGATTCCACGGATCGCACGCAACAGCGGGAAGTCGCAGGCCGCGGTCCGAGAGATCGTCGACGCTCACACGTCCGGACGGCAGTTCGGATTCCTGGGGCAGCAGCGCGTCAATGTGCTCGAGGTGAACCTCGCGCTGGGTCACACGGTGTGCAAGTGATCGCCGGTCGCGCTGATTAGACTCGGTTCCATGGGTTCAGGTGCTGACACCCGAGGTCGACTCGAAGTCTTCCTCGGGTGTGCGCCCGGAGTCGGTAAGACCTACGAAATGCTCTCGCATGCAAAGGGTCTCGCCGATGAGGGTGTAGATGTGGTGATCGCGGTTGTCGAGTCGCACGGGCGCTCGGCAACCGCGGCTCTCACCGATGGTCTCGAGGAGATTCCGCGCCGCGAGGAGGTGTATCGCGGGGCTGTCCTCGACGAGATGGATCTCGACGCCGTGCTGGCGCGTGCCCCACGCGTCGCGCTCGTCGACGAACTGGCGCATACGAATGCTCCCGGATCGCGAAATGCCAAGCGCTGGCAGGACATCGAGGAGTTGCGCGACGCGGGCATCGACGTGCTGACAACGGTCAACGTGCAGCACCTGGAGAGTCTGAACGACGTTGTCGCCCAGATCACCGGTGTCATCCAGCGCGAGACCGTTCCCGATGCGGTCGTGCGTGCCGCTGACGAGATCGAGTTGGTCGACATCGCCCCGCAGGCGCTACGTCAACGTCTCAGCGCGGGCAAGGTGTACCCGGCCGGACGCATCGACGGGGCGCTCTCGAACTACTTCCGGCAGGGAAACCTGACGGCACTGCGCGAATTGGCGCTGCTGTGGCTCGCCGACCGCGTCGACGATAATCTCGCCGACTACCGCGCAGCGCACGCGATCACCGACACGTGGGAAGCGCGCGAACGCGTGGTGGTGGCGATCACCGGTGGGCCCGAATCCGCGACACTGATGCGTCGAGCGAGTCGCATCGCGTCGCGGTCGAGTGCGGAACTGGTTGTGGTGCATGTGGTCCGCGGAGACGGACTCGTCGGGACACCCGCCGCCGAACTGTCGCGGCTGCACGAGTTGGCCGAAGGGTTCGGCACGCGTATCCACACCGTCGTCGGCGACGACATCCCGTCGACGCTCCTCGACTTCGCACGTGGCGTCAACGCGACGCAGTTGGTGCTGGGTACGTCGCGCCGCCCGCGTTGGCAACGACTCTTTGACGAGGGCGTCGGTGCGAATGTCGTTGCGCACAGCGGGAAGATCGACGTCCACATGGTCACCCACGACGAGACGCGTCGTCGAAACCGACTAGACATTCGTGACACGCGCTTTCATCGTCCGTTGAGCTGGGTCGCGGCGGTCGTGGTGCCGGTGATCATGACGGTCATACTCGCGGTCCTCGACCGCTGGTTGGGGTTCGCGAGCGAGTCGGCGTTGTTCTTCGTGACGGTGCTCGCGGTCTCGCTGCTCGGCGGCATCGGGCCCGCAGCACTGTCGGCGGTGGTGGCAGGCCTGCTGCTGAACTACTTCTTCACCGACCCGAGGTTCACGTTCACCATCAACGAGCCGGACAATCTCATCACCATCCTTGTCATGCTGGTGATCGCGATAGCGGTTGCCGCACTGGTTGATTCGGCGGCGAGCAGGCGCAGACAGGCAAGCCTGGCGAGTCGTGACGCCGAGTTGTTGGCGTTGTTCTCCGACGCCGTCCTCGGTGGGGCGGACGTCTCGGCACTGCTGCAGCGCGTGCGTGAGACCTACGACCAGACCGCGGTGTCGGTGGTGCACAAAGAAGACGGTCGACGCGTCGTCGACGCCGCCGTTGGAGACAACCCGCCGGAGCGCGCCGAAGACGCCGACACGGTCTGCCCGATCCCCGGCGGTGAATACGAATTGCTGTTGCGTGGACCGAAACTCGGCGGTCGGGATCGACGGGTACTCGCCTCGGTGGCGATCCAGGCCGCGGGCGCGGTGCAGCGTCGTCGACTCGAACGCGAGGCAGCAGAGGCACGTGCACTGGCCCAGACCGACGAGATGCGTCGTGCATTGCTGTCCGCGGTGAGCCACGATCTGCGCACACCGTTGGCGGGCGCGAAAGCTGCGGTGTCGAGCCTGCGTGCGGGCGACGTGACATTCAGCCCGGAGGACACCTCGGAACTCCTCGAGACGATCGACGAGTCGGTCGACCACCTGTCGGCCCTGGTGGGAAATCTGCTCGACTCGTCGAGGCTCGCGGCCGGTGCCGTGCGGCCCAAGCTGGCGCGCACCTACCTCGTCGAGGTGGTCCACCGCGCGGCGACCGCGGTGAGCTGGGTCGGTGGACCCATCCCGGAGATCGCCTTCACCTTCCACGCGATGTGGGCCTACACCGACGGCGGGCTGCTCGAACGCGTCCTGGCCAACCTGATCGACAACGCCGTGCGGCACGGTGGTGGTGGTGCCGATGCTGGACGCGGCGTCGAGGTCACGGCAGAGTCCGAGACCGACGACGACGGTTCGCCGCGTACGGTCATTCGTGTGATCGACCACGGCTCCGGGATTCCCGCCGACAGACGCGGGCAGATCTTCGACGCCTTCGTGCAGGGTGGCGACCGCAACGGCGCCGACGGAGGCGTTGGTCTGGGCTTGTCTGTCGCACAGGGATTTACCGCCGCGATCGGTGGCACGCTCGGCGTCGAGGAGACACCTGGCGGCGGGACCACGATGGTGGTCTCACTTCCGGCGGAAGACGATGAGTCATGACCGACGGAATCCGAGTCCTCGTTGTCGACGACGAGCCACAGTTGTTGCGCGCCTTGCGAATCAATCTGAGTGCGCGTGGCTTTGCGGTCACGACGGCGTCGACGGGTACCGCTGCGCTGACCGCGGCAGCCAAGGTCAACCCGCAGGTGGTGGTCCTCGACCTCGGGCTTCCCGACATCGACGGCTTCACGGTTCTGGAGGGATTGCGCGGGTGGACCAACGTCCCGGTCATCGTGTTGTCGGCGCGTGGCGAATCGGTCGACAAGGTGGCGGCGCTCGACGCGGGCGCCGACGACTACGTCACGAAACCCTTTGGGATGGACGAGTTCCTGGCGAGACTGCGGGCGGCGGTGCGTCGTGGAGTCGCCGCACCGGATGCGTCGGAGGTGCCGGTCGTCGACGCGGGAGACTTCGTGGTCGACCTCAGCGCAAAGCAGGTGTCGCGCCACGGTGAGCAGGTCCACCTGACGCCGACCGAGTGGGGGATTCTCGAACTGCTCGTGCGCAACGAGGGAAAACTGGTGGGGCAGAGGGACATCCTGAGTACCGTGTGGGGTCCGAAGTACCTCAACCAGACCAACTATCTGCGTGTGTACCTGGCCAGCCTGCGTCGCAAACTCGAAGACGACCCGGCACACCCGGTGCACCTGCTCACCGAGGCGGGGATGGGATATCGCTTCGTGCGGGGACAGGCGGCGACTGAGCAGGCGGGGTCTGAAGAAGCGGCGTCTGAAGAAGCGGCGTCTGACTGAACAGCGCGCCCAGCTTGTCCGAGTGCGGCGTCGCGCCCGCGAGTCGCGCGCCCTCCCAGGCGGTCACCTGGTTCGCGGTGAGGACGGGTTTGCCCACCTGTGCCTCGAGATCGTTGATCCAGGTCGCTGTGTGCAACGCCGTGTCGGGGATCAGAATGGCCTGTGCGGCTGGGTGATCGGCGGTGACAACCATGTCGAACAGAGTGTCGCCGTCGATGGTCCCAGCATCGGTCGCGGTCAGAATGTCGTTGGCGCGCATGCCGACGACCTCGATATCCGCGCCGGCGAGGAACGTCGTGAATCCCGCGGCGACGTCGCCCGGGTAGCTCGCCGCGACTGCGACAGCGTCGATCCCGAGCGCTCTGCACGCCTCGGCAAACGCGAGCGACGTCGACGATGCGGGTAGTCCCGCAACCTCCGACAACTGTGCGGCTTGCCGCTGTGCGCCCTCCCATCCGTAGAGGAAGCTGCCCGAGGTGCAACCCCACATCAACGCTGCGGGGTCGTATGTGCGTGCGCGCTGCGCGCCGTCGAGCAGTCGGTCGGACTCGCCGACAGCGCGCATGGCGTCGACGGTGTGGTCGTCGGAGTCGATCTCGGTGATCACCACGGGCAGGCGAATCGACGGACCGAGTGCGTCTTCGATGAGCTGGTAGTCGTCCTCGGCAGCGTGGCCCGGGTAGAGGACCGCGCTGGTAGCGGTTGTCACGGGTTGACCTCCCGACTAGATTGTCAACAATCAAACAATTGTCGATCTCACCGTATCGGAACCAGAGGTGACCATGCAGGACCTAGCGCGGCAGGACTCAGTGCGCTCGATGTCGGCGTCGGAGCTCGGTGACGCCTACCGCAGTGGATTGCTGAGCCCTATCGACGTCGCTGCCGAGCTACTGGACACCATCCCGCAGGTGAACGCGGAGATCAATGCCTTCTGTCTCGTAGACCCGGATACGACGATGGCCGCCGCGCGCGAGTCGGCGGCTCGCTACGCGGCGTCGACTCCTCTCAGCCCGCTCGACGGCGTGCCCGTGTCGATCAAGGATCTCCTGCTCACCGAGGGTTGGCCGACGCTGCGCGGTTCGCTGACACTGCGCCCGGACACACAACGATGCGACGTCGACGCTCCAGCGGTGGCACGACTGCGCGATGCGGGAGCCGTGCCACTCGGGAAGGTCACCACACCTGAATTCGGCTGGAAAGGCGTGACCGACAGTCCGCGTACCGGCATCACGCGTAATCCGTGGTCGACCGATCGGACGTCTGGCGGTTCGAGCGGCGGAAGCGCTGCCGCCCTCGCGGGGGGACTCGGGCCGTTGTCGGTGGGCACCGACGGTGGTGGCTCGATCCATATTCCGGCTGCGTTCTGCGGAATCGTCGGACTCAAGCCGACGCTCGGTCGGGTGCCGATGTATCCGCCGAGTCCGTTCGCGCCGGTCGCGCACGTCGGGCCGATGACGCGCAACGTCGTCGACTGCGCGTTGTTGCTCGACGTCATCAGCGGTTTCGACTCGCGCGACTGGTCGGCGGGGCCGACACCCCAACCCGTCGCGCCCGCGATCATCGCAGGCGAGCGGGGCCTGGCCGGCGCCCGCATCGCCTACAGTCCCGATCTCGGTTACGGCATCAATGACACTGCGGTGCAAGCGAATACGGAAGCCGCAGTTGGGGTGCTGCGCGACCTCGGGGCCACGGTCGACGAGGTCGATATCGGGTGGGACGATCCGGTCTGGGCTTATCACACAGTGTGGTTCGCGGGAGCGGCAGCCGTGGTCGAGGGTCTCGACCCCGCGCTCAGAGAGCTCGTCGACCCGAAACTGCTTGCGGCACTGGAACGTCACAGTGACTTCAGTGCCGCCGACTATGTGGATGCCACTGCGCTGCGGATGGCAATGGGCACACAGATGGGTGCGCTGCACGAGGACTACGACGTTCTGGTGACACCGTCGATGCCTTCGGTCGCGTTCGAGGCAGGCGCAGACGTGCCTGCAGGCTCGTCGTCGCAGGACTGGACGTCGTGGACGCCGTACAGCTACCCGTTCAACCTGACTGGTCAACCTGCGATAACGGTGCCGAGCGGATTCGCGCAGAACCCGTTGCTGCCGACCGGAATTCAGATCGTGGGCGCGCGGCACTACGACGCGACGGTACTGCGCGTTGCCGCAGCGTATGAGTCCGCCGCGAACGCCGGCGCGCTCGCGGAGGTGACGCTCCAACGAAAGCCGCAGATTCCCAACGAAAGTCGAGATGGCTCGTGACCGATCGCTTCATCATCGTCAGCCTCACATCGCGCGATGTCAGCGCCAGGGCGAGACTGCTCGACGTCGAGGCGCCGCGCACCGCTGCCGCGGTGTGGGACGCTTTGCCGTTGGGGGGTCAAGTTTTTCACGGCAAGTTCGCGCGCAACGAGATCTATACGTTGACGCCCGCGTTTGCCACGGTGGAACCGGGATTCGAGAATACGACGGTCACGCCCGTTCCCGGTGACCTTTGCTATTTCACGTTCGACGGTGTATTGGACAATCCCGCTTACGGTTACGAATCCGACGCCGCGCCGTCGGAACACTCATTGCTCATCGACCTCGCGGTCTTCTACGGTCGAAACAACTTGCTGATCAACGGGGATGTGGGGTGGGTTCCCGGAAATGTGTTCGCCACCATCACAGATGGTCTCGACGAGTTCGCCGCGGCGTGCAATGACATCTGGATGGGTGGCGCTCGCGGCGAAACCCTGACATTTGCGCGTGCATAGAGTACGAAGAAGGGGATGGTCACGATGGCAATGGAGCGAACACGATCGGACGGACGCCGTCGGGTTCTCGAACCGATCGAGCAGGAGTCGACACCTGCGATCATCGCCCGAAAGTTGCACGATGCGATTGCGAACGGTAACTTTCCGTCCGGCTCACAATTGACCGAAGCAGGTCTCGCAGTAGACCTGGGAGTGAGCCGGGGCCCGCTGCGAGAGGCGATGCAACGCCTGACTGCAGAAGGGTTGCTGGTGAGTCACCGCAACCGAGGCTTGTTCGTCGTCTCGATGGACGACGACGACATCCGGGACATGTACATCGCCCGGACGGCCGTTGAACGTGCGGCAATAGAGCAGGTGATCGAACACGACGATCCTGCGGCGGTACAAGCTCTCACCGACGCAGTTGCGTTGATGCGTCGTCATACCGACGATCCGAACGGCGAAGACATGGCCGAAGCGGATATGCAGTTCCATCAGACGTTGGTGGAATACGCGCGGAGTCAACGTTTGTCGCGCTTGCACGGCACGATCCTCGTGGAAACGAAGATGTGTCTACGCGCGATGCGAGGAACGTATTCCTCGGGAAAGGAACGTACCGACGAACACCAGGCATTGGTGGACGCCATCGCAGCGGGAGATGCGAAGGCGGCCGACGAGCTGATGATCGAGCACATGAGAGACGGTCTCCGCCGACTGCTCTAGACGACGTGTACTGATCACCGCCCACCGATGTGAGTCAGCGCGAAGACACACTGGCCCCGAGTCCACCAGGAAGGCACAGATGGCTACGGCACACTCCTCGGCAACCTATGAGGACCTCGCACCCGATCCCGAGTCGCGAGAAGGAAAAGCTCTACTCCGCAAAGCAATTGGCGCGTCGGCGATCGGTAATGCCACCGAGTGGTACGACTACGGCGTCTACGCCGCGACCGCTACTTACCTCACGCAGGCATTCTTCCCGGGGTCGCTCGGCTCGATAGGCACCATGCTCGGGTTCGCGATCTCATTCGTCCTACGCCCGTTGGGCGGCATGATCTGGGGTCCCATTGGTGACCGGATCGGACGAAAGTCCGTGCTGGCCATGACGATTCTGTTGATCGCCGGTGCGACCGCGCTGATCGGCGTACTTCCGACACATGCCGTCGCTGGAATCTGGGCGCCGATTCTGCTGATCGCGCTTCGCGTGATCCAGGGCTTCTCCACCGGCGGTGAGTACGGCGGCGCTGCGACGTTCATGGCCGAGTATGCGCCGGACAACAAGCGCGGCAAGTACGGTTCGCTGCTGGAGTTCGGCACGCTCGCAGGGTTCAGCGCGGGCACCGCTATTGTTCTGTTCCTCGAGCTGTTGCTCTCCGACGAGCAGATGCAGACGTGGGGCTGGCGAATTCCGTTCCTGATTGCGCTGCCGCTCGGGTTGATCGGTCTGTATCTGCGCTCGCAGCTGGAAGACACCCCGGTGTTCCAGGAGCTGGACAAGCGCGACGAGATCACCGGAAGTGCCTACACCCGCTTCAAGGATCTGCTGAGCAACTACTGGAAGCCGATCCTGATCATGTTCGGCATGGTGATCGCACTCAACGTCGCGAACTACACGCTGCTGGCGTATCAGCCGACGTACTTGAAGGAGACGATCGGGCTATCGGAGTCGTCGGGTTCGACCGTGGTGCTCATCGGTCAGCTCGCGATGATGGTGGTGATTCCTTTCTTCGGCGCGGCGTCGGACAAGACCGGGCGCAAACCGATGTGGTGGATCTCGCTGATCGGGCTGTTCGTTCTCGCGATACCGCTCTACTGGTTGATGGGTAAGGGATTCGCCTGGGCGATAGTCGGATTCGTGATCCTGGGACTGTTTTACGTGCCTCAGCTGTCGACCATCTCCGCGACGTTCCCGGCGATGTTCCCCACCCAGGTCCGCTACGCAGGCTTCGCGATCTCCTACAACGTGGCGACCGCCGCGTTCGGTGGTACCGCACCGCTCGTCAACGACGCGGTGGTCAGCGACACGGGCTGGAACCTGTTTCCCGCCGTCTACATGATGGGCGCCTGTGCAATCGGCATGGTGGCGCTGATCTTCTTGAAGGAGACGGCCGGAGCGTCGCTGCGCGGCACTGAGATTCCCGAGCGGACCGATGACATCACGGTCTCGGAGAGCTCCACGGCCGCGACCTCTCGCTGATCTAGGCTCCATCGTGCAGTGCTGACGGCAGTCGACCGGTCAACCGGCGATAGGATGTCGGATATGTCGAGGCCCGAGTCGTATCACCACGGTGATCTCGCCGCAGCTCTGGTGCAGTCGGCGATCGAGTTGCTCAGCGAGGACAGCTCTGCCGAGTTGTCGTTGAGAGCTGTCGCCCGACGCGCAGGCGTCTCGCCCGCGGCGCCCTACCGGCACTTCGCCGACCGTGAGGCACTGGTCTCGAGCGTTGCTGCGGTGGGCTATCGCGAGCTGACTACGCGACTGAAAGCGGCGAGCGAGTCGCCGTCGAGCGTCGACGATGTAGCCGACATCGCCGTCGCCTACGTGCGGTTCGCGTTGGAGCGGTCGGGCCTGTTCCGCGCGATGTTCGCCGAGCGGTGCGACCCGACGAGCCCGGATCGCGTCGAGGCTGTCGAGGCGATCCGTGAGTATCTGAATACTGTTGTCGCTGCCACGGTTTCGACGTCGGAGCCAGAGGAGATCGCGACCGCGATGTGGGCGCTGGTGCACGGGCTGGCGTTCTTGTACCTCGGCGGAAAGTTCACCGAAACCTCTCCGGCTGAGATCGGCGCTCGCGTGCGTTCGACGGTGCGCGCTGTCCTCGTGCGGACGCCGTCATCCGAGTAGTTTCAGCGCCAGCAATGCGTAAGCCCTTGCGGCAGTGACCAGATCGGCGACAGCGACGGACTCGTCCGGTTGATGGGCCTGGGTGTTGATGTTGCCCGGGCCGCAGACGATGGCCCGGATGCCGAGGTCGCGACTGACGAAACCGCCGTCACACGCGGCGGTCCAGCCGCCGACGGACGTCTGGGCGCCCAGCGCGTTGAGCGCATCAACGGTTGCGGTGACCAGTGTGTGGTCGGCTGGAGTCTCGAAGCCCGGCATCTCCATGGTGACCGCGACGTCGACCTCGATGCCGTCGGAGTCGATGCCCGCGGCGGCGATACGGCCGCGTAGCCAGTCAGCGATGGCCTCTGCGCTCTCATCGGGCATCAGTCTGCGGTCGACGCCGAGGGCGGCCATCGGAGCGACGACGGAGATGCCCTGCCCGCCGCTCATCGTCCCCACGTTCCAGGTTCCAGAGCCGAGAAGACCTGCGGCGCCTGCGGTCATCGCCTCGTGGTCGGCCCGGATGATGTCGATGATCGACGCCGCCGCGTAGATCGCGCTGCGACCGTCGTCGGGGCGACCGGAGTGGGCGGCCTTGCCCCGGATGTCGATCTCCAGATACGACGCCCCGCGACACCCGCGCACGACGGCCAGGTCGGTGGGTTCGGCGACGACGCAACCGACGAAGTCGCGGGAGGTGTCGGCGCGGGCCACCAGGTCGCGGACGCCTGCGCCGTGCTCCTCCTCGTCGACGGTGCAGACCAACTGCACCGGACCGGAGAGTCGGCCCTGCTCGGCCAGCGGCGCCAACGCCGACATCGCTGCGACGACCGAGGCCAGTCCGCCCTTCATGTCGACGGTGCCGCGCCCGGTCAGCACGCCGTCGGACAGGCGGGTGCGGTAGGGATCACCGGTCCAGCCGGGACCTGCGGGGACGACGTCGGAGTGGCCCAGGAACATCAGTCCCGGCCCGTCGCCGCCGGGTAGCGTCGCGATGAGGTTGGGTCGGCCGGGCGTCACCTCGTAGCTGGTGACAGTGAAACCGGTGTCACGGCAAGCACTTTCGAGAACGGCGACCGCCAGGGCCTCGGTGCCGCCGGGGTTCTCGCTCGGAGCGTCGACCAGAGCTCTGGTGAGTGCGATGATCTCGTCCGGACGGATCCGGGCCACCACCGCGTCGGACTCGCTCACCGTCACTGGGATTCCCTTCGTGGTCGTCGGCCAGGCAGTGTCAACGTCAACTGCCAAGCCGACCTCAGCTGTTCTGTGTCACCCTCTCGCAGACATCCTCTCGCAGCTTCCGGCGAGACGTCGAATTCCCTCGTCGATGCGCTCGGGCGTGCTCGATGCGAAGCACAGACGCAGAGCGTTGCGGAACCGGCCGGTCGGCGACAGTGCGGGGCCAGGGATGAATGCGACGCCGTCGGCGAGAGCGGTCTCGAACAGTTCGCGGGTGTCGATTTCGGCGAACTCGCCGCGCAGGGTCAGCCAGAGGAAGAAGCCGCCTTCGGGGTGCGTCGTTGACACGCGGTCGCCGAAGTGGCGCTCGACCGAATCGAGCATCGCGTCCCGGCGTTCGCGGTAGAGAATCCGCAGGCCGGCGAGGTGATCCTCGAGTCCGCCGCGGGCGATGTACTCGGCGACGATGTGCTGGTTGGGCACGTTGGTGCAGGTGTCCATCGCCTGTTTGCCGTTGATGAGCAGTTGGCGCAGCGACGGGTCGGCGTCGACCCATCCGACACGCCATCCCGGCGCGAGGATCTTGGAGAACGTCCGCACCGAGAAGATCAGCGGATCGTGCGGAGACAGGGTCTGGAACGTCGGGACGTCGTCGCCCGAGAAGCGCAGCAGGCCGTACGGATCGTCATCGATGATGACGGCGCCCCACTCGTGTGCCAGCCGCAACAGCTCGCGTCGACGCTCCTCGGAGAGGGTGACGCCCGACGGATTCTGGAACGTCGGGATCGTGTAGATCGCCTTGGGGGTGCGTCGGGTGCGAGCGACGAGGTCTTCGAGAGTGTCGACCTGCATGCCGTCGTCGTCGACGGGGACTTCGAGAAGCTGCGCGCCATACGACAGCGCGGTGGCACTGCCGTTGGTGTACGTCGGTGATTCGACGACGACGAGGTCGCCGGGGTCGACGAACAGCTTGGACGCGAGGTCGAGGCCCTGCATGCCGCCGGTGGTGATGACGAGGCGGTCGAGGCTCGACGGGGCGGGTGTGGTGGCGAGGTAGTCGACGAGAAGTTGCAGCAGCCGTGGTTCGCCCTCGGTGGCGCCGTAGGTGAACGACGAGTTGTCGAGGATCTCGCCCGCGATCTGCCGGAACTCCGCAGCGGGGACAGCCTCGTCCGCGGGTGAGCCCATCGCGAAGCGCACGATGTCGTGCGTCTGAGAGGCCAGCAGGGATGTCGACGAATCGATCATCGAGCCGACGAGATCCTTCGCACGTCCGGCGAGGGGGAGCGTGTAGTTCATGGTGGTCACTGCTGACACCTCATTTCCTGATCAATTCGCGCGGGAACGCGGTGAAGGTTTCGACGCCCGTCGGGCTCACGCGCACCGACTCGGAGAGCTCAAAACCGTAGTCGTCCATCCACATTCCGCAGACGATGTGGAACGTCATGTTGGTTTCGAGGATGGTTTCGTCCTCGGTGCGAATGCTGATGGTGCGTTCACCCCAATCGGGCGGGTAGCCGATCCCGATGGAATAGCCGAGGCGAGAGGGCTTTTCGAGACCGTACTTGGCGAGAGTCCAGTTCCAGGTCGATGCGAGCTCGCGCGTGGCGACGCCGGGTTTGATCGCGTCGAGAACGTTGTTGAGGCCCTCTGCCGTTGCGCCCGCGACGTAGTCGAGATCCTTCGACGGTGCGCTCAGCGCAACGGTGCGGGCGAGGGGACAGTGATACCGGTTGTGCGCACCGGACAATTCGACGACGACTGCCTCGTCGGGGGTAAAAGTACCCTGGTGCCAGGTCAAATGGGGAGTGTCGGCTGCGGCACCGGTCGGCATCATCGGCACGATCGCGGGGTAGTCACCACCGAACTGGTCGGTGCCGGTGATCTGCGCCTGCGAGATCGCCGCTGCCGCATCACATTGCCGCACACCGACATCGATGGTCTCGATGGCTGCGCGCATCGCCTCCGAACACACCATGCCCGCCTGACGCATGAGCTGAAC
Organism: Gordonia sputi NBRC 100414; assembly: GCF_000248055.1. Lineage (GTDB taxonomy): Bacteria > Actinomycetota > Actinomycetes > Mycobacteriales > Mycobacteriaceae > Gordonia > Gordonia sputi. The sequence continues at coordinate 7,419 of NZ_BAFC01000068.1, read as the reverse complement.
CTCGGCGTCGGATTTCACCGAACGCACCCAGTTGACGAGTTCGAAGTTGTCGACGAGCTTCCACTCGGGGATGGCGTTGTGCAGAGCGCGGTAGGCCTTGGGAGAGAAGAAGTGTGAGTCCATCTCGAGTCCGACGGAGCCGCCCTTCGATGCCGGTGCGACCTGGTGACGTTGGCGTAGCGCCCACGCGACCCAGTCGAACGGGTGCACGTGCGGGCGGTGCACGTAACTTTCGGGATAGCCGACGATCTGCTCGTCGGGTAGCCAGGTGGTGCGGTGTGCGCCATGTGCGTCCATCTCGCGAGCGAAGAACAGCATCTCGCCGTCGATGGGGACGAACAGCATCTGCGGGGTGTAGAACGACCACGCGTTGTACCCGATGAGGTAGAAGATGTTCGCGGGATCGGTGACGATGATCGCCGAAAGTCCTTGCAGATCCATCAGTTCACGCACGCGGGTCAACCGCTGCCGGTACTCTCTGTCGGTGAAGAGCTGGGCGCCGAGATACACCTATCGCCTCCGTCGGATCGGGGTGGACGTGTAGGTGACGTCGAGGAACTCCTCGATGCCGAGACGTCCGCCCTCGCGGCCGAGGCCCGACTCCTTGATCCCCCCGAACGGGGCCGCGGGGTTGGAGACCAGACCAGTGTTGACCCCGACCATACCCACCGCGAGGCCGGCCGAGATGGCGTCGAGGCGCTCGGCGTCGCGGCTGCAGACGTATCCGACCAGGCCGGCGGGCGTCCTGTTTGCAGCTGCGACCACGGTGTCGTCTGCCTCGATTCCGGAGCCGTCGAACGGGATCAGAGCCGCGACGGGACCGAAGATCTCGGTGCTCATGAGAGCGGACTCGGGGTGTACGTCGGTGAGGACCGTCGGCGGGTAGAAGTGGCCGGGACCATCGGGACGGGTGCCGCCGCACCGAAGCGACGCTCCGCGTCGAACCGCGTCGTCGACGAGCTCTTCGACCTTGTCGACGGCCTTGCGTTCGACGAGGGGGCCGACCTGCGTGCCCTCGGACAGTCCGTTCCCGACGGTGAGTGTTGACATGCGTTGCGTGAGGGCGCTTGCGAACTCGTCCATGACGTCACGATGCACGAAGATCCGGTTGGCCGCAGTGCATGCCTGCCCCATGTTGCGCATCTTCGCGACCATCACGGCGTCGAGTGCGGTGTCGAGATCGGCGTCGTCGCAGACGATGAAGGGTGCGTTGCCGCCGAGCTCCATCGAGGTGCGCATCACCGTATCGGCGGCCTGGCGCAGCAACAGTTTTCCCACCGCGGTGGAGCCGGTGAAGCTGACCTTGCGGGCGAGGCCCGACGACATCCACGCGCCGGCGACCTCACCCGGATCGCTTGTGGTGACCACGTTCAGGACGCCATCGGGCAGACCGGCCTCGCGGAGCACGTCGGCGAGGAGCAGCGAGGTCAACGGTGTCAGCTCCGCGGGCTTGAAGACCATGGTGCAGCCCGCGGCGATCGCCGGGCCGATTTTGCGTGTTCCCATCGCCAATGGGAAGTTCCACGGCGTGATCAGGATGCATGGGCCGACTGGGCGATGACGGACGACGACGCGGTTGCTGCCGTCCGGGGTGAGGAGGTGGTCGCCGCCGATGCGTACGGCTTCCTCGGCGAACCAGCGGAAGAACTCTGCGCCGTAGGCAACCTCGCCGCGTGCCTCGGGGTACGGCTTGCCCATCTCGGTGGTCATCAGGGTCGCGAACTCATCGGCCCGCGCGGTGATGAGTTCGTATGCGCGGTAGAGGATCTCGCTACGTGAGCGGGGACTGGTTGCCGCCCAGTCGGATTGGGCGTCGGCGGCACGACCCAGGGCGTCGAGCGCGTCGTCGGCGTTGCCGTCCGGGACCGACGTGATGACCTCGCCGGTCGCCGGATTCTCTACGTCGAAGCGGCGTTTCGAGGATGTGGGTGTCCAGGCTGTGTCGACGAGCAGTGTCATCGGAGTCCTTCCTCTGGTGATGGCTGTGCGCGGGGTAGTTCTTGTGCAAGGGGCAGCGCCTGTGCGAGCAGTTCGGCGAGGTGCTGCCCTTGGGCGTTGATGAGGGGGTCGGTGGCGGTCAGGTGGTCGACGCTCATCGCGCAGCTGAACCCGTCGGTGATGACCGGAGTTTCCGGCGCGGCACGGAGCGCGGGTGCGAGGGCGTTCTCGGCCACCGCGACGCTGACCTCGTAGTGACCCTTCTCGAAGCCGAAGTTGCCTGCGACGCCGCAGCATCCGTCGGCCGTGGTGACCTCGACACCGAGCGACTTCAGTGCGGCCGTCGAGGCGTGCGCGCCGAAGGCGGCGTACTCGTGGCAGTGGGTTTGGACCGTGACCGATTCGGGAAGGTCTGGGACCTGCAGCCCTGCCTCGACGAGTGTGGGCAGGTGGGCGGCGAAGCTCGTCACTCTTGCGGCGACACGGCGTGCGGCGGGCGAGTTGATCAGTTCTGGTAGGTCCGTGCGCAGTGCGGCCGCGCAGCTGGGTTCGGCGAGGACGAGGGGGCGGTCGGTGCCGTCGTCGAGTCGATCAGCGGTGCGGGTCAGTACCTTTCGAGCGTGGTCGAGCTGACCGGTTGAGATCCAGGTCAGTCCGCAGCACACGTCGTCGCGGGTGGCGACGGTGTCGCCGGTGGCTGCCAGGACGCGCGCCGCGGCGGTTGCGACGTGCGGGCGGAACGCCTTGGTGAAGGTGTCGACGATCAGCACGACGTCGGCGTCGGCGGGGTGGCCGAGTGCGCTCAGTGTCGCGCGCCTGTCCCGGCGAGTGGTGAAGCGGGGCATGGAGCGTCGAGCGTCGAGGCCGCCCGCGCGAGCGGCGAGGCGTCGGGCGAGTGGAGTTTGGAGAACTCGATTCAGCAGTGGTGCAACGGAGGTCGCGACGGGGAGCCAGGCGGGCATCCATCCGAGTGAGTAGTGCGAGAGAGGTCGTAGCCGGCGTCGATAGTGATGCGAGAGGAACTCCGACTTCAGTGACGCCATGTCGACGCCGGTGGGGCAGTCGCTCGAACATGCCTTGCATGACAGACAGAGGTCGAGTGCGTCGGCGACATCGGCAGACTGCCAACCGGATTCGACGCTGGGCGCGGTGCGCACCATGTCTTGTAGAACGCGTGCCCGGCCGCGCGTCGAGTCCTTCTCGTCGCGCGTCGCGCGATAGCTGGGGCACATCACCCCGCCGCTGGTAGTGCGGCAGCGACCGACACCGATGCAGCCCTGCACGGCATGGATGAACGGATCGAGTCCGGTGTGTTCGGGTGAGTGCTCGTCCGGGTCCGCGGAGTGCCACGGTCGGTTCGGAACGTCGGCGAGTGCGAGGTCGGTGGTGATGGGCGCAGGGTCGACGATGCTGCCGGGGTTGAGAATTCCCACGGGGTCCCAGATTCGCCGGAAGTCGTCGAAGGCGCGCAGCATCTCTGTGGAGTACATCAGCGGCAGGAGTGCTGATCGGGCGCGACCATCGCCGTGTTCACCCGACAGTGAACCACCATGAGCAACAACCAGTTCGGCGGCGCGGGTGCAGAACCGCGACATCACCTCGCGACCCTGCTCGGTGCGGAGGTCGAAGGTGATCCGCACGTGCATGCAGCCCGCACCGAAGTGTCCGTACAGCACGCCGGTGAGGTCGAACTCGTCGAGGAGGGTCGTGAAATCCTGCAGGTAGTCGGCGAGACGTTCCGGTGCGACGGCGGCGTCTTCCCAGCCGGGCCACGACTCGTGCGTCGTCGGTGCGTCGCTCTCCGGGTCGACGAGGCGCGCGGACAGTCCGGCGCCGTCTTCCCGGACGCGCCACAGTGCGCGACGTCGGGTCTCGTCGTCGACGAACGCGGCGTCGACCATGCACCCTCGCGTGCGGAGGTGTTCGATCAGGCGCTTGGCGGTTGCGGGGATGTCGGGTTCGGATTGTGCTGCGGCGCTCTCGTTGTCGAGGTCGATGAAGAGCCAGGAGTCGCCGTCGGGGAGGCCAGCTACGGTGTCGGGCCCGCGTCGGGCGGCCATGGTGGCGACGATGCCGCGGTCGATGCCTTCGATGGCCGACGGTGCGAAGGGAAGAATGTCGGGCACGTCGCGGGCAGCGTCTGCCACAGAGCGGTAGCCGACGCAGACGAGTAGCTGAGATGTCGGGGCCGCGACCATTCTGACGGTGGCGCCGACGACGATCGCGCAGGTGCCCTCGCTGCCCACGAGTGCCCGCGCGACGTCGAATCCGTTCTCCGGCAACAGGTGTGCCAGATGGTATCCCGACACCTGGCGGGGGATCTGTTCGAGTTGGGTGCGAAAGGCCGCGAGGTTGCGGGTGGTGAGGTCGGTGAGCTCGCGGGTGAGTTCGGCGGCTCGCGTGGTCGCTGCCGGATCATTCGGCAGTGTGGGTTCGATGCCCGATCGCGTTGCGGTCAGCCGTAATCCGTCAGCGGTGACGAGATCGAGTGCCTCGACGTGGTCGGTGGTGCGGCCGTGGCGCACCGAGTGATTTCCGCACGCGTCGTTCCCGATTGCCCCGCCGATGGTGGCGCGCGACGCCGACGACGGGTCGGGCGCGAAGGTGAGGCGGCCGCCGGTGGCTGTGCGCGCGGCGGCAGCCAGGTGTGTGAGGACGACGCCCGGGTCGACGTGGGCGGTCGCTGACTCGTCGTCGATGTGGTGGATACGCGTCATGTAGCGCGAGAAGTCGAGGATGACGCCGTCGCCGATAGCGTTGCCCGCCATTGACGTTCCGCCACCGCGTGCGGTGAGGGGTGTGCCGAGGCGATGACAGCAGGCCGCGATGCGAGCTACCTCGGCGGCGTCGCGGGGGAAGACAACTGCCACTGGCCGAACCCGATAATTGGATGCGTCGTAGGAGTATTCGGCACGCCGGCGCGACGACGCGTCGACCTCTATGTCGAGCCTGGTGAGCTCGGTGACGATCGGCGGCGTTGGCGTCGTGGGAGTGGGTAGTGGGTGTGGAGCCATTGTGTGTGGCTACGGACCGTCGTTGCGGGCGGCGACGTCGGACAGGGCGGCGCTGAATCGTTCGATGCCGGTGGCGATTTCGTGTTCGGTGACGACGAGGGCGGGAATCAGGCGGACCACGTTGGCCTCGGGTCCGCAGGTGAGGGTGAGCAGTCCGTGCCGGGTGGTGGCCTGCTGGACGGCGAGGGCCGTTGCTGCGTCGGGCACTGCGACGTCGCCGTCGCGGGAGACGAATTCGACACCGACCATGAGTCCGAGACCACGCACATCGCCGACGGCGTCGTAACCGGCTGTGACAGAACGGATTCCGGACAGCATCTGTTCGCCGCGGATGCGTGCGTTCTCGACGAGATCCTCGTCGTCGATGACGTCGAGCGTCGCGATGGCCGCCGCGGCGGCAACGGCATTGCCGCCGTACGTTCCGCCCTGCGAGCCGGGCCACGCCTGGCTCATCAACTCCGTCGGAGCGGCGATCGCGGAGATCGGGAAGCCCGACGCGAGACCCTTTGCGGTGATGAGGATATCGGGAGTGAGGTCGTCGGCGTGCTGATGTCCCCAGAACTTACCCGTGCGTCCGAATCCGGCCTGCACCTCGTCGATGATGAGCAGGATGCCGTGGCGGTCGGCGCGCTCGCGGAGTCCTGCGAGGAAGCGTGGTGGCGTCGGGAGGTATCCACCGTCGCCGAGTACGGGTTCGATGAGGAATGCGGCGGTGTCGTTCGGCGCAACCCGAGAGGCGAGCAGGTAGTCGAGTTCTTTGAGCGCGAAATCGATTGCGGCGTCGTCATTCCAGCCGTAGCGGTAGGCGTAGGGGAACGGCGCCATGTGCACGCCGCCCATGAGTGGTGAGAAGCCCGCGGAGAATCGGGTGCCGGCGCTGGTGAGGCTGGCGGCCGCGACGGTACGCCCGTGGAATCCGCCTTGGAAGACAATGATGTTGGGCTTCGCGGTTGCCATACGGGCCAGGCGCACCGCTGCCTCGACGGCCTCCGAGCCGGAGTTCGCGTAGAAGACGGAGTCGAGGCCGAGGGGGAGGACTGCGCCGAGTTTCTCGGTGAGATCGAGCAGCGGCTGATGCATCACGGTCGTGTACTGCGCGTGGATGATCTTGGTGCACTGCTCCTGAGCTGCGGCGACGACCCTCGGGTGGCAGTGGCCGGTGCTGGTGACCCCGATGCCGGTGGTGAAGTCGAGGTAGCTGTGGCCGTCGGTTCCGTGAATCCACGAGCCGAGTGCGTGATCGACGACGACGGGCGTCGCCTGCTTGAGGATCGGCGACAGCGACGCGGTCTGAGGCGTTGCGGCGAGGGTCATGGGTACACGGTGGACGTAGATCGTCGGATTGTCAACAATTAGACAGGGTGCGGTGTCTGGTGGGTGCGTGCACCGATACGGTGGCGGGTGTGACGTCCACCAAGCCGCAACTCGTCCTCCTCGGCGCCGACGACGCGCCCGGTCCCTACAACCTCGCCGACCTCGAGGCGCTGGCCGACGTGCGGCAGTGCACCGTCGAGACCTTGCCGCAGGTGCTGCCGGGTGCCGATGTTCTCGTCGTGTGGGACTTCTTCTCCCGTGCGCTGCGCGACAACTGGGGCGCCGCAACACAATCGCTGCGCTGGGTGCACGTCTGTGCCGCGGGTGTCGATTCGCTGCTGTTCGACGAGCTCGCCGACTCCGACATCGTGGTGACCAACGCGCACGGCGTCTTCGACCAACCGATCGCGGAGTTCGTGCTGGCGTCGATCCTGGCGCGGGACAAGCGCTTACATGAATCGGCGCGCCTGCAGTCGGCGCACGAATGGGTGTGGCGCGAGACGACGCGGACCGCGGGGTCGTCGGTGCTCGTCATCGGGACCGGGGGTATCGGACGTGCGATTGCGCGGCTGCTGCGCGCCGTCGGGATGCGCGTGACCGGCGCCGGGCGCACGGCGCGTCACGACGACCCCGACTTCGGCGAGGTGCGCGCGACCGACGAATTGAGCAGTTACGTCGGCGAATTCGACAACGTCGTCGTCGTGGCGCCGCTCACCGCGCAGACCGAGGGCATGATCGACGCGTCGGTGCTGTCGGCGATGCGCCCCGACGCGCACCTTGTCAACGTCGGCAGGGGCAGGCTCGTCGACGAGGCGGCGCTGGCCGACGCGCTGCGCAGCGGCGGGATCGGCGCGGCGTCGCTCGATGTCTTCGTCACCGAACCGCTGCCCGACGACAGCCCACTGTGGGACTTGGACAACGTCGCGATCTCGGCGCATATGAGCGGCGACGTTTATGGGTGGCGCGACGAGCTCGCCGATCAGGTGCTCGACAATCTACGGCGGTACGTCGGGGCCGGGTGCGAGGCGGGCGGCGAGGAGTTGTCGACGGCGCTGCGGAACGTCGTCGACAAGCGGCGGGGGTACGTGGCCTCGGGGAGGTGATCTCGACAAGCTCGATCAGCGGTGTTGGGCTCGATCGGCGGGGGTCTTCT
>NZ_BAFC01000069.1 GCF_000248055.1 Gordonia sputi NBRC 100414 | reverse complement strand
CGTGCATTCACCCGACACGGTCGAGACGCATGTCTGGATGCGGTCACCTTCGCGTCGTTCGTCGCCATTGCGCAGATCCCGGACGTAGCCGGCTGCAAGCGGAACAACGCAGGTCTGGCAGATACCCATTCGACATCCGAAGGGCATCTGGATTCCCAACTCCTCGCCGGCTTCAAGGAGTGTGGTGGCACCGTCGATCTCTGCCGACTTACCCGACTTCGCGAACGTCACGGTGCCACCCTCACCACCGACGTCGGTGCGTGCGATGGCGAAGCGTTCGATGTGCAACTGATCCGACAGTTCGTTCGCGCGGTACACATCTTCGATGTCGTCGAGGAACTCAATGGGTCCACACGCCCAGCACGACCGCTCACGCCAATCCGGAACGGCGGCGTCGAGCTGGGTGACGTCGAATCGGCCATCCTCCGAACTGAGGCGCAGATCCAGTGTGTAACTAGGTGTTTCGACGTCGAGCTGTTCGAGTTCGTCGAGGAAGATCACTGAGTCGCGGCTCGGTGCGGCGTGGACGTGGATGATGTCGGGCGTCTGATCGCGGTGTTTCATTGCGCGGAGCATGGCGATCACCGGCGTGATTCCGCTGCCCGCGGTCAAGAAGAGCACGGCGTCGGGAACCGGCTCCGGCAGATCGAAGTCGCCCTTCGGCGCGGCGAGGCGGATAATCGTGCCCGGCGCGACGCCGTCGACGAGGTGCGTCGACAGGAAGCCGTCGGGGTTTGCCTTGACGGTGATGGAGATCGTTTTGTCGTCGTTGCTGCCGAAGGATGTCAGCGAATACGACCGCCAATGCCAGCGTCCGTCGACGTCGAGGCCGATGCCGACGTACTGCCCTGGCCGATAGCTCTCGGGAAATCCCCACCCCGTGCGGATCACCACCGTCGCGCTGTCGGCAGTCTCCTTGACCACGTCTTCGACGCGTCCACGCAATTCGCGGGCGCTCCACAGCGGATTGATCAGATGTAGATAATCGTCGGGTAGCAGAGGGGTCGTCGCTCGCGCGATCAGGCCTCGCAGGATGTTGACCTCTGGGCGCGTCGCGTCGACGTCGGCCGCAGGCCGCTTACTCCACTTGAGAAGATTCACCAGCCTCCCTCCGGTAGCTCGTAGTGAACGAGTGTACACACAGCTGGTGATGGGCGTCACAGATGCTTTGCAGGCCGCCGCCCACGGGTGTCCAGTGATCGATAACCCGCAGAATCAGACCCGCGCAGTCGTCCGGGAACGTGACCCATGTGGTTGCGCCGTGGCGGATTCATCGGTGATCCGCCACGGCAACTACCCCGTCTTCGGCCGCAGCGTGAACAGTTCCCAGACCTCTTTTTGGTCCTGCGCCCACGGGTCATAGACGAAAGGTGCGTGCCTCATCGCCATGCCCGCCTGCCGCGGAGTGCGATTGGCCTTGAAACCGTTGCAGGATTTGCACGCCGCCACCTGGTTACCGAAGGTGCTCTTGCCGCCCTTGGACACCGGCACAATGTGGTCGACGGTGTCGGCAGGGCCGTCGCAATAGGCGCAAATCCACTGGTCACGGCGCAAAATGGTCGCTGTAGACGCATAGGAGTCCATCGACTTGCCCGCATAAGGTCGGTAGGCGTTGCGTTTGATGGCCACCACTTTGTGAATGGGTAGGGTCACCGTGGGTGAATGTACGACGCGCACAACCGGCGTGCCCTCGACGTTGCGCGCGACTTCGGTGGTCAGCAACACGGCCGCACGACGCCAGGTCACACGCGCCAGGATCTGCAACCCGGCGTTGGTGACGAAGATTGTCATGGCAGTCCTCCGATGCCGTATGCGCTCGGACGTGGCGCGATCCACGCTAATGGCAATACGTCGATCTCGCGAGGCCATTTGTTCTGTGGCGGCGAAATACTGTCCGACGTTCACTTCGACGACATATTCGGGCAGACCTCCACAGTGGCGGCACACGCTTACTTCGCGGTGTGCAGTGTGGCCACCCGGCGGGCCGATCTGCACAAGATTTCGACGGCATCGCCTTCCATTTTCCGAAGGCGACACCACGGCATCCGACGCGTGCCACGCTGCACGTCAGTAGTTCTCACAATCAGGGGGTCAGCGCAGTGTCCGAGCATCCAGCTCACCGGTTTCTCACGCGTATCCCGCAGCGAATTCTGCTGACCTGTGCAGCACTGATCGCACTTGTGGCACCGGTGGCGCTGACCACTGTGCCCACCGCCACCGCCGCGCCGAGCCAAGCGCGGTGCGCCCTTCCGCAGGGTTCCGCGGCACCCGACTCCGCCACGCCGTCGAGCGTCGGAATCGACAAGGCAAAGCTCGACGACGCCATCGCATTCGCGGCGTCGAGAATGCGTACGCATATCGAGGTCTATCGCAACAACTGTCTGATCGGAAACGGACCGCTGAACGCCGTGACCGGAAACATTCCGTGGAATCTGTTCAGTTCGACCAAGAGTGTCATCTCGATGCTCGCCGGTGTCGCCTATACGCAGGGGCGACTAGATCTCGGAGCGTCGATCGAGAAATATCTCCCCGCAGGGACAGTCGATCGTTCACATGCAGCGATCACCGTGCGCGACCTGCTGACCCAATCGTCTGGCCTGCGCCAGTCGATCGTCAGCGAAGCACTGACTGCGGGACTCGACGTCGATCCGGATATCGCGAAAGAAGCTCTCGCGCTGCCTGTTCAGCACAAGCCGGGAACGTTCTTCGAATACACGCAGCACGGACCCGACCTCCTTGCGTACGTCGTGCAGCGCGCCGTCGGAGAAGATCTGCAGGAGTTCGCGCAGCGAACACTGTTCGGGCCCTTGGGAATCAAGCAACACGACTACTACTGGGCGCGCGATCGGTCCGGCCACACCTACGGATACGCCTTCTTGTTTATGCCTCCGACGGACTATTCACGCCTCGGGTTGCTGATGCTCAACGACGGGGTCTGGGGCGGCCGACGAATCATCAGTTCCGACTACATCCGCCAGGCTCACACGCCCTCTGCGTCGAATCGGTGCTACGGATATCTGTTCTGGGTCAACGACTCTCCCTGTACCGGGCCATCGTTCCCGTCCCGACAGACGATTCAGCAGGCGCCTCTGGCCGGGTTGCCGTCCGACGCCTACGCGATGGTCGGCTTCCTGCAGCAGAACAACTTCATCGTCCCCAGTCTCGGATTGTTGGTGAGCTGGAACGGGATTCTCGGCGACGTCTCGCCAGACCCGGGAACACTTCTCAGCGCCAGCCTCAACAGTGAGCTGTATCGCGAGTTCTTCCGCAAGCTCGTCGCTGCCTTCCGGACGCCGAGGATTCCCTACCCCGGACCGTACCGTCCGACGTTGAACCTCGACTTCGATCCGGTCCAGTTCGCCGACCCGAACATCGCGTTGGGCGCGTTGGGTTTCGGTCCGTACGCACCGTCGAATTGCACCGTTCTGCAATGCGGTTCGACGCCCTTGCGAGCGCCCCTGCAGGGCAACCCGGGCTGCTTTGCGATCACCTGCCTACCGGGGACACCTCAGTCACCCGGCAAGCGGTAGGCCTTCGGCGGCACCCCGCCGTCTGACACTCTGGACGCATGCGCGACCCGCTTTATGCCGGCGGCCTGACCCGTCGAAGCCTCATGCTCGACGTCGCCGTAGCCATGATCTTCGGTGCAATCGCGATCTGGCTGCACTTCGACCAGTCGACACCCGCGGGCATTGCCGCTGTGCTCGTGACCGTCGCGCTCGCTGTTCGACGACTCGCTCCGACGCTGATGATCGTGCTCGCGCTGGCATCCGCGGCGATTCAGGTGGCGACCGACCAGATCGCCGTGCTCGCCTCACTCGCCTACTTCCCGATCTTCGCAACGCTCGGCGGGCATCCGGACCGGCGAGTTCGACGTGGTTCACTCGCGGTGGCCGTGATCGGATCGCTCGTCGCCGGGTGGGAGTTCCCGCACGCCTACACGGTCGAGCCGTCCCTGCTCAACCGCGCGTTCACGACGTTCGTCGGATTCTGCCTGGCGGCGGTCGTGGTGATCGGCGGATGGACGTTCGGGTTCATCCGGTATCAGCGTCGTACGGTCGCGCAGGCAAAGGTTGCCGAGACCATCGCACAGCTGGAACGCAGACGCCTGCTCGATCTCTACGACGAACAGCGGGAACGCACACGTCTTGCGCGCGACATGCACGACGTCGTCGCGCACTCGTTGACCATCGTCGTCGCACAGGCTGAGGGTGCCCGCTACAGCATCGACACCGCACCCGACGTTGCACGGAACGCGTTGACCGTCATCGCCGACACCGCACGCGAATCACTCGGCGAGGTGCGCGGACTGCTCGCCCAACTCAACAACGACGACGCCGTCGCCGCCTCCCGCGCCGACCGCGAAACCCTGTACGAGCGAATGCGTACCGCAGGCATGACGATCGAGACGCGCGAGATCGGCGACGAGGAGACCAGCGAGCCGGCCGTCGGACGCATGGCCCAGCGCGTCTTGACCGAAGCGCTCACCAACGCGCTCAAGTACGGCGACCTGGCCACCCCCGTCACCGTCGAGATCGACTGGACCGGGGGCTGCCACCTCACCGTGCGCAACGGGTTGACCGACACCCCGCTCTCCCCCGGTGGCGCAGGCCGCGGCATCATCGGCATGGCTGAACGCGCCGCGCTCGTCGGCGGAACGGCCCGCAGCACCGCAACCGAGGACACCTGGTTGGTCGAACTGCGTGTGCCCGCCACCTCCGACGTCGACTCGAAAGGAGTGTCGCGGTGATCCGAATCGCCCTCATCGACGACCAGCCCATGTTCCGCCAGGGCATCGCGATGATCGTCGACAGTCAGCCCGACATGGAGGTGGTCGGACACGATTCGTCGGCCCTCTCGCTCTTGGATTTCGTGCGCACTACGCGACCCGACGTCGTCCTGATGGATGTGCGCATGCCGGGCATCGACGGCATCACCGCGACCGCCGACCTCGTCAGCGCACTCGGCGACGACGCTCCGCGCGTGCTGGTACTCACCACGTTCGACGCCGACGAGGCCGCGGCATCGGCCATCACCGCAGGGGCCAGTGGATTTCTCCTCAAGGACGCGCAGCCGGACTTCCTGCTCGCCTCGATCAGAGCCGTCGCCAATGGCAGTCAGGTGGTAGCGGCGTCGGCGACACGACGGTTGTTCGAGCAAACCCGCACGCGTGCAGGCGATCCCGGACCCGAGTACGACCGCCTGACCCCACGCGAGCGCGAGATACTCGTGCGGGCGGCACAGGGACTCTCCAACGCTGAGATCGCCGACGCCGAGGTACTCTCGGAAGCCACTGTGAAAACCCATGTTTCGCGTATTCTCGCCAAGCTGGGACTACGCGACAGAGTGCAGCTCGTCGTGTACGCATACGACCACGGGTTGGTCTGACCGCCACGACATACATCTCGAGATGTACGCGATGTCATCCGAGGGGACGATCGGATTTCATCGTCACGGCCGACGACTGGGGCCATCGATGTCCCTAGCGTTATCTGCATGACGCATGAACCAGCATCTGTGGTGCTACGCAACGTATTCCGAAGCTACGGCGATCCGAGTCAACCGATCCATGCGCTACGCGACGTGTCGCTCGATCTACGACGCCGAGAGTTCACGGCAATCATGGGCCCGTCGGGATCGGGCAAATCGACGCTGATGAACGTCGTCGCTGGACTCGACGACATCACGTCGGGTGAGATCTGGGTCGACGGCAACCCGATCGGGTCGCTCGACGACGAAGCACGAACAATTCTGCGCCGCAAACACATCGGCTTCGTCTTTCAATCGTTCAACCTCATCCCGACGCTCACCGCCCAGGAGAACATCAACCTCCCATTCGTACTCGCCGGGACACGACTCGACGCGCAGACGCGCTACTGGATCGCACACCTGGTGCGGTCACTCGGCCTGGACGAACGCCTCGACCACCTACCCTCCGAACTCTCCGGCGGCCAACAGCAACGCGTCGCCATTGTGCGTGCGCTCGCGATGCGTCCGACGATCATCCTGGCCGACGAGCCCACAGGTGCACTCGATACACGTACCAGCCGAGAAGTGTTGGCGCTGTTGACTACTGCGGTGCGCGAGTACGGGCAGGGCATCGCGATGGTGACGCACGATCCTGTCGCGGCGTCGTACGCCGACCGTGTCATCATGCTCGCCGACGGCCAGATCACCGGCGAATACCGCGGCCTCGGCGCGCGTGAGATCTCCGATCTTCTCATCGGCTTGCAGGGGGTCTCTGCATGAAGGCCACATCAGCGCGGCTGACCGTCGGATCGCTGCGTGAGTTGTCGACTGTCGGCATCGTCGCGGGTCTCGCCAGCGCCTACGGCACAACGCTTGTCGACGCTGCGAGCATGCTGTCGGTGCTGTCGGAGAAGAAGGGTGGTTCTGCTGGTGCGGCGCTCGCAGTGGTGGCTGCGGTCTTCATCGGCATCGCCCTGTTCGTCTCCGGGATCGTGATCAGTTCCGGTGTCGACACGGTCATCGCCGGTCGTCGAGCACAATTGAGGTTGCTGCGGCTGATCGGCGCGAGCGCACGCCAGTTGCGAGCGGGACTCACCAGGGCCGTCGTCACGGTGGCAGCCATCGGAGCCGTGATCGGCATCGTGTGCGCGACAGTGGTCATGACCATCGTTCGAGAAGTGCTCCTGCACAACGGAAAGCTACCTGAACGCGACTATCCACTCCTGCCGCTGGGTGTGTTCGCGGCAGGCCTTGCGGTGGTCCTGATCGCGGCTATCGCTGCGCGGGTGGGCACACGGTCGACTCTTACTCGTGCCGCGGTGGCGCACAGTGCGCGGTCGAAGGTCGGTACGTTCCGGACGGTCCTCGCCTGCGGCGCAATCGTGATTGGTGCGTTGCTGCTGGCGCTCGCATGCTACCTCGGTGAGTTCGGCAATCTCACCGGCTTCGCAGTTGCCTTCCTCGGTGCCGCGTCGGTATCGACGGGTGTGTTGATCGGCGCGCAACGCATTGTGCCGCAACTGGTCCGGTGGATAGGTGCCGCGTTCGGTGCCAGCGCTCCGTCGATCGTGGCACGCAAGAACGCTGTGTCGGACCCGCGACGGACGACCCGTTCCACCATCGGACTCCTCGTCGGCGTGACGCTGGTGACCACCATCGCGTCGGGGATGAGCTCACTGACCAAGTCCGTCCACGGCTGGGACATGTCGGCCGCCGAGATGGCCGAGACCGAGCGTTCCCTGTCGGTTGTCACCGCGATTCTGCTTGCCATGATCGCCATCTCGGCGATTATCGCGGCAGTCGGCTTCGTGTCGACGATGTCGCTGACGGTGATCGGCCGCACGCGCGAGATCGGGATGTTGCGTGCCATGGGATTCACTGCGCGGCAGGTGCGCGCGATGGTTGTCCGCGAGTCGTTGGCGCTCAGTGGCACTGCGGTGATCGCCGGCCTGGTGCTCGGCATCATATTCGGCACCGTCGGCAGCCAGTCGCTCATCGGCAAGGCGACGTCGGGCATCCCCGTCGGACTGCCCTGGGGTGCGCTCGTCGCGATCATCGCAGGCACCGCCGTCGTCGTGATCGCCGCCTCGCTGCCGCCGAGCCGTCGGGCCGTGGCCGTCGCGCCTGTCGACGCGCTGGCTGTCGCGTGACGCCATTGGTCGAACTGTGCCTGCCGCCGGTCGAGCGGCGGTGCCACTGGTCGAGCTGCCCCACGCTGGTCAAACGGCCCCACGCTGGTCAAGCGGCCCCACGCTGGTCAAGCGGTCCCCACGCTGGTCGAGCGGCCCCCCGATGGTCGAGCGGCCCCCCGATGGTCGAGCTTGTCGAGACCACTAGGCCGCTCCCGCTTCCAGTCATTTCTGCGCGCACCCGGCCGCAAAAGCCCAGTTCGCTTACCAAGGCAGAGCGAAAAATGACTGGAAACGGGAGGCCTGGTTCATGGTTGACCGTGGTCGTCGGGTCCTCGCGCTACATTCGGTCGATGCATGCATCACTCCGAGGTCCGTAGCCACCAGATCGATGCGTTCACACTTCGGTTCGCGCGTCAGATCCGAGCGAGTCTGCCAGCCCCAGAAGATGTGCACGCGTGAGCCTTTCGGCACGGTCGGCGTCGCGCTCGAGTATGGCGTCGACGACCGCGCTGTGTTCGTCGGCGTCTGGTCGACCCACCGGCATCATGGTGAGCATGTCGGTCATCGACCCCACCAGCCGCGCCCGCAGGCCGTCGAAGAGTGTGGCCAGCAGGTCGTTGTGCGACGCCACGACGATTGCCTGATGCAGTCGAATATCCTCTGCGGCAAGCGCTTGCGGCGTTCCGCCGAGCAGAGCGTTGCGATTCTCCAACGCCGTTCGGATGATGCGCGCGTCGTCGTCGGTGTGGTTGGCTGCGGCGAGAGCGGCAGCCCGCGATTCGATGGCGATCCGGACCTGCAAGACGTCGGTGATCTCCGCGATCTCGGCGAGCTGATCCCACGGCTGCGTGGGTTCGGTCGCGGCGAGGAAGACGCCGACGCCCTGCCGTGTGGTGAGCACTCCACGCGCTGCGAGGCGTCGAATGGCTTCGCGGACCGTGGAGCGGCCCACGGATAGTTCCCGTGCCAAAGACACCTCGCCGGGAAGCTGCTCACCTACCTCCCAGCGTCCACGCCGAACATCGTCGAGCAGGGCACGTGCTGCCTGTTCCGACAGCGGAACGCGCGAAAGTGCTTCCAAGGTCCTAGTCCGTTGTGTCTCTGTCGATTGGTTTCGAATGGTCCATCACCGTTCGTTCTGATGATAGGCCCGCGACCTCGGCGGTCGATCGGCGCCGCGCGACGCTCTCAAGCCACATCCGGTACATCTCGCGCACACCGATCGTCAGCGCGAAGGCCGCGAACACGATGCTCAGAATCTTGACGTTCAGCGCGAGTGCGATCAGCACGCCGACGACTGCACCGGGCAGCGCACCGATGTTCAGGTTGAGGCCGAGTCGCATGTCGGCGGTGCCCTGGCGTGCGTGCGTGATGGTTCCGACGATGACGTTGGGGAAGAACATCAGCAACGACGTTCCTTCCGCGGTCGGGAGTTCGGTACCGAAGAGCAACATCAGGGCCGGAACAGCGAGCAGGCCGCCGCCGAGACCCATCCCGGCAGCCCACGCGCCGATCACGAATCCGAGAATCAGCGATACCGGGACGACGTACCACAGACTCGCAAGCCAGCTGTCGGGCACGACGGCCGATCCCTGCATCGGGTCGTGCCCTGAGACGTCGAGAAACAATTTGAGGCACGTCAACAGGAGGATTGCGACGAACAGCCAACGCAGGATGAGCGCCGGGATGCGCAAGATCAGCTTGGCGCCCAGGACCGCACCCAGCGTGGCGCCGACAACCATTCCCGTCCCCGCCCGAAAATCGATGGATCCGCCAACCAGTCCGAACGTGGCTGCTCCGACGCCGGTAACGGCGATGTTCGCCGCGCCGGCAGTGCCGTGAAGAGTATGCCGGGAGAGGTTGGTGACCTTCTCCAGAGCGGGCACGTAGAACACCCCGCTACCGCCGCCGAGCAGTCCGCCGATCACACCACCGGTGGCACCGATCCCGAGCTGGGTGGGCACGGACGGTTCGACGACCCGCCCCGCGGTCGTGCTTGCTCTGAATGTTCCGGGCCGCCTGGTTCCGAGCGTGCGCATTGTGAGACTCCTTCGGGGTGATGCACCGACACGTTACGCATACATGTACTTGTCTGACAAGTAGGTGTATGCGAGCGCTAGCCCCGCCCGCGTTTGTTACCAGGGCACAGTCTGACCTCGATAGTCCAAGAACTGCAGCCCGCCCGCACCCGCCTGTGCTTCCAAGACGTCGGCGACGCCCCGCGTGCTCTGCTCGACGGTCAGCGAGGCGTCGGAGCCACCCAGATCGGTCTGGACCCATCCCGGCGCCATCAAGAGCAACGTGCGCGGGTCGTCGGAGTGCCTGGCCGCGAAGCTCCGCATCAGCTGATTCAGTGCTGATTTGCTCGCCCGGTAGATCTCCCACCCAGTCACGCGAGTGTTGTTCGTGATACTCCCCTGCCCCGACGACATCACTGCGATTGTTCCGGTTGGCGGGACGAGGTCAGCGAATCGTTCGACGAATCGCATGGGGCTGAGCGCGTTCGTAACCATCACGCGATCGAACGTCTCCGTCGAGACGTCGCCAACGGTCTCCCAACGATCGTGCGTGATTCCCGCATTCACGAAGATGAGGTCGGAGGTGGTGTCGGACAGTTTGTCATGCAGTGCCACAACCGAGTCGGTGTCGTTGATATCCACGTTCTCGACGGTCAGCGAACCATCGGACCGTGCGGCGAGCGCACCCAGATCGCCGCCGGCGTGGCGGCTGGTCGCCGCCACATGCCAACCGCGTTCGCAGAGGCGCTCGGTGAGTCCGAGCCCCAATCCCCGTGATGCCCCGACGATCAAGGCGTTCTTCGTTGCCATCGTGCGTCTCCTCTATCCGAATCGTTCCGTCTCTATCCGAATCGTTCCGTTCTGATTCGCCCGGCGTCGTGCCCGATGTCGAGCATCGCTCGTGCGCAGTGTTCGACGAACCCGTTGGGTCCGCAGATGTAGACGGTCGGCTCTCGTTGCGGCGCAATCGTCACCGCTGCGAGTTCGGCCGCCGTGACGCGCCTGGGACGGCGCGTCTCTCCTTCCGCACCCTCGCGGGTGTGAAAAACGTTGACGGGCAACCTGGTGTGCTCGACAAGCTGATCGAGTTCGCGCGCGAAGTACCGTCGCTGCGGCGTACGTAGCGAGTACACGAGGTTGAACGGAGTAGACGGGGCAGCCACCTCGCGCAGACGGATCATCGACATCAGCGGCACGATCCCCGAGCCGCCACCGATCAGTTGGACCGGCCGCGTATTCGACGGGTCCCACGTGAACCACTGTCCGTTGGGTCCGCTGATCTCGAGCGGCTCGCCCA
>NZ_BAFC01000070.1 GCF_000248055.1 Gordonia sputi NBRC 100414 | reverse complement strand
ATGACTGGCCGGCCCGTTTGCGGCGCGGAGCGCGCCGCACCTGCAGTCCTTCCTCCTTCCACAGGCGGTGCACCTTCTTCTTGTTGATCTCGATGCCGTCGTCGAAGCGCAGGTGCGCCCACGCCCGGCGGAACCCGTGCCGGGGGTTCTTGCGGGCATAGGTGCGTAGCTGCTCGCGCAGTGCGGCGTCGGGGTCGGCCGGGGTGTGCGCTTGCGGCAGCCGTCGATAGGCGGAACGGGAAAGCCCAACGACCTTGCACGCCATACGTTCTGACATGTTCTTGATGTCCTTGAGCATGTCGATGGCGGCGCGTTTGGCGGTCGGGCTCAGAATTTTCCCTTGGCGATCTCCCGCAGCGCGTCCTTCTCGAGTTCGGCATCGGCGAGCAACCGCTTGAGTCGGCTGTTCTGATCCCGCAACTCTTTGAGTTCCTTGGCGGCATCGCCGTCCATACCGCCGTACTGGCGGCGCCAGTTGTACAAGGTGGCCGCCGACACCTCGAGATCGGCGGCGATCTCCTCGCCGGTCTTGCCTTCCGCAGCCAACTCATCGGCCCGGCGCAGCTTGCGCACAATGTCCTCGGCCGAGTGACGCTTACGTCCTGCCATGGTCCTCATCGTCCCTTCTCCGCCCTCATCAGGGCAATCGGGACTCTAAAACAACCCGGACCGGTTCACGGGGGACACGCCAGCGGCACCGGCCGCGAAGTTGAGCTATGACGTGCGACTTGTGATCCTGCTTGCAACGATCGCAGCGCTCGCTGGGGTGACCGCCTGTGGGGGCAACGACACCTCGTCTGACTCTCCAACGCAGTCCCCGTCGTTTAGCGTGGTCAGTTCGTCCGCGTCTTCTCCTGAAGCACCTCCGTCCACCGAAGGCGCAAACCCGTCGCCCTCGGTCAAGCCGGAGTCGGCAGCCGCACCGACAATCGTAGGCTGCCAAGAGGGCTATGACCCGATTCAGACGAGGTGGTCGGACGGGACAGTCACTGGGTATTCCGAATACTGCCAGGGTGTCCGCGATCAGTTCGTCGCAAACGAAGTTAATCCGGAATCAGGGCCGAAGCAGCCAGTCTGCGAGTCTGGTCTCCCGTGCGGAATCACTGAAGACGACGGTGTTGTGTGCGACGACAGCGGGTGCGACGCAGAGTGAAGTACGTGGCATGGAGTCCTCCATTAAAAAGGCTGGAATTGAGCTCGACTTGCTTACAGGGTTAGAGCGCCGGTCAATTCACTGCCGCTTAGGCTGTCGACGTTGAGAGCGACGAGCGGAACTGATGGTGGACGTGGCACTGCACTCAAGCGCTGGGAATTTCCTAACGCCGTCGTCGCTTCTCGCACGAACCCGCAATCGCCCGATGACGCGGTGCGTCCCGAACTCCTGAAGTTGGCCTTCGCGTCACTGATGCGCTCGGCTGACGATCCACTCAATGCCAGCAGCCAATATGGCCGCGAGAGGTATCGACACGTAGAACGTTCCGACAATTCCGCGCAGCGACTAGAGCGCAGACGGCAGCATGTTTCGGCCCACCGTGCTGGTGGAGGGGGTGCTGTCGTTACGTCATCCCTCATGACGACGAACGCGCCGACCGACCACCAGACAAAGAGCACGATGGTTTCGCGGAGCGCGGCTCGAATCCAGTAGCCGACTCGCCGATGTCGTGAAGTGTGGTTCACGGCCGGGAGCACTATCGCTCGACGACGCGTCGCGCAGCCTGCTCCCCGGTGACCGGCCCTGAAGGCGACCAGCCGTGCACCGCTTGACGCCACTCGTCGGCGATAGCGTCGGCGCCCCATCGTGCGCCGAGTAGTGCCCCGGCGATGGCGGCAACGGTGTCTGTGTCGTTGCCGATCCGGATCGTGGTGAACAGCGCGTGTCGGATGTGTTCGTGCGGTTCGACGTCGGGAGTCAGGCTGTGCAGGATCGACGAGGTGGCCGCCTGCAGCGCGCTGACGGTGAAACCGTTGGGGTTGAACATCTTTGGGTCTTGTGTGGCGGCGTCGTCGAGCCACGTCGACCATTTGTCGACCCGATCACGGGGTAGGAGGTCGAGTCCGGCGGTGACGTCGAGTCGCTGCTCGACGACGGCGACGCGGATCGCTTCGCACCACAGGACGCAGGAATCGCCTGCGAGGTCACCGGCGTGTGTCAGACCTGCGGTGGCCCTCGCAGTTTCGGCCAGGGCATCTCGGTCGTCGAGGTATGCCAGCGCCACCGGCCCGGTGCGCATGAGCGCGCCGTTGCCTGCCGAGCGGGGATTTCTCGCCGTGTACGCAAAGGATTCCTCGCGCATGACGATGCCCGGCGCTGCGTCGGGTTCGACATCCAGGCGTCGGCGCGTTGCGCTGAGGACCGCGCTGGTCTGATTTCCGACGTCGGCAGGCTCAGAGGCATACCACTGCAGGAAGTTTGCCGCTACCGCGTCTTGACCCGCCGGCGAGCGCAGGTCTGTCCCCGAGGCGATGACGTCCAGGATGGCCATCGCCATGTCGGTGTCGTCGCTCCACTGCCCGGGCGCGAAGCTGCCCAGTCCGCCGCCGAGCATCTGCGGTTCTTCGGAGTCGTGCAGTGTGCGTGTCTCGAACTCGTAGGGCACTCCGAGTGCGTCGCCGACCGCACCGCCGAGGATGGTGCCGGCGATGCGGTCAGATCGATCAGTGGTTGTCACAGGTGTGTAAGGCCTCTCGTTGCGGGATAGTTTGTGCATTGAATCCGTCACTCCCGACCGCGTTTCCGGTTGTTCCGGTGGTAGGAGTCGCGCGTCATCTTCGACGCGTAGCCGGCGCCGGCCGCCCCGGCGGCCGACATGACGTCGCCAATTTCGTCCATCTCCACTCGCATCGCCGACCGAATCGGCGCCGGTGCGATGTCCATGGCCGAACCCAGAAGTTGCTGTGAATCAAGCAGATACGACGCTCCAGCGTCCAGATCACCCGACTCGTAGGCCCGCGACGCCCGCAGCTTCGCTGCCTGGCCCTCCTGATACAGCTTCTCCGACTGCACGACCGGGTCGGGTACGCGGCCGGTCGCCTCATCGCCGGGCACCACGTTCACCGTCACCGGGAGGGTCACCGTGTGCTCGGTCAGCGTTGCCGACTCGACGTACCGCAGCTCGAGCTCGGCGATCTGCGCGACTCCCAGCCCCGACATTCCGTCAACAGCCAATTTCAGCAACAGCTTTCGGGCCTCAGACCCGTACAGGTCACCAAGTTCGATCGAGACCTCGCCGTCGGCGACCTGGTGTGCGGGAAGGTCGTTGTACAGACTCAGCTGCACTTCCGGAACGAACCGCACCGTCAGCGTCACGGCCTGCACCGCCTTGGACAGCAGACCCTCCACCTCGCCAGATATTGCAGACCCGGCAGCGTCGGGATTCTCGGCGAACATATGATTCCCGTTGCCGGAGCGTGCGATTGCCGACAGCAGTGTCTCGTCGTATCCGGCGCCGTAGCCGAGCGTCGAGGTAATGATCCCGTCGGATGCAGCCTTCGATGTCAGCGAGGCGAACTCGTCGACCTCGCAGATCCCGCTGTTGACGTGCCCATCGCTGACGACAAGCACCGTGCCGCCGCGAATCTTGGATGCTTTGGCGGCGCGACGCAGTTCCTGCAGGCCGCGCAGGTATCCCGAGGACAGATCGGTCATCCCGCCAGCGAAGATCGCGTCGACGAGCTGGGTGGCCTGCTGCTTGTCAGCTAGCGGGGCAGCGGGCACGGCGACTTCGGCGTGGTCGTCGAATGTCACGACCCCGAACACATCCTGCGGGTCGAGCCGTGCGATCACGTCCGCAAGCGCCTTCTTCGCGCCATCGAGTGGGGCGCCGTTCATCGATCCACTGCGATCGAGAACGATCTGCAGCGCGGACCGTGCGCGGTCGACGACTGGCGCGTCAGGCGCCTCGAGTTCGATGAGAACGGAGACCTCGTCGGCGGACTCATGTGCGACGACGTCGACATCGAGGGCGGTGGAGAACTTCATGATCTGCTCCTGTTCCCGCCCGGGTGAACAACCAAGGCGACTTTGCGCGGAAGTGCGATTAGTAGTTTGCGCGAAACTTCGAATAGTGTCAAGGGGTGGCAACCGGCTCCGACTCGCGCCTTGCGAACTACCCGCGCCCGAACGTCGCCGTCGACATCGCGGTCTTGACCGTCGTCGACGGGCAGTTACACGTTGTGGTGCAACGAGATTCAGACTCTGAGCAGTTGTCGCTACCTGGACGTTTCATCCGGGAACGACGCACCGTCGACGAGACGGTGCGTGAGGTCCTTGAACTCAAGCTGGGGCTTTCACCCGATCACGTTCGACCGCATCTGCTCGCGGTCTTCAGTGATCCTGATCGAGATCCCCGCGGGTGGACGATCTCGATCGCACATGCCGTCGCGCTTCCTGCTTCAGCGCTGACGGACGTCGTCGGAGAGCTTGCTCCGCTCGACGCCGATGGTCGGCTCGCGTCGGGGGAGCGGTTGCTCTACGACCATGACGAGATCATTGCATCTGCCACCGACAATCTGCGCGAGCGTTATGAGGACCGCCCCGACCCCGACAGCCTGCTTCCCGAGCCGTACACGTTGTCGGACCTGCGCGAACTGCACGAGGCGATCCTTGGTCGACGCCTCATGCGTGACTCGTTCAATCGGCGCGTGCAGCCGTTGTTGGAACCCAAGGTCGACGGCCTGGGCGTTCCGGAGACGCGCGTCGGCGGTGGACGGCCAGCGAGGTTGTTCATGAAGAGCGCGCCGCCTTCAGCGACGTTCGGATGGAAGCTGCCGAGCAAGGACGAGTGATCGGAGGCCGGTTCGACTCCATCGGATTCAGGTGAACAGCAAAGTGTCGAAGCCCGGCGCTGGCGACTCGAGTGAACCCGATGTTCGCCCGAATGGCCGATACCCAATCAACCGTGCGGGGGCGAAGATGACGACCAACGTGACCTTCGGCTGAGCGGATGACCCACCATGAATTCCAAACCCCGGGCCTCGACAATTCTCCTTTGTGCGGTGTTGGCAGCATTCGCGTTGGCAGCGTGTGGCTCACGCAACGACGCTCCCAATAGCGCGGCTTCCGGGACTTCGACTGTGAGTTCATCAACGACACCGTCCACCGTCTCGTCGACGACAACAGCAACCGAAGCCACCACGCCGCAGTCCACCGAGTCTGAGTCGACGCCAGCAACTTCCGCGCCTGAGACCAACAGCGCAGGAGTCGTGACCGACCCACCGCACACGGGAACGATGGCAGACGGGTCCCTGATGTGCGGGAATTACACGATCCCAGCAGACCAGACGACGTGGACTCTGGTCGTGAACACCGGCGACGTCAGCTGTGCCACAGCACGTAGCGTCCTCGAAGACTTCAACGCGGGCAAAGGGACGCCCACCGCCCGCAACGCCGCAAGTATCGACGGGTTTGTCTGCGCCGGAAACCCTGCAGGCGCGATAGACGAAACGGGTGTCGCGGAGTACTGCCAGGACCCTGCGACCGCGCAAGCCATTCAGAGTCACACGATTTCGGACTGGCACCAGGCGGGGCACCCAACCCACTTCGAACTCGAAATGTCCTGATTCCCGCACAACTCGATCCGCCTGTCAGCCCCATGTGCCAGAGTCATCCTGCACGCGGAAGGGGTAGCTATGACGCAGACGATCGACACCATTGGGCAGAAGCCGCTCGCGGAGACGGTGTGGGAACTTCTCGACGACGACACTGATATCAACGACGAGGCCAAGTACGTCGTGATCGCGGCAATGGAGAGCGAGCAGGCTCTTGCCGAACAACTTGGTGGCGGGGCGTCGCCCCAACAGCGACCCGAGCCGACCGAGACCGAAGCTGAGCCGGCGGGTGCATTCCTGCGGAGCATCACGGTGTCGGGCTTCCGAGGCATCGGCCCTGAAGCGTCGTTGGATATCACCCCATTTCCGGGGATCACCGTCGTCAGCGGCCGCAACGGTTCGGGCAAGTCGAGCTTCGCTGAAGCCCTCGAGTACGCGCTCACCGGCGAGAGCTACCGTTGGCGGGCCAAGAAGTCGCAACTGTGGGCGGACAGTTGGCGAAATCTGCACCACGGCAACCCCTGTGAGGTCCAGGTCGACTTCACCGTTGAAGACGGACCGTCGACGTCGATCGGAGCGTCCTGGTCGGCGGAGGCGAATCTCGACGACGCCAAGCGGTGGTCGCAGCGCAAGGGCGAGAAACGTGAGCCCGGCGTCGATGCCCTGGGATGGTCGACGGCCGTCGAGATCCACCGACCAATCCTCAGCTACGACGAGATCGGCGGACTTCTCGAACAGGAGCCCTCGAAGCTCTACGACGCGCTCGACAAGCTCCTCGCGCTCGACGAGGTTCTCGACGCCGAGACACGACTGACCGCCGAATACACGGCACGACGCCAGGCGAGAAAGACGGCCAACGACGCTCGCACTGCTCTGAAGAAGGCGATGGTCGGGATCGACGATCCGGCCGTAGTAGCGCTGGCAAAGATTCTGCGTCCCAACAAGTATGACCTCGACGCGATCGCAAACATGGTGTCCGGAGTCAGTGGCCAACATGGCGGTGTCGACGCGCTACGGGCGATCGTCGAACATCAACAACTCGACAGCGACGCATCGGCACTGTCCGCGCAACTGCGTGACGCCTTGGTCAACCTGCGCACACTTGCCGATAGCACGCTCGAACGTGCCGAGCAGCGCACACAGTTGCTGTCGGCAGCGTTGGAGTTTCGCACGGCATCGGGGACCGGCTCTGTCGCGTGCCCGGTCTGCGAACAAGGTGTCCTCGATGCGCAGTGGGAAGCACACGCACGCGAGGTCATCGATCAAGAGAATGAGCAGCTGGCGCTGTATCGCGAAGCGCGACAATCCATCCAGCAGCTCGAACGCTCAGCGCGAAGCCTGCTGAGTTCGCTGCCCGACATCGCTCCTCTCGACGGCGTCGAACTGGCGTCCCTCGATGCGTATCGGGCCGCGCGTGCGGAGGTTTTCGAAGCCGTTGCGGTTGAGGATCTTCCGCTCTATCTCGAAGAGAAGCTCCCCGCTGTTCACGCCGCTTTGGGCGCAGTGCAGGCAGACGCCGCTGCCGCGCTCGACGAACACCAGAGCGTCTGGGCGCCGATGGCTGAGCGAACGATGGAATGGGTTGCGCTGGAACGCACTGCGAGGGAGACCGACGACATCGTCGCGGTTCTCGACGCTGCGAAGAAGTGGGTGAGCAACAATGCTCAGTTGTTGCGCGAGCAACGACTCGAGCCGATTGCGGAAGGCGCGCGGGCGATTTGGGCTCAGCTTCGCCAGGAGAGTGACGTCGACGTCTCCACGATCACGCTGGAAGGTAAGCGCACTCACCGCAAGGCGATTCTGCAGGGAACCGTCGACGGCGAACCTGCAGGCGCGCTGTCGGTGATGAGTCAGGGTGAACTGCACGCGCTCGCCCTCGCGCTGTTCTTGCCGCGGGCTACGGCGTCGTCGAGTCCATTCCGATTCATCGTGCTCGACGATCCAATCCAGGCGATGGACCCCGCCAAGATCGACGGATTCCTCAATGTCCTCAGGGATCTCGCAAAGACTCGACAGATCATCGTGTTCTCGCACGACGACCGCCTGGCCACCGCGATTCGTCAGCAATCCATTGAAGCGCATCTGATCGAAGTGTCGCGCGAGTCCGGTTCGAGGTTGGTGGTAAAGCCGGCCGAAGATCCTGCACGCCGCTACGTCGAAGACGCGTACGCGGTGGTCGTCGACGACAATGTTCCCGACGATGTGAAGCAACGGGCATGCCCGGCACTCTTCCGACTTGCAATTGAATCTGCTGCGCGACAACGCTTCTTCACGTGGCGCAATGCAGATGGAGAGTCTCAGCGGGAGTCCGAGAAGCTCTGGGGCGACTTCACCAAGATGAATCAACGCGTGGCACTTGCTCTCGAGGGCGACGCCAGCGCAAATATCTCGGGTTGGCGGTCGTGGCGCGACTACCGCGGACCCGCACTGTTCATTGCAAACAAGGGTACTCACGAAGGTGCGGTCGTCACCAAGGACAACGTACGGGATCTGCGGAAGACCGTCGCCGACCTCTTGGAGGGGAAGTGACACCGCTCGAGTTGCTCGCTTACGCACAGCAACTCCTTGTGGGACTGAGTCGTTCGACGTCGGGCAATTCGTCGCGGCTTGCTGCCGTCGTCGCGCGGCAAGCGGTGGAGGAGTACATCGACGAGCGATGTCTCGCCATCGACGCCCCGTGCGAGCGGGCGACGATGCGATCACGCTTGGCACTGCTCAGAGCGCTCGACGACCGACTGCGTGCTGACCAGCTGGCCTCGCTGTGGTACCAGCTCAGCGCGTGCTGCCACCAGCACGCCTACGAACTGTCGCCGACGGTCGGCGAGGTCAGGGCTCTGTGTGAAGGCGTGGGGGACGTGGTCGCCAAGGCACGTGTCGGGCCGTGTTGACCGCGGATCGGTCGACACCTGCCGGTCTTCGGAGCGCCGCGGCAGTCTGTCAGCTTGCTTCGTAGCTTCGTTGGATGAGCGGCAAAGCGGTCTCGAGTTCGGCGTCGTTTGTAATGCGCAACTCGAGGTCGCCGGTGCCGAAATGGCCGATGTTTCTCATGTCTCGACTGAAACCTTCGGTCAAAACGACATTCGTCGGGTCGACCTTGAGATAGAGAAGCACGGCTCCCGATTGTGGATGGACCTCCACGCAGGCAAAGTTCTTCAGTCGGCGAAATGCGAAGTAGTTCTTGAGGACCTTCTTCGTGACGTCGTCGCCCAAGCCTTCGCAATAGCTCTCGACTGATTCGTAGAGGCCGCGCAACTGCGGGGATGCCTGCCCCAGTAGATCCGTGACCGTTTTTGATGAGGGTTGTTGTCGTGGGGTTGTCGGTTCGTCGATGCCTGTCGGCTCGGCCTTCGTCGAAGTCATCAGCTCAAGCGCCAGCAATTCGCCCGAAAAGTCGCGGTACCTGACTAGCTCGATGCTTCGGTTGATTTGTTGAACTGCGTACTCGTCGTATCGTGTGAATCCATTCGCCACGCATATCAGGCGTGGATTTCGCCAGTCGATTGCGCTTCCGACCTCACTCCCGAGGCGTTTCTGAACCAGCATTTCGAACTCGGCTCGATGATCAAGTAGCCAGTCGAGATAGAACAATCCCTGGTTGATTACGTTCTCGTTCGTAGCGCGTTTGTACTCGAAGATGACCGGTGACGAGTTCTCATCAAGTCCCAAGGAGTCGATCCGACCGCCGTGCCGAACGCCGGTGCTGTATTCCGACGAGAGAAAGCGGACCCCGAAGAGAGTGTCCATGTTCCGTTCGACGACGAGCTGTAGCGACCTCTCCAACTTGACCGAGGAGCTGGTCAGCTCGGTTGCAATGCCGTCGTCGATCCGAAACAACTTCAGGTCAGACACATTGCCTCCTTGTTCGCGTGCAGCCCTCGGCGTGACAGAGGCCAGGCAAGTCCCGTGGTGGTCGGGATGGCGCAGTGAGCCTCAATCCTGTCGCTCATGCTAGCCGTGTGCCGGGGGCGGGCTCTTCGGGTGTTGACCTCGAGCGTGGACTTGCCGCCTTGACCAAGCCGCATCTGGCGAATCTCTCGACCACTGGGACAGCAAGACATTTGAGCACTATCGATTCTTGTACATGGGTTTGCATCGCGAGCCAGGTGTCATCGACATGTCGCCACAACTCCGGAATCGTCTTAACGTTGCGGTGGTGCAGCGTCACAAAGTCCATCCGTTCGAGAAGCTCGAGCGCCGGTCCATCGTCATCCGGCTTGAAGGGTCGTCGCGAACCCAATCGCCCTCAAGACAGAGGATTCCAGGCTTGATCGATTTCGCCAACGGTCCTCCAACCACGTTGTTCAAGGGTTGACTATTAATCGTGAGCTGCACGCCGCGCGTTACCCTGTTCCAACATGGCGCACCGATGCGACACCTCATTGTCGGCGATATGTGCAAGAGTCTCTGTCTAGCATCAGGAAAGGGCGGAGATGTCAGGCGCAGCGCAATCAAGTGGGCGTGTGTGGTCGACGGCCGATATCGGCACGGGTTGGGTTCTCGTCGACGTAGAGACGTCGGGCACCAGCGCGCGCCGTGACCGCGTGCTGAGTCTCGCGGCGCTCACGCTCGACTCAGCGGGCCGAGTGCAAAACGAGTACTCGACACTCCTGAACCCTGGCTGCGACCCCGGTCCCGTCCACATTCATAACCTGACCACCGCGAGATTGCGTGGCGCACCGACGTTCGACGCCGCGTTGCCACACCTCGAACATATGCTGACCGGACGCACCCTCGTCGCACACAACGCCACCTTCGACCACGGGTTCCTCGTGGAAGAGGCGCGCAGGCTTCATACGAAACTGCCTATTACACAACGCCTCTGCACGGTGACGCTTGCACGTCGGCTGCAGCTCGACGTACCGAACGTCAAGCTCGGAACCCTGGCAGGCTACTGGGGATCCGCCAGCGCGCCGCGCACGATGCGCGCGACGACGTCCGCACTCTCGCAGAGATTTTCCGCCGCAGTGTAGGCCTCGCCGACGACCTCGGTCTGCAGCTACCAATTGTCGCGTGTTCCGAGTCGTCACGCGCATACCCCGACAAGGCGACACGTGTGCCATGCCCATGGCGCACGCCCGGTCGGTACGATCCCACGATCGGCCTAGTGCAGGGCACGAAGGTCGTCATCACTGGCCCGACGGCGATACCCCGACCTGACCTTGCACGACGTCTCTCTGACGCCGGACTTGACGTGATGAACTCGGCAAGCGGCAAGACCGGACTCGTCATAGCCAATCCCGGATTGCTTGACTCACGGAAACTGCGGCGGGCAAGGGAATCTGGAATCCCGATCCTCGACGAGGCAACTGTCCTAGAACTCGCTGGCCGGATTGTCGCTGGAGTACCGAAGACGGCGCCGGAATCAGTCGATATCGTCACCGTGATTGGCGCGCCGACACCCACGACGGCGAAGCAGTCCGCCAGGTCACTTCCGTCGGGCCCCTGGGCTGGCCGCCGAGTGCTGGTCATGGGTGGCAGTCACCTCGAGGCGACGCTCATGCGTTCGCGTATTACACAGTTGGGTGCGGCGCCAGCCATCAATTTGACCGCAGGTGTCACTGATGTGTTGCTACTCAATGGTGGTGAGGGCGATCCGCGGATGGCCAAGGTTCGCGAGCGATCGTTGACGTTGTTGGGAATACACCACGTCGATGCCGCGCTCGGTGTCGAACCCGACGCAGTCGCGAGCAATGAGCCAACGAGAAGCTCTCCTGCACAAAGGGAACGGACACCGGTGATGATGACGCCAGGGGCGGTGATCGACCTCCCTGCGGGTCTCGCGCAGTTCACCGTCAACGTGTCGTGGAGTTCCGCGCGGCTCGCTGCGCCCGAAGTCGATGTCGTCGCATTCGAACTCGGAAGCGACGGCAATGTGCTCTCCGACGACGAGTTCGTGTTCTTCAATCGACCCGCCAGTCCGGACGGCGTCATGGTGCTCTCCATCGACGGCGACCGCGAGCAGGGGATATCGGTCGACTTGCGGGCCGTCGCCGACGATGCCTCCCGGATCACCGTAGGTGCGACGATCGAGGGTCAGACCTTCGGCGAACTCGGAGCGCTCGCAGTCGATGTGACCACACCCGACTTCGGAATCGCGAGTGCCGTGCTCGACGCCGCTACCACAGAGCGGTCGATGATCATCGCCGAGATTTATCGACGTCGCGGAGTGTGGCGCCTGCGGATGGTTGGGCAGGGATTCGACGATGACCTTGCGGGGTTTGCGACCAGGCATGGCGTCGAAGTCGACGACTGATCTCAGTCCTCAACTCGAATAGGTAGCCCCACCTGTCCGACAAATACACGCGGACGCCGGTTTGTGGCACATGTCCACTCGGTGTTCCCTACCCTTGACCCGTATGCGCCGTCCACCGCACCGCCCGCTCCTCCGCGCCGCAGCGCTGGCCATGGCGCCCGCGCTGATACTCGCGGCCTGCTCGTCGTCGGACAACAACGACGCCCAAGCGGCCGTCACCTGCGGCGAGATCCCGACCGGCACCCCGATCGACTCCAGCGCATCGGCCAAGGCATCACAGGACATCTCTACACGCCCTGAAGCCGCCACCGGGTACCGCACGGGCATGCAGCCCGTGCAGACCAACACCTACGCCGCGGCGACCGCCAACCCGCTCGCCACCAAAGCAGCCTGCGAGACGCTTCGCGATGGCGGCACGGCGGCCGACGCACTCGTCGCCGCGCAGATGGTGCTCGGCCTCGTCGAGCCGCAGTCGTCGGGCATCGGTGGGGGCTCGTTCGCGCTGTACTACGACGCGAAGGCCCACAAGGTCAACGCCTACGACGGCCGAGAGACTGCGCCGGCCGCCGCCACCGAGGACTACCTGCGCTACATCAGCCCCACAGACCAACGAGCACCCATTCCGAGTGCCCGCGCATCCGGCCGCTCCATCGGCGTCCCCGGCGCAGTACGGATGCTCGAAGAGATCCAAAACGAACATGGTCGTACCGCTTGGAAGAATCTCTTCAACCCTGCAGTCAGCCTCTCCGACAACGGCTTCGACATCTCGCCACGCCTCGCAACCGCAATCGCCGAATCCGCCAAAGATCTCAAGGCCGACGACGACGCCCGCTCGTACTTCCTCAACCCCGACGGAACGCCCAAGGCCGCCGGCACCAAGTTGACCAACCCCGCCTACGCAAAGACTCTGGGCGCCTTGGCAACCGACGGCGCGCAAGCCCTGTACTCCGGACCCATCGCCGACGCGATCGTCGCCAAGGCCGGCTCGACGTCGAACGGCATGACCCCGAGTCTCCTCACCACCGACGACCTCAAGAACTACAAGGCGATGCGTCGTGATCCGGTGTCGACGGAGTACCGCGGACACAGGATCGTCGCGATGCCCGGGCCGTCTTCGGGCGGCATCACTGTTGCCGCGACGATGGGCATCCTTTCCAACTTCGACATTCCGTCGATGCCCCCGACGGGCGTCGATCGCGACGGGGGACACCCGGATCCCGAAGCCGTGCACCTGATCAACGAGGCCGAACGCCTCGCCTACGCCGACCGCGACAAGTACATCGCCGACCCCGACTTCATCCCATTGCCAGGCAAGGGTGTTGCGACGATGCTCGATCCCTCATACCTGAAACAGCGTGCGGGACTGATCAAACCGAGTACGTCACTGGGTAAGGCGCAGCCCGGAGATCTCGGTGAGGTTCCGCTCGGCTCCTACACCGGCACAGAGCACGGCACCAGTCACATCACCGTCGCCGACAAGTACGGCAACGTGGCGTCGATGACCACGACCGTCGAGTCGGCATTCGGCAGCTTCCACATGGTCGACGGCTTCATCCTCAACAACCAGCTCACCGACTTCTCCGCCGAACCACGCGATGAGACCGGGGCGCTTCTGGCCAACCGGGTTTCGCCGGGGAAGCGCCCGCGGTCATCGATGGCGCCGACCCTCGTCATGCAGCCCGGGACCAACGGCGCGCCGGACACTTTGACCGCAGCTCTCGGATCTCCCGGCGGCTCCGTGATCATTCAATTCGTGGTGAAAACGCTTGTCGGAATGTTGGATTGGAAGCTGAACCCACAGCAGGCTGTCTCGATGATCGACTTCGGCACGGCCAACACCCCGACGTCGAACGTCGGTGGTGAGCATCCGTTGGTCAACACCGCGAACGACGGCGCCGACGATCCACTCGTGAAGGGTCTACGCGAACGCGGCGAACAGGTGTCGGTCGACGATCAGTCCAGCGGGCTCAGTGCACTGCAGCGCTCAGGCAACGGGTGGCTCGGCGGGGCCGATCCGCGTCGAGAGGGTGCCGTGATGGGCGACGACGCGTCGCTGAGGTGATGCGTGGTGCCACGTTTGAATGACCCCGGTTAACGTCTCGTCGTCGTACCACGACACTCCGTATGTCCAGGCAGTACCGAGGCGCTGAAGGAGAAGCGAATGGTGGCACAGCAATCATCGACAGGGCGCATCAGGACCTGGCGAGCCTTCGGGTCTCGAACTGCAGGGGCATTCATCGTCACCGCGAGCGCGATGGTCGGCGTCGGACTGGCCGCGGGGCAGGCATCCGCCGCGCCCTACAACCCGGCTCCGCCGGTCACGGTGTGCTCGACGACCTCCCAGAATCCTTACTTCCCGCCGCTGCCCGTCTCTAACCTCCTCCGCGTCGGCCAGTCGGGCCGCGTCGTCGAGAACCCGACGAGGCGGGTAATCGACTACGGCAAGGTCGATTTCGAATTTCTGAATGCCAACCAACTCTTCACGCCGGCCTTCGACCAAACCGTCCGTTTCACGTGGCGCAACCTCGACTCCGGAAAGACCGGAGTGGCGATCGGCCGCACGCCGGTCCGCGGTGAGGTGTCCATCGCGTACGCGGAACGCGTGCACACCGGCCCCGGTCGGATCGTCGTCAGAGCTGACGTGACCAACCGCGGTCAGGCCAACACCGGGTCGTCGGGCGCGGTCACGCGTACAACGTGCTCGGGAAGGTCCTTCGTCGTCGTCTGAGACCTGGCCGAGCCGCGCGATCATGTTGCGTGGGACCCTGGGTACCGAAAATGCCCCCGTGGATCCCACGCAACTGCTGAGTGTCAGTGCGTCTCGACCGTCCGCGCCAGAATTCCTAGCGTCGCGCGCAAACCGGCCTCGGGGATGATCGGGAACCGGCCCTTGATGTCCTCGTTGGTGACGCGGCTCCAGTCGTAGTACGACGTGACCAGCGTGCCTTCTTCGACCGGTTCGAGCCGGTAGCCGTACCGGTGATCGAGGGGCGGGCGGACCGTGCCGATGATCGTCCACTCGATCCAGCGGTCCTTCTCGAATCCCGTGATGATCACCCGGACGTCGTACTTGCCCATCGGGAGATCGTTGAGTGACTCACGGTCCATATGGACGACGAATTCGTCATCCACCGCGCTGACCGGCGAGCCCTCCGCACTTTGCAACATGCCTGAGCTGTCGATGGCGACGTGACCTCCCGGCGAGGTCAGAAGCTCAAAGATCGCCGATGGTTCGGCCCGGATCAGGCGGGTGATCTCGAATAGCTCGGGCATCGGATTCCTCAGCTTCGACGATTCTTGTCAGCGACACCGAAAGCCTAATCGCTGCCACCCCGAGAGGATCGAAGGCGCTGCATCAACAGATGTCGGTTTCGGAGTCGTTTCGTCCGATCTTGAGCTAATCCACCTGAACGTACGACAGTCCTGCAATCGGCGGCGAACACCCAGTCGCTCTGATTCGCGTCCCTAAGAATCGCGCAGATTCATACCCTCGGCGCGGCGTCGACCTGGAACTAACCTGGCATCGGTTACGAGCGTCAGCGCCCAGCCCTGGCTTGCTGACCAGCAACCCTCCGTCGTGGTGGGGTGCTCCAGGTGACAACCCGACGGGATTCGACCGCCCGTAACGACGACGCCGAGGACGAAGACCGAGAACTGTGACCACCGAACTCACCGCCGCGCACGCGCGCCCGCTCACTCGCGGGCCGGACGACGCGGATCTACTCTCCGCCAAGCTGGTCAAGGCCCGCAAGCCCGGCCAGTGGGTGAGCAGTGCGGTCGTGCTCGTGCTCGCGGCGATGCTGATCCACACGCTGGTCACCAACCCGCGATTCCAGTGGGATGTGGTCGGCAACTACT
This sequence comes from Gordonia sputi NBRC 100414, assembly GCF_000248055.1. Lineage (GTDB taxonomy): Bacteria > Actinomycetota > Actinomycetes > Mycobacteriales > Mycobacteriaceae > Gordonia > Gordonia sputi. Next base: position 11,594 of record NZ_BAFC01000070.1, on the reverse strand, counting down.
TCTTTCACGATTCGATCCTGCGCGGACTCGGCCTCACCCTGTGGCTGACCGCCGCAGTGATGGTGTGCGGCTTCGCCTTGGGCATTGTGCTGGCGGTGATGCGACTGTCGTCGAATCCCATCCTGTCGTCACTAAGCGCGGGCTACGTCTGGCTGATCCGATCAATCCCGCCGCTGGTTCAACTGCTGTTCTGGTACGAGCTCGCATCGTTGTACCCCCAACTGTCACTGGGTATTCCGTTCGGCCCCGAGTTCGTGAAGGCAGACACCGCGCACTTGTTCTCGGGTGTTCTCGCGGCCTTCGTCGCGCTGACCATCGACGTCGCGGCCTTCGCCGCAGAGATCGTGCGCGGTGGCATCCTGTCCGTAGACCGCGGCCAGGCCGAGGCCGCAGAAGCGTTGGGACTGAGCAGGTATCGCATCTTCCGCCGGATCATCCTGCCGCAGGCCATGCCCGCCATCGTGCCGGCGTCGGGAAACCTGCTGATAGGTCTGCTGAAGGCGACGTCGATCGTCAGCGTCATCGCGGTGCAAGATCTGCTCTATTCGGCGCAGTTGATCTACCAGCAGAACTACCTGATCCTGCCGCTACTGCTCGTCGCGACCATCTGGTACATCATCGTCACCAGCCTGCTGTCGATCGGACAGTGCTTCGTCGAACGCCACTACTCGCGCGGCAATCGCCGTACGCAACAGGGATTTTGGACGACGGTCCGTCAGAATCTTCCGCTGTTCGGCCGCGTGCGCACCGATCTGCGCCGACTCGACGACAGCGCGGTGCGAGCGTGAATTTCTCGATAGCGCGCCACAAACCTCTGCGCATCGAACGCGACGAGACTCTTCCCCTCGTGCGAGTCAGAGGTCTGCGCAAGAGTTTCGGACTCCACAAGGTGCTCGACGGCATTGACGTCGACGTCCCGACAGGCACCGTGACCGTGCTGCTCGGACCATCGGGCTCTGGCAAGTCGACGCTGCTGCGCTGCATCAATCATCTCGAGAAGCCCGACGACGGCTTCGTCGAGGTCGGCGGCGAGATCATCGGATACCGACCATCGGCAGGCAAGCTGCATGAACTGTCGCACCGCGAGATCGCGCGGCAGCGTTCGACAATCGGGATGGTGTTCCAGCAGTTCAACCTGTTCGGCCATATGACGGTGCTGCAGAACGTGATCGAGGGCCCGTTGGCGGCAGGCATATCGCGTCGCGAGGCGCAGGCACGCGCGAGCGATCTCCTCGAACGAGTCGGCATGGCCGGCCGCGAAGACGCCTACCCGCGCCAGCTCTCCGGCGGACAACAGCAGCGCGTCGCCATCGCACGCGCCTTGGCTCTCGAGCCGCGCCTGCTGCTGTTCGACGAGCCGACCAGTGCGCTCGACCCCGAACTCGTCGGCGAGGTCCTCGCTGTCATCCGCGATCTCGCACGCAGCGGCATGACCATGGTGATCGTCACCCACGAGATCGGATTCGCCCGCGAGGTGGCCGACCAGGCGATCTTCCTCGACGGCGGACGGATCGTCGAATCAGGGTTTCCCGCAGAGATTCTCGACGATCCGCAACACGAGCGCACCAGGGCGTTCCTCTCCGCAGTGCTGTGACGGCCATAGACCACCTGCACCCGGACGAGTCCCCACATGCAAGAACAGTTCTCACACAAAGGATCCAGATGATGACCCACCGCCCCCGCATCCTCACTCTGCTGGCCATCACGGCTGTGATCGGGAGCGTGGCGTTGAGCGGCTGCGGTTCGTCCGACGACCCCTCCGCGACCGCGGAGGCGTCTGCCGTTCCGACACAGGACATCACGACCAGCATTGCCAAGGACGATTCAATCAGTGCCGAACTACCCCAAAGTGTGCGCACGGCAGGCTCGCTGACCGTCGGGACCACTCAGACCCCGGGAACGTCGAATCTGCCACACGGCGGTGTGGTCGACGACAAGAACGTCGGGCTCGACCTCGACCTGCGCACCGCGATCGGCAAGGTCCTCGGCATCAACTGGAACGTGCAGTACGGCACCTTCGCCTCGATCATCCCCGGTGTCCAGAATGGAAAATACCAAGTGGGACAGGCGAATTTCGGTGTCACCGCCGAGCGCGAGAAGGTCCTCGACTTCTCGACCTACCTCAACGACGGCCAGGGGTTTCTCGGCTCGTCTCACGTAGACCTGCAAAAGGTCTCCACAATCACCGACGTTTGCGGCTACACCATCGCCACCACGCCCGGGTCGACCTTCCAGACCCTGCTCAGCTCGCACGTCGGCGACTGCGCGAAGATCGGCAAGAAGCCCTGGACTGTCCAGTACTTCAACGACACCGCCCCCATCTTCCTGGGTCTGGCCAACGGCAAGGTGGACCTCTTCTTCGGCCCGGTCCTGAGCCTGAAGTACGACGAAAAGCACGTCGAGGGAACCAAATTCCTCGGCCAGATCAGCTCGACGTCAGTCGGATTCGTCACCGCCAAGGACTCGGGCCTGGCCAAACCGCTGTCCGACGCCGTCAACAAGCTCATCAAGACCGGCGACTACGCCAAGATCTTCGCGAAGTGGGGTGTCCCGGACACAGGCGTCGACAAGTCGACCATCAATCCCCCAAGTAGTTTTTGACGCCGAGTACTTTCTGACACCCGCGCAGTCGCTGACGTCACCGTCATCCACGCAACTGGCCTCGCCCGCGGATGTCAGTCCCGTGTGGTTGTCTGAACTGCATGGGGGACAGGTGGACCACTGACGAGGTGCTGGCGCTCGCGCCCGACGCCTCGTCGGCCAAGGCCGGTCAGAAGCTGGCCACCCCGACGCCCTGGTCAGGCACCGGTGCAGCCGATTCGCTGGTGTGGGGTCACTGCAAGGGCAGCGGCAAAACGCCGTACCAGACCATCGTCGAACTCACCTCGCCGGCCTTCAAGTGCTCGTGTCCGTCACGGAAGTTCCCGTGCAAACACGCTCTCGGACTCCTGCTGCTGTGGGCACAAGGTGAAGTTGCCGATGCCGCGCAGCCCGCTGACCACGCCGCAGCATGGCTCGCCGCGAGACGCGAGCGGCAGTCCGCCGCGCCCGCGCAGCCGGCCGCCTCCAAAGATCCCGGCCGCGCGGCCTCGACCGCAGCGCAACGCGTCCGCCGTGTCGGCAGCGGTATCGACGAATTGCAACTCTGGCTCACCGACCAGCTCGGCCACGGCCTGGCGGGCACCGACGTCGACGCCTACGGCCGATTCGACGGCGTCGCCGCACGGCTGGTCGATGCCCAGGCCCCGGGGTTGGCGTCCAAGATCCGAGCGCTACCCGAGTTGTTCGCGGGACCCACGAGCGGCGTCGACTGGCCGGCACGCCTACTGGAAGAGTTCGGCAGCCTGTGGTCGTTGAGCGCCGCACATCAGCGGCTCGACCTCCTACCTGCCGATCTCGCCGCCACGGTCCGCCGACACATCGGCTATCCCGTCGCCAAAGCGGATGTCCTCGCCGCCGAGGGCATCACAGACACGTGGTTGTGCCTCGGCCGTCGAGACACCGACGACGACCGGCTCCAGACTCGGCGAACCTGGATCTGGGGTGCGAAGACCAAGCGCTTCGGTGTCCTGCTCGATTACGCGCCCAAGGGCGGCGTATTGCCGATGCGTCCCAGGGTGGGCGCAACGCTGGTCGCGGCGATGCACTTCTACCCGGGCTCGCCTCTGCTGCGCTGCCTCTACGACGACGCAGAGTCACCGCAGCCCGACGCAGAGTCACCGCAGCCCGACGCACTCCCACATCCCGATCCGCTCGGCATGCTCGTGCTCTCCGACATCGCCGCGGCCAGGCGCGCCCACGCGCAGGCGATCGCCGACGATCCGTGGGCGCGGCGGTGGCCGGTGGTGCTCGACGCGCGACTCGGTCGCACCGTCGCGGGCCGACCGGCGGCAATCGATCACACGGGCGACGCAATCGACATCCTCGTGACGGGCGAGCGCTGGCCCCTGCTACTCGCGCTCACCGGAGGCGCGCGGGTACCGATCTTCGGGAGTCTCGGAACAGACGGACTCGACGTCGAGTCGGTGATCGTCGACGGCGGTGTGGTCCGCGTATGAGGATGGCTGCCGTATGAGTACCTGGGACGAGGTGGTCTCGGCCGCGCTCGTCGGCGTCCGCAGCCGACCGATCACCACGCACGGCGTCGATCCCGTGATCGAGGCGCATCTGCCAGATGAAGTCGCTGACCCGGCGGTCACAACCCTGCAGATCGCGGCACTGAGCGCCGTCGCACGGTGCGCGAGCGGGCCGCCGACGATCGCTGCCGAACCCATCCCCGCCTCGCCAGACGACCCGAGGCCGCGCATCTCCGATCAGATCGCAGGCAACCTCGACCGCGCGATGATGCTGTCGCCGCAGCTCGAACTCTGGTGCTTCGACCTGCTCGCGCGGTCGCACGTCCGGCCTCCCGCACGCATGCTCCCGACGCTCCTCGCCCGTACCGCGCGCAGGGTCGAGATCCGCGCTGCGGTAACCACTTTCGTCGGTCCACGCGGACGATGGCTGGCCGAACAAGCCCCCGAGCTGAAAGCCGTGCTCGACGCCCCCTCGACGTCGGGCGACATCGCAGATACCTCCGCGTGGACCCATGGCGAACCCGACGAGCGTGCGTCCTACCTGCGATCGCTGCGGGAGCGCGACCCAGATGCTGCGCGAGAACTCCTCGAATCCGCATGGCGCACAGAAGACGGACCCAGTCGTGAACTGTTACTGCCCATCCTCGGTCGCACGCCGTCGTTGTCTGACGAGCCCCTGCTCGAGCGCGCGCTCGACGATCGGCGCAGCAATGTCAGGACAACTGCGGCCGGAATTCTCGACCACATCGACGGCTCGGCGCACCAGCAGCGCATCCTCGACGCGGCGTCGAAATTACTGTTGCTCAACGAAGAACGGCACCTCATGCGCCGACGCCCCGTGCTGCAGGCGACGCTGCCTACTGAGCCGAATGCGGCGCTCGCACGCGACGGACTCACGCTGACCGTGCCGTCAAACGCAAGGCGTGGGGTCGGCGCCCACGTGCTCGCGCAGCTGGTGTCACGGATTCGGCCGTCGCTCTGGGAAAAAAGGTTCGCAATGTCACCGGCGCAGATCGTCGCAGCAATCGGTTCTGACCAGAGCCCGCTCGTCGTCGGATTGAGCCACGCCGCAGTGACATTCGACGATCGGCGCTGGGCGACTGCACTGATGACACACCCCGATGCGCTACCGGTCGTCTTCGTGGCCGCCGATCCGCTGGAGGTGTCACGTGCCTTCGACGACCTACCCGACGACCGACGCCTCGCGGCTCTGCGCGTCCTGCCGACCCCGTGGCCGGAGAACAACGCGCACGCCTCACTACGCCTGCTCGCCGCCACCGTGTCGGGAACCGCGCGCAGCGGGCCCACGGCAGAACTGTTCGACCTGATGTCGGTTGGCCTCCCGGCCACCGATGCGTGGCGCGACGCCGTGCGTGCGGTGGGTGCGCGTGTCGCGACCGCGCCCGCACAGTTCGCCCGCCTGGCCGAGTCCATCCGTATCCGTATCGTCCTCACGAGGGAGTTCGCATGACCACTGCAGACGATCTGCTCCGACCACACGCCGAGCAGCTCTACGCCGACGAACTCGCGGCACTGGCCCGCACAGACACCGCTAGCCGCCCTGCCAATTGGCTGCTGTCGCCGTCGGCGGTCGTCACCTACCTTCTCGGCGGCACTCTCGACGACGGCACGGTGATCTCACCGAAGTACATCGGACCCCGACGGCTGATGGAGGTGGCCGTGGCGACGTTGGCCACCGACCGCGCACTGCTCCTTCTCGGGGTGCCCGGAACAGCGAAAACCTGGGTGTCCGAGCACCTTGCGGCAGCGATCAGTGGGACGTCGACGCTGTTGGTGCAGGGGACGGCAGGCACGCCCGAGGAGGCGATCCGCTACGGCTGGAACTACGCCCGGCTGCTCGCCGAGGGACCGTCGAACGAGGCACTGGTGCCCTCACCGATCATGGTGGCGATGCGGGAGGGCAAGATCGCGCGACTCGAGGAGCTCACGCGTATCCCCTCCGACGTGCAGGACGCGCTGATCACCATCCTCTCGGAGAAGACGCTGCCGGTGCCGGAACTCGGGATAGAGGTGCAGGCCACCAAGGGATTCAGCGTGATCGCGACGGCCAACGATCGTGACCGCGGAGTCAACGACCTGTCGTCGGCGCTCCGACGCCGCTTCAACACGGTGGTGTTGCCGCTGCCCGCCTCGGCCGAGGACGAAGTCGATATCGTGACTCAACGTGTTGCTGCACTGGGAAAGTCGCTGGAGCTTCCCGAATTGCCCTCTGCCGCAGACGAGATCCGACGCGTGGTCACCGTCTTCCGCGAGTTGCGCTCCGGGGTCACCGAGGATGGGCGGTCGAAGGTGAAGCAACCCAGCGGCACACTGTCGACCGCGGAGGCCATCTCGGTCATCACCCACGGCATCGCGATGTCGGCACACTTCGGCGACGGCGTGCTCCGGCCCGCCGACGTGGCAGCGGGTATCCAGGGCGCGGTGATCAAAGACCCGGGAGCCGATTCGGTGATCTGGACCGAGTACCTGGAAAGCGTTGTGCGAGAACGCTCCGACTGGGCCGACTTCTACCGCGCCGCGCGCGGGGCGCTCCGCTGACCCGCATGTCCGCACCTCTCGTCGACTCGCACGCCCCGCCGGGTACCTACGTGCTTGGCATCCGACACCACGGGCCGGGTTCGGCCCGCGCGGTACGCAGCGAACTCGATCGCATTGCGCCAGACGCCGTTCTCATCGAGGGGCCTGCCGATGCGTCGGATCTGATCCCAGCCGTCGTCGACCCGGGCATGTCGCCCCCCGTCGCCCTCCTCGGATACGCGGCAGACGATCCGTCGCGTGCCGCGTTCTGGCCGTTCGCCGAGTTCTCGCCGGAATGGCAGGCCATGCGCTGGGCGGTGCGCGCCCGAGTGCACGTCGCGTTCTGCGACCTTCCCACGACGATGGTGCTCGCACACCGCACCGAGACGGGTCAGACACCCGCCGACCCGACTCCGGGGGAGCCGCGCGAACCCGGTGAGGATGCGCCTGGTCGGGTTCGGATCGACCCGGTGCGCACGCTTGCCACCGCGGCCGGCTACTCCGACCCGGAGCGCTGGTGGGACGACGTCGTCGAAACACGCGGCGAAGCAGAAGGATTCGCGGCGATAGCCGAGGCGATGGCCGCGCTGCGCGAGGACGACTTCTTGCGCTCGCCCGACGAGTCCGACCCGGAGGAACTCCACGACGAACGCCGCGAAGCCCACATGCGTCAGGTACTCCGCACGACGTTGAAGCGGCCGGGTGTCGAACGCGTCGCCGTCGTCTGTGGTGCATGGCATGCACCGGCTCTGTCGGGGAAGTTGCCGCCCGCTGCCGGCGATACACGAATCCTGAAGGGAACGCCCAAGGTTCGTAGCAAGGTCGCGTGGGTACCGTGGACCCATTCGCGCATCGCCAGCGCGTCCGGGTACGGGGCGGGTGTGATCTCACCGGGTTGGTATCACCACTTGTTCACCACGTCCGACGATGTGATCGTGCGCTGGCTGATCCACCAGGCACGACTGTTGCGCGACAAAGACATCGACGTGTCGTCGGCCCACATCATCGAGACTGCACGACTGGCGGAAGCTCTCGCGGTGATGCGACACCGACCGCTGCCTGGATTGGCAGAGGTCACGGAGGCGACCCACGCCGTGATGCTCGACGGCGATACCGGACTGTCCGACATGATGTATCGCGAGGCCGTCATCGGGGAGCGGCTCGGATCGGTTCCCGACGACGCTCCCGTTGTCCCGCTGCAGGCCGATGTCACCGCGACGGCGCGGTCGGCGCGACTCAAGATCGATCCGGTGGCCAAAGAGCTGGCGTTGGATCTTCGCAAACCGGCCGACATGGCCAAATCCCTGCTGCTGCACCGGCTCCTCGTGCTCGGCGTCGAGTGGGGCGAACCCCGCGACGTGACCGGAATGGGCACATTCAAAGAGGGCTGGATCGTCGCATGGCGACCCGACTACGTCATCGACGTCGTGATGGCCTCGGTGTGGGGCACGACGGTGCTGGGCGCCGCCACCGCCAAGATCGTCGACAAGGCAACGAGCGCCGACACGTTGGGTGAGGTCACCGAAGCGTTGGAGTCGGCACTTCTCGCCGAACTCGTCGATGCGGTGGCGCCTGTCCTGACCGCACTCGACGAGCGAGCCGCCGTCGACCACGACGTCGCGCACCTGATGCAGGCACTACCAGCACTCGGACGCGCGCAGCGCTACGGAGACGTCCGCGGCACCGACACCGCCTCGCTGCACCTCGTCGCATCGTCGTTGCTCACCCGCATCTGCGTCGGCATCCCCTCCGCCATCTCGAGTCTCAACGATGACGCTGCGAAAGCCCTGAAAGCGCATCTCGACGCCACCCACGAGACGGTGGTCCTGCTCGACGAGCAGGACATGGGCCGCTGGATCGGGGCACTGCGCACGATCGCCGACCGGTGTGATGTGAACGGTCTGTTGGTCGGCCGAGCCACGCGATTGCTGCTTGACGGCGGACACATCGATGCCGCCGACGCCGCCGGCCGGTTGCAGTTCGCGTTGTCGACGGGAGCCACCCCGACGTCGAAAACCCAATGGATCGACGGCTTTCTGGGTGACGGTGGGCTGCTGCTCGTCCACGACCGCGATCTGTTGGTGATCCTCGACGAGTGGCTGAGCACGCTCGGCGAGCGTGACTTCACCGACGTTCTGCCGTTGCTGCGCAGGACTTTCGGGCTGTTCGACACTTCGGTGCGTCGCAACATCGGCAACCGGGTCGCATCACTCGACCGCACCGACGGCCTTCCGGCCAGCACGACGACCTTCGATCCCGATCTCGCCGCGCCTGCGGTGCGCGTTGTCGCCGACATATTGGGGTTGCGATGACCGACGGCACACGAGACGTGCGCGCCAGACGCTGGCGCTTGGTGCTCGGAGATGCAGCGGCAGAACAACTTCCGTCGCTGACCGGCTCCGATGCCGCTATGGACGGTGCGCTGTCGGCGCTGTATGACGCCGACGCGTCGCGCAGGGGTGGGTTGGGCAAGTCGGCTCCGTCGGTCGCCCGATGGCTCGGCGACATACGAAAGTACTTCCCGCAAACCGTTGTTCAGGTGATGCAACACGACGCCGTCGAGCGGCTGAACCTGTACTCGCTGCTCGCAGAACCCGAACTGATCGATGCGGTCGAACCCGACATCGAGATGGTCACCACGCTCATGGCACTCGGGCGGGCGATTCCGGCGAGTTCGAAGGCTTCGGCGCGAGCGTTGGTGCGCAAGGTGGTCGACGAGGTGGAACGACGCATCGCCCACCGCACCCGAAGCGCAGTCGGCGCAGCCATCGACCGCGCAGCCCGGGTGACCCGACCGATGTTCCGCGACATCGATTGGAACGCAACGATCGCTCGCAATCTGCACAACTACTTACCGGAGTACAAGACCGTTGTTCCCGAACGGCTCGTCGGCCACGGTCGCCGTTCACAAATGGTCAGCAAAGACATCGTCATCGCGATCGACCAGTCCGGATCGATGGCCCAATCGATCGTGTACGCGTCGATCTTTGGAGCGGTGATTGCCACGATGCGGTCGGTTCGGACGTCGTTGGTGCTCTTCGACACCGAGGTCGTCGACCTCACCGGTCAACTCGACGACCCCGTGGACGTGCTGTTCGGCGCGACGCTAGGCGGCGGAACCGACATCAATCGCGCGATCGCTTACTGCCAAACCCTCATCAGCAGGCCCAATGACAGCATCTTCGTGCTCATCTCGGACCTGTACGAGGGCGGAATCCGCGACGAGATGCTCAAGCGGATCGCGCAGCTGCAGGCCGACGGCGTGCAGGTCATCGTGTTGCTGGCGCTGTCGGGCGAGGGAGCGCCGTCGTTCGATCGCGACATCGCAGGAGCGCTGGGTGCCATGGGTGTTCCGGCGTTCGCGTGTACGCCCGACGCCTTCCCGGAGTTGCTCGCCCTCGCGATCGGGCGCGGCGACATCGTCGGATGGGCCGATGCCAACGAACTGGCACAGCGTGGCATGGAAGACGAATGAGGCTTGGGCGCCGGGCGGGTGGCGTCAGCTGGTCGCCGCGCTGGCGGTCCCGTCGAGTGAGGCCATGTACTGGCTCGCTATCGACAGAATGCGTCGGCCGCGCTTGGATTCCAGCGAATGCATGTGCCCGTCGGGAAGTTCGCTGTCGCTGGCGAGGTGCATCAGGATCGCCGCCAACGACGACGCCGTGCGGCACGGAATCACGAGCAGCGTCGCGTTTCGGTGGGAGCCGTTGAGCGTCATGAGCGGCGGAACCGTCGGAGAGTCTGCAGAGTCGAGACCGGGGTAGCGCCGGTAGCTTTGCCAGTGCACGGATATCGAGGTGACCTCGCCGAGTCGGGGCGCCGCCGCACCGGACAGACTGCTCAGTTCATCGGCGAGGTTCGCAGTGTACGGATACCACGCCCCGGCGATCGGGGCGCTGCGATCAGTGGTGAACCGAACCCGGGTGGGACCCAACGTGACCACCGGACACTCTCCTGACCGGCTGTGACGCCGCGTTCGCCGGTGACCAAAACCCGACGGTGACCAACACACGACCACGCGAGTACGTCGGCTATGAGTGCAAATCAGTTGAACCAGACTATACGCCCATGACCTGCGAAAAGTCGGCGCGGCCCTACACTTGCACATATGGCGATAGTGAACCGCGGCTTCGTCGGACGCCGCGACAGGATGGCCGATCGGCTGCCGCCAGGACAGTATTCGACCCTCGACTTCCCGGTCTTGTCCGCAGAGCCGACGCCGGTGCTGCCACTTGACTCCTGGCGCTTGACGATTCAGTCGTCGGATCATCGTGCACACAGTCTCCGGTGGCGGGACTTCCTCGCCCTGCCGCACCGGGACATCACGACCGATATCCACTGCGTCACACGGTGGTCGAAGTTCGACACCCGTTGGCGTGGAGTTGCTTTCGACGACTTGTTGGCGGTACTCCCGTGGCCACCGGACGCCTACGTGATGGCACATTGCTACGGCGGATACACCACCAACGTGCCGCTTACTGATCTGACAGATGGAAGGGGCTGGCTGGCAGATACCTTCGACGGTGAGCCGCTCGCGCCTGAACACGGTGGCCCGGTACGGCTGCTCGTACCGCATCTGTACTTCTGGAAGAGCGCGAAATGGGTTCGGCGCCTGCGGTTCATGCCCCATGACGCTCCTGGATTCTGGGAAGAGCGCGGCTATCACATCTACGGTGATCCCTGGCGTGAGCAGCGCTACTCGTGACAGTGAGGGAGTGTTGACAATGCGCTGGCAGATCACGACGGTCGTCGGGGCAGAGATGCAGACTCCGACCGCGAGATCGCTGCGACTCGCGCTGAGTGAACCGATGAGCGCCGATGCAGGCGCACACGTCGACATCCGGCTCACCGCGGAGGACGGATACTCGACGGCAAGGCCATACTCGCTTTCCGACGTCCGCGAGACGCGCACCATCGAGGTGACCATCGAGAAGGTCGACGACGGCGAGGAGTCGCCCTACCTCGTCGACATGGTCGAGG
>NZ_BAFC01000071.1 GCF_000248055.1 Gordonia sputi NBRC 100414 | reverse complement strand
GGCCGTGGCCTTGGCCTGCGCCTGCCCCGCCGCGCTCAGCGCCCGCCCCGCGCATCGATGACCACCACCGGTATGGTGGCCGCCGGTGCCGGCTATGCGGCCGCGTCGCTGTCGTGCACCTTCGGGGTGCTGCTCGCCGTGATCGCCCAAGCCCAGGCCACCGCCGGATGGGCAGCGCTGCTGGTGGTGTTCGCCGTCTACGCCGCCGGGGCCGCGACGGTCTTGCTGCTGGTCAGCCTCGCCACCGCCGCGGCGGGCACCGCTGCCACCCGCTACCTCGCGGTGCTCGCCCGCCACGGCACCCGCATCACCGCCGTCGTGCTCGTCGCTACCGGCGCCTACCTCGTCTGGTATTGGTGGCCCGCCGCTATCGGCAGTACCGGTGGTGCCGCGATGGGCTCCACCGCCTGGTCCGCCGCGGTGAGCATCTGGATTCAAAACCACACCGGCACGGTCATCATTCTCGCCGTGGCGGCCGTGGCCGCCACGCTTGCCGCCACCGTCGTTGCCCGCAACACCCAGGCCCGACACCGCGACGCCACCCCCGACAACGACTGCTGCGCCCCCGCACCCGCCACAATCGAGGAGAAACACGCGCGCTGACCGCGCCGACCGGTCGACTGCCGTACCCCTTCCAGAGCGATTCGATCGAGGAAAGGCACCGAGCACATGAGCGAACGCTACGACACCCTGGTACTCGGCGGCGGCATGGCCGGCCTGCCGCTCGCGCTGCGCGCGGCCCGGCACGGCCGCGTCGCGTTCGTGGAGAAAGAACTGCTCGGCGGGACCTGCCTCAACCGCGGCTGCATCCCCACCAAGACCATGATCGCCTCCGCCGCCGTGGCGCACCAGGCGCGCCGCGCCGCCGAATTCGGGGTCCGCCTACCCGGACCGGTCACCGTCGATTTGGCCGCCGTGGTCGACCGCAAGAACACCATCGTCGACTCCATCCGCGCGGGCTCCTACCGCACCGTCGAGAAATCAACGGACCTCGACTTCTACCACGCCACAGGACATTTCACCGCACCCCGCACACTCACCGTCGACGGCACCGACCTGACCGCCGACCGGATCTTGCTGGTCACCGGCACCCGCAGCACCATCCCCGCCATCGACGGCCTCGACACCGTCCCCTACTTCACTTCCCGCACCCTGCTGGACCTCACCGACCTGCCCTCACATCTGCTCGTCGTCGGCGGAGGCTACGTCGGCTGCGAGTTCGCCCAAATGTTCCGGCGATTCGGCTCCGAGGTCACCCTCATCCAACGCGCCGACCGGCTGCTGCCCGGCGAGGACCCCGACATCTCCGCCGCCGTCAGAGAGGGCATGACCGCCGACGGCATCACCGTGCTCACCGGCACCACCTGCACCGCGGCCACCGGCACCACCGGGAACATCCGGCTCGGCTGCACCGGCAGCGAAGCCGACGACATCACCGGCAGCCACCTGCTGATCGCGACAGGACGCACCCCCAACAGCGACAATCTCGGCCTCGAGTACCTCGGTCTCGAACCCGACCCACAGGGCTTCCTCACCGTCGACGCCTCCCTGCGCACCGACGCCGAAAATGTTTGGGCGCTCGGCGATCTGCGCGGCGGGCCCATGTTCACCCACACCGCCCGCGACGACGCCGACATCGTCTACCGCACCATATTCCGAAGCCAGGACCGCACCACAACCGGGCGCATCGTGCCGCACGCGGTGTTCACCGACCCCGAAGTCGGCGCCGTCGGGCTCACCGAACCTGCCGCCCGCGCCGCCGGCTACGACGTCGTCGTCGGGCGCCAGGACTTCACCGGCGTCGTGAAAGCCCGCGCCATCGGCAACACCCGCGGCCTGGTCAAATTCGTCGCCGACGCCGCCACCGACCGTATCCTCGGCTGCCACATCGCCGGACCCGACGGCGGGAACCTCGTTCACGAGGCCGTCATCGCCATGACCACCGGCGCCACCTACACCCAACTCGCCCAAGCCATCCACATCCACCCCACCCTCGCCGAAGCGGTCAACACCGCCGCCGGCGGCGTCCACCGCGAAATCGGCGCATAGACACCCCATGAGCATCGCCCGGTACTCGGGTGAGGCCATTTTCCGACTGCCACGGATAACACCCTGTTATCTGTAGCATCATGACATCCGGCCTGCGCCGACTCCGCTCCGGCGGTGCGCGACGCGGACCTGTTATCTGCGGCAAGCCCAGTGAGGGAGGTACCACCGTGCCGTCCGGGATCACCGTCCGCGCCGCCGGCGACAGCTTCCTCGACTCGATCGGCTCCCCGAACACCCGCCGCGCCTACGGCATCGCCGTCGACAAGACCACCGCCACGCTCGGCGAGACCCGGCGGCTGGCCGACGTCGCCGACGATGAGATCGGTGAAACCCTCGAAACCCTGTGGGGCTCCTCAGCAGTCAACACCTGGAACGCCCGCCGCGCCGCGGTCGCGTCGTGGCTGGCGTGGTGCCGCGAGCACGGCCACACCGCCCCGGCGGTCCCGGCCTGGGTGAAACGCTCCACTCCACCGGACTCCACCACCCCGGTGCACTCGCGCACCGCGATCGACCGGCTCATCGCCCGCCGCGACATCGACCTCCGGGAGAAGACGCTGTGGCGGATGCTCTACGAAACCTGCGCCCGCACCGAGGAACTGCTCCAGGTCAACATCGAGGACCTCGATCTGGCCGGGCGGTGTTGCCCGGTGAAGTCCAAGGGCGCCAAGCCCCGCACCCGCCGCCGCGGTGCCACCTACCACGAGTACGCGCACGAGCTCGTGTACTGGGACGCGGGCACCGCCCGGCTCCTGCCACGCCTCACCAAGGGCCGCACCCGCGGACCGCTGTTCGTCACCCACCGCCGACCGGGCCCCGGAAAGGCCGCCGCCGACCGGGACATCTGCCCCGACACCGGGCTGGCCCGGCTGTCCTACGGCCAGGCCCGCGCCGTGCTGGATGCCGCCACCGCGACGAATGGGCCCGGCACCGGTTGGGATCTGCACGAACTTCGGCATTCCGGCCTGACGCATCTCGGCGAGGCCGGTGCCAGCCTGGTGGAGCTGATGGCCAAGTCCCGCCACCGCAAACCCGAGAACCTACGCCGCTACTTCAAACCCTCACCGGCAGCCATGCGCGGCATCACCAGCCTCATCGGCCCCGACCGCAGCCACCGATAGCGGCCACCAACAAGAGCGTCCGTCTACCCGCTGACCAGGCACTACGCGAACTTCGTTGTTTTTTGCGCCATTACTACCGTGACCCCTCAACGCCGTAGTCGCAGTCGCGGCCGCGACGTTGAGTTTTCACGCATTGGCAGACCTGGCCTCGCTGACCGGAGTGTTCCCAGGCTGGCTCCCCATCCTGTGGCCGCTGGTCGTCGATGTCTTCATGCTCCAGGCGAGTCTGTCGCTCGTGGCGTCCGCTGGTGCACGTGGCGTGTCCCCCGTGAACCGGTCCGGTTGGTTCTAGAGTCCTGATTGCCCTGATGAGGGCGCGAAGGGACGATAGGAATCATGGCGGGACGTAAGCGTCACTCGGCCGAGGACATCGTGCGCAAGCTGCGCCGAGCTGATGAGTTGGCCGCGGAAGGTAAGACCGGTGAGGAGATCGCCGCCGACCTCGAGGTGTCGGCCGCGACGTTGTACAACTGGCGCCGCCAGTACGGCGGCATGGACGGCGACGCCGCCAAGGAACTCAAAGAGTTGCGCGATCAGAACAGTCGGCTCAAGCGACTGCTCGCCGACGCCGAGTTGGAGAAGGACGCGCTGCGGGAGATTGCGCGGGGAAAATTCTGAGCCCAACTGCCAAACGCGCCGCCATAGACATGCTCAAAGCTCGCATGAACATGTCAGAACGTAAGGCGTGCAGGGTTGTTGGGCTCGCCCGCTCCGCCTATCGGCAGCTGCCGCAAGCTCAGACACCTGCAGATTCCGACGCTGGCCTGCGTGAGCAGCTACGGACCTATGCCCGCAAGAACCCTCGTCATGGGTTCCGTCGGGCGTGGGCGTGGTTGCGTTTCGACGAGGGCGACACCGTCAACAAGAAGAAGGTGCACCGGTTGTGGAAGGAGGAAGGGCTGCAGGTACGCCGGGCGCCTCGCCGCAAGCGGGCGGGCCAGTCGTCGGTGCCGGTCGTGGTCGCTGATGCGCCGAAAGTGGTGTGGGCATTGGACTTTCAGTTCGACTCCACCGTCGATGGACACAAGATCAAGATCGCCTCGATGGTCGATGAACACACCCGGATGTCGTTGCTGAACATCGTCGATCGCTCGATCACCGCGGAGCGGTTGATCGAGGAGCTTGAGAAGGTTTTCGCGATCTGGGGTGGCCCGCCGATGGTGCTGCGTATGGACAACGGCCCCGAGTTCATTTCAGAGGCCCTCCGAGCGTTCTGTGCAGGGTCGGTGGGGATCTCCTACATTCCGCCCGGCACACCGTGGAACAACGGGTTTATCGAGTCGTTCAACAACCGGCTGCGCGACGAATGCCTCAACCGCAACTGCTGGCCGACGTTGCTCGAGGCCCGTGTAGTCATCGCCGACTTCAAAGACGACCACAACCATCGGCACCGCCACTCGGCACTGGGCTACCAGACCCCGGCCGAGTACAGTGCCGGATGCACCCACCGGCATCACCCCGTGGGCTGCGAGATCGACTGATCAACTGCAAGTTAGGAACTGGCTCTAGAACTGACTGGACCGGTTATCGGGGACCTGCCACACGTGATCACCATGCGCGCCGGTACCACTGGACGATGCTCGCCGTCTGGTCGACCGTCAGTCTCGTCGCGAACTTCTATCACGCCATCGTCGTAGCCTCTGGCGCACTCCCGGCCGTCGTGTCAGCCAGCATCGCTGTCGTTACTGGTACGTAGCGCTATTAGAACCGGCAGAATAGCTGCGATCAGGGTTTCGGGTGCAGAACGCGGTGCGTGTGTAGGCGGACGGGCGGCGACGTCGATGCCCAGCTTCCAAGTCGACTAGGTGATAGATGCAACATCGACCGCAGATGAAGTCGTGGCTAGCCGCAGCAGCACTGAACAAAACCGTGATCTGGCGTAGTGATGTCGCCAGTTGGACCGCGCATTCTCTGGCGGCGGCCTTCGTCGCTGAGCAGGGCGCTCGGTAATCCTCCGGTGGTCGACGCCTGTATGTGCAGCGAAGTCGTCGACAATAGCGCCTAGTTAGTCGCCGGGTTGGCCCCCTTGAACTGGAGCCTATTCGGCCTGCGGCGAGTCGGATTAGCCCTCCCTGGGGTATAACAACTGCGTCGTTTGCAACACGAACTCAGCGTGAATGGCGGGTAGTACTCGCGGCGACATTTAACCCCTCGGCTCGCACCGGAACTATTGGACACCGCTCCTATTGATCCGAAACACGTTTCCTTCTGGATCACGCAGAACTGCCTGCCGCGCACCGTAGTAGGTCAGATACGGTGCTTTGACTAGCGTGGCACCAGCGGTCAACGCGTCAGCTACGAGCGTGTCCACTGCCGCTTCGTCAGCGGTTTCAAACGTCCAGAATGAGGCCGAGCTGTCACCGATGATCGTCTCCGGAGGCAGACTGAGAAGTTCGAGTGCCCCCGGAGTGTGAAACCCAAGAGTAGTGCCGCCTACGCGCAACGCTCGAAAGTGCTCTGACGCGAGTTCTTCGATTTCTGGCAGAGAAAATACGGTCCCATAGAACGATGCTTGCGAGATGAAGTCGCTGCAGATGATGCTGACAAAAGACAGGGATATGTTCTGTGTAGTCATGAGTCTCCTAGCTGACGGGCGCTCCCGCGTTGGCGGCCGCGCACAAGCGGTTTGACCTGAACGAAGGCGAGATTCGGTCGGGTATAGAGAGCAGTGGGTACTTGATCAGCTGACCGTCGCGGCTTGAGCACGCCGACGGAGATACTCGCCGGCCTCGATCGCGGGCAGGTCTGTGTTGACTCCGACGGGTGCGGGCATCGGCTCTACGACGGCGTCAACGTTGGCGTCGCAGAACTGGATCAGCGAGATGAGTTCTTCCTTTGGTGCTTGGTCTTGTGGCGGCAAGACCCGATGGCGGGTCGAGCGCCAGCGGTCGCCCGTCCAGCGGGCCATTAGGTCACCGATGTTGATCACGAGTGCTCCTTCGACAAAGGGCGCGTCGAACCACTCTCCATTGCTCTCGACTTGGAAGCCGCCGTAGCCTACTTGGCGGTCGAGGAGGGTGAAAATGCTCCAGTCAGTGTGTGGGCCGACGCGGAACTGCCCTTCCTTCGGCGCACCGGCCTCCTCAAGCGAGGGGTAGCGGTTGATGTTGAGGGTTCGGGTTCCACTGGAGGTGCGTTCGATGAACCACTCTGCACCAAGGTCGAGCGCTTCACCGCAGATGCGAAGCAGGTCGTCGTACAGTCGGTACATTTCAGTCATGTAGCGGGTAGCGCACTGTTGGAGTTCGGGGACTTCCGTTGGCCACACGTTGGGCCGGAACCAATACTTGTCGAGGGCGGGGTCACCAGTAAGGTAATCGCGCCCGATGGTGTAACTCTCTTTCATGTCGGGCTTGTTGGAGTCCGAGTCCTCGCCGTCGAAGGAATTGGCTTCCTTGCCACTCGGCAGCCACCCGCGGCCGCCGACTGAAGTCTCATACTGCGCTTTTACTGAGGCCGGAAGGGCGAAGAACTTTTTGGCAGCAGCACGCAGCTCGGTTCCCAGCGTGGGTGCGACTCCGTGATTGGCCAGGAGCAAGAATCCGGACTGCTGGAGCGCCTGGTCGACCTCTGCGGCGACCGAGCGCCGAGTCTCGGCGTCACCGGTTTGCCAGGAATTCAGATCAACGAGTGGTATGAGCGGTGCGTTCATGTGGAGGTTCCTCGATTTTTTGGAGAGTAGGAGTGTGGTGAGTGAGTGCCGTTTCTGCATCAATGCGGTTTTTAGGAGCGATCCGCCTTGCTTACTGCGGCGAGGACGCGCGATGCTTCGCGAACTGCAGCGGTGTTGGCTTTTCCTTGCTGAGAACCGGCAAGTTTGGCTTTAATGTGGTCACGCACGAGGATCGGCTCGTAGGCAAGCCCGTTGTCTGCTTCGAGATGACTGGGCAGAGTGACAATGGTGGCATCGATGTTGCCGTCGTGGAAGAACGCAACCGAGCGTCGACGCTTGATCGTTCCGTCGACGATCGGCGGCTTCACGCGGTGCAGCGTCGACATCCAGCGGTCATTGGTCAAGCGTGCGGTGAGGTCGCCCAAGTTGATCAGAAGTGCGTCATCCATGGGCTGAACATCGTGCCAGTTTCCAGTTCCGTCAAGTACCTGCAAACCGGGCACTTGATCGGCCCAGAGGACTGTGACGAGGCCAAAATCTGTGTGTTCGCCCATGCCGGTTAGGTCACCGTCCAGGTTGACAGTGCCTTCGGGCAGTGCGTAGTTGTTCATTCGGAGAACGTCGACAGAATGGTCGGTGAGGAACTCGAAGTAGTCGCTGGGCAAGCCAAGCGCATCGGCGAAGACTGTGGTCAGGGTGCGGGCGACTCGGGATGCGTGCGCGTAGTACGCCTCTACATTGGATCTGAAGCTACTCAAGGTCGGCCAAACGTTGATGCCGTAATCGTCTTCGGACAGGTTGAGTTCCGGAAATGATCTGGCCTCGGCACCGACGTTGAAGGCCTCGAAGAAGTCGTTCATTCGGGTTGCTGATTCTAGGCCGAGGCTCAGTCTCAGCGATTCACTTTTAGGCGGCGTGTATCCCCTGTTGCCATCGACTCGGTAGGTTCGTTTTTCATCGATCGGCAGGGCGAAGAAGGCGTCTACTGCATTCCGCAACCCGTCGATCGCTTCGTTGGGGATTCCGTGTCCGAGAACCTGGATGAAACCTACAGTCGAGCAGGCTTGGTCGAGCTGATTTGCCACTTCAGCTTTGGCTTCAGGCGTGCCGTTTGTGGTGTAGGCGGTGATGTCGACGATCGGGACTTCAAAATGATCGTTGGTGTCAGGGGTTAGCATGTTGATTCTCTCCGTCGGTTGTGGTTGCGCGTGCGTCTGCGCTGATGTTGGACATTGCCCTGCGTGCGCTGTCGCCGAGTGCTGTGTGGTTGAGAATGAGGTTCAGTGTGAATGCAGTGATGGCAGCGAGGGTGATGCCGCTGCCGAGAACAATTTGAATTGTGTTCGGGAACTTTCCGAATATTCCTGGTACGAAGGTGGGCAACATACCGACACCGACAGTGACCGACGCTATAGTCATATTGATAGGATCACCCAGATCGATATGGCGGAGAGTGTTGATGCCCACTATCGCCACGACGGCGAACATGATCAATCCGACCCCGCCAATGACGGGACCCGGTAGTCCTGCTACGAAGGCTCCCAGCTTCGGCACCATTCCGAGAGCGATGAGGATAAGCCCGCTGAAGGCAGTGACGTAGCGGCTGAACATCCGCGTAGTCGCCACGGCACCAACATTGTTGGTGTAAACGGTATCTGTGAATGCATTGAAGATGCCGCCAATCACGCCCGAGACGGCATCACCAGTGAGTCCACGCGCGAGATCGCCACGACTGATCGACTTTCCAGTAATCTCACTGAGGGCCAGAATGCTGGCGGTTGACTCAGCGAATACGACAACCATCACGATGGTCATTGAAACCACGGCAGTGAGCGGAAACTGGGGGGCCCCGAAATGGAATGGTTGAGGAATTCCGAACCACGAGCTGGAGCGCACAGCATCAAGGTTGTAGAGCCCAAGAGGTAGAGCAATCGCAGTACCGGCAATGAGCGCAATCAGTATGGCCAGTTGGCGCCACATACCACGGCCTAGGCAAAGTACCGCGACGGCTATCACGATGACGACAACTGCGAGGCTGATTTTCCCAGGTGAGGCGTAGTCCGCTGCTTTAGAGTCGTCTCCAACAATGAGGTTGCCGGCGACGCCGATCAGCGAGAGTCCGACAACGGTGAGTACAGCACCCGTAACTAACGCGGGGAAGAATCGCAGAAGCCTGGCGAAAGCCCAGGCAAGCGGAACTCCGATAATGCCGCCGAGGATCATGGAGCCGTAGACCGCTGGCATCCCGTACTCGTGAGCGATGAGGATCATTGGTGTCAGCGCAGTGAATGTGCCTCCGCAGATGACCGGCAAGCGGACACCGATGACTCTGCCGATACCGAGACTCTGAACGACAGTTATGGCTCCCGAGACGAGCAAGTCTGCTGAGATCAGGATCCCGATATCGGTGGCGTCGAGTCCGACTGCTGCGCCGAATATCAGCGGAACGCTGACGCATCCGGCGTACATGATCAGGACGTGCTGGATACCGAACATCACGAGCTGTGAGATTGGTGGGCGGAGGTCGACAGGATTGGCGCCCGGCGGGGACTGCGGCGCTGTGAGAGCGGGCATGGGATACTCCAATAGGGAGGCAGATGCTTACCTGGAATATTCTCCACACGAATATTTCATTCTCTCTATCAGTATAGTTTCGTTGGTGTTTCTGAGGTTGCCGTTGCGTTACCTGTCCGCGATCTGCCGTGGTTCAGACAGCTCGGAGACTGCTACCTTGCGTGTGTGGATGACGACGATCAGGCAATACTTGCGCGATCCCTGGGCTCATCGATTCGAGCCGCTCGCAAGAGCGCGGGATTGACCCTGTCGGCACTTGCAACCAGCACTGATCTTTCGCAGCCGTTCCTCAGCCAAGTAGAGAACGGCAACACAACCCCAAGCGTGATCAACTTGCACAGGATCGCTCAGACACTGGGAACTACAGCCCATGATCTGCTCGAACAGAGCAACCGCATACCTGTGAAAGTGGTCCGGAACGGGGAAGCGCGACGCTACAACCTCGGGCCCGACGCCGTGGTCCGGTTCTGCGTGGGCGGAACGCGACTTATGGATTGCAACGAAGTGACTGCCGAGCCGCATAGCTCCGCCGAGGCAGCAACAAGTCACGCCGGGGAAGAATTCGTTTACGTCGTGATGGGCGAGGTCCGCCTCAACATTGGTGGGCAGAGTGTCGTGCTTCGCTCCGGCGACACCGTCTACTACTCGGCGAGCGTGCAGCATCAATGGTTCAACGACACCGATGAGACCGCCGTCTTCCTCTTCGTCGGCACGCCACCATCCTTCTGAAATGCGCGGCGGTCCGCACTACAAGCTGACAGCAATCAGGGGGACGCGATCCGCGCTACCCGAGAAGGGCCTCAGAGCGCCTGCCGTTGGGCGAACGCGCCTCCGGCAGAGAGTTCTGACTGGTCTTCGTGCGCGTCGAGGTGCTATGTCAACGCCGTTGTTCGACGGACCCGAATTGTCCTGTCCAACGCGAAATCCACTCCGGGAGATAGGCCCAAGTCGCGAGGTGTGACACGCCCTGGGAATCTTGGAGACTCCTGACCTTGGAAACGAGGATGCAGGTATGGCCACAGGATCGCCGTCAGGGAAGAAGCCGACCAGCCGTCGGTACAGCTCAGAAGAGAAGGCTGCCGCGGTCCGCATGGTCCGTAGTTTGCGGGCCGAACTGGGCACCGAGCAGGGCACCGTCTCACGGGTAGCTCATCAACTGGGCTACGGAGTGGAATCGGTCCGCTCCTGGGTGCGCCAGGCCG
>NZ_BAFC01000072.1 GCF_000248055.1 Gordonia sputi NBRC 100414 | reverse complement strand
GCCCTTGCGGAGTTCCTCGGTGGAGATGCGTCGTTCCTCGACGGAGAACCCGGCGTCGATCGCAAGGGTGAGCAGCGATTCACGCGTGATACCCGGCAGCAACGAGCCGGACAGTTCCGGAGTGACCAACCGCGCGTCGGCTCCCGAACCGAACACGAAGAACAGGTTCATGCCGCCCATCTCCTCGATGAAGCGACGCTCCACCGCGTCGAGCCAGACCACCTGGTCGCAGCCCTGCGCGGTGGCCTGCGCCTGCGCCAGGAAGGCCGCGGCGTAGTTGCCGCCGCACTTCGCGGCGCCGGTGCCACCGGGTGCTGCGCGGACGTATTCGGTCGACAGCCACACGCTCACCGGCTTGATCCCGCCGGAGAAGTAGGCGCCCGCGGGCGAGCCGATCACCGAGTAGACGTACTGCGACGACGGAGCGTTGACGCCCAGCCCCGCCTGCGAGGCGAACATGAACGGGCGCAGGTACAGCGATTCCTCGCCACCGGCGGGCGGAACCCATGCGTTGTCGGCGTCCAACAGCGCGCGCAGCGATTCGATGAAGTCGTCGACCGGCAGTGGCGGCATCGCGAGGCGTTCAGCGGAACGCTGCAGCCGCAGGGCGTTGGCCTCCGGACGGAACGCGGCGATCGAACCGTCGGGCTGCCGATACGCCTTCAGACCCTCGAAGACTTCCTGTCCGTAATGCAGAACCATCGCCGACGGATCGAGCGCGATCGGTCCGTAGGGCGTGACCTTCGCGCTGTGCCAACCGCGGTCTACGTCGTAGTCCACCAGCACCATGTTGTCGGTGAAGTACTTGCCGAATCCCGGCGCGGAGAGGATCTCCGCCCGACGGGATTCCGACACCGGATGGGGATGCTCGGTACGGGTGAACTGCAAGGTCATTGGCCTATGGTAACGCCGCGAGGAAAAGCAACCCTCACCGACCACCCACGCTGATCGAGACGCCCCGCCCGCTCATCGAGACGCCCCACCCGCTGATCGAGACGCCCCACCCGCTGATCGAGCTTGTCGAGATCACCCGCTGATCGAGCCCGTCGAGATCGCCCGCTGATCGAGCCTGTCGAGATCACCCGCTGATCGACGCCCCACCGCTGATCGACGCCCCACCGCTGATCGAGCTTGTCGAGATCACACGTGCGACTCGACGAACGGCGGGATCACCACCTCGCAGGTCAGCTCACGCCCGCGGACGTCAATCACGACCTCCGCACCCTTCTTGATGCCCGACGCCGTGTCGATCAGCGCGAGCGCGATGCCCTGCTTGAGGGTCGGAGAGAACGTCCCGGACGTCGTCTCGCCGACAGTCTCGCCACCCGGACCTGCCAGCACCGTCAGCCCCGCGCGCGGAACGCCGCGACCTGTTGCCTTGAGTCCGTAGAGGCGTCGGGCCGGCCCTGCCTCCTTCTCCGCCACGAGGGCGTCGCGACCGAAGAACGCGGGCTTGTCCCACCCGACCGCCCATCCGCTGCGTGCCTGGTTGGGCGTGATCTGCTCGGTGAGTTCGTGACCGTGCAACGCGTAGCCCATCTCGGTGCGCAACGTGTCACGGGCGCCGAGTCCGGCGGGCTGGCCTCCGGCGTTGGTCACCTCGGTGAGCAGAGCGTCGAACACGGGGCCGGCATCGCTCCATCGCGGGAGGATCTCGTACCCACGCTCGCCGGTGTATCCGGTCCGGCACACCCGCACCGGATACGACGCGTCGTCGGTCTTGAGGTCGGCATCCGCGTACGCCATGTACTCCATGTCGGTCGGAAGGCCAACGGCGGCAAGCACATCCGGACTCTTCGGACCCTGGACGGCAAAGACCGCGTAGTCACGATGCGCGTCGGTGATCTCGATTCCGTCGGGCGCGACGGCCTGCAGCGCGGCGACGACCTTCGCGGTGTTCGCGGCGTTGGGAACCAGGAACACTTCGTCGTCGGAGACGAGGTAGGCGATGAGGTCGTCGACCACTCCCCCGGACTCGTTGCAGCACAGGGTGTACTGCGCCTTGCCCGCGTGGATCTTCCCGAGGTCGTTAGTCAGCGTCGAGTTGACGAAATCTGCTGCGCCGGAACCCTTCACGAGCGCCTTGCCGAGATGACTGACATCGAAGATTCCGACGGCCTCGCGGACGGCGTTGTGTTCCGCGACGGTGCCCGCATACGAGACGGGCATGTGCCATCCACCGAATTCGGCGAAGGTGGCACCGAGTGCGTAGTGGCGGTCGGCGATGGGTCCGGCGAGCAATTCGGTCATGCGCGCAGATTACCGATCG
This sequence comes from Gordonia sputi NBRC 100414, assembly GCF_000248055.1. Lineage (GTDB taxonomy): Bacteria > Actinomycetota > Actinomycetes > Mycobacteriales > Mycobacteriaceae > Gordonia > Gordonia sputi. Next base: position 58,038 of record NZ_BAFC01000072.1, on the reverse strand, counting down.
ACGACGAGCCCGCGCACCTCGCACGACACGACGGCCGACTCAGGGGACGCCGTAACCCTGCACGCCCTCGACCGTCCGCAGATCGAAGTGGTCGACCGTGATCCCCTGCGCTTCGGCGCCGCCCACTGTCGTCACGACGTTGCCGTCACGCGCGACGACGATGTTCGTGTGCTGACGAAAGTGACTGGGCTTGTCGTAGAGCACGATGTCGCCCGCGGCGGGCACCCGCGAGGCCGGACGCCACCGCCCGCTCGCGTGCAGATAATCGGTCAGCGTCGCGACGCCGGGGATTCGCCATGATCCGGAGTTCGGATTGTCAAACGGCACACCGGCTTTGCGCATCACCGTGCTGACGAAGTCGGCGCACCACGATTCGTCGACTCCCTCGGAGTACGTCGTGCCCGCCGCGTTGCGGTCGTACTCGGAGTGCACGACGTCGACGATCCGCGCGCGCACCGGATCCGCTCCGCTGGTGTCGACCGCGGGGAACGCCTGCCGTGACGAACCCACGCCGACCTTCGCGTCGGCACGCGAGAGCGGATCGTCGTCGCCAGAAGCGGCGCGTAGTCCGACCACCGCCCCGGCAGCGATCACCACCACGACCACCGCCCCGGCAGCGATCACCACCACGACCACCGCGACGAACCACCATCGACGACGACGTGTGGCAACCCCGGCCGTCGCGCGCTGCCCGGTGCGCCTCGTCGTACCCACGCTCATCGGGTCACTCTAAGCAGGGTTGCCGGTGTCGGACCCGCTCTGGGGAGATCGTGTCGGTCCGCGGAATGACGTGGCAGAGTTGAGCGGGTGAGTAAGAACGAGAGCGTCGACCGGACACGCGGTCCCAAGATCCAACTGGCAACCTCCCTCGACAAGAACGACGAGGTGCTCGTCATCGGGCTCGTATCACCCGAGAGTCCCAACCCCGAGGACCCGAACTCCAAAAACACAGACTCCAAGGACACGGACTCCGACGCGGCGCCCACCCTGTTCATCGGCGACGGGCTCCTCGACGACGCGCAGGCGTCGGCCGTCAGCGATGCGCTCGTCGCGGTCGGCGCCAGCGGCGCACACGGTGATGTGGCCACCGTTCCCGCACCTGAGTCGCTCGGCGTCGACGCCGTGGTGGCCGTCGGCCTCGGCTCGTCCGACGACGTCGAGAATCCCGAGAAGCTCCGCCAGGCCGCGGGCATCGTGGCCCGTGCACTGAACGGTCGCGAGCGAGTCGCCACCACTCTCGCCGCCGGAGGCATCGAGCCCGTCGCCGAGGGCTTCTTCCTTGGCGCATACCGGTTCGACGAATTCCGTTCCGCCAAAACGCTTCCCACAAAGACTCCGCCGACCACGGTGCGCCTGCTCGTCGAGAACACCGGCAAAACCGCCACCGCGCAACTCGACCACGCCGTCGCCGTCGCTGATGCCACCGCGATCGCCCGCGACTTCGTCAACACCCCGCCGAGCCACCTCTACCCGGAAGAGTTCGCCGAGCGCGCACGCTATCTCGGTAGCAGAGTCGGCTTGAAGGTCGAGATCCTCGACGACACGGAGCTGGAGAAGGGCGGGTACGGCGGCATCATCGGCGTCGGCAAGGGCAGTTCACGCCTGCCGCGACTGGTCCGGCTGACGCACACGGGAAAGAAGGACGCCAAAAAGGTGGCCCTCGTCGGCAAGGGGATCACCTTCGACACCGGCGGCATCTCGATCAAACCCGCAGCCAACATGGATCACATGACCTCCGACATGGGAGGTGCCGCCGCCGTCATCGCGGCCACCATCCTGGCCGCTCGCCTCGACGTCGACGTCTCGGTCACTGCGACCGTGCCGATGGCCGAGAACATGCCGTCGGGTACCGCGCAGCGCCCCGGCGACGTACTCACCCAGTACGGCGGAACCACCGTCGAGGTCTTGAACACTGACGCCGAGGGCCGCCTGGTCCTTGCCGACGCGATCGTGCGCGCATGCGAGGACGAACCCGACTACCTCATCGACACCGCGACGCTCACCGGCGCCCAGATGGTCGCACTCGGGGCACGTACACCGGGTGTGATGGGCACCGAGGAGTTCCGCGACCGCGTCGCCGAACTCTCGCAGGAAGTCGGCGAGAACGCGTGGCCGATGCCGCTCGCCGCGGAGCTACGCACCGACCTGAAGTCGCGAGTGGCCGACCTCGCCAACGTCACCAACCACCGCAACGGCGGCATGCTCGCCGCGGGCCTGTACCTGAAGGAGTTCGTCGCCGACGGCGTGCAGTGGGCCCACATCGACGTCGCCGGACCGGCTTTCAACTCCGGAGCACCGTGGGGTTACACCCCCAAGGGCGGAACCGGCGTCCCGGTCCGCACCATCGCGCGCGTGATCGAGGACATCGCCGAGAACGGCTGAGCGCACCCCTATCCGCCACCGTCCCCGACTCGCCAACGCAGTTGCGTCGACACGCCACATGGCGCGGGCCGGTGGCGGGTAGGGTTTAGCGCGTGGGCATCGGCCACCCGCCGACGCCCGTGTCCCGGAGGCGCACACACCACCGCGACAGACCACACATAACCCAGACACGTATGTCGAGTCGAGGAGTCAACAACGATGGCCTTCTCCGTCCAGATGCCAGCCCTTGGTGAAAGCGTCACCGAAGGAACAGTCACGCGGTGGCTGAAGGAGGAGGGAGACACCGTCGAGGCCGACGAGCCATTGCTCGAAGTCTCCACCGACAAGGTCGACACGGAAATCCCCGCTCCGACATCAGGTGTGCTGACGAAGATCGTCGCCCATGAAGACGACGTCGTCGAGATCGGCGGCGAACTGGCAGTCATCGGCGAAGCGGGCGAAGAAGCACCGTCGGATGATTCCGATTCGTCGGGCGATTCCGATTCGGCTGCCGGCACCGAGCCCGAGCAGGCCGCAGAACCAGAGCAGGAGCCCGAGGCGCCGTCAACCGACGCCGACGCCCCCGCCGAGAAGCCCGTCGCGCAGGCGGCGCCGAGCGGATCGACATCCGGAACCGATGTCCTCATGCCGGAGCTCGGTGAGTCGGTCACCGAAGGCACCGTCACCAACTGGCTCAAGCAGGTCGGCGACGAGGTCGCCGAAGATGAGCCGCTTCTCGAGGTCTCCACCGACAAGGTCGACACCGAGATCCCATCTCCTGTCGCGGGCACACTGATCGAGATCGTCGCCAACGAAGACGATGTCGTCGAGATCGGCGGCAAGCTCGCGGTCATCGGCGACAAGTCCGCGGCCGGCGCAACTCCCGAGCCCGAACCCGAGCCGGAGTCCGAGCCCGCCAAGGCAGAGTCCGAGCCCCAACCGGAGCCAGAGCCCGAAAAGGCTGCTCCGGAACCCGAGCCCGCCAAGGCCAGCACCGCCCCCGCGGCCAAGGAACCCTCCGATCCACCGACCGTCGAATCCACGCCGTACGTGACCCCACTGGTCCGTAATTTGGCCTCCGACAACGACATCGACCTCAACTCCATCAAGGGCACCGGTGTCGGAGGCCGTATCCGCAAGCAGGACGTGCTCGCGGCGGCAGAGGCCAAGAAGGCTCCCGCACCCGCTGCTGCTCCTGCCGCGTCGTCGACGCCGGCTGCTGCCGCGGCGTCGAGCCCGTCGGGCCACGGACCCGAGGTCCGCCCCGAGCTCGCCAAGCTGCGTGGAACCACGCAGAAGATCAACCGCATCCGGCAGATCACGGCGAAGAAGACGCGCGAGTCCCTACAGGAGAGCGCACAGCTGACCCAGGTCTTCGAGATCGACATGTCGAAGGTCGCGACCCTGCGCAAGGCTGCCAAGGAGTCGTTCAAGGCGGCCGAGGGTGTGAACCTCACCTACCTGCCGTTCATCGCGAAGGCCGTCGTCGAGGCGCTCAAGGCGCACCCGAACGTCAACGCGTCGATCGACGAGGAGAAGAAGGAGATCACCTACTACGACAAGGTGCATCTCGGAATCGCCGTCGACACCGAGAACGGACTGCTGTCCCCGGTGATCCACAACGCCGACGACCTCTCGCTCGCCGGTTTGGCGCGTGCCATCGCCGACATCGCGGCACGCGCTCGCTCGAACGGCCTCAAGCCCGACGAGCTCGCGGGTGGCACGTTCACCATCACCAACATCGGCAGCCAGGGCGCGCTCTTCGACACACCGATCCTCGTTCCGCCGCAGGCAGCGATGCTCGGCACGGGCGCGATCGTCAAGCGTCCGGTCGTGATCACCGGCGACGACGGTTCGGAGTCGATCGCGGTCCGCTCGATGTCGTTCTTCCCGCTGACCTACGATCACCGCCTCATCGACGGCGCCGACGCGGGCCGCTTCCTGACGACCATCAAGAAGCGCCTCGAAGAGGGCGAGTTCGCAGCGGAACTCGGGCTGTAAGGCTCGCATGCTGATTGCCGTCGCGGGTTCCCACGGGCTGATCGGTTCGGCTCTGGTCACCTCGCTGACCGATGCCGGCCACACTGTCCGACGCCTGGTTCGTCACGAACCACTGTCCGACGACGAATTCGGTTGGGACCCCGAGACTCTCGGGGTCCCAACCGAAGCCCTCGACGGTGTCGACGCCGTGGTCAGTCTCGGCGGGGTCGGGGTGGGCAACCAGTTGTGGACGGGTCGGTTCAAACAGGAGCTGCGCGACACCCGGATCACTCCGACCGAGGTGATCGCCGAAGCCGTGCGGAAGGCGGGAGTCCCCACCTTTCTCAGCGCCAGTGCGTCGGGCTACTACGGCGACACCGGCGAACACGCGGCGATCGAGTCCGACGGCCCGGGAAGCGGTTTCCTCGCCGACCTCGTCGTCGACTGGGAGGACGCAGCGGTGCGCAACGCGGGCGAGAACACTCGCGTCGTGTTGTTGCGCACAGCTCCGGTGCTCTCCGGCTCCGGCGGGCTGCTCGCCAAGCTGCGGCCTCTGTTCAAACTCGGCCTCGGCGGCACCATCGGGAGTGGGCGCCAATACTTTTCCTGGATCACGCTTGTCGACGAGATCCGCGCCATCGAGTTTCTCCTCTCGTCGACGATCAGTGGACCGGTGAACCTCGCGGCTCCCGGCGCAGTACCGTTCGCCGACTTCGTGTCGGCGTTCGGTCGGGCCGTGCACCGTCCGACACTCGCGCGAGTGCCCGGTTTTGCCGCGAAGTTCGTGGGCGGCGAGATGGCGCAGGAAATGATTCTGTTCAGTCAGCGCGTTGCACCAGGAGTGCTCAGCGACAACGACTTCACCTTCACCCACCCGGACATCGACTCCGGACTGGCCTACGCGAATCGGTAGGGCTCCCCATGCCACGCGAATCCATCCGTACGGATTCTGAGACTCCTTTCGAGGTACGCACCCTCGGCGTCGTCGACTATCAAGACGCGTACGAGACCCAACACGCACTCGCTGCCGAGCGTGCCGACGGCACGCTCGACCACGACCTCCTCCTGTTACTCGAACACCCCTCCACGTACACGGCGGGCAAACGCACTGAGCCGTCCGACCTGCCGACGAACGGCGCGAGCGTCGTCGACGTCGACCGCGGTGGGCGCATCACCTGGCACGGCCCCGGCCAGCTCGTGGGCTACCCGATCGTCGCTCTCGCGCAGCCGCTCGACGTCGTCGACTACGTACGACGCATCGAGTCGGCGCTGATCGCGGTCTGTGCGCGGTTCGGCGTCACCGCCGGACGCGTCGACGGCCGGTCGGGAGTGTGGGTCAGCGACGACGCGGGCGAACGCAAACTCGGCCAGATCGGTATCCGCGTGGCGCGCGGAATCACCCTGCACGGGTTCGCACTCAACGTGAACCCCGACATGAGCGCATTCGACGCCATCGTCCCCTGCGGCATCGCCGACGCCGGCGTCACCTCGCTCGCGCTGGAAGCGGGCCACGAAATCACCGTCGACGAAGTGCTCGTCGACGTCGTCGACGCGGTGCGCTCGGCGTTCGACCACCGCGACGTCGGCGCCGATGTGATCGGTGTAACGGACCCGCAGTCGACCGTCGAGCCGGGCGTAGCATCGGTGCGGTGACCGTGTCTGATTCACAAGCCTCCACACCCACCGCCCCCGACGGCCGCAAGCTGCTGCGTCTCGAGGTCCGCAACGCGCAGACCCCGATCGAACGCAAACCCAAGTGGATCAAGACGCGCGCGACGATGGGCCCCGAATATTCGGAGCTCAAGGGACTCGTGAAACGCGAAGGGCTGCACACGGTCTGCGAAGAAGCGGGATGCCCCAACATCTACGAGTGCTGGGAAGACCGCGAGGCCACCTTCCTGATCGGTGGCGAACAGTGCACCCGACGCTGCGACTTCTGCCAGATCGACACCGGTAAGCCGGCAGAACTCGACCGCGACGAACCCCGCCGCGTTGCCGAGAGTGTGCAGGCGATGGGCCTGCGGTACTCGACGATCACCGGCGTCGCACGCGACGACCTCCCCGACGAGGGCGCCTGGCTCTACGCCGAGACCGTGCGAGCCATCCACCGCCTCAACCCCGGCACCGGCGTCGAGAACCTGATCCCCGATTTCCACGCCAAGCCCGAGCTCCTCGACGAGGTATTCGACGCACGTCCCGAGGTGCTGGCACACAATCTCGAGACCGTCCCCCGCATCTTCAAGCGCATCCGGCCCGCGTTCCGGTACGAGCGCTCCCTCGACGTCCTCACCCAGGCTCGCGATTTCGGGCTCGTCACCAAGTCGAATCTGATCCTCGGCATGGGCGAGACACCCGAAGAGGTCCGCGAGTCCATCGTCGACCTACACGAGGCGGGCTGCGACATCCTCACCATCACGCAGTACCTGCGCCCCTCGCCGCGGCACCATCCCGTCGAGCGGTGGGTGAAGCCGGAGGAGTTCGTCGAGCATTCCGACTTCGCGCGCGAGGTCGGATTCGCCGGTGTGATGGCCGGACCGCTGGTCCGCTCGTCGTACCGCGCCGGGCGACTCTACGCGCAGGCGATGGCTCACCACGGCCGCGAAATCCCCGCCGCGATGGCTCATCTCGCCACCGAGGGGTCGGCGAGCCAGGAAGCGTCGAGCGTCCTCTCCCGCCTCGCGCACTGATTTCCGACGAGCGCCCACCCCGTCGGCGCCGCAAACGCCGACGCCTGAGTGCTCGGCCAACCCCCGGCGTGCCGGTCGGTGGTCGGACGTATCCTAGAGGGCATGGCAAAGGCGTCTGCAGCAAGCAAAGAGGAAAAGGCCGCGGCGAAAAAGGCTCGTCGTAAGGCCTCGCGCGAGCGTTACACGCAGCTCTGGCAGGCGTTCCAGATGCAGCGTAAAGAAGACAAGCGGCTCATCCCGTACATGGTCGGCGTCTTCCTGCTGGTCGTCGCGGTGTTCGTCGTTCTCGGTCTCGTGCTCGGTAGCCCGTGGCTGTTCATCCCGGTCGGCGTCATCCTCGGACTGCTCGCCGCGTTCGTGCTGTTCGGGCGTCGTGTCCAGAAGACCGTGTACACGCGTGCCGAGGGACAACCCGGCGCGGCCGGTTGGGCGTTGGGCAACATGCGCGGACAGTGGCGGGTCAGCCAGGCCGTCGCGGGCACCAGCCATCTCGACGCCGTGCATCGCGTGATCGGCAAGCCCGGCGTGATCCTGGTCGCCGAGGGTTCTCCCACACGGGTGCGCTCGCTGCTGGCACAGGAGAAGAAGAAGGCTGCACGCGTCGTCGGCGACACCCCCATCTATGAGGTGTACGTCGGCAACGACGACGACCAGGTACCGCTTTCCAAGCTCGAACGCCACCTCAACAAGCTGCCCCGCAACATCGACGGCAAGCGCATCGACGCCCTCGAAGGGCGGCTCAGCGCGTTGAGCAGCCGCGGCTCCGGACCCGCGATGCCGAAGGGCCCGCTGCCCGCGAACGCGAAGACGCGCAGCATGCAGCGCACCGCGCGTCGTCGTAGCTGAGGCGGTCCGCACCACCACCATGCACTGCTTTTGGCAAAGGTGTCGGGCAAGACCGTGTCCGGTTGCGACTTCCTCCGCCTCGACGACGACGGCAGAATCGTCGACTTCACGGTGATGGTGCGGCCACTGTCAGCGGCAGTCGCACTGTCCGAGGCGATGGGCGCCCAGTTCGATCGGATTCGCACAGAGGCGACGGCAGAGCTCAGCGGGTCCTGATCATCGCCGTGCCGGTCGCGCGATCATGCAGCGCGCGGCCGTTGTAGTCGTTCATGAGCGCGGGCACGATGAACACGATGAGCACCTGGCGCGCCAGCGCACGGATCGGGCCCACTGCCGCGAAGTGCTCGGAGCCGCTGACCTCCGCGGAGGTGCGATCGGGGCCGTAGTCGACGCGGGCCACCCGTGTACCCACGGCGAATTGCCCCGGCGTGAAGCCGAACAACGTCACCGTGACGACACCGACGACAAACCACACCGCCAGGATGACCGTGCCCATGTCGGGTGAACCGAAGCGGACGAACAACAACGAGAGTCCACCCGCGATCAGCCAGTCGACCATCAATCCGGCGACGCGATGCCAGCCACCCGCGAGCGAACCCGGACCGGTCTCGGGAAGCCCGAGGTCGGCGCCACGGTATTCGACGTCGACGTCCTGGCCGGCCTGCGGCCCCGACAGCCATGATCCGGTAGCGCGACCCATCGCAGGCACCCTCTCTCCTCGTCCGCCGACGGGGTGAACCCCGCCGGAATTTACGCCCGACGAGCGGTGCAGCGCGCTCGTCTCTGCACGTCAGTGTATGCCCCGCACAGGAGGGCACCGGCAGCCCCGCACACGACGGCACCGGCGCTCACCGTCGAGCATCGGTACGCATGGTCGACGAGTGGTCAGATTCACCACGCGCGCAAGGCCGGAATCAGGAATAGTTATGGTGTCCCACGTCCGCGGTGTGTAACACAGGAGAAACACGTCCTTGACGCGCGGGCAACGTCCGATCCATACGGTCTGAGCTGAGATCCGCTGCTGTCTCTCGGTGGCGGACGAGCGTGTCGGGTGACCGTCTCGTGGCCACCCGCCGGCGAAATAGTGAAGGAGTCACCGCACGGTGTACAGCAGCAAAGAAGAACTACTCGAGGGCATCAAGAAGGAAGGTGTCGAGTACGTCGACATCCGATTCTGCGACCTGCCCGGCGTGATGCAGCACTTCTCCATCCCGGCGACGGCGTTCGACGAGAGCGTCTTCGAAGACGGCCTCGCCTTCGACGGTTCGTCTGTCAGTGGATTCCAGTCCATCAACGAGTCGGACATGATGCTGCTGCCCGACCCGGCAACTGCTCAGATCGATCCCTTCCGCAAGGCCAAGACGATGAACGTCAGCTTCTTCGTCCACGACCCGTTCACTCGTGAGGCCTACAGCCGCGACCCGCGTAACGTCGCCCGTAAGGCCGAGGACTACCTGGCCTCCACCGGCATCGCCGACACCTGCTTCTTCGGTGCTGAGGCCGAGTTCTACATCTTCGACGGCGTGTCCTACGGCTCGGAGATGAACGGCACCTACTACGAGGTCGAGTCCGAGTCGGGCTGGTGGAATGCCGGTTCGCCCGTCGACCCCGACGGCTCGCCGAACCTCGGTTACAAGGTGCGCCCCAAGGGCGGCTACTTCCCGGTGGCGCCGTACGACCACTACGTCGACCTGCGCGACGAGATGTCGACCAACCTGACCAACGCGGGCTTCGAGCTCGAGCGTGGCCACCACGAGGTGGGCACCGGCGGCCAGGCCGAGATCAACTACAAGTTCAACACGCTGCTCCACGCAGCCGATGACGTGCTGCTGTTCAAGTACATCATCAAGAACACCGCATGGGCGAACGGCAAGTCGGTCACCTTCATGCCGAAGCCGCTCTTCGGAGACAACGGCTCGGGCATGCACGCTCACCAGTCGCTGTGGAAGGACGGCAAGCCGCTGTTCCACGACGAGGCCGGCTACGCGGGCCTGTCGGATCTGGCTCGCTACTACATCGGCGGCATCCTGCACCACGCTCCGTCGCTGCTGGCGTTCACCAACCCGACCGTCAACTCCTACAAGCGTCTGGTGCCGGGCTACGAGGCTCCGATCAACCTGGTCTACAGCCAGCGCAACCGGTCGGCCTGTGTGCGTATCCCGATCACGGGCAACACCCCGAAGGCCAAGCGCCTCGAGTTCCGCTGCCCCGACAGCTCGGGCAACCCGTACCTCGCCTTCGCCGCGATGATGATGGCCGGACTCGACGGCATCAAGAACAAGATCGAGCCGCACGAGCCCGTCGACAAGGATCTCTACGAGCTTCCTCCGGAGGAGGCCAAGAGCATCCCGCAGGCACCGACCTCGCTGAGCGCCGTCATCGACAAGCTCGAAGAGGATCACGAATACCTCACCGCCGGTGGAGTGTTCACCGAGGACCTGATCGAGACCTGGATCGCGCTCAAGCGTGAGAACGAGATCGAGCCGGTCCAGATCCGCCCGCACCCCTACGAGTTCGCGCTGTACTACGACTGCTGAGTCCCAGCACAACAGCACCGCACACCGCCCGCCCGACGACTCGTCGGGCGGGCGGTGTGCGTCGGGAGTCATCGACTGTGCGTTCTGGCGTCATTCACACGGCCAGACCCCGACGCCGACAACCGAACTCGGCATCGGCGCACGGACGACGCCGTGCAATGCTGTTCGCATGACCTACCCCGGATCGGGACCGAACGGACCGTGGCCGCCGCAAGGTCCTCCTCCCCAGGGCCCACCACCGCAGGGCCCGTATCCGTTCGGTCCCGGTGGTCCGGGAGCCGGAGGATTCGGGGGACCCCCGCAGCCTCCACGGCGCGGGAACGGCACGCTCGTCGCCATTCTCGCGGCCGTGGGTGTGCTGGTGATACTCGCGATCGTTGCGGTGGTCGGCGTGGTGATCTGGGCATCCAATCGCTCCGACGACTCGTCGACCGTCGCGTCGTCGACGAGTACCACGACCACGACGACCGATGACTACAGCGCGCCGACCACCCGCGACTACGATTCGACGGCCAATCCCGTCCTCCCTCCGCCCGCAGCCCCCACCACCACAGCCATCGACTATTACGGCGCCATCGCGGTGTCGACGCAGACCAACCAGATCGGTTATGCCGTCAACTCGCTGACGCGGGCGGACGCCGAGCGTCAAGCTCTCGATCAGTGCGGGGTTTCGAGTTGCCAGGCGGCCATCTGGTGGCGCAACGCCTGCGGCGCCATCGTGCAATCCCAGACCGACCTGTCGTGGGGATGGGCGTGGGCTACAACCGAACAGGCCGCCAGCGACGCAGCCACCACGAGGCTGACGGGTGGTTCGCCGAAGGTGATCTTCAGTCACTGCACCACCAACGCGGGCTAACTCTGCTGCCCTGGTGATGCACTTCACAGCGGGTAATGGGGCCTTCGTACCCTCACACCAAGTGCCAACTACACGTAATCTCTTGGTCATGACCCGCATGCTTTTTGTTGAAGATCTCGTGCCAGGTGACCGCATCAGCATCGACGGGATCAAGGCCGTCGTACGCAAGCAGGTGCCCCACGGCGAGACCCAGCGACTCATCGAACTCGCACACAGCTCCGACAGCCGCACCGACATGATCGTCGACGTCGGCGTCAAGATCGAAGTCTTCTGAGTCACTGCTCCTGAGCTGTCACTGCTCCTGAGTCACCCCACCTGTTCGTTCACGCTCTTGTCGGTGGCCTGCATGTCCGACGTCGTCGTCATGCAGACCACGAGCAGCGCCGTGGCCAGAAGCACTCCGCAGCCAACCCACGCCGCGGCCGACGCCCCATCGACGAAAGCTCCGCGGGCGGCATCGAGCACACTCGATGCCCGGTCCTCGTCGAGATGTCGCGCGGTTGCCGTTGCGCCCGCGAGGCTCGTGCCCGCCTCCCCGACTGCCGGCTGCGCCGGAAAAGCCATGCGATACACCAGGTTCAGCACACTTCCGAGCAGCGCGATACCGACCGCTCCACCGAGTTCGCTCGACGTCTCCAACAGCCCCGACGTCGCACCCGCACGGTCGGCAGGCGCGACACCCATCACGTAGTCGGCGATCAGCGACGATGCCGAAACGATCCCCGTCGCGAGCAACGTCGACCCGATCAGTGCGACGAGAAGCGTGTGCACCCCGAGCAATCCCGCGAGCACCCCGAATCCTGCTGCTCCTGTCAGCAATCCGGCGATCATCACCGTCGGTCTGCCCCATCGCACCGAGGCGACGGCTGCCAGTGGTGCGGCCACAGCGACCAACGCGCTGGGCGCGATACTCCACAGCGCGGCCTTCAGCGGCGAGTAGCCGAGCACCGACTGCAGATACTGCGTCACGATGATCGAGTTCCCGAGCAGCGCGAACATACACACGACGTTGGTCCAGATCGACACAGTGAAGCGCCGATCGTCGAAGAGGTCGAGGTCGATCATCGGGTCGTCGAGCCGTCGTTGACGCGCAACGAAGACCGCACCGAGCGTGAGTCCGACGACGAGTGCGACCGCCCCGTCCACCGACCATCCTTCCGCGGCGAACTCCTTGACCGCACCGGCCTGGTCAGACCTGCCGCGCAATAGGCGTCTTTGTCTGTATGCCAGAAAAGGAAACTCGTGACCGAATCCCGTGGATGGGTCGAGTGCACTCGGCGAATCATTTGAATTAATTCATAAATCCAATCGGCACGAAATACATACGCGCACAACATCGTTGACTCCTGCGACTCGGACAGCCGCGGATTCGTGACCAATTCAATGCGATTCCGCGCCTCGCCAAGGGATCGGCCTATTCCCCATGGCGATTGGTCTTATGGTGTGTGAACAACACAAGATCATGCATCTCGAATTGAGCTCAAGTGGCTCGACTCCAGCCACATACCCATGCCCGCGGCCGTGTGCCCGGCCGGAGGAAACACCCGTGTACGCGCTATACGTCATCGTCCAGATCCTGCTGTTTCTGATCCCTTTGGCACTAGGAGCCAAGTACGGCCCGATGGCGCTCATCGGTATGTCCGGCGTCTCGGTTTTCATCCTCGTCGAGTTCATGCGTCTGCGGCCGGCATCCCCACCGCTGACCGCCATTTTCATTGTGCTGGCGGTTATTTCGGCCAGTGCAGCGATGTCTGCGGCCGGCGGCATGGACTATCTCGTCGGCATCGCCGAGAAGGCGTTGCGGGCCCATCCCACACAGATACCCGTCGTCGGACCGCTGGTGGTGTGGCTGTTCACCGTGCTGTCAGGTACCGGCAACATCGCCTTCGCGCTGATCCCGATCATGTACGAGGTCTCGTACGCGGCCAAGATCCGGCCGGAACGAATCCTCTCGACGGCAACCACCGTCTCCCAACTCGCACTGCTGGCCAGCCCGGTGGCAGCGGTGACGTACATCTTCCTCACACTGACCGAGGGCACGGGCAACACTCTGGGCAAGATTCTGCTCGTCACCGTCCCCAGCACACTCATCGCGACGATCCTGACTTCGTTGCTCATGTCGCGGTGGGGGAAGAATCTCGACGACGACCCGGAGTATCAGCGGCGCTTGGCGGCCGGCGAGGTGGAACCACCCAGGCCGGCCGGCGAGGAGGTCGATCGCGAGCTGCCGCCGCGAGCGGCGTGGAGCGCCTACATCTTCCTGGTCGGCGTGATCATCGGTGTCGTACTGGGACTGTTCCAGTCTCTGCGCCCGCACTACGAGAAGTCGCTGTCCGACGGGACCTTTGAAGAGGCGACCGTGTCGATGACCTTCCTGATCCCGATCATCATGTTCGCCGTCGCCGGTTTGATCATGATCGTCTGCAAGATCAAGACGAAGCGAGTGCTGGAGGAAGACATCATCGGTACCGGCCTGATCGCGGCACTGTTGCTGACCACGGTGCCGGTACTGGCGGGCACCATTTTCAACGACCACACAGACGAGATCGTCTCGTTCGTCAACAGTGCCATCGGGCTGTCCGTCGTGCTCTTCGCCTTCATCCTGTTCGCGTTGACAGCGCTGATCCAGAGTCAGTCGGCAACCGTCGCGATCATCGTCCCGGCGGCACTCACGGCAGGTCTGGGTGTCGGACCTATGGCTGGCATGCTCGGCGCCACGGTCGGCAACAACGTACTCGCGTCGATGAGTGGCCTCGGCCAAGCCTGCATCCTGACCGACAAGACCGGGTCGACCAAGCAGGGCTCATTCCTGATCAACGGCTCGTTCCTGGTGCCGATGCTCTTGTGCGCGGTGTTCTCCGTCGCCGCAGGCCTGCTCATACAAGCAGTGGTGTACTGACCGGGCCTCCGGGATAGATCACGCTGCGGTCGCGTCCCCGTCGAGATCGGCAAACAGTTCCTGATTCAACTCGAACGCCGAGATCGCTTCCGCCACAAGGTTGTCGACGTCGTCCTCGTCGATGTCGAGCGCATCGATCCGGTCGCGATAGGCGTCCTTGTAGCGCTTGAGCTTGTCGATGCCGTCGAACGCGTAGAAACTCAGCGTCGACGCGTCGAGGCCGTAGTGTTCGCGCATGCGATGAGCGACAACCTGTCCGCCCGACAGATCGCCGAGGTACCGCGTGTAGTGGTGCGCGACGTACCGTGCCGGGTCGTGGACCGTCGCCTCGATCGTGTCGACATACCGTTGCACGGCAGGCAGTGGCGTGATCATCTCCGGGTCGATCCCGAGTGCGACGAGGTCGGAGCGGAGCCTTTCGGTCCGACGCAGGCGGTCGTCGAGCACGGCGTCGGCAATCGGGTCTCCGGCCAACGCCGAGCCGACCTCTTCGAGCGCGCGGTAGACGAAGTACAACTGCGCTGCCAGCCGTCCGTACTGGTCGGCGTCGAGGCGGCCCGACAGCAGATCGTCGATGAAGGTGGCACTCTCGGCCTGCTGGTGTGCGACGGCGGTTGCCTCGCGCAGCCGTTGGGAGATGGTCGTCATGATGCAACCAGTGATACCACCACGCCCCGGTGATCGGAACCGCGGAGGTCGAAGGTATCAACCGACGACGCGATGAATCCGCGGACGACGACGTGATCGAGCGCGAGGAACGGCGTGCCGCCCCACTTGTCCGTCGGATAGGTGGGCACGAAACCCGCGCCGGATTGCTCTGTGGTGTCGGCGAATCCGTTCTGGAGGAAGTCGCGGTAGCGCACCTGATCCCACGTCGCGTTGAAGTCGCCCGCCATGATTGCCCGCCCCGCCGGAATCGACTGCATCCGAGCGTGCAGCAGGCCCATGTCGCGTACCCAGACATCCGTGCGGCCTCGCAACGGGGCTCCTGGATGCATCGCGAACACCTGGGTGTCGCGTGCGCCGGGCAGATCGGTGCGCGCCTTCAGATTGTGCAGCGCGGTGTTCGGATCGATCTCTCCCTGCCCGGTCAGCGGCGTACGACTGAAGATCGCGGTTCCCATCGCGAGCGTGCCGGGCGAAGCATACGAGTACGGCAACTCCCGGCCGACACCACTGGCCTGCAATCGCGTGAGCGACTCGGGCGTCACCTCCTGAAACGACGCGAAATCGACGCCTTCGCGCGTCACCACATCGGCAAGTTGGTCGACGTCGGCGCCGCCGAACAGCAGGTTGGCCGTCAGCACGGTGAACCGCTCCCCCGCGGGCGGCGACTGCCCGACCCACAACGGCAACTGTGTGAAGCACAACGCCAGTACCGCGGCGATCGCCACCGGCAGAGTCAACCAGCGTCGGAACACGACGAACACGACGACGGCGAGCACTCCGGGCACGATCGCGAACGGCACCGCGCTGGTGAGGAAGATGGTCAGTTCACCGCGCGAGCGAGAGTAGTGCAGCCAGACCGCGACACCGACTGCGACCACCATGGCCCAGCCGACGAGCAGCAGTGCGAACCTGAAGAACCGGCGCATCAAGCCCCACCAACTCTCATCAAGCCCCACCAACTCTCATCGAGCCCTACAAACTCTCATCAAGCGCCGAAGACCTTGAGTACAACGGCTTTTGCGCGGCGGGTGACCCGGAGGTAGTGGTCGAGGAACTCGGCCGCCTGATCCTCCGGCCAGCCTGCAGCAAATGCTATCTGCCGCAACTGCTTTCCCGGGCCGGGGAGCTGATCGACGGGTTTGCCGCGCACCAGGACCAGGCAGTTGCGTGCCTTGGTCGCGGTGATCCACGCGTCCTTGAGCAGCGCGACGTCGTCTTCGGCGAGCAGTTCCGCCGACCCGATCGCGTCGAGCGACTGCAGCGTCGACGTGTTGTGCAGCGACTGGTAGCGGTGTCCGTACTTCAGCTGCAGCAGTTGGACGGTCCACTCGATGTCGGCGAGTCCACCGCGGCCGAGCTTGGTGTGGGTGGCCGGATCTGCTCCGCGTGGCAACCGCTCGGCATCGACACGAGCCTTGATTCGACGGATCTCTTTGACAGAGTCAGCGGAGACGCCACCTTCGGGGTAGCGGATGCGATCGGCCATGTGCAGGAACTCGATTCCGAGATCCTCGTCGCCCGCGACCTGGTGTGCGCGAAGCAGTGCCTGCACCTCCCACGCCTGGGCCCACTGCTCGTAGTACGCGGCGTAGGCGGCGAGCGTGCGCACGACGGGTCCGTTGCGCCCTTCCGGGCGCAACCCTGTGTCGACGATCAGCGGCGGGTCGTCGCTGGGCGTTCCAAGCATCGAGCGGACCACCTCGGCGATGGTCTGCGCCCACCGCACGGCCTTGGTCTCGTCTTCGCCGGGATTCGGTTGGCAGACGAAGAGCACGTCGGCGTCGGAACCGTAGCCGAGTTCGCCACCGCCGAGCCGACCCATACCGATCACCGCGATCCGCGCGGGTGCCGCGCGGCCCTCGACGCGTTCGGAATCCTGGATCGCAAACGTCAACGCGGCGTTGAGAACTGCGGCCCAGACACTCGACAGCGCCTCGCACACCTGCGGTACGTCGAGCAGGCCGAGAACATCCGCGGACGCAATACGCGCGAGTTCGGCACGCCGATGCGACCGCGCTGCCGCAACCGCTCGACGCAGGTCGGGCTGTCGCACTGTCGACGCGACGAGTCCCTTCGCCACGTCCTCCGGACGTACCTCGCACAGTCGTGGGCCGTCGGCACCGTCGGTGTAGAGATTGATCACCTCAGGCGAACGCATCAGCAGGTTGGCGATGTACTCCGACGTGCCAAGCACATGCATCAGACGAGCCGCGACGACTCCGTCGTCACGCAGCAGACGCAGGAACCAGTCGTTGTCCATCACGTCGCACAGCCTGCGATAGTTCAGCAGACCGGCGTCGGGATCCGGTGTGTCACCGATGTATTCGAGCAACTGCGGCAGGATCAAACGCTGCACCTGACCACGTCGACCCGACGCGGATGCCAGCGCACGGATATGACTGAGTGCCCGCTCGGGCTGCGCATAGCCGAGCGCGGAGAGGCGCCGCTGCGCCGACTCGTCTGTCAGCGTCAGTTCAGTGGTGTCCAGGCGGACCGCGGCTTCGAGCAGCGGGCGGTAGAAGAGCTTCTGGTGCAGTCGTCGCACACGGAGGCTCTGATGCTTGATCTGCCTGCGCAGCACCGACGTTGCGTCGAGGTCGCCCTCCCGCCTGATGTGCGCGGCGCGGGCAAGCCACCTCATGTTGTCGTCGTCGTCGAGCTCCGGGAGCAGGTGGGTTCGCGACATGCGCTGCAACTGCAGCCGGTGTTCGAGCAGCCGGAGGAACTGATACGACGCATTGAGGTTGGCGCCGTCGTCGCGGCCGACGTATCCACCCGCCGTCAGCGCATCGAGTGCCTCGACGGTCGAACGGACCCGCAGCGACTCGTCGACGCGGCCGTGGACCATCTGCAGCATCTGCACGGCGAACTCGACGTCGCGAATACTGCCGCTGCCGAGCTTGAGGTTGCGGTCGCGTTCTTCTTCGGGCACAAGCGATTCCACACGACGTCGCATCGCCTGGACCTCGGGCACGAAGTCGTCGCGCTCGGATGCCTGCCACACCATCGGGTTGATGGCGTCGTGATACCGCTGCCCGAGTTCCATGTCGCCGGTCATCGGTCGCGCCTTCAGCTGCGCCTGGAACTCCCACGTCTTCGCCCACCGGTTGTAGTAGGCGACGTGCGAATCGAGCGTGCGGGTGAGCGCCCCGGACTTGCCTTCTGGGCGCAGCGCGGCGTCGACCTCGAAGAAGGCCAACGACCCGACGCGCATCATCTCCCCCGCGATGCGTGCCGACGTTCCGTCTGCCGGCTCACTGACGAACACCACGTCGACGTCGCTGACGTAATTCAGTTCTCGTGCACCGCATTTGCCCATAGCGATCACCGCGAGCCTGACCGGGATCGGCTTGTCGCCACACACCTCGCGGAATGCGACGGCCAGCGCCGCGGTCAGCGCGGCGTCGGCGAGGTCGGCGAGGAGCGCTCCGATCTCGGGAAACCAGATGACCGGTTCGTCCTCGACCGTCGATGCGACATCGTGCGCCGCAACCTGCAAGACGAGGTTGCGGTAGGCCGCCCGCAACGCCACCACGGCCTTCGGGCCGCTGAATCCCGCGCGGTAGATCTTGTTGCCCCGCTCGGTCTCGCCCGGCTCGGCGACCGCGTCGACGGCCGCGAGCATCTGCCGGTTGATCTCGTCGGTGTCGGGGAGTTCGGCCGGAATCAGACGACGCCACGCCTCCGGCTCGGCCACCATGTGGTCGCCGAGGGCGTCCGACGACCCGAGGACCGCCAGGAACCGACCGCGAAAGCCCTTGTCCGTGCGCAGCAGCGTGTCGATTTCCGACCAGTCGTCGCCCACCTGCGATCGCATCCGGACGATCGCGCGCAGCGCGAGGTCGGCGTCGGGTGAGCGCGACAACGCCCACAGCAGTTCGATGGACTCCTCGTTGTTCCACCCGAGGTCGGAGAGATTCTTCTCGGCGTCAGGGTCGAGCAGACCCAGACGCCCCACCGCCGGTACGCCGCCCCGCCCTCGAAGTGTTGTCACACCTAAGAAAATAGCGCCCCGCCCACTGATACCGGACACGGGTTGCCAACAAAGCAGCTACAGCGGGAGGTAGTTCCTCAACTCGAACGGGGTGACCAGGCTGCGGTAGTTGTCCCATTCAGCCCATTTGTTGCGCAGGAAGTAGTCGAAGACATGCTCGCCGAGCGTCTCTGCCAGCAACTCCGACTTCTCCATCTGGTGTAGCGCGTCGGCAAGGCTGCCGGGCAGTTCCTTGTAACCCATTGCGCGACGCTCCGCAGGCGTGAGTGCCCACACGTCGTCTTCGGCCTCGTCGGGCAGTTCGTAATCCTCGACGATCCCCTTCAACCCAGCGGCGAGCAGCACCGCGAAGGTCAGGTAGGGGTTGCAGGCCGAATCGGGGCTGCGGACCTCGACGCGGCGCGACGACGCCTTGTTCGGCGTGTAGAGCGGCAGACGCACGAGTGCCGAGCGGTTCGCGCCGCCCCAGGTGGCCGCGGTCGGTGCCTCCCCACCGTAGATCAGGCGCTTGTAGCTGTTCACCCACTGATTGGTGACCGCACTGATCTCGTTGGCGTGGTGCAGGATTCCCGCGATGAACTTCTTGCCGGTCTCCGACAACTGCATCGGGTCGTCGGGGTTGTGGAAGGCGTTGGCGTCGCCCTCGAACAGGCTCATGTGGGTGTGCATCGCCGATCCGGGGTGATCGCTGAAGGGTTTGGGCATGAACGTCGCCCAGACACCCTCACCGATCGCGACCTCCTTGATCAGGTACCGGAACGTCATCACGTTGTCGGCCATCGAGAGCGCATCGGCGTAACGCAGGTCGATCTCCTGCTGTCCCGGCGCGCCTTCGTGATGCGAGAACTCGACGGAAATGCCCATCGACTCGAGCGCCTCGATCGCGTGCCGACGGAAGTTGGGAGCGGCGTCGTGCACGGCCTGGTCGAAGTAGCCACCGCTGTCGGCGGGCGTTGGGACGCTGCCGTCGAGGGGGGCGTCCTTGAGGAGGAAGAACTCGATCTCGGGGTGTACGTAGCAGCTGAATCCCTGGTCAGCTGCCTTGTTGAGCTGGCGACGCAGCACGTGCCGCGAGTCGGCCCAACTCGGTGTGCCGTCGGGCATCACGATGTCGCAGAACATGCGTGCCGAGTGATGCCTGCCCGACGACGTGGTCCACGGCAGGATCTGGAACGTCGACGGATCGGGCTTGGCGACGGTGTCGGCTTCGGAGACACGCGAGAATCCTTCGATGGCCGAGCCGTCGAAACCTATACCCTCTGAGAACGCGCCTTCGAGTTCTGCGGGCGCGATCGCCACGGATTTCAGATATCCCAGGACGTCGGTGAACCAGAGACGAACGAATCGGATGTCGCGCTCTTCGAGGGTCCGCAGCACGAATTCCTTTTGGCGATCCATGACCGCCGACATTAGAAGTAGCCTGTTAAATCGGTGTTACGTTCATAATTCAAACTCGACAACCTGCACATTTGGCGCAGCCATCTCAGCATGCGAGAGGCCCATTCAACTCAGCGAGATTCGAAAGGTAATCGTCGACGGCCCTGTCGACGCACCGATTACCCTGTAGCGCCGCAGTATGGCCGTATCCGTCGACTGTGATCAACGTGCCGCGGGTGCGCCGAGCAATCTCCTCGCCCACGGCGTACGGCGTCGCCGGATCATGCGTCACGGCGACGACCAGCGGCGCGGGAGACGGCACGCTCGCCGCCGCTCCGGTCTCCGACTGCATGCTCTGGCTCGACGTCGCCGCTGCGTCACTGATCGGCGGCCAGAAGGCGCACGGATCCAGCGGTGCATGCCCGGTCCCGCGACCGTCATCGGTGTAAGGCGCGGCGGCGCGCAGTCTGCGATCGAGGTCGTCATTGTCAGCACGGTCGGTGATGCGCGGACCGTCGGCGCACCCGATCGCGAGGTAGGCGTCGGCCGAGTTGTCATAGCGTCCGCCGGGTCCCCAGCCCTCCAACAGGTCGGCTAGCGACATCAGCGACTCGCCCCCGCGTCCGGCAGCGAGGTCGGCGAGTCCCGAGCGCAACGTCGGCCACAGGTCGGTGCGATAGAGCGCCATACTCGTGCCGTCGACCGCCGATTGGAAGTCGAGTGTGCGACCAGACCCGGCGGGCGCGGGGCTCCGCGTCAATGGCCGTACGAGGCGTTGGTAGTGCACCAGCGCGTCCGCGGGGTCGGCGCCGAGCGCGCACCCCGGCACCCGCGTGCAGTCACGAGCGAAGCCGTCGAACACCTCCTGGAATGACCTCGCCTGCGTCACGGCGGCGTCAATCGGAGCCGCGTCGGGGTCGACCGCCCCGTCGATGACCATCCGAAACAGGCGGTCCGGGTAGCGCTGCTGGTATTCGAGCCCGATCTTCGAGCCGTAGGAGAACCCGATGAAGTCGATTCGGGAGCGGCCCAGTGCCGCGCGGAGCCGGTCGACGTCGTCGACGACCTGGGAGGTGCCGAGGAGTCCGAGGAACTCGTCGCCGGTTCGCGTCGAACACTTCTGCGCAACGCCACGGTTCATCGCCTCGGCGGCAGCGATTCCCTGCGGCGAACGATCACCGGTGTCCGCCTCGCGCTCGGCGTCGAGTTCGGCCGCTGTCCGACACCGCACCGTCGGGACCGACGCACCGACCCCACGAGGGTCGAACGCGACGACGTCGCTGTGCGTCGTGAATCGTTGTGCCGCAGGACGATCCGCGGCTCCGAGGAGATAGTCGACGCCCGAGGCCCCTGGCCCTCCGGGATTGACGATCACCGTCGCGTCGCTGCGCTCCGACGCCCGGAGCCGGGCCACCGCGAGCGTGATCGTGCGACCGTGCGGCTTCGAGGGGTCGAGCGGCACCGCGAGCGTCCCGCACTCCACCCGCGCGGCCGACGGGCCTGCGCCCACACCGTGTGCGCACGCTCCCCAGTCGATCGTCCCGACCTCGGCGGCGCGATCGGTCGACGCGCAACCCGCGCACACCAGCAGCCCCACCATCACCGTGGTCAGCAGCCGCCCCACGCGACCCTGCCCGCACGCACGTCGAGACCGCAGAGGCCTCCGCGCGAGAAAAGAGCAGGTCACCACGGTGATGGTACGGACGCGCGTGTCGACACCGCTGGTCGAGCTTGTCGAGACCCCGAGTGCACATGCCTGCGCGATGTGAGCAATCACACGTCTATCGCGGGTTTTCACCCAGCACTTCGGTGGGACCATGGAGGCGTCCGAACACAGCCCGGGTACCCGCCACGCGGGACTCGAGGAAGAAAAGAGACAACGATGTCCCACGAGGCAGCTCATTCCGACGCGCCCATCTACGGTGGCGCTCCCACGTCCGGCACTTCAGCATCCGGCGAATCCGCACCGCGTCGACGCACCACCCGCATCCATCATCTGGCACAGATGAAAGAGCAGGGCGAGAAGTGGTCGATGCTCACCGCATACGACTATTCGACGGCCCGCATCTTCGACGAGGCCGAGATCCCCGTTCTTCTGGTCGGCGATTCGGCCGCCAACGTCGTCCTCGGTTACGACACCACCATCCCCGTCTCCATCGACGAGCTGATCCCGCTCGCACGCGCCGTCGTCCGCGGCGCACCCCACGCGCTCGTCGTCGCCGATCTCCCGTTCGGCAGCTACGAAGCAGGCCCGCAGCAGGCACTCGAGACAGCCGTCCGCTTCTTCAAGGAGACCGGTGCACACGCGGTCAAACTCGAAGGCGGAGAACGCGTTGCCGACCAGATCGCCACGCTGACCGCAGCCGGAATCCCCGTGATGGCGCACATCGGTTTCACCCCGCAGAGCGTCAACGGACTCGGCGGGTTCCGCGTCCAGGGTCGCGGCGACGCGGCGGACCAGCTCATCGCCGACGCGATCGCCGTCCAGGAAGCCGGCGCATTCGCAGTGGTCATGGAGATGGTCCCCGCAGAACTCGCGGCACAGATCACGCGCAAACTCACCATCCCGACGGTCGGCATCGGAGCGGGCAACGAGACCGACGCCCAGGTACTCGTCTGGCAGGACATGGCAGGCTTCACACACGGCAAGACCGCACGGTTCGTCAAGCGGTACGCCGACGTCGGCGGCGAGTTGCGCACCGCCGCAGCAACATACGCCGACGAGGTGCGCCGCGGGGTATTCCCCGCTCCGGAGCACAGCTACTGATCGTCTGATCTGATCCGCGCGCGGGGCGGCCGACCCGACCCGCGCGCGGATGCGATCGGCGCGGCCGATCCGAAACAGGTCGGCATAGGGTGAGGGCATGCGAAGCCTCTACCCGCCCATCGAGCCCTACGCGTCGGGACACCTGGCTGTCGATGACGGCCAGGAAATCTACTGGGAGACCTCAGGCAACCCCGACGGCAAGCCTGCGGTGTTCGTCCACGGCGGCCCCGGCGGAGGCACCGGCCCCGATCAGCGACGCTTCTTCGACCCCGCGCGCTACCGAATCGTCCTGTTCGACCAACGCGGATGCGGAAAGTCGCGCCCCCACATCGCCGACGGCGCCGACCTCTCGGTGAACACCACACCCAAGTTGATCTCCGACATGGAGTCGCTGCGCACGCACCTCGACATCGAGCGCTGGCAGGTCTTCGGCGGCTCGTGGGGTTCGACGCTCGGGCTCGCCTACGCGCAGGCGCACCCCGACCGCGTCACCGAGTTGGTGCTCCGCGGGATCTTCCTGCTGCGTCGCAGCGAAATCGACTGGTACTACAACGGCGGTGCGGCGCACATCTACCCCGACGTGTGGGAGTCCTATCTCGCGCCGATCCCCGAGAACGAACGCGACGGCGACCTTGTCGCCGCCTATCACCGACTACTCACCTCCGACGACACCGACGTCGCGGTCGCCGCCGCACGGGCCTGGACCGGCTGGGAGCAGGCGACGAGCTACCTCATCCCCAAGCCCGAGGAGGCAGCGGCGTCGAAGGAAGACGTGGGATCGCGGTTCGACCTCGCATTCGCCTCGATCGAGAACCACTACTTCGTTCATCACGGCTTCCTCGAGGATGGCCAGCTACTCCGCGACATCGACCGCATCGCACACATCCCCGCGGTGATCGTGCAGGGCCGATACGACGTCGTATGCCCGATGCGCAGCGCCTGGGATCTGCACCGCGCATGGCCGTCGGCGACGCTGCACGTCGTCGCCGATGCCGGCCATGCGTCCTTCGAACCGGGCATCGCACATCATCTCGTCGAAGCAACCGATGTCTTCGCCGATCGCTGACTCGCTCGCCTAGACTCAATTCAGCCATTACCGACAGGAGGACGAGTTGCCCGCAAGCGAGCAGGTCGAGGTGGAGCTCAAATTCGATGTCGATCCGGGCATCACGCCGCCCGACCTTCGCGTCCTCCCGGGCGTGGTGGCGGCCACGGAACCGGAGACGTTCACCCTCGACGCAACGTACTTCGACACAGAGAACCTCGACCTCGCGTCGAACCGAATCACCATGCGGCGCAGGCGCGGTGGACACGACGAGGGATGGCACCTCAAGCGCCCCGGCGATGTCCCGGGCGCACGACGCGAACTACAGGTGACTTTCGACGAGGCTCCCGCCGACGGCGACATCCCCGACGCACTCGTCGACCCGGTACTCGTCTACACCCGGCATAGGCCACTGCTACCGGTGGCGGCGATCTCGACGGTCCGCACGATCACGACGCTGCTGGGCACCGACGGCGTGAAGCTTGCCGAGTTCGCCGACGACCGCGTGACCGCGCAGTCGTTGCTGCCGGGCGGGTCGTCGCAGCAATGGTCCGAGTGGGAGTTCGAACTCCTCGAGGGCGGCACTCAGAAACTACTGAAGGCCGCGCACAAACTGCTTCGTGGCGCCGGTGGTCAGGAACCGTCGAGTGCGTCGAAACTCGCGCGCGCCATCGGCTCGACGCCCGCGGTGACACCGCCTCCCACGCTGGGGCGCCACCCATCGGCGCTCGAATTGGTGATCGCCGACGTCACGCGGCACCGCAATTCCCTCATCGCCTGGGATCCGCTGGTTCGCGAGGACGCCGACGACGCGGTGCATCAGATGCGCGTGACCGCACGCCGCATGCGCAGCGTGTTCTCCGGCTTTCCCACAGTGCTCGACGCCGCCCGCACCGAACACATCGCGGGTGAACTGAAACTGCTGGCGCGCATCCTCGGCGACGCACGCGATTCCGAAGTGCAACTGGAGATCGACAGCACTCTGCTGCGCGACGAAGTGGCATCGGAGACGCTGGTGAACGCGCTGGCGGGCACGGAATCCGCGGCACACGATCGCGCCGTCGCCGCGACCCACGCGGCGATGAACTCGCAGCGCTACTTCCGACTGCTCGACGCCATCGACGAATTGATCGCCGATCCACCAGCCGGACCGGATGCCGACCTGCCTGCGACGACCGCCGTCGACAAGGCGATCAGCAAGAGCCGCAAGCACATTCGGAAGGCACATCGCGAGCTCGCGGAGTTGCCCGAAGGATCGCACGAGTGGTCGGAGCAACTCCACACCATCCGCAAACGCGCAAAACGACTGCGCTACAGCACCGATGCCGCCGAACCGCTGCAGAAGAAGAAGTACAAGCAGATCTCGAAGACGGCGAAGGACCTCCAGTCGGCGCTCGGCGACTACAACGACTCGCGTATCAATCGCGCACGGCTGGCCGAGCTGGCGGCGTCGGGCGAGTTGTCGGGCATGGATCTGTTCGTGCTCGGTCGAATCGACGCCCGTGAACAGGCCAACGGAGAGCAGGCGATTGCCGCATACCGCAAGGCCGCCAAGGATCTCTGAGCCGAAGGCGGTCCCGGACTGCTGAGCCGAAGCCAGTCCCGGACTGCTGACGCCGAAGGCTGCCGCTAGGCGTTCGATGGTGCGAAGCGTACTTTGCGCGACGCCGGATCGGCTGCGGTCAGGGTGACGTCGATACGCGAGGCCGCGGTCGGAGTGCCGTCGCATTCGGCCAGGATCGGCGGTTGTGCGATGAAGATCTTCGCGCGCTTCTTCGCTGCCGCTCCGGTCTTCGCTGTCGCCCCGGACAGGACCACGGCGTCGAAGCGCTCGCCGACTCGGTCGGCGAGTATCACCGACTCGGCGAGGTCGATACTCTCCCGGTCGGCAGACGACCCGAGCGAGTCGGCAGAACGCAGGATGCCCGGCAGTGTCGGCAACGCACGTAACACCCAGTCTGGCACCGGGTTTCCCGATGTGACGGCCAGGCACACCTCGGTGGCGAATCGATCGCCGAGGCGTCGCAGTGGCGCGGTCACGTGTGCGTAGACGCCACCGATCGCCGAGTGGACCATCTCGTCGCGCGTTGGAGGGGCCGTGTCCGCCTCACCGGTCTGCACGCCGAGCGGGAGGTACCCCGCGCCGCGCATCAGCGAACTCGCCTGCGACATCAGGGCGAGGGTCGACGGCTCGTCGACCGGCAGTGCCGCGAGGAAATGTCCGGGGGTCGCGTCGTCGGGCCACGCGACGTCGAGAGCGTCGGCGGTCGCTCTGAGCTTGTCGACGGCGTCGGCAGGTGCCGGTGGAAGCGTGCGCAGCAGACCGATACCCGCGTCGGCCATGATCTTTCCCGCACAGGTGCCGGTGAGAAGCGACAACTGCGAGTTCCACATATCGGCGGGCGTGCGAGCCGCAAGGGCGAGCACCCATCCGTCGTCGACGCGGGTCACCTCCTGGTCGGGAAGGTCGAGTTCGATTGCCCCGCGCGCCAACGCAACTCGACGTCGGAGCTCACCGAACGCGGGCAGCGCGCTGATCGACGGATGCAGGGTGCGTGCGGCGGCGTCCGCCGTCACTCCCGCATAGTCGAGTCGTGCGACCGATTCCACGAGTGCACGCTCGAGGTGTACTCCGGTCACGTCGCCGTCCGGTGCAACGCGGATCGTCCACAGCACCGCGGGGCGCGTCACGCCGGGGAGCAGCGATCCCGATCCCTCCGACAGCACCCTCGGATGCAACGGCACCGAGCCGTCGGGGAAGTAGATGGTCGCGCCTCGACGTCGACTCTCGGCGTCGAGTGCATGCTCTGGCCGAACGAGCGCGGCGACGTCGGCTATCGCGTAGTGGACCTCGAAGCCGTCTGCGTCGAACGACATCGCGACCGCCTGGTCAAGGTCCATCGACCCCGGCGGGTCGATCGTGACCAGCGGGATGTCGCGACGGTCTACCCGCTCGGCGTGTGCGTCGACCGCGTGCTCCGCCTCGTCGAGCGCGGCTTCGCCGTAGTCCTCGCAGATCCCCAGCTCGGTGCGGATCGACTCGAAGTCGATGTCGGGGGCGGAGAATCTGCGCTGCACTCTTTCGACACTATCGCCGACCGTGCGCTCCAGAGTGCCGACTGGGCGCCTCAGACCGTCGATTGTGCGCTCCTGACCGTCGACTGGGCGCAGCAGAACGTCGGCTGGGCGCTCCCCGCAGCTCCAACGGGCGTGCTGGATGCCCGTGTCAGCGGGCTAAGCTGTACGGGCGAACGAGTCGGCCGGGCGGCCGCGGCGAGCGGAACGGCCAGATCACTGGCAATGCCGCGCGCCGAGGAAAGTCCGGACTCCGCAGAGCAGGGTGGTTGTCAACGGCAACCCGGGGTGACCCGCGGGACAGTGCCACAGAGAACAGACCGCCGATCGAAAGATCGGTAAGGGTGAAACGGTGCGGTAAGAGCGCACCAGCGACGCGGGTGACCGCGTCGGCTTGGTAAACCCCACCCGGAGCAAGGCCGAAGCACGGACCGCGAGGTGCGTGTGCACGGATGATCGAGGGCTGCTCGCCCGAGTCCGTGGGTTGGCTGCTCGAGGCACCCGGCGACGGTGTGTCCAGATGGATGGTCGCCGCCGACTTCGTGTCGGCACAGGATCCGGCTTACACGCCGACTCGTTCGCCCTCGGTCCGGATATACCCACTCGGCACGACACGACGCCCACTCGGCTGTACACGACACCCAGTCGGCAGTACGGGACGCCCAGTCGGCAGTACGGGACGCCCGGTCGGCAGGGTCAGTTCAAGTGGGCGGTCTCGTTGACCGAGCGCACCACCGAGCCGCCGTCCGGGTAGAACTCGGTCACCGACACCGACGCGAGGTCGAGGTGGAGGTGGAACAGCAGCTCCGGTCCGACTGTCAGCGCATGTTGGAGCAGCGTCTTGATCGGTGTCACGTGCGACACCACCACCACGGTCCGCCCCGAATACTTCTGGACCAGTTGGTCTTTCGCCGCGATCACCCGCTCAGCAACCTGCGCGAAGCTCTCGCCGTCGGGTGCCGGGGCGGTGTAGTCGCCGAGCCAGCGGGCGTGTACCTGCGGGTCGCGGGCCGCGGCCTCGGAGAACGTCAGCCCTTCCCAGCCACCGAAGTCGTTCTCGATGAAGCCTGCATCCTCGATCACCTCGCCGCCGATCCGGTCGACGACGGCCTGCGCAGTCTGGCGTGCGCGGTCGAGTGGCGAGCTGACCACGGCAGCGACGTCGGCCTCAGCGGCGATGCGCGACGCCGCGGCGAGTGCCTGCTGTTCCCCCAGCTCGGTCAGCCGGGGGTTGCCCCGGCCCGAATAGCGTCGTTCGATCGACAGCGGCGTCTGGCCGTGTCGCAGCAACACCAGGCGCGTCGGTTCTGCACGCTGCCCCTGCCACGACGGCGTGGCCGCCGAACCGGAGCTCACGGTTGCGCCTACAGACCGGACTCGTTGGTACGGACGAGAACTGCGCCGCATTCCTCGCACCGGACCACGTCGTCTGCGAGGGCAGCGGCGATCGAGGCGAGGGTTCCGCGGTCGAGCTCCATCCGGCACGCTCCGCAGCGTCGCGCCCGCAGCAGTCCCGCACCGATCTTGCCCGCGGCGCGCTGCCGGTCGTAGATCGCCAGGAGGTCCGCGGGAATGTCACCGGCGATCGCCTCGCGGCGTGTGATCGCGACCTCGCGATCAGCGTCGACAGCAGCCTTCGCCTCGTCGCGTCGCTTCTCGGCGTCCGCGAGCTGGGTCTGCAGATGTTCGACGGTCGCCGAGGCGCGCTGCCGTTCGGCTTCGACGGCTTCCTGTCGTTCCATGACGCCGAGCAGGTCGTCTTCGAGTACGGAGCGGCGGCGGGCGAGGCTACCGAGTTCGTGCTGCAACTCCGACAACGCCTTGGGCGCCAGTCCCCCACCGGCGAGCAGCGCGGAGTCCTTGCGCTCGCGGTCGGCCATTCCGGTCACCTCGCTGTCGACGCGTCGATACTCGCGGGTGAGGTCTTCAGCGGAGATGTCGGCGCGCACAAGGTCGTCGCGAGTCGAGTCGATCTTGGTGGTCAGCTCGGCGATCTCGGCCACCTCCGGCAGCGATTTGCCGCGATGGTCGACGCGGGCAACGGCGGCATCGGCGTCGGCAAGGTCGAGCAGATGTCGCTGCGCGGACGGGTCGGCCTTCACTCGGCATCGACTTTCATGGGGGCCTCCTGGAGTTCACACGTTCGGTCAACGGTACGCGGTACCCACCGTCGCTCAGCAATCCGCATGCAGCGTGAACGGGTCGGTTGGCGTCGCGAAGACCTCGACGTCGAGTGCGAGCCTGTTCGCCAACAGTTCGGCAACCTGTGTGCACCACGGGAATTCGGTGGCCCAGTGCCCCGCGTCGACCAACACCGGTCCGCCCGCACGCAGCGCCTCGTCGACCGGATGGTGCCGCAGGTCGCCGGTCAGATACAGGTCGACGCCGAGGCCACGAACCGTGTCGAGCAGCGAATCGCCCGCGCCACCGCACACCGCAACGGTCTCCACGACGCGGCTGCGCTCCCCGGTGGCACGCACTCCCCACGGCGAGCGCAGCGTACCGGCTGCTCGCGTCACGAACTCCCCGACGGTCGACGGCGATGCGAGCCGCCCGACCCTGCCGAGACCCGTGTCCGAGTCGATGGCTTCTTCGGCAAGGATGTCGAATGCGGGCTCCTCGTAGGGGTGAGCGGCACGAAGTGCAGCGAGCACGGACCGGCGCAGACCGCGCGCCGCGACCATTTCCACCCGCGCTTCGTCGACATGCGTCCGTTCTCCCAGCGACCCGATCGTCGGATTGGCCGCACCTCGCGCCTCGAACTGACCGACGCCCACCACCGACCACGCGCAGTCGCGGTACTCACCGATAGCCCCGGCTCCCGCCGCGAACATCGCCTCGCTGACCTGCTCGGCGCTGCCCTCGGGCACCATGACGATCCACTTGTCCATGGGCGCCAACGGCGCGGGCTGCAGCGGTGAGGTGTCGACGACGCCGAGTACATCCGCGAGCGCATCCGACACTCCCGGACGTGCACTGTCGGCATTGGTGTGTGCGGTGAACAGCGCCGTGCGCGCGCGGATCAGCCGATGCAGCACAGAGCCTTTCGCGGTATCGGCGGCAACCGAGTCGACCCCGCGCAACAGCAGCGGATGGTGCGCGACGATGATGTCGACGTCGCCTGCGACCGCCGCGTCGACGACGGCATCGGTGACGTCGACGCAGATCAGCGCCCGCGCAACGGCTTCCGTGCGATCCCCACACACGAGTCCCACCGAGTCCCATGCCTCCGCCAGCCTCGGCGGGTAGACGCGATCGAGCAGATCGGCCACCGATCCCACCGATATCCCAGCATCTGATGTCCCGGTCACCGAAGTCACCGTTGTGGACTCATCCTTGTGCGTCATCGTCGACGTCCTTTCGTGCGCGGGCCAGTGCGTCGACCATTGCGGTGACGGTGGCGTTGTCGCGCACCGCGAGCCGCAGGTGATCGCCGTCGAGGCCGACGAAGTTGGCGCAGCTTCGCACACCGAAACCCGCTGCGCGAAGAGCATTCTTGACCGCGATGCCGTTCGGCGTCTCGATGAGCACGAACGGCGCCTCGGGTTGTGTGCACGTCCTGATCCCCGCCAGTGCGAGCCGGTCGAGCATGAAGTCTCGCTCGGCCGCGACGGCGCGCGCAGCGTCGTCGCAGAACCGTTGTCCCGCAGGGCCGACGCACTCGGCCAGAGCAGCGAGCGCGGGCGTCGACAACGGCCAGGGTCGACGTCCCCGGCTCAGCCGTTCGACGATCTCGGGCGACGCCAGGAGGTACCCCGCGCGCAGGCCGGCGAGTCCGAAAGTCTTTGTCACGCTGCGTAACACGACGATGTCGTCGTTACGCATCGACGCGAGGGACTGCGGCTCACGCTCGCCGGTGACCGGATCGACGGTGAGATCGGCGAACGCCTCGTCGACGACGAGTATTCGTCCGGGCCTGCGCATCGCATCGAGCGCGGCTCTGCTGTGCAACACCGACGTCGGGTTGGTCGGGTTGCCGACGACGACGAGGTCGGCATCGTCGGGGATGCGGTCGGCGATGTCGTCGGGGTCGATGCACCACGGCGGCGGCAACTGCACCTGGGTGATGGGGATTCCGGCTGCCCGCAGGGCGATCTCCGGCTCGGTGAACGAGGGTTGGACGAGCGCGGCGTGCCGAGACCCGAGCCGTGGCAGCGCCTCGAACCCGTCCGCGGCGCCCGCGAGCAGCATGACCTCGTCCGGATCCCGTTGGTGTAGTGCACAGATCGCAGCTATCGCGGCATCGGCGTGCGCGGTGCTCGGATAGGACGCGAGACGTGCACAGGCGTCGGCGATCGCGGCGCGGACGAACTCTGGCGCCTCACCGCGCACGTTGACGGCGAAATCGACGACACCGGCCTCCACGTCGACATCGCCGTGTCGGCTGAGGCGGTACACGCTGTCCTGCGGGGTCGTGCCTGCTGTCATAACCGTCGAGCCTAATGGTCGAGTGCCGACGGATCGGCCGACAGCAACACGCCATTCGGACACCCGCTGCGGTACATGTCACGATGGAGCCGTGACCTCTCCGGCAGATCCGCATGATCCGCGGACCGTACTGTTGTTCGACCTCGACGGCACGATCACCGACAGCTTCTCCGGCATCGTCAACAGCTTTCGCCACGCACTCGCCGAGGTCGGGGCACCCGAACCACCCGACGACGTCGTCGCGGGCGTCGCGGGACCACCGATGATCGACACGCTCATCGGCCTCGGACTCGACCAGGAGACCGCCGACGACGCGATGCGCGCCTACCGCAAGCGCTACACCGACGTCGGATGGCTCGAGAATTCGGTCTTCCCGGAGATACGCGAGCTCGTCGACGATCTCGCGACCCAGGGCCGGACGATGACGATCGCGACGTCGAAAAACGAGAACACGGCGCGAGCCATCCTCGAGCATTTCTCCCTCGCCGACCGCTTCGCGGCGATCTGCGGTGCCAGCGACGACGGCTCGCGGCGCAGCAAGACCGACGTGATTGCGTGGGCACTGAGACAATCGGGCATTACACCCGACCCGGACACCGGACTTCCCGACCATCCCGTCGTGATGATCGGCGATCGGTCGCACGATGTCGAGGGTGCCGAGAGCTTCGGAATCCCGACAGTCTTCGTCTCGTGGGGCTACGCTCGGGCCGGGGAAGGGGACGCTGCCTCGTGGCGCGTCGATTCTGTTGTCGATCTGCGTGAGGTCTTAGGTGTCTGATCAACTACACGTCTGTTTCGTGTGCACGGGCAATATCTGCCGGTCGCCCATGGCGCAGAACATTTTCCGATCTGCCATCGACGACGCCGGTCTCTCCGACCGGGTCCGCGTGACCAGTCGGGGTACCAGTAGCTGGCATGTCGGCGAACCCGCCGACAATCGCGCACGCACCGAGCTACTCGCCCACGGCTACTCCGACGCCCACACCGCAGCCCACCTGGCTCCCGACGACTTCGACGCCGACCTGCTCGTCGCGATGGATTCCGGCCACGCCAAGGATCTCGAACGCAAACGGCTCGGCGATCGTGTGCGGCTGCTGCGCAGTTTCGATCCCGACGCAGGCGACGACCTCGACGTCGCCGATCCCTACTACGGGACACAGGGCGATTTCGCGCTCACCCGTCAGCAGATCGAGGCGGCCGTTCCGGGCATGTTGGCCTGGGTCAACGACCGCCTGGGCAATACGTAGCCGCCGCAGCGTCGTACATTGCCCCACACCGCCGATGTGTGCGGGCACCTCGGTACCGTTGAGGCATGCGCGTGCTCCGAACCTTCCTGCGACCTGGGTGGATTGCCCTGGCTGTGGTGGTCGTGGCATTCGCCGCGCTGTGTTTCTCCATCCTCGCCCCGTGGCAACTGGGCAAGAACAGCAGAACGAGCGAGCGCAACCACCTCATCGAGCAGGCCGTGTCGATCGCGCCCGTTCCGCTTGCGTCGGTCGCACCGGCCGGTAACGGATTCCGACCCGACACCGAGTGGCGCGAGGTGCACATCACCGGCACCTTCCTGACCGACAAGCAGGCCCTGGTCCGACTGCGTTCGGTCGAGGAACGTCCGGCCATCGAGGTCTTGACGCCCTTCCGGGTTGCGGGTTCGGACAGGGTGCTCGTGGTCGATCGCGGCTACATACGACCCGACCAGGGACAGACACCGGTCATACCTGCGCCGCCTGCGGGTGAGGTGACCATCGACGGTCGGATCAGGGCTGGCGAGGGCACGACGCCCGGTCGAGGCGCGGCGGTCGTCGACGGCGCCCTGTCGATGTACACGATCGATCCCACCGAACTGTCGCGCGCGACCTCCACCGGCATGGACCCGTTCTATATCCAGATCTCGCCGAACCAGCCGGGATCGCTCGGCGAGATCCCGCTACCCCAACTCGAGTCCGGCCCCTACCTCTCCTACGGGTTGCAGTGGCTCGCATTCGGGATCATGGCTCCGCTCGGAGCCGGATACTTCATCTACGCCGAGATCAAGCAGCGTCGTCGGGCACGTGGCACGGCGAACACCGCGACCACCACCTCGACGGATTCCGCTGCGGCAACCACGGATGCGCAGACTCCCGCCGCCCCGACCGCGGCGTCGGCGAGTGTCACCTCCGACCGCGCCGCGCGCCGCAAACGATTGCGCGCGGAACTGCGTGGCGACACCGTCGTCGACGACGCCGACCACTCCGACACGACGCGGATCGGTTTCGGCCCGGACACCGAACACGCACCCGACGACGTCCGCGACAAGCTCACCCAGCGCTACGGCGGCTGATCACCGACGCCGTCGTAGTGCACCTATCGCGTACGCGATCAACGCACTCGACGCCAGAGCTCCGATCTGGACCCGCCGCGACAGACGCGTCGTCGAATACAGATCCGCAACCTCCGGCAACCGACCGTCTCCGAGCGCAGGACGTTCTTCGACGCCGTGTGGGTACACCGTCCGACCCCCGAGACGAAGCCCGAGCGCCCCGGCGAACGACGATTCGACGACGCCCGCGTTCGGACTCGGATGCGCTGCGGCGTCGCGTCGCCATGCACGGAGGGCGCCTGCGCGGTCTTCTCCGAGCACGACGACCAGCACCCCGGCGAGCCGTGCCGGTACGAGGTTTGCAAGGTCGTCGAGACGCGCCGAAGCCCAACCGAATCGTCCGTACCTGTCGTTGCGGTAGCCGACCATCGAATCGAGAGTGTTGACGGTTCGATACGCGACCAGCCCGGGCACACCGGCGACGCCACCCCAGAACAGTGGAGCCACGGCAGCGTCTGAGGTGTTCTCGGCGATCGATTCGACTGCGGCACGCACGATTCCGGCAGCGTCGAGGCTCTCGGGGTCGCGACCGCACAGGCTCGGTACCAGTGCGCGTGCGGCGTCGATGTCGTCGACGGAGAGATCATCCGCGACCTCGCGGCCGACCCTGTTGAGAGTGGTGCCACCGAGCACGGCCCACGTCGCCACCGCGACGGCCGCAATCCGCACAGGTGAGGAATCGGCGCGCCGGGCGGCTCTGTCGACACCGACCCCGAGGGCGATCGACGCGCACACCGACGTCGCGGCGAAACCTACGCCCACCGCGCGCGAGTCGGCGTACACGGCCCGCTCGAGTCGACCGATCGCGCGCCCGAGACCCGCGACGGGATGCCACCGGCGTGGGTCGCCCACAGCGCGGTCGAGGAGGTAGCCGACGCACAGCCCGACCGGGACGTCGAGTGCTCGACCCACCGCGCGCGGACTGGAACTGGATGGGGCTCGACGCACCGCGTGATCGTATCGTCACCTCATGGCCAAACCCCGTCCCGCACCCGTCCCGGGTAGCCACCCCATCGACACCGGCACCGCCGAGGTGGTTGCCGATCCCATCTCGGGTGGCTGGCTGCTGCTGATCAACGGGACCCACAGCTCGCACATCCACCCCGACGATCCGTCAGCTCTCGATTTCGAATATCTCCGCCAGATGGCCGCGGTCATCGACGATCGGTATCCCGATACCTCGACGCCGCTGCGGGTTCTCCACCTCGGCGGGGCAGCCTGCGCGCTTCCGCGCACTCTGGCCGACCGCTACCCGCAGGCCAGGCAGGTTGCTGTCGAGATCGACGCGGAGTTGGCCCGATTGGTGCGCGAATGGTTCGACCTGCCGCGTGCGCCGCGCTTACGTATTCGCGTGGGCGATGCGCGGGCGGTGACCGAGTCGCTGACGGAGGGTTCGCGGGATGTGGTGATCCGCGATGCCTTTGTCGACGCGCGCACACCGTCGCATCTGACGACCGTCGAATTCGTACAGGCGGTCAAAAAAGTGTTGACTCCCGGTGGGCTCTATCTCGCGAACTGCGGCGATGCGCGAACTCTCGATCTGGTGCGCGCCGACGCCGCCGCCGTCGCGGAGGTGTTCGCCAATGTCATGCTGATCGCCGATCCCGCGATGCTCAAGGGACGGCGAACCGGCAACGTCGTCGTCGTGGGCAGCGACGGCGACCTCGGTCCGTCGTCGGCACTGGTGCGCACCCTGCTGAGCGACCCGCTCCCCGCACGCACGATTGCAGGAAGCGAAGCGCGCGCGTTCGGGCGTGGGAAATACCTTCGCGATCCCGAACAAGGTGTGCGATA
Organism: Gordonia sputi NBRC 100414; assembly: GCF_000248055.1. Classification (GTDB taxonomy): domain Bacteria; phylum Actinomycetota; class Actinomycetes; order Mycobacteriales; family Mycobacteriaceae; genus Gordonia; species Gordonia sputi. The sequence goes on along the minus strand of NZ_BAFC01000072.1, from coordinate 22,364 downwards.
GGCATATTTTTAATCCGCCGATACCCTCGGAATCGACCGTTCGAATGACATGTTCTTGGACACCTAGCATCGATTGATGCGATATCTCGAAGCCTGGTAGAAAGTCCGTTCGAGGCTTCAGATCACATAGTCGATCCGGTCGAGCACGGCCTTCGCCAGCGCCTCGTCACCGGTGACGATCACCGCGCTCGGATCGGCATTACGCCGACCTCCGGCCAGACGCGCCAGGTCGACTCCGTCGACGCGCAGGGTGACGTCCGCGGCGTCATCACCACCGTCGAATGACTCGACGAGCCCCGCGCGACCGTCCACCGCGACCCTGACCTCACGAGGTGCGACACCGGTGATGTCGAACCGAACCCTGCTGCCGTCGGGCGCCGACGCGCGCTTGCCCACGACGAAGGGCAACGACGACGAGATCTCGTCGAGTGCGACGCCCGCCGTAACGGGATCCGACGGCGAGCCGTAGGCAAGGGCGTCGCGCAGGTCGACCTCGTGAATCCAGCAGTCGAAGACGCGGATGCGCATGAATCGTCCGTAGGTGTCGGGGCCGGCCGGGGTGGCCGTCTGCGCGTCGAACTCGTCCTGCGTCATCGCCATGAGTGCCGCGGTGCGCACCTCGATGATCTCGTCGAGCGCAGCGAGCACCTCCTCCCGAGACTCGTCACGGAAGTAGTCGGCCCATCGCTCGTTGAGCTCGCCGATCGGATTCTTCACATGCGTTCGCGAGGTGATGTCGGCTGCGGCCTCCACATCCCGACCGTCGAGCATGCTCTCCGTGCCGATGATGTGGGCGACGATGTCGGCGTTGGTCCAGCCAGGGAGCACCGACGGTGCCGACCACTGCTCGTCGGTGAGTTGCGCCGCGAGTGACTGCAGCGCAGCCCACTCGGTGGTCAGAGCTGCGGTGATCGAATCCTTGTCGACGACGGTGAGCGGCATGTTCTCATCCTTCTGGGGGCTGTCGGCGCTGCGCGCCTACATGGCTGTCAGCGCATCGGCCGACACTAACGGTTCTCGAGGGATTGCAGCATACTGAGCAGCCGGAGCCGGGGCAGGAACTTCCTCGAGCGCGTCGCGGAACTGTTGCATGCTGACCCGCTCGGCCGAACCCCGAGGCGCGCGCATCGCTCGAACGAAGGGCGGCAGCGGGTTCGTCGCGCACCATCATGCGCTGACCGATGGCGTCGAGTTCAGCGGCGGTCGGCTCACGCAGACGCGATGGGCGTCAGCGCACCGGTTGGCCACAACTCGCGGGAGCGGCGGCCAGCGAACACCACTGGGCCGGCCGGGTCGGGCGATACGCCGACCCCACTCCGTTGCGCGCGGTGATGTCGCGATAGGCCGGCACCGCGTCCGTCGGTTGTCTGCGCAGCGTCGGATCTGTTTTGACGTCGACGGTGTACAGCCCGAATCGTGGTGTGTACGAACCCCATTCGTAGTTGTCGGTGAGGCTCCAATAGTTGAATCCGATGACCGGAATGCGGTCTGCACGCGCCCGCCCGACCCAGTAGACGAGGTCACGCAGATGATCACCGCGACGATAACCGTCGGGGCGCGGCTTGCCATTCTCGGTCGGCATGCCGGTCTCCACGACGTAGAGGGGTTTACCCGGGAAGCGCCGCGCGAGATCACGCAGCGAGTAGTAGATCCCGTCGGCCGATACCGTTGCGTTCCAATTTTTTCCCGTGGCGGCGTTGACCGCGCTCAGGTCGGTGACCGACGCCGAGTAGTAATAGTCGAGACCGATGAAGTCGAGAGAATCGCGCACCCGATCGGCAAATGCGGTGTCGACGATCGGCTCAACAGTCGGGACGTAAGCGATGTTCGACGACACCATGGCGGCGGGCTGACGCTGGTGGATGTATCGGTAGATCGACGTGTGCACGTCGACGAGGCGGTCGCGCATCGTTGCACTCGCAGCCGCGGGGAGTCCACCCATGCGCAGCTCGTTGACGATATAGATCGTCGGCTCGTTGATGGTGATCCACAGCGGATTGTCATGGGCGTACCTGTCGACGACAAAGCGCGCGTTACGTAGCCACGCCTGCGGCGTCGAGGCATTCGCCCAACCGCCGCGCGCTGCAACCCATCCCGGATAGACCCAGTGATCGAGGGTGATCATCGGCCGCATTCCCGCGCTCACGATTGCCGCGATCATGTCGTCGTAGTACGCGAGCTCGCGACGGTCGATCACTCCCGGCTTCGGCTCGATGCGCGCCCACTCGACACCGACGCGATAGACCGTGACACCAAGGGACTTCGCGAGGGCGATATCCGAGCGATAGCGATGACGAGAGTCGACGGCGGACCCCACCTTGTCGTCGGTCTTACCCGCGGCGACATATCTGGTCCAGTTACTGTCCGGCGACGACCCCTCGGACTGGAAACCCGACGACGACACACCCCAGAGGAATCCCGGAGGCAGGGTTCCGGGGTCGGCGGCCGGCAGAGGCTGCGCCCCCGGCGGCTGCGCACCCGGCGGCTGCGCTCCCGCCTGGGCGGGAAGTGCACACACCGTCGCGACTAGCGCGACGACCAGCAACATCAGCGGCACGCCTGCGCCTTTCCTACCAAGAACCTCATGGGCTCCGCTACCTGCGGCTCTGCGACGCACCATCATGGCGCTCAGCATCGCAAACAAGACGCTCCGGTCGCGGCCGAATCGGCACGACTGCACCAGAATGCTCCGCGGGACCTGAAGAGACGGCCAGCCGTCGACAACATCGACAGCACGTGAATCCTCCGCCCGGATCACAGCCCCGCGTGTGCCGACCCTCTATCCTTGGCGAGTGCCGCGATCCGCCCGACGCCGTGCCTGGCGCACTGCACTCTCACTTGTCCTCGGTGTTCTCACCGCCGTCACTGTTGTCTCGGTTGCCGGGGCCGTCCCGGCGGCGAACGCCGTCGAACCGCTTCATCGGGTGGCCGACCTCTCCGGATGTGCCGGGCCGAACCGTCTCGCACCGGGGACGTCGAAGCATACGACGACCGTCGACGGCGTCGAGCGCACCTACAGCGTCAACGTGCCCGCCGGTTACAGCGGGCAGTCGACGTACCCGTTGATTCTGGCGTTCCACGGGCATGCCGAACCCGCGGCGACCTTTGCACGGTTCACCGGTCTCGCGCAGCTCCCGGCAATCGTCGTCTATCCCGAGGGCCTGCGCGGCACCGACGGACTCGTCTCTTGGGAGGGAGCGCCGTACTCCTCGCCCCGTGCCGACGACATCGCGTTCACCCGAACGATCCTGCGTGAGCTGCGGGCGGCGGCATGCATCGACTCGAGCCGGACGTACGCGGCCGGCCGATCGAACGGTGGCGGACTCGTCGCGATGCTCGCGTGCAGGCTGCCCTCCGAGTTCGCCGCCTACGCGGTGGTCAGCGGTGCATTCTACGACGCCGGTCGTCCCAACTGCCCCGGCGCCCCGCCCGCATCCATCATCGATTTCCACGGCACCGCCGACCGAACGATCCACTACACCGGCGGCGTGCGACACGGCGGAGCCTATGTCCCCGTGATGGATTGGCTGTCGGGGTGGGCCGCACGCGACGGTTGCCTCACCCAGCCACTCGAGTTTCCCGTCAATCGCTACGTCACCCGTATCGACTGGCCGTTCTGCGCAGCGTCGGGTCACGAGATCACCCACTACCGCGTCAATGGCGGCGCGCACGTGTGGCCGGGCTCCACCGGAAGCCCGTCACAGGCCGGGCAGATGAGCAATTCGATCTCGGCAACGTCGTTGATCTGGCAGTTCTTCACCCGCCACACAAAGTGACACGATCAGCGCATTGCGGACCACAATTGTCCGCAATGCGCGCGACAATGACCTCATGCTCGATTCGTCTGCGCGACTACTCCAGCTCCTGTCCCTGCTCCAGATGCGCCAGGAGTGGTCGGGCGACGATCTCGCCACGCGACTGAACATCACCAAGCGGACGGTCCGCCGCGACGTCGACAAGCTGCGCGACCTCGGATATCCCGTCGACTCGACAGTCGGTGTCGGAGGCGGGTACCGGTTGGGCGCGGGCGCGGAGATGCCCCCTCTGTTGCTCGACGACCAGGAGGTCCTCGCCGTCGCGCTGGGACTCAACGCGATCAGCAGCGCCGCCGTCAGCGATATGACCGAGGCGTCTTCGGGTGCACTGGCCAAGTTGCGACAGGTGATGCCCTCACGGTTGCGACATCGACTCGACGCCCTCACGCTCGATTCCCTTCCGCAGGGACCGCGCGACACCGAAGTCGCTGCAGAGGTGCTGTCCGACATCGCGACCGCCTGCCACCGCACGGAACGTCTGCGATTCGACTATCGACGCCACGACGGAACCGAGAGTCGACGCGAGGTCGAGCCGTACAGACTGGTGCGCAAGGGATCTCGGTGGTATCTGGTGTCCTGGGACCCCGACCGCGACGACTGGCGTTCGTTTCGCGTCGACCGCATGACGGTCAAGACACCCAACGGGGCACGTTTCGTCCCTCGTGAACTCCCCGAAGGTGGTGCCGCCGCATATCTGGCGCGCAGCCTCGGCGCTGCGTATCGGTCCGCCACCGCGCGGGTTCGCATTCACGCACCACTGGCCGTTGTCGAGAAGATGGTCGACGATGCTTGGGGCACAATCGAATTCGGCGATGGTTCGAGCTGCGAGCTCACGATCTACAGCACCTCGCTCACCTCGATCGCACGCTGGTTACACGCCTTCGACTCCGACTTCTCGGTTCTCGAACCCGCGGCACTGCGCGACGAGTGCCGGGCCGTCGCGGAACGCCATGTGCAGCTCGCCGAACGCTACCGCCGCGCCTGACCCCCGCGCGATGTCGCCGTGATGCGTCCGTGATGCCGTAATCACGAGTGGGCCACGCCGCGGTGTGCTGGCTAGTGTGGCGACAATGCGGCTCCTGGTCACCGGTGCAACCGGATACGTCGGCTCACGACTCGTCGACGCCCTTCTCACGTCCGACCACGAGGTGGTCGTCGCGTCACGATCGCCAAAGCGGTTGTCGCGGTACGGATGGTCCGACGACGTGACCGCGGTCGAGATGGACGTCGACGACGCCGATTCAGTACGTGCCGCCATCGACGCGGCCAGCCCCGACGACCACCCGGTCGACGCCCTGTACTACCTCGTACACGGCATCGGGCAGGCCGACTTCGCCGACGGCGACCGCGCCGCCGCACGGGCCGTCGCACAGGCGGCGCGCAGTCGAGGCATCCCCCGCATCATCTACCTCGGCGGTTTCGTGCCCGACGGCGACGAGATGTCGGCGCACCTACAGAGCCGCGCGGACGTCGGTGAGGGACTCGCTATCGACGGCGGCGCCGAACTCGTCTGGTTGCGTGCAGCGGTGATCCTCGGGGCGGGTTCGACGTCGTTCGAGATCCTGCGCTACCTCGCCGACCGCTTCCCGGTGATCCCCGAGCCCGGCTGGATCGACAATCCGATGGACCCGATCTCCATCCGCGACGTCATCCACTACCTCGTCGCGGCCGCCGACCCGTCACTACCGGCGGGCTCCTACGACATCGCCGGCCCGGACACCGGCGTCTACCGATCGATCCTCGACGAGTATCTCCGCGCGGTCCGCATGCCTCGACTACGCGTGCGCGTTCCGTCGATCAGCACCCGGCTCGCGGGTAAGGTCGGGGGCATCATCACGCCAGCCCCAGCAGCATTGACCGAAGAACTGGTCACGTCGCTGCAGTATCCGATGCGCGCATCCGAGCACCGCATCACCGAGTTCGTGTCCCCACCGACCGGAGGTCTCACCACCATGCGAGACGCCATTCGCGCGTCGGTCGAGTCGCCTTATCCCCGTCCGGTTTCCGAGCTCGACGATCTGCACCACCTCGCCGACACCGACCCCGACTGGGCGGGCGGCGACCTACTGCGAGCCCGCCGCGCAGCGCTCGGCGCGGTGTTCGGCGTGATCGGAACCGTAGCGGGCGTGACGCTCGTCGCCCGGCGTGTTCTCGGGCAGTTCCTGCCCTGATGTCGACCGCCTCCCTGCCCCGGTCGGTGACCCGGCTCCTCGACGCTGTCGCCGTCGACCGCAACACAGACCAACCCATCTATTCGACGCGCCGTCGGCTCGCCGTGGTCGGATTCCTGCTCATCGGCGCCGTCTTCCTGGGGGTCTCTCTCTCGGTGACACCCGGCGACACCGCGTTCTACCCGCTGACACTCGGCCTCGCGGCCACCTGGATCATCGGGGCGATAGCCACCAGCAGGCTCTCTGCCGGAAGGTTCTCCCTCGACGGCGATGGCTCGACGTCGGGCGCCGTTGCGCTCGGAGTGGTCGCGGGCGTCGCGATGGGCGCGGTGTTCGTCATCGGAGCGTTCCTCACGAAGCTGATCGGACCGCTCAGCGAACTGGTCAGCAACGTGCTCGCCTTCGCCGACTACGGCAGCATCGCGATCGTCACCGCGATCACCCTGATCAATGGCGCCGCAGAGGAATTGTTCTTCCGCGGCGCGGTGTACTCGGCGGTGCGGCCGCATCACCCGGTCGTCGTGTCCACCGTCGTCTACACGATCGCGACCCTGGCCAGCGGAAACGTGATGCTCGGGTTCGCCGCGATACTCCTCGGCGCGGTGTGCGCGATCCTGCGTCGCTGCACCGGCGGCGTGGCGGCACCGATCTGCACACACGTCGTCTGGTCGACGATCGTGCTGTTCGCCCTGCCGCCGATTTTCGGGTGACCCCGGTTTGCTGCTGCTGACCCCAGAACTTTTCCGGCCCTCCGCCGCGGACCCGCGTCGTAGATGAGTGTCCGATCGAAGGATGTGTGTGCTGCAGCATCCACATCCTTCGATACGACACACATTTAGGGTGCCGCTTGGCTGCCTGGGGCTCGCAGTTTGGGTTCCGACCTGCCGACCGGCTAGATTCGTGTGTTGACGCGCGAGGCTTGGGCCCGACGACGCGTCGAGCGCGTATAGCTCAGCGGTAGAGCTCTGGTCTTACACACCAGCGGTCAGGGGTTCGAATCCCTTTGCGCGCACCGTCACATCCTTGCCGGCCTCCGGCCGGTGTGCACCCACTGTGTTTGAAAGAGATTCACGCGGGCGCACCCATCAGCATCCCAGCAGCGTGATCAGGGCATCTCACCTCCGCGCCCACTCGCTCAGGCTCGCTGTCGGTACGGGCTGATACGTTTCCGCCATGCTGATCAACGACCGGCCGATCGACGGCACGCAACACGACGGCACGCAACACGACGACGCGCGGAACGTTCGCGCCTCTCGACGCGCCGACATCGTCTGGCCCATCGCGGTGACCGTGCTCGCCGCAGGCGCGCTGGTCCCCGCCGCGACGGCACACGCCGCGCCCGCGCCGGTCACGCCATCTCAGGTCGCTGAGTCAAGCGCGCGCACGACGCTCGAGTCGCTCGCAGTAAAGGGCCGCGCACCGAAGACCGGTTACGAGCGATCACAGTTCGGGCAGGCATGGTCCGACGACGTCTCGGTCGCCGACGGCCACAACGGGTGCGACACTCGCAACGACATCCTCCGACGTGACCTGTCCGGCGTGACCCTCAAACCCGGAACCAACGGATGTGTGGTGCTGTCGGGAACGCTCGACGATCCGTACACGCGAACGTCGATCGCCTTCACGCGCGGCTCGGCGACGTCGTCGAAGGTCCAGATCGACCATGTCGTCGCGCTGTCGGACGCGTGGCAGAAGGGCGCGCAACAGCTTTCGGCCGAGCAGCGCCGCAACCTCGCCAACGATCCGCGCAATCTGCAGGCCACCGATGGCCGCACGAACCAGGCCAAGGGTGCCGGCGATGCCGCGACGTGGTTGCCGCCCAACAAGTCGTATCGATGCACCTACGTCGAGCGGCAGATCGCGGTCAAAGCCATCTACCACCTGTGGGTGACGGCGGCGGAGAAGCAGGCCATGATCCGCATCCTGTCGAATTGCTCTGCACCCGAAGCTGATTCACCCAAGCCAGCCCCGGCCCCGCAGAGCGCTCCGCCAGAGGCCGCCGCCCCGCCGCAGGTCGCACCGTCGAACACCACCTACGCCAACTGCGCTCAGGCGCGCGCTGCCGGCGTAGCGCCCCTGCACCGCGGGCAGCCGGGCTACTCCGCGAAACTAGACCGCGACGGAGACGGCGTCGCGTGCGAATGAGCTAGGCACGACGGCTGCGCAGCACGTTGAGCCTGCGGGCTCAGTCAGGCGCGCCGAGGTTCATCTCGTCCGGGTGTATCCCCACCCGCTGACCGTCGTCGAGAGCGGCGATCCGAGCCATGTCCTCGTCGTCGAGTTCGAAATCGAACACGTCGATGTTCTGCTTGATGCGATCTTCGTGCACCGACTTCGGGATCACGATCAGTCCGAGCTTGATGTGCCAGGCGAGGACCACCTGGGCGGGTGACCGTCCTAATTTGATCGCGATGTCGCCGATCGTCGGGTCGGACAAGACGGTGTTGGGCTTGGAGTTGGGACCCCACCCCGACCCCGACGTTCCGCCGAGCGGGCTCCACGACTCGATCGCGATTCCGTGCTCCGCCGCGAACTCGCGCAGTTCGCGTTGCTGGAGGTGCGGATGCAGTTCCACCTGGTCGACGGCGGGCAGCACTCCCCCGCGATCGATGAGCCATTGCAGGTGATGCGGCTCGAAGTTGCAGACGCCGATCGAGTGCGCCTTACCGTCGGCAAGGATCTTCTCCATTGCGTCCCAGGTGCGCAGCAGTCGGTCACGATCCTGCAGCGGCCAGTGGATCAGGTACAGGTCGACGTAGTCGGTTCCGAGCGCGCGCAGACTGGTGTCGATCGCCGCGAGAGCGCGGTCGTACCCGTGATCGGAGTTCCAGAGCTTCGTCGTGACGAACACCTCTGTGCGCAGCACCGACGCGGAGGCAATGCCCTCGCCGACGCCCGACTCGTTGCCGTAGGCCGCGGCCGTGTCGATGTGTCGATAGCGGGCCTCGTCGATCGCGAATCGGACGGCGCGCTGCGCCTCCTCCGGAGTCGACTGCCACACCCCCAGTCCGAGCTGTGGGATCTCGATGCCTGAATTCAGTTCGATGAGGGGAGCACTCATCTCTCCGGTCTACCAGAGGCAGACGCCCTGTCGGCCGCACCGTGGCACACCGCCCCGCGCCCGCCCTGCTCACGTATCGTCACCGTCAGTGTCGCGTGACCGCCGGCCGCGGTCGTCTCGCCGCGCTCACTCGACGAGAAGGGACGTTGATGACCGGGACCATCTCCCCCGGCGATCCGTCGATCCTCGGAGCGACCGTCACCGACCGCGGAACCAACTTCGCCGTCAGTTCGGGCGGAGATGCGGTGTGGCTCTGTCTCTTCGACGACGCCGGCGCCGAGACCAGACTCCTGCTCCCAGGGCGCGAGATCGACGTGTGGCACGGCGTCGTCGACGGCGTGCGTGCCGGAACCCGATACGGATTCAGGGTCGACGGCCCCTTCGCACCCGAGCGCGGTCGGCGCTACAACCCTGCCAGACTCCTCCTCGATCCCTACGCCCGACGCATCGTCGGGGACGTGGAGTACTGCGACGCGCTCCTCGACCACGACGTCGACGATCCCTCACGTCCCAGTGCGCTCGACTCGGCACCGTTCGTGCCGCGCAGCGTCGTCGTCGAGCAACCGCCACAGGCAACGACCGCCACTGCACCGGGCCCGCGCCGACCGGCATCGGAGCTGGTGATCTACGAGGTGCACGTCCGCGGGTTCACGCAGTCCCACCCCGACATTCCAGCCGAACTCCGAGGCACATTCGCCGGACTCGCACACCCGGCCGTGCTCGACTACCTGACATCGCTCGGAGTGAACGCCGTAGAGCTACTTCCGATGCATCGCAGCGTGTCCGAACGCGAACTCGCCCAACGGCACCTCACGAATTACTGGGGTTACAACACCATCGGCTTCTTCGCCCCGCACAACGCCTACAGCGCCGCCGACCGCGCCGGCCGGGGTGACGAATCCATCGCCGAGTTCCGCCACATGGTCGACGCTCTGCACGGCGCCGGGATCGAGGTGATCCTCGATGTCGTCTATAATCACACCGCAGAAGGCGACGACTCCGGCCCCACACTGTGCCATCGCGGCCTCGACAATCGCGCGTATTACGTGCTCGACCCGGACGACGGCTCGTACGTCGACACCACCGGATGCGGCAATTCCGTTGCGGTGGCGCACCCGACGACGCTGCGCATGGTCACCGACTCCCTACGCTACTGGGCGTCGCTGGGCGTCGACGGATTTCGCTTCGACCTCGCGCCCACCCTTGCGCGTCAAGGCACCGACAGTGCCCGAAACGATTGGGCCCGAAACGATTGGGGTGGTGGACCTTTCGACCCCACTGCAGCGTTCCTTCGGGTACTCGGCCAGGACGACGTGCTGTCGCGGGTGCGGCTGATCGCCGAACCCTGGGACGTCGGTCGAAACGACAGTCATCAACTCGGCGCATTCGGTCCGGAATGGGGCGAGTGGAACGACCGCTACCGCGACAGCGTCCGCGATTTCTGGCGCAGCCACGAGGGCCTGCTCGCACCGATGGCACGACGCCTGACCGGCTCGGCCGACATCTTCGGGGGCCGTCGTCACAATCCTGCAACGGTCATCCGACGCCGCGCGGCGTCGATCAACTATGTGACGTCCCACGACGGTTTCACACTGCACGATCTCGTGTCCTACGAACGCAAACACAACGCGGACAACGGTTCCCACAATTCGGACGGCACCGACGACAATCGGTCGTGGAACTGCGGAACCGAAGGGCCAACCGACGACGAGGCCATCGTCGCGCTACGACGACGTCAGATGCGCGCCATGCTCACGACGCTACTGCTCTCTGCGGGAACGCCGATGCTGCTCGGCGGCGACGAGCGAGGCCGAACGCAACGCGGCAACAACAATGCCTACTGCCAGGACGATGAGACCAGTTGGTTCGACTGGACCTCGGGCGACGAGGCGCTCGTCGCCTTCACCCGCGACCTCATCTCACTGCGCCTGCGTCACAGCGCCCTGTGCCGGGCGGCGGTCGAACTCTCCGACGCGCCCGACTGGTTCACCCCGGACGGCACACCCATGTCCGACGACGACTGGCAGGACGAGGCCGCGCGCAGCGTCGCATGGTCGCTCAGGCCACCGCAATCGGCCGGGACCCGAACACTTTTGGCGACCAACGATTTCGTCGTCCTACTGAACTCGTGGTGGCGGGGCGTCGACTTTGTGCTGGCACCTGTTCTCGCACAACAGAAGTGGGACGTCGTGGTCGACACGTTCGCACCCGACGCGCCGTCGTCGATCGTCGACTCCACATGTCACGTCCGGCCGCGATCTATCGTCGTTTTGCGTTCTGTGGTTCCACGCTCCGGCGGATAATGCGCCTCCGCAAAGTCACTCGGCGCCGCTCACTGCGTGGCTGCCGCGGCGAGCGCGATCTCCCAATGGGTTTCGGTCCGCGCCTCACCGGGCCCCACGACGTCGCGAAAGACGATCCGGCCGTCACGCCCGACGAGAAATGTCCCGCGCTGGGCAAAGCCACGACTCTCGTCGAACACCCCGTAGCTGCGTGCGACCTCACCGTGCGGCCAGAAGTCGGAGAGAATCGGGAAGAGGAAACCCTGCGCCGATGACCACACCTTGTGTGTGGGCGGCGGTCCGACCGAAACAGCAACTGCCGCAACCTCATCGTTGATGAACCGATGATAGTGGTCGCGAATGAAACCAAGCTCTCCCTGACACGTTCCGGTGAAGGCGAGCGGAAAGAACACGATGAGCACCTGACGCTCTTCGAGCAACCGCGAGAGGCTCACCCGCTGATTGTTCTGATCACGCAGCTCGAAGTCGGGTGCGACGTCGCCGACTGACAACACGGCTTGCGGCTGGGTTGGAACAACATCGGTCGTCGCCACATCGGTGGCGCGAGCAACCGAATCGACCTCGGAGGTCGAGTCGTCGCTCATGCTCGCTTTCCGGACCGCGCCTTCGGCTGCACCAGGCGTGAACCCGACCATTCACCCAAACTCACGACGTTGGTCTGCGTGAGCCCGGCCGTCGGAGCGGCCTCGGCGATCTCACTGGGATCGACATACCCGGGGTTGCCGGTCTTGGGTGACACGACCCAAACGTATCCGTCGTCGGCGAGCGGTGTGATGGCGTCCATGAGCCGATCGACGAGATCACCGTCGTCATCGCGCCACCACAGCCATACGACGTCGACCACGTCGATCGCGTCCTCGTCGAGCATCTCGGCATCGATCGCGTCCTCGATGTCGGCGCGCAGGTTGTCGTCGGTGTCCTCGTCCCAACCGAGTTCCTGCACCATCATTCCGGGCGCGAACCCGAGTTTCTGGGCGTTGCTGCCCTCGGAGCTACTGCCCCCGCTGCCCTCGGAGCCATTGCTCCCTGTGGCGGCTACCACCGCGTGTCGACCTCCTACCGGTACGTTTTCAGATTTCATCGCTTCTCAGCTTACGAGACAGCGTAGTGGACCTCAGTGCAACACGAGGACACTCCGCGCGCCAACTGGCGACACGAACTCCGACACCACCCGAACGGAGGACATGACCCAGACCAGGGAAGCCGTCAGCCCGTCGGCCGCGGCGACGATGTGGCCGGTGCCGACGAGCCGGGGTTCGACTGCGGCGCCGCGGTCGCCGATGTCGCAGGAGGTGTCGGGAGGTAGGCACGGCAGGTGTCGAGCACCGTTCGCCTGTCACCCGTCCAGCGGGTCGACGCAGAGTTCAACTGGGCGGTCTGCCGGCGGCCGATCACATCGCCCAGCGCGCTGCTGCTGGTCACGAATGATGCGACGACGGTCCCGAGGTCACCGGGAACCTCGGCTGTCTGTTTGGGCTTGACCATATCGGTGCCCGCGATCATCGCGGCTCGGGCTTTGTCTCCGAGGTCGCCGACCTTGTCGTAGGACTGCACCTCGTTGAGCCGCGCGACGAACGCGTTGTACCCGCGCAGCATCACGACCATCGACTTCGTCGACGCCTCGCAGAGTTCCGCCCCGGCCCTCAGCGACTGGGCCTGGCGGGACGTCGACACATCAGATCGATAGGCCGCGGCCTCTCCCGGCGCGGGACCCGCGCTGCCCCCGACCGCCGAACAGCCCTGCACCGCGAACGTCGTCAGTGCCGCAGCGAGCAGCATCAGACGCGTGCCCGTTGCGCGGCACAGCAGTCCTCTTGTCATGTCTCCCCCACGGCTGTTTCCCCGACGGCCGTCGCCCATATCTGGCACCAAACACCGAAACGCTACCGCAGGAGGCGTCGACGATCCCGGGCAAGACCGTCCAGACCGGTGCCAAGCGACGTGACATGGGGCACGATATGGATGGACGACGGAGTCCGCACACCAACGCGACCCGTCGCCGAATTGTCGTCATGCCGGGCACCACCGTGCCCAGGCCAAACGAGGGAGTGGGCATCACCGTGACCGAACAGGCAGCCAGCACCAACACCGGAACCACCGACGTTGGGAGCGGGACCGCAGACGCGTCGAACAACGCTGCCGCGTCGAATCAGGTCGGCAGCCAGCAGACCACCGGGGTACGCGTCATCCGCGAAGGAGTCGCCTCGTACCTTTCCGACAACGATCCCGAGGAGACGAGCGAATGGCTGGAGTCATTCGACACACTCGTCGCCGAACAGGGTCCTGCACGTGCGCGCTACCTGATGCTCCGACTACTCGAACGCGCAGGTGAGAATCGGGTCTCGATTCCGGCCCTCACCTCAACCGACTACGTCAACACCATCGCCACCGAGAACGAGCCGTACTTCCCCGGCGACGAGGAGATCGAGCGGCGGTTCCGCAACTACATCCGCTGGAACGCCGCCATCATGGTGCATCGTGCGCAGCGGCCAGGCGTCGGCGTCGGCGGCCACATCTCGACGTACGCGTCGTCTGCCTCGCTCTACGAGGTGGGGTACAACCACTTCTTCCGCGGACTCGACCATCCCGGTGGCGGCGACCAGGTCTTCATCCAGGGGCATGCCTCACCGGGTATCTATGCGCGCGCCTTTCTGGTCGGCAGGATCAGCGCCGATCGCCTGGACGGTTTCCGTCAGGAGCACAGTCATGCCGGGCTCGGCGGCGGGTTGCCGTCGTATCCACACCCCCGGCTCATGCCCGACTTCTGGCAGTTCCCGACCGTCTCGATGGGTTTGGGCCCGATGAATGCGATCTACCAGGCCCGCTTCAACCAGTATCTGCACCACCGCGGCATCAAGGACACTTCCGACCAACACGTGTGGGCGTTTCTCGGCGACGGCGAGATGGACGAGCCGGAGTCACGCGGACTTCTCCAGTTGGCCGCGACCAATGCGCTCGACAACCTCACCTTCGTGGTCAACTGCAATCTGCAGCGCCTCGACGGTCCTGTGCGCGGCAACGGCAAGATCATCCAGGAACTCGAGTCGTTCTTCCGCGGCGCGGGCTGGAACGTCATCAAGGTCGTCTGGGGCCGCGAGTGGGACGAACTCTTCCACAACGACAAAGACGGCGCGCTGGTCAACCTGATGAACGCGACCGCAGACGGCGACTTCCAGACATTCCGCGCCAACGACGGCGCCTACATCCGAGAGCACTTCTTCAACCGTGATCCACGCACCAAAGAACTAGTCAAAGACTGGTCCGACGATCAGATCTGGAATCTCCACCGCGGCGGACACGACTACCGCAAGGTGTACGCCGCGTACGCGGCAGCGATGGCGCACAAGGGGCAACCGACCGTCATCCTCGCGCACACCATCAAGGGCTACACGCTCGGTCCGCACTTCGAGGGCCGTAACGCCACCCACCAGATGAAGAAGCTGACCCTCGACGATCTCAAGGCGTTCCGCGACCACACCGAGATCCCGATCAGCGACGAAACCCTCGAAGCCGATCCCTACCTGCCCCCGTACTACACGCCGGGGCCCGATGCGCCCGAGATCGAGTACATGATCGAGCGGCGCAACGCGCTCGGCGGATTCATGCCCAATCGGCACACCGCTCCGAAGGTCCTCAAGGCCGATACCGGCCGGATGCTGCAGACGATGGCAAAGGGCTCGGGCAAACAGCAGGTCGCCACCACCATGGCACTGGTGCGGGTCTTCAAAGACCTTCTGCGCGACAAGGAAATCGGCAAGCGCATCGTGCCGATCATTCCCGACGAGGCACGCACGTTCGGGATGGACTCCTGGTTCCCCACCCTGAAGATCTACAACCCGTTCGGACAGCTCTATACCTCAGTCGACGCCGACCTGATGCTCGCCTACAAGGAGAGCCCGGACGGCCAGATCCTGCACGAGGGCATCAACGAAGCCGGATCTGCAGCATCTTTCACCGCCGTCGGCACGTCGTATGCGACGCACAACGAGCCGATGATCCCGCTCTACATCTTCTATTCGATGTTCGGTTTCCAGCGAACCGGCGACAGCTTCTGGGCGGCAGCCGACCAGATGACCAAGGGCTTCATCATCGGTGCGACCGCAGGCCGGACGACGCTCACCGGAGAGGGTCTGCAACATGCGGACGGGCACTCGCCCCTTCTCGCGGCCACCAACCCCGCTGTGGTGTCCTACGACCCCGCGTTCGCTTACGAGCTCGCGCACATCGTCGACGACGGCCTGAGGAGGATGTACGGCGAGGATCAGGAGAACATCTACTACTACCTGACCGTCTACAACGAGCCCATCACACAACCGGCGGAACCCGAGAACCTCGACGTCGCGGGTGTCCTCAAGGGCATGTACCTCTTCCAGCAGGCGCCGTCGGACAAGCAGCTCTACGCCAACATCCTCGTCTCCGGCGTGACGATGCCCGATGCGTTGAAGGCCGCGGCGATACTCGCCGACGACTGGGGCGTCGGAGCGAACGTCTACTCGGTCACCTCGTGGGGCGAGCTTGCTCGTGACGGGATCGCGTTTGACCGCGCCGCCGTGCGCGAACCGGGCGTCACACACCCTGAGCCTTATCTGACCGAGGTACTAGCGCAGACCGTCGGCCCGTCGATCGCGGTCAGCGACTACATGCGCGGCGTCCAGGAACAGATCCGCGCATACGTTCCGGGGACCTATCTGACGCTCGGCACAGACGGTTTCGGGTTCTCCGACACGCGCCCCGCTGCACGCCGGGTATTCAACGTCGACGCCGAGTCGATCGTCGTCGCGACGCTTGTCGGCTTGGCACGCGACGGCAACATCCCGTTCACCACCGCTGCAGAGGCCGCCGAGAAGTACCAGATCACCGACGTCCACGCAGCCAAGGTGTCCTACGCCGACACCGGCAGCGCCTGAGCGCAGCAGGGTCTCGGCGACGAGCGACGGTTCAGCGTCGAGGCCCGGCGACCTCGTGGTCGCGACTACATTGAGGGTGTGTCCGAGCCCAACATGACGCCCCCGCCCGTCGATGTCTTCGGCGCGCGGGGCGCTCATGTGCCCGCACCGGCAACCGTCCACGACGCACTGCCCGACACCCTGTTGCGCCGCGTCAAGCAGTACAGCGGCCGACTGGCGACCGAGGCCGTGCATTCGATGGCCGATCAGCTGCCGTACTTCTCCGACCTCGACGCCGCGCAGCGCGCGAGCGTGCAGTTGGTCGTCCAGACCGCCGTCGTGAACTTCGTGGAGTGGATTCAAGACCCCGAGGGCAACGTCAAGTTCACCGTTCAGGCGTTCCAGGTGGTTCCCCAAGACCTCGCACGACGCATCTCGCTGCTTCAGACGGTCGAGATGGTTCGCGTCGCCATGGAGTTCTTCGAGAAGTGGCTGCCGTTGCTCGCGCGCAACGACACACAACTACGTGCCCTGACCGAATCGGTGCTGCGCTACGGCCGTGAGATCGGGTTCGCCGCGGCATCGATCTACGCGTCGGCGGCGGAATCGCGCGGAGCCTGGGATTCGCGCCTTGAAGCGCTCGTCGTCGACGCCGTGGTCCGCGGAGACAGCGGACCTCAGTTGATGTCGCGCGCGGCGGCCCTCAACTGGGACTCGGATGCGCCTGCGACCGTGATCATCGGGGCGCCCCCTCCAGAACAGAACGTGTCGGTGCCGCTCGCCATCCACAACACGGCCAAACAGCACGATCGCGCCGCGCTGTCGGTCGTGCAGGGGTCGATGCTGGTGGCCATCGTCAGCGGACCGATCGTGACGGGCGACGCCTTCGGCGCCGCACTCCTCGATCACTTCGCCGACGCCCCGGTCGTCATCGGACCGACAATGCCCAATCTGACCGCCGCCCACGCGAGCGCCAACGAGGCAATGGCCGCGATGGCCGCCGTCGACGGCTGGCCGAACGCCCCGCGTCCGGTACACAGCGTCGAATTACTCCCAGAGCGCGCGCTGAATGGAGACCCGTCGGCGACCACGGCACTCATCGATACCCTCGTTCGGCCACTCGCCAAGGGTGGGCCCACGTTGGCGACGACCCTCGAGACCTATCTCGACACCGGCGGCTCCGTGGAGGCGTGCGCACGCGAACTGTTCATTCATCCAAATACTGTTCGCTATCGCCTCAAGAAGGTCGCCGAATTGACCGGACGTGATCCAACACACTCCCGAGATGGCTATGTCCTACGCATCGCCGCCACAGTAGGACGTTTGACACACTTCAAGAACGAATCATCGTCACGAGCCACATGAGAAACATCGTTAACAAGACCTCCGTACCGTTTTCGCAGGCAGACGCGTTTTGGGCACATTTGTGTAACGAATCTCAGAGTGGTGACGATGGGATAGCCACTGAGGTCACCATTGTGGGAACTCCACAAAAACTCTCGTGAAGGTTCATCGACCTCAACACCCACAAATTCACGCCAGAGGGTGTTCTCTGGTCACGTGCTTTCCTTGCTAGCGCCCGGACAGGGCTCACAGACACCCGGCATGCTCGCTCCTTGGCTAGAGCTTCCCGGCGCGCGTGACCAGCTGGCCATCTGGTCCAAACTCGCGGGACTCGACCTCGAACGGCTCGGGACGACCGCAACTGCCGACGAGATCACCGACACCGCGGTCACCCAGCCGCTCGTCGTGGCGAGTGCGCTTCTGGCGTTCAACGAGTACGCCAAGAACCACGAGCTACCCGACGACGCTGTCGTCGCGGGCCACTCCGTCGGAGAGCTCACCGCGGCAGCCATCACCGGTGTGATCACCTTCGACGAGGCCGTTACGCTCGCCGCCGTGCGCGGCGCCCAGATGGCCAAGGCATGCTCGCTGCAGCCGACCACGATGGCCGCCGTCCTCGGAGGCGACGAGCAGGAAGTCCTCGCACGTCTCGACGAGCTCGATCTGGTCCCGGCGAACCGCAACGCCGTCGGCCAGATCGTCGCAGCCGGTGACGTCGCAGCGATCGACGAACTCATCGCCAATCCGCCCGAGAAGGCACGCACTCGCAAACTGGCTGTCGCGGGCGCCTTTCACACGCGCTTCATGGAACCGGCACGCGACGCCGTCGCGCAGGCGGCCGCGTCGATCACCCCCTCCGACCCCACGCGCACGCTGCTGTCCAACTCCGACGGCCAGCCCGTCACAACGGGAACCGAGGCCCTGAGCAAGCTCGTCGAGCAGGTCACCTCGCCGGTCCGCTGGGATCTGTGCTCGGCCTACATGCGCGATGCGGGCACCGACAGCATCATCGAGCTGACGCCGGCCGGAACCCTGGTCGGCATCGCCAAACGCGAACTCAAGGGTGTCGGTTCGGTGGCGCTCAAGGTCCCCGCCGACATCGAAAAGATCTGACCGAGAAAACGTGACCGAGAAGGTCGACAAGCTTGGATAGCGGTCGCGCTCATCCGCGACCCCCGGAAACCGGACGAACCGGTTGTCCAAACATCAGTGGCCACGCGCCAGCGATGTTCCGGAGTTCACATTCACAAGCACAACGAAGGGAACCACACAGTGGCTGCCACCCAGGAACAACTCATCGCCGGCATCGCCGAGATCATCGAAGAGGTCACCGGCATCGAGCCGTCCGAGGTGACCATGGAGAAGTCGTTCGTCGACGATCTCGACATCGACTCGCTGTCGATGGTGGAAATCGCCGTGCAGACCGAGGACAAGTACGGCGTGAAGATCCCCGACGAGGACCTCGCGGGCCTGCGTACCGTCGGCGACGCCGTCTCGTACATCCAGAAGCTCGAAGCAGAGAACCCCGAGGCTGCGGCCGCGATCCAGGCACAGGTCGCGTCCGATCAGAAAGCCGGCTCGTGACCTCATCGCTCCGCGATTACTCCACGCTGGGGGGCAACTTCCCCAGCGTGGTGGTCACGTCGATGGTTGCTTCGACATCGCTGGGTGAGGACCTCGATTCGACCTGGAAGGGTCTTCTCGCAGGCGAAACCGGCATTCGTGAGCTGACCGACGACTTCGTCACGAAGTACGGTGAGCTCCCCTGCCGCGTCGGTGGCCGCATGGTCAAGGACCCAGCGGAAGAGGTGACCCGGATCGAGGCACGTCGCATGGCGTACGTCGAGCGCGTCGCCCACGTCATGAGCAAGCGCCTCTGGGCGCAGGCGGGCGAGCCCGAGGTCGATCCCGATCGGTTGGCCGTTGTGATCGGCACCGGACAGGGTGGCGGTGACGCGATGGTCGACGCCGTCAAGGCAATCGAACAGTCCGGCAACTACCGCAAGGTGTCGCCGCTGGCCGTCTCGATGGCCATGCCGAACGGTCCCGCGGCGGTCGTCGGACTCAACATCGGCGCCCGTGCGGGCGTCATCACCCCGGTCTCGGCGTGCTCGTCGGGTGCTGAGGCGATCGCGCATGCATGGCGTCACATCGTGCTCGGCGAGGCCGACATGGTGGTTGCCGGCGGCGTCGAAGGACACATCGATGCGATCCCTATTGCGGCGTTCTCGATGATGCGCGCGATGAGCACCCGCAACGACGACCCGGCAGGCGCTTCGCGCCCGTTCGACAAGGATCGCGACGGCTTCGTCTTCGGTGAGGCCGCAGCCATGCTGATCATCGAACGCGAAGAGCACGCCAAAGCACGAGGTGCGCATATCCACGCGCGCATCCTCGGTGCGGGTATCACGTCGGATGGCTTCCATCTGGTCGCACCTGATCCGAGTGGTCAGGGCAACGCGCGGGCGATGACCCGCGCTATCCAGACGGCGGGCCTGCAGCCCTCCGACATCACCCACATCAACGCTCACGCCACCTCGACCCCCATCGGCGACACCGCCGAGGCAGCGGGTATCGCGGCGGCGATCGGCAATCACGCCGCCATCTACGCGCCCAAGTCCGCTCTCGGTCACTCGATCGGAGCGGTCGGTGCGCTCGAGTCGGTGCTGACCATCAAGAGCGTCGAAGAGGGCGTGATTCCGCCGACACTGAATCTGGAGAACCTCGACCCCGAGTGCGGCGATATCGACGTCGTGCACGGCGAGTCTCGGTATGGGCAAATCGATTACGCCCTGAACAACTCGTTCGGATTCGGTGGACACAACGTGGCATTGGCCATCGGTCGCTACTGAGTAGTACCCCGACCGGTCACGCTACCGGCCGCGACGTCGACGTCTCCGGTGTAGTACCCATACACCGGATGGTCGACGTCGCGGCCGGCGCCACCACACCTCCCCAACTCGCAACGCAGCAGTAGGAGACAGCGATGACCACACTGGCGCCCATCACCGGCCACGAGGACGCGGTCGATCCCCGCGATCCGATGCTGCGACTGACCAACTTCTTCGACGAGGGCGCCCTCACGCTCCTCCACCCGCGTGACTCTTCAGGTGTGCAGGCAGCGATCGGGCTCGTCCACGGCGTGCGCACCGTCGCCTACTGCACCGACGGCACCGTCATGGGCGGCGCAATGGGCATCGTCGGATGCGCACACATCGTCAACGCCATCGACACCGCCCTCGCGGAACAGGCCCCGGTCGTCGGGATCTGGCACTCGGGCGGAGCTCGCCTCGCCGAAGGCGTCGAAGCACTGCACGCCGTCGGCGGAGTGTTCGAGGCGATGGTGAGGGCCTCCGGCTACATCCCGCAGATCTCCGTGGTCGTCGGCTTCGCGGCAGGTGGCGCGGCATACGGGCCCGCACTGACCGACGTCGTGATCATGGCCCCCGCCGGACGTGTCTTCGTGACAGGCCCCGACGTCGTCCGCAGCGTGACCGGCGAGTCCGTCGACATGGAGTCGCTCGGCGGCCCGCACACCCACGGCAAGAAATCCGGCGTCAGCCACATCACCGCCGACTCCGAACCCGACGCGTACTGGCGCGCACGACGACTCGTCTCGACGTTCGGCAAACAGGGCCACTTCAACCGAGAGCAGGCAGAAGCAGGCGACTCCGACCTGCAGGCCCTGCTACCCGAATCTCCACGACGCGCCTACGACGTCCACCCCATCGTCGCGAAACTCCTCGACACACAACTCGCCGCCGACGGTGAGACCGAAGTGTCGAGTTTCGAAGAGCTACAAGCGAAGTGGGCTCCCAACATCGTCATCGGCTTCGGCCGACTCTCCGGCCGCAGCGTCGGCGTCGTCGCCAACAACCCGCTGCGCATGGGCGGCTGCCTGAACTCCGAAAGCGCCGAGAAGGCCGCGCGCTTCGTGCGCCTCTGCGACGCCTTCGGTATCCCACTCATCGTCATCACCGACGTCCCCGGCTACCTGCCCGGCGTCGACCAGGAGTGGAACGGCGTTGTTCGACGCGGCGCAAAACTGTTGCACGCCTTCGCCGAATGCAGCGTGCCCCGCGTGACCCTGGTGACCCGCAAGATCTACGGCGGCGCCTACATTGCGATGAACTCACGCTCGCTCGGCGCGACCGCCGTATTCGCCTGGCCCGGCTCCGAAGTCGCTGTCATGGGCGCCAAAGCCGCCGTCGGCATCCTCCACAAGAAAGCACTCGCCGCCGCGCCAGACGACGAACGCGACGCACTCCACGAGCGCCTCGCCGTCGAGCACGAACAGATCGCAGGCGGACTCGACCGGGCGCAATCGATCGGCGTCGTTGACGAGGTCATCGACCCCGCCAAAACCCGCAGCATCATCGCCGAGGCTCTCGCGTCCGCCCCCGCGCGACGCGGGAGACATAAGAACATACCTTTGTGATTGGCGGCCGCATCGGTCGCTTTCCCTCTTTTCAGACCAACGCGATTCGGCCCCGGCAGTACGGCGGGTTCACATGATCGTCGCAACACTCTCAGGTGAGAGGTTGCGGCGATCATGTCGTTTCAGGAGGACTGTGTTCGGTTCGGTGACCAGTTGGCGAGGCTGGTGGATGCCGGGGTGCCGGTGAAGGAAGCCGCTGTTTCGGTGGGTATGCCGCGGCATCGGTGCTACGCGATTCTCCGGGCGATCGGTCGGCCGGTGGGGCGGCCTCGTGGGCCGGGTAAGCCGGCTGATCCTGGACGGATCGTGGCGGTGTTCGATCGGACCGGGTCGATCAACAGGGCTG
>NZ_BAFC01000073.1 GCF_000248055.1 Gordonia sputi NBRC 100414 | reverse complement strand
AGTTGTAGGACCGTCTCCGAACGGCCGAAGGCGGATGCCCGCGAACGTTCGGGAAGGTCGTCCTGGATCGACGAATCGAGGCACACCTTGCCGATCGCGCTGGTCCCGGACGCGACGAAGCCCGCGACCACCGCGAGCAACACGTTGCCGAAGATCGCGGCGAGCACTGCGACGATGAAGCAGGCGGCGGTCGCCCACACGATCACCTTCGGTGGATTCTTCAGTTCCAGCCGCGTCCCGACGCCGTTACCGATCGCGTTGCCGACTCCGGCAGCCGCGCCGACCGCGCCGAGCAGCGCGAGCTGCATCCATCCGCTGTGCGAGCCCTGCGCTTTGGCGTAGAACGCGATGTAGAGCGTCATGAAGCCGGTGAGGATGCGGATCGTTCCGTTGCCCCACAGCCCCGCGACGACGGTCCGGCCCAGCGGCTGGCGCATGGTCTTGGCGATCTCACGCGCTCCGCGCCTGGCACGGGAGGTGCGTCCCGAACCCGACCCGGCCTCCGGCTGATGCGGCTCGTGGTAGGTGAGGGTGGTGGGCACCTCACCCTCGGTGACCTCGACCC
>NZ_BAFC01000074.1 GCF_000248055.1 Gordonia sputi NBRC 100414 | reverse complement strand
CCGACACAACCTGGGCTACTGGCGCAGCGACGACTGGTGGGGAATCGGTCCCGGCGCCCACTCGCACGTCAACGGCGTGCGCTGGTGGAACGTCAAGCATCCCGCGCGTTATGCGCGGTCCCTGGAGATGGGCGGCCTTGCGGTCGACGACTCCGAGACGCTCACGGCGACCGATAGACACGAAGAGCAGGTCATGCTCGCGCTGCGGTGCCGTGAGGGACTGCCCACCGAGGTCCTCAGCGAGGGCGAGTTGGTGGCGGCAGAGCGCGCCCGCGCGGCGGGACTGTTGCGCGACGACGTCGCAGAGCGGCTCGTGCTGACCGACCGCGGCAGGCTCCTCGCCGACGGCGTGATTCGCGACATCCTGCTCATGGACGGCTGAGCGAACGCGAGGGCGTGGCGTCCGAGTCGGCGGGCCGAGTGTGCGCGATCAGGTCGAGCGATGCCGCGACGCCGAGGTATCCACGAGGTCCGAGCCCCTCGACCACCGCACGCTCGAGCGCGGCCTCGGCGTCGAGGATCGGCGCGATCGTCCGACGTCCCCGTGCACTGAGATGCACGACGACCCGACGTCGATCGACGGGATCGGCGCGGCGATAGACCAGGCCGTTCGACACCAACTGGTCGACGATGCGTGTTGCGGTGGCCGCAGGCAGCACCGCGGTCTGTGCGAGATCGCTCATGGCGCGACCCCCGCCCGCCTCGAGGACGCTGAGGACGCGCCACTGCTCGGGCGTCACACCTGCTGACGCCAGGGCTTCGGCGATGCCGGATTCGACGCTGCGCGCCGCGCTGAGCAGGCGCAGGAGCAGCGGGAGCTCGGCGTCGTCCGCGCGCCGCCCGGTCGATGCGCGTGTAGTCTTGCCGCTCATATGCAGGCCGCGATCGCGGATGCCAGGGGAGTCCAATGACCCATCGCGAGTTGCCGATTCGCATCGCCTACGTGGTTCCCGTGCAGGGATCCGCGGGCATCTTCGGGCCGTCGTGTGAAGCCTGCGGCGATCTCGCCGTCGCCGAATTGTGCGGTGGCGGAGGAGTTCTGGGCCGTGAAATCGAACTCGTGATCGTCGATGGAGGCCGACGTCCCGCAGTCGTCGCCCAGGAGGTCGCGACTCTGTGGCGAGCAGGTGCGATCGACGCCGTCGTCGGCTGGCACATCTCCGCGGTGCGCAAGGAGATCCTCCGGTACGTCGGCGGCGAGTTGCCCTACGTGTATGCGGCACTGCATGAAGGCGAGTTTCGCACACCGGGTTTGTTCATGACCGGCGAGTCGCCGGGCGCGCAGGTATT
The DNA here is from genome assembly GCF_000248055.1 of Gordonia sputi NBRC 100414. Classification (GTDB taxonomy): domain Bacteria; phylum Actinomycetota; class Actinomycetes; order Mycobacteriales; family Mycobacteriaceae; genus Gordonia; species Gordonia sputi. The sequence goes on along the minus strand of NZ_BAFC01000074.1, from coordinate 37,058 downwards.
GCCGGCGCTCGACTGGTTGCGCAGTCAGTTCGGCGCGCACACGTGGTGTGTCGTCGGCAACGACTACGTGTGGCCGAGGCAGATCGCGGCGCGCGCCGAGGCGCACCTTGCCGGAACGGGCATGTCGCACCTGGGATCGACCTTCACGCCGCTGGGAACGTCGGATTTCACCGAGACGCTCGATTGGCTGGAGGTGCATGGTCCCGACGCGGTGCTCGTATTGCTGATCGGCGACGACGCCGTCCGGTTCGGCCGCGCGTTCGCCAGACGTGGTCTCGACGAGATCACTCTGCGATTCAGCCCCATTCTCGAGGAGAACCAGGTTCTCGGCATGGGAGCCTCGGCGACTGCCAACATGTACTCTGCCGCAGGCTATTTCGACTCGCTCGCCACCACGTCGACGCTCGATTTCGGTGCCCGCTACCACCGGTTCCACGGTGTCGACGCGCCGATGCTCAACAGTATCGGGCAGTCCTGCTACGAGGCCATCAACGTGCTCGGCGAAATCGCCACGCGCGCAGGATCGCTCGCGGTACCAGCGCTCGAGGCTGCGGCACGCGGCGCAACGATCGACGGGTCGCGTGGTGCCCTGCGGCTCGGCGCCGGTCAGACGGATCAGGACGTCTACGTGGCCGCGGCGCGTCATCTCGACCTCGACGTGCTCGAACGTATCCACGTTGCGTGATCCCCGCGCCGGGCGTTGTCGGGTCATTGCTGCGAGGTGACGATCGAGTCGTCACGAACCGTACTGCTCATCGACAGTGGGCTGTCGGCGTCGTGATGAACGATGACCTGCGCGACCGACGCGTGCAGTTCACGTCGGATGACGCGCTTGAGATTGCGCGCGCCGTACACCCTGTCGAAGCCGTGAACGAGAAGGTAGCGGCGCACGGAATCATCTGCTGCCCAGGTGATTCCGCGGTCGCTGAGCGTCTGGGTCAGTCGCCGCAGCTCGAGGTCGACGATGGCGCCTGCGTTGTCTTCGTCGAGCGGGGTGAACCGGACGATCTCGTCGAATCGGTTGTAGAGCTCGGGATCGAAGAACTCCTCGACGGCGCGGTCGACGAGCTCGCCGTCGGAGTGTGTCGTGTCGGGTGACCTGACGCCGAGGAAGCGTCGCAGTGTCAAGGGGGCCCCGGTACGTGTCTTCGCGGCGAGTTCTGCGGAGCCGAGATTGGAGGTCAGCAGCACCACGCTGTTGCGGAAGGTGATGCTCGACGTGCCCGCGGTCAGTCGCAGTGTGCCGCTGTCGAGTATCTGCAGTAGCGAGCGCAACACGGTGGTATGCGCCTTCTCGACCTCGTCGAACAACACGATGCCCGGCCGGGAGATGTTGCCCTCCACCAGCTCTCGATCGAACAGCGTGAAACCCTCCTTGGCGCCCGCGTAGCCCGGCGGAGCGCCGGACAGCGACGCGGCGTAGTGCTCCTGGGCAAGGGAATTCATGTCGATGCGGCACAGTCTGTCCGGATCACCAGCTATCTCGGCGGCGAGCCTGCGGGCAAGCTCAGTTTTGCCGACACCCGTCGGTCCGACGAAGAGCAGAGAGGCGATGGGCCGGTGTGGATCCCGGATTCCCGCGGCAGCGATCGTCAATCCACGGACGACGGCGTCGATGGCGTGATCCTGGCCGATGATCGCGGCTCGCAGCGACGCCGAGAGTTGCTCGGGCGACGACGCCCGGCCCATGCGGAACGATCGCGCGCGTCCCGCGGTGAGATGACCGGAGTTGAGGTCGTCGACCTTCTGCGACAGGTATCCCGACACTGTTCGTCCCTTCGTCGTTCGTCGCCTCGCCCGGCCTCATAGTGCGAGCAGCTACTTTCGAATGAAAGCAGATGTGCGGGCGTCGTGCAGGGTGTTGTCGTTGGAGACAGACCACAATCGTTGCGGGGTAACCATCTTCGAACATCGACGCAATCCGACAGTAATGCCCGATCTCCTACTCTGGCGGTGATAGTACTTCCAAGTGGAAGTGAAACGTCGAAGCCCACGAGGCTGGAGGAGGCAATAATGCGGCACGGAGACATCTCATCGAGTCCGGACACCGTCGGCGTCGCGGTGGTGAACTACAAGATGCCGCGCCTGCACACGAAGGCCGAGGTTCTCGAGAACGCGCGCAAGATCGCCGACATGGTTGTCGGGATGAAGACCGGCCTTCCGGGCATGGATCTCGTTGTGTTCCCGGAGTATTCGACGATGGGCATCATGTACGACAACGACGAGATGTACGCGACGGCCGCGAGCATCCCGGGCGACGAAACCGACATCTTCGCCAAGGCGTGTCGTGACGCGAAGACCTGGGGTGTCTTCTCGATCACCGGCGAGCGCCATGAAGATCACCCGAACAAGCCGCCGTACAACACCCTCGTCCTGATCAATGACGAGGGCGAGATCGTGCAGAAGTATCGAAAGATACTGCCGTGGACGCCTATCGAAGGCTGGTACCCCGGTGGTCAGACCTACGTGACCGACGGCCCCAAGGGCATGAAGATCTCGTTGATCATCTGCGACGACGGCAACTACCCCGAGATCTGGCGCGATTGCGCGATGAAGGGTGCGGAACTCATCGTGCGCCCGCAGGGATACATGTACCCCGCCAAGGACCAGCAGGTGCTCATGGCGAAGGCGATGGCGTGGGCGAACAACTGCTACGTCGCCGTCGCCAACGCCACCGGATGGGACGGCGTCTACACCTACTTCGGGCACAGCTCGATCATCGGATTCGACGGTCGGACCCTCGGCGAGTGCGGCGAGGAGGACTACGGCATCCAGTACGCGCAACTGTCACTGTCGACCATCCGCGATGCCCGCAAGTACGACCAGTCGCAGAATCACCTCTTCAAACTTCTCCACCGCGGCTACACCGGTGTGCTCGCCGGTGGTGACGGCGACAAGGGTGTTGCCGAGTGCCCGTTCGACTTCTACAAGAACTGGGTCAACGACGCCGAGGCGACACAGGCGGCCGTCGAGGCCATCACCCGCGACACGATCGGCGTCGCGGAGTGTCCCGTCTACGATCTGCCGACCGAGAAGACGATGGAGGTGTGAGGGCTGCCCAGAGCCAGGGAGCGTCGGATCAGGGTCGGCGCGGCGGCGTCGACCAGCCCGTGCCGCGGGTCGGTCGACGATGCGCGCCACCCTGGCCTGCCGGGCTTCGTGGTGGGTCCACCGGACGGGTCGGGCGGCTCGTCGTCGTCGGAATCTCGGCGGTGTCGTGGAGCTGTTCTTCGAGAGGTAGCGCTCCGGGTGAGAGGTCGTAGGCGTCGAGGTCGAGCAACCGTGCGTGGATGATGTGCCGGTTCCGTAGCGCCGAACGCACCGCACGGTGCAGGCCGTCTTCGAGGTACAGCTCGCCCTGCCAGCGCACGACATGGGAAAAGAGGTCGCCGTAGAAGGTGGAGTCCTCGCTGAGAAGCTTGTCGAGAGCGAGCACTGTCGTCACGGTGACGAGTTCGTCGAGACGCAACTGGCGAGGAGGGATCTTGGCCCATCCGCGGACGGACAACCCGTGGTCGGGGTAGGGCTTCCCCTCCCGCACACCCTTGAAAATCATCCCGACGTTCTCACTGTCTTCTCTGTCGAATCGTCCCGGCTCGTCGGTCGTCAGTTCCACCGCTACGAGGGCCGACTCGCCGCGATTCACGCCCACGCGATGGCCCTGATTCGACGTCGGCCGTCACTTAGGATGGAGTCTGACAACTGATTGACCAGACTGTATTTGTGCTGAGCTTATGTGCCCGGAAGCTAAATTGCCCTGAGCTTATTTGCCCCGAGCTTATTGCACAGTGGGCCCCGAGGAGGTGTGGCGGACGTGTCGGCTACCGACGATCGGCGGTTCGAGGTGCTGCGTGCCATCGTGACCGACTACGTGGACACTCAGGAACCCATCGGTTCCAAGGCGCTGGTCGAACGACACCATCTCGGTGTCTCGAGTGCGACGGTCCGCAACGACATGGCTGTGCTCGAGGCCGAGGGATATATCGCGCAGCCGCACACCAGCTCCGGTCGTGTCCCCACCGACAAGGGCTACCGGATGTTCGTCGACCGGATCAGCGAGGTCAAGCCCCTCTCGGCAGCGGAACGTCGTGCGATCCTGTCCGTTCTCGATCGAGGCGTCGACCTCGACGACGTGTTGCGCAGGTCTGTGCGCCTGCTCGCACAGTTGACCAGGCAGGTCGCTGTCATTCAGTACCCCGTGTTGTCGTCGGCGACGGTCCGGCACCTCGAAGTGGTCACGTTGTCGCCGTCGCGCCTGCTGCTGGTGGTCATCACCGATACCGGCCGCGTCGAACAGCGGATGGTCGCGCTCGGTGCCGACCGTTCCGAGGACGACATCTCACGGCTGCGCGACATGTTCTCGGCGGCGCTCCACGGTAAGCGGCTGGAGGAGGCGTCGGCGGCGGTGGCCGAACTCGCCAACGAGGCCCCCGGCGACATCCGCGACGAGGTCATCGGGCTCGCCACCGTGCTCGTCGAGACTCTCGTCGAACGCGGCGTCGACCGTCTGGTGCTCGGCGGAACGTCGAATCTGGCGCGCTCGGCTGCCGATTTCGCTCCGATGAACGGTGGCATGGACACCGTGCTCGAAGCGCTCGAGGAGCAGGTAGTCGTGCTCAAGTTGTTGGCGACAACACAGCGGATGGGCCGCGTCACAGTGCAGATCGGCGAAGAGACGCAAACCGAGAACCTCCGTGGAACCTCGGTGGTCTCCACAGGGTACGGTGCTTCGGGAACGATATTCGGCAGCGTTGGCGTGGTGGGCCCGACCCGCATGGACTACCCGGGAACAATCGCCTCGGTGGCGGCCGTTGCGAAGTATGTGGGTGAGGTCCTCGCAGAGCGCTGATCGGCGCGACGCGCAGCGAACCATCCCGTCACATTCCCGGCACCGAGCCGGACTGCCCAAGCCCGGCGCATGCCGGGAATCGACACCCGGCGCATGCTGGGACTCGAGACAGTACATAGCGGGGCCGGACAGACCGGCCCGGACACAGAGGACCGGACGACAGCGTGGCAACTGATTACTACGGAGTTCTTGGCGTGGCGAGGGGTGCCAGCGACCAGGAGATCAAGCGGGCGTATCGCAAGAAGGCCCGAGAACTGCATCCCGATGTGAATCCCAATGAGGAGGAGCGCTTCAAAGAGGTCACCACCGCCTACGAGGTGCTCAGTGACCCGGAGAAGCGTCGAATCGTCGACGCGGGCGGCGATCCGCTGGCTGGGCCCGGCGCCGGTGGATTCGCGGGAGGCTTCGGTGGTGGCGGCCTAGGCGACGTCTTCGAGGCGTTCTTCGGTGGGGGCGGAGGTTTCGGCGGAAGTCGTGGACCCAAGGGACGCGTGCAGCCCGGCGAGCCGGCCCTCGTAGCGGTGGAACTGACACTCGAAGAGTGCGCATCCGGTGTCAACAAAGAGATCACCGTCGACACGGCCATCCTCTGTGACGTGTGCCAGGGTTCGGGCACCAATGGCGACTCCAAGCCCGTGACGTGCGACACCTGTAGGGGCGCGGGCGAGATCCAGGCCGTGCAGCGCTCGATCCTCGGCCAGGTCATGACTGTCCGCGAATGCCCGACCTGCCACGGAACGGGCGAGGTCATCCCGGATCCGTGTCACAAGTGCGGTGGCGATGGCCGCGTACGTTCGCGACGCACCATGACCGTGCGCATCCCCGCGGGTATCGAGAGCGGTATGCGGGTTCGCCTGGCAGGCCAGGGCGAGGTCGGCATGGGTGGTGGACCCGCAGGCGACCTGTACGTCGAGGTCTCGGAACGTCCGCACGACGTCTTCATCCGCGACAAGGACGACCTGCACTGCACGCTGCGGGTGCCGATGGCCGACGCCGCGCTCGGCGCGGAGTTCACCGTCGAATCGATCCTCGGCGACGACATCACCGTCGCCATCGAGCCGGGTACTCAACCCGGCCAGGTGGTCAAGGTCCGCGGGCAGGGTATGCCGCATGTCAACAGTGGTGTGCGCGGCACCCTGCACGTGCATCTCGACGTGCATGTACCGACCAAGCTCGACGCCGGACAGTCGGCGGCGCTCTCGGCGTTTCGCGAGACGTCGGGGGAGCAGATCGACCTGGTCACCACCACGGCTGCCGCGGCACCCGGCGGCCTGTTCTCGCGGCTGCGCAACGCCTTCGCCGGACGCTGACAGGTCGCAGCGGAGTGGCACGCCGAGTGGATCGTGAACTGAAAGGTCGACGTCGGTGAGTCCTCCGTTGTTCTGGGTCGACGAGGTGCCCCGCGTGGGTGGTGAGGTCGTGCTCGCCGGTAGCGAGGGGCGGCACGCCGTGACCGTCACTCGCCTCGGCGTCGGCGAACAACTCCTCGTCGGGGACGGCCGGGGTTCTGTCGCCGACTGCGCGGTCGAGGCGGTCCGGTCGAAAGACACGCTTGTTGCGCGCGCTCACGGGTACACGTTCATCGACCGTCCGCGCCCGACCGTCACGGTGATCCAGGCGCTCCCGAAAGGCGAGCGCTCGGAGCTCGCCGTCGACCTCGCGACGGAGGCGGGTGCGGATCGCATCGTGCCCTGGCAGTCCGCGCGATGCGTTGCGCGATGGACTGGCAAGGCGGACAAGGGAATTGCGAAGTGGAAGGCCGCGGCGTCCGCGGCGGCCAAGCAGAGTCGGCGCCCATGGATTCCCGACATCGGTGAATTGGCGACGACGACTGACGTGCGCGCGATCTGCGCAGGCGTCGCCGCGGACGGCGGTGTGGTCGCGGTGCTGCACGAGGACGGAGCCGTGCCGCTGCGGTCGCTACCGCTGGCGGGTGCCTCCCAGATCGCCCTCGTGGTGGGGCCAGAGGGTGGACTCGACGACGCCGAGATCGCCGATCTGACCGCGCTGGGGGCGACGTCGGTGGTCCTGGGTCCCGAGGTGCTGCGGACGTCGGCCGCCGCCGCTGTCGCGCTCGGAGCGATCGGCGTGCTCACCGATCGGTGGGAGCGGTGAAGCGGTGCGCGGTGCACCGCTCGAAGATCGCGTACGGCGGTGAGCCGTCGCAGTTCGGTCACCTCTACCACGTGGCGAGCCCCGACGACCGTCCTGACCGGATGCGCCCGGTGGTCCTCGTGCACGGCGGCTACTGGACCACAGAGTTCAGCCTGACCATCGAATCGGCGATCGCGCGACAGTACGCGGAGCGGGGCGCACTGGTGTGGAACGTCGAGTATCGACGCATCGGTGAAGCGGGTGCCGGATGGCCCGCCTCGGGAACCGACGTCCGGTCCGCTATCGAGGCGCTCGACACCGAGATTCCCGACGCACTCGAACCCGACCTGCGGGCGTGTGTCGACTGGACCGATGTGGCTGTCGTCGGGCACTCGGCCGGTGGTCAACTCGCGCTCTGGTCGGTTGCGCAACTGCGAGCGAAGACAGCGTCGACGACGATCACCACGGTCGTCGCGCAGGCGGCGGCACTGGATCTCGTGGGTGCCGGTCGTGCCGCGCGACCCTCGGTCGAGGGCCTGATGGGAGGGCCGTACGACGCCGCGCCCGAACGCTACCGGCAGGCCTCGCCGATCGAACAGGAGCCGTTCGACGCGCACGTCGTCGCCATTCACGGCACGCTCGACACCGCGATCCCCGTCGACGTCAGTCGGCATTACGTCGAAACGGTCTGTGCGCGTGGGCAATCCGCCGAACTCATCGTGGTGCCGGACGAGGGACACGATGCTTTCGTCGATCCGCGAAGCGTGTGCAACCGGCAGACACTGCGCGTGCTCGGGATCTGAGTGCCGTGGTCGGTGCGGTGCGACGACCGCCGTGCGCCGGAATATTGCCTGCTGATCGGCCGTTGTGGCGCGATAGACTCGTATCGGACACGGATTCGATCCGGATCCGAGTGCACGCATAGAGCCCAAAGCCCCAGACACCAGGAGTGATTGCATACGTGAGTGACGGCACCCCCGACGTGAACGCGCCGAACAGCGGAACATCAGGGGGCAGACCTGTGGTCACCTCCAACGTGGAAATCTCTCCCGAGGTGGTCTTCGGTCTGCTCGGGGCCAGTGACATCAACCTGCGCACCCTGGAGAAACTTCTCCCCGCCGATATCCATGTCCGCGGCAACCAGGTGACGCTCAGCGGTCAGCACGCCGACGTCGCGGCATCGGAAAGAGTTGTCGCCGAACTGGCCGACCTGGTGGGACGCGGAACCCCGCTGACCCCTGACCTCGTGCGCCACAGCGTGTCCATGTTGAGCGAGGGATCGGCTGAGTCGCCGGCAGAAGTGTTGTCACTCGACATCATCTCCCGTCGCGGAAAGACGATCCGCCCCAAGACGCTCAATCAGAAGAAGTACGTCGACGCCATCGACAACAACACGATCGTCTTCGGCCTCGGACCAGCCGGAACGGGCAAGACGTACCTGGCGATGGCCAAGGCCGTGCAGGCGCTGCAGGGCAAAGCGGTCAACCGCATCATCCTCACGCGCCCCGCTGTCGAGGCCGGGGAGCGACTCGGCTTTCTTCCAGGAACCCTCAGCGAGAAGATCGACCCGTACCTGCGGCCCCTGTACGACGCCCTACACGACATGATCGATCCGGAGTCGATACCGAAACTCATGGCGGCGGGCGTCATCGAGGTCGCGCCGCTGGCGTACATGCGAGGCCGCACGCTGAACGACGCCTTCATCATTCTCGACGAGGCGCAGAACACGACGAGCGAGCAGATGAAGATGTTCCTGACCCGCCTCGGGTTCGGATCGAAGGTCGTCGTCACCGGCGACGTCACTCAGGTCGACCTGCCCGGCGGAGCGCAGAGCGGCCTCAACGCCGCGACACGCATTCTCGAGGGCATCGACGACATCCACTTCTCGCATCTGAACAGCTCCGACGTCGTGCGTCATCGACTCGTGGCCGACATCGTCGACGCGTACGGCCGCGACGACGAGGCACACCGTTCGTCGGGTCGGCTGCGCGACGCGGGCGCCCAGGGCGGCAATCGTGCGGCCCGACGCGCCGCCGGAGGAGGACGACGCTCATGAGTATCGAACTCGCCAACGAGTCAGGCGTCGAGGCCCCGGCGGAACTGATCATCGGTGCGGCACGGTTCGCCGTGGGGGCGATGGATGTCAATCCGGCAGCCGAGCTCTCGCTGCTGCTGGTCGACGAGGACACGATGGCCGACATGCACGTCCAGTGGATGGATCTGCCCGGGCCGACCGACGTCATGAGCTTCCCGATGGACGAACTCGTCCCAGGCGGCCGCCCCGACGCCGCGGAACCCGGTCCGGCGATCCTCGGCGACATCGTGATCTGTCCCGCTTTCGCGAAGCGTCAAGCCAAAGAGGCACGACGCTCCTTCGACCACGAACTCGCGATGCTCACGATCCACGGTGTCCTGCACCTCCTCGGCTACGACCACGCCGAGCCGGAGGAGGAGAAGGAGATGTTCGGGCTGCAGAACAGCATTCTCGAAGAGTTCTACGCCGAACGTCACCGCATCGCGCAGGTACAGCGTCAGTCCGACCGTGACACCAAACTGTTGACCAACATCGGTTTCTCCGACATCGCGTCGGTCGACGCTGCTCCCGACGCCTCCGATCCGGGACACACCCCGCCCAAGGACACGTGACCTTGTCGCAAGACATCTGGTTCCTCATCGTCGCTCTCGTCTTGCTCGCTGCCGCAGGCTTGTTCGCGGCCGTCGACACCGCGGTGTCGACGGTGTCGATCGCTCGCGTCGAAGACATGGTCAAAGAGCAGCGCGCCGGAGCGCGCAGGCTCGTGTCGGTGTTGGATGCGCGCGCCACCTACGTCGGTCTCGCCGTGTTCCTGCGCGTCGCCTGCGAGACGGCGGCGGTTGCACTCGCCGCTGTCGCCGCGGTCGATGCGCTCGGGGTCGGGTGGGGACTCGTCGTCACGATCGCGGGCATGACCGTGCTCTCGTACATCGCGGCAGGCGTCGGACCTCGCACGCTGGGCAGGCAACATGCCTACAGCGTCGCGCTGGCCTCTGCGGTGTTCCTGCAGGCGCTCGGCGTGCTGCTGACACCGGTCACCCGACTTCTCATCCTCATCGGCAACGCATTGACCCCCGGACGCGGATACCGCAACGGGCCGTTCGCCACCGAGGTCGAGTTACGTGAGGTCGTCGACCTCGCGGAGGCAAGCGGAGTGGTGGCGGCAGATGAGCGCCGGATGATCCAATCCGTCTTCGACCTCGGCGATACCAATGCCCGCGAGGTGATGGTCCCGCGCACCGAGATGATCTGGATCGAAGACGACAAGACCGTCGCGCAGGCGCTGAATCTCGCACTGCGGTCCGGACATTCGCGCATACCCGTGATCGGCGAGAACCCCGACGACGTGCTCGGGGTCCTCTACCTCAAAGACCTCGCCTCGACACTGAATGCGGGAGAACCGATCACGGTCATCCGGGCGCGAGATCTCATGCGTCCGGCCGAGTTCATGCCCGACTCGAAGCCACTCGACAAGGTGCTCGCAGACATGCAGCGCACCCGCAACCACATGGCGCTCCTGGTCGACGAGTACGGCGGCATCGCAGGTTTGGTCACCATCGAGGACGTCCTCGAGGAGATCGTCGGTGAGATCACCGACGAATACGACACCGACGAGGTCGCCCCCATCGAAGATCTCGGCGACGGCAGCATTCGGGTGTCGGCCCGACTGCCCGTCGAGGATCTCGGCGAACTCTTCGACATCGAGATCGACGACGATGAGGTCGAAACCGTCGGCGGACTCGTCGGGCTGGAGTTGGGCCGCGTGCCGTTGCCGGGTGCCGACGTCGAATCCCACGGGCTGCGGCTTGTCGCAGAGGGAGGGCCCAATCATCAAGGGCGCCAACGTATCACCACGGTGTTGGTGACCAAGTTGCCGTCTGCGGATGATGACGACGCAGACGCGGCGTCGCGGGATGACGACGACTCACGACGTGATCGACGCCGCGGTGACGCCCGCTCGGAATCCGACGCGGGCGCGCTACGTCGAGTGCGTGACGCCGACCCCGACACCGATGGGGAATACTCTGAGCGGAACGGCTCCGACCGCGGCACGTCGGTTCACGCACGCAACGGCAAGGATCACAGGTGACCCAGACACTCGACGACGAGGACAACAAACTCGTCGTGCTCGCCAGGGGAGCGCGCGCCCGCGCAGAGACCGCATCGGGTGCGGCGGTTCGCGACGGTGACGGGCGGACCTACGCCGGAGCCGACGTCGAGACGCGCTCGCTGCAGTTGACAGGTCTTCAGGTCGCGCTCGCGACGGCGCTCGGCAGCGGTGCAGGCGAGTTCGAGGCCGCCGTCGTCGTCGGCGGCCGCGCAGACGATCCCGGCCTGGCAACCCTGCACGAGATCAGCCCGTCGGCACCTCTGATCGTCGCCGATGGAAGCGGCGCCGTCGTCGATCGCGTCGAGTCATGAGCGACGAATTCCGCTCAGGATTCGTCTGTTTCGTCGGCAGGCCCAACACGGGGAAGTCGACGCTGACGAACGCCCTCGTCGGCGAGAAGATCGCGATCACGTCGAATCGTCCGCAGACAACTCGGCACACGATTCGCGGAATCGTGAACCGGCCGGACGCGCAGTTGATCATCGTCGACACCCCTGGCCTGCACCGACCACGCACGCTTCTCGGGCAGCGACTCAACGATCTCGTTCGCGACACCTACTCGGAGGTCGACGTGATCGGGATCTGCATCCCGGCCGACGAGGCGATCGGTCCCGGCGACCGGTGGATCGTGTCGCAGGTGCGACAGATGGCGCCCAAGACGACGGTGCTCGGCGTCGTGACGAAGATCGACCGCGTGACGCCCGACAAGGTCGCGGCCCAACTGCTCGCACTGAGTGAACTGCTCGGCAGCGAGTCCGAGGTGGTGCCGGTGTCGGCGACCAGCGGCGCGCAGCTCGACGTCCTCACAGACGTTCTCGTCTCGCTGATGGAACCGGGCCCCGCGTTCTATCCCGACGGCGAGCTGACCGACGAACCCGAGCAGGTCCTGATGGCGGAGTTCATCCGCGAGGCCGCCCTCGAGGGTGTGCACGATGAGTTGCCGCACTCACTGGCGGTCGTGATCGAGGAGGTCATCCCGCGCGAGGACCGACGCCCCGATCAGGCACCGATGGTCGACGTCCACGCGATTCTCTACGTGGAGCGCGACAGCCAGAAGGGCATCATCATCGGACACAAGGGTTCGCGTCTGAAGCAGGTGGGTACCACCGCTCGGGCGCAGATCGAGAACCTGCTCGGCGTGAAGGTCTACCTGGATCTACACGTGAAAGTGGCAAAGGACTGGCAGCGAGACCCCAAACAGCTGGGACGAATGGGCTTCTGACGGCCGATCTCTTCAGGAGGTACGACGGTGGGCAAGCATGAGGGATCGGACGAAACGGCACCAGCCGACTCGGTCGATTCGACGCAGGACAGTCACGATCAGAGCAGTCACGATCAGAGCAGTCACGGTCAGAACAGTCACGGTGGGGGCACTCGCACCGACGAGAGTCGCACCGAGCAGACCGGCGCTGACGGCTACCCGCACGAGGAGCAGGCGGTCAGCACCATCTCCGAGGTGCTCGGTGCGCCCAAGTTCTGGCTCCTCCCGGTGTTGCTCGTCGTCGTCATCATGTCGTTCATGGCGGCGCTGTACATGGGCGCGATCGCCGATCCCGAACGCAATCTGCACGATTTCCCGATCGCCTTGACCAACCAGGACAACGGGGGCGAGGTCCCCAACGCCGACGGCGGCACCGACAAACAGAATTACGGCGATCAGATCGCCAAGGGCATCATCGACGAAGCGGCGAAGAGTGGAATCGCGGTGCACAAGACCGACCGCACCACCGCGCTGAACGAGTTGAACACGGGCAAGGTCTACGGCGTCGTGATCATCAGCCCGAACTTCACCAATAAGGCTGTGGCACTTGGCCAATCGGCGGTACTGCAGGCCAAGCCCGAGAAGCTGCCGATCGACATCTACATCAATCGCGGGTCGGGAACCTTCGCCTCGGCTATCACGACGACATTTTCTGAGCGGGTGTCGACGCAGGTCAACAAGCAGGTGGGCGACCAGCTCACGCAGTCGGTCAGAGAGCAACTCGCCAAGGCCAACGTACCGTTCAGCGGCGCAGCGCAACTCGCGCTCTCGCAACCGGTGGACGTGCGGACCGTCGAACCCAATCCGCTGCCCGAGGGCTCCGGAAACGGATTGTCGGCGTTCTACTACACACTGCTGCTGATTCTCGCCGGTTTTACCGGCGCGATGATGGTGAGCATCGTGGTCGACGCCGCGCTCGGCCAGACACCCATCGAATTCGGCCCCTTCTACCAACTGCGTCTGCGACTGCCGATCTCGCGCTGGGGAACTCTCGCCGCCAAGTGGACGATCATGTTGCTGATCGCGTTCATCCAGTCGGCGCTGTACATCGGTGTCTGTACGGCGGTGGGGACCTCGTTACCGAACGCGTTTGTGTTGTGGACGTATTCGGTGTTGGTGATCTTCGCCGTCGGTGTGTCGGCGGCGTCGGCGATGGCCGTCTTCGGAAACCCCGGTCTGATCCTGAATCTGGTGTTCTTCGTGATTCTCGGCCTGCCGTCGTCGGGTGGCACCGTGCCGCTGGAGGCCAGTCCACGACTGTTCGCCTGGATCGCGTCGGTCGAGCCGATGCATCTGGTGTACCTCGGGGTTCGCTCGATCCTGTACTTCGATGCCGACTGGGATGCCGGCCTCGGCCGGGCGGTGATCCAGACGATCATCGGATTGATCGTGGGCGGACTGCTCGGCTGGGCGGGAACCAAGTTCTACGACCACAAGGGCTGGCATCGCTTCCCCGGCGGCATGCGCCTGACGCCGCGGATGGCCAAGATCTTCGACGGCGGAAGCGGCAGCCTCCCGACGATCACCACGCCTGCACCCCAGCACGTGGCCGGGGTCGCGGGCGCCAGCGCCCGCAAGCGAGAGGCGACGGCAGGCACTCATGTCGGCTCCCACGAGCGTGAGCCGGGCGACTCCGGAAGTGGCAGCGGTTAGCGGCATGTCTCGGCGGGCCATGTCGGTCGCCGGTGGAACAATGGCACGGTGAGGTTCTACCAGGATGAAGCGGTTGTGCTGCGCCAGCACAAGCTCGGTGAAGCCGACCGCATCATCACGTTGCTGACCGCGGAGCACGGATTGGTGCGTGCGGTCGCCAAGGGCGTGCGACGGACGAGGTCGAAGTTCGGTGCCCGGTTGGAACCGTTCGCCCACGTCGACGTGCACCTCTATCCGGGACGCAACCTCGACGTCGTCACACAGGTCCATTCGATCCACGCGTTCGCCGACGCGATCGTCGCCGACTACGCCCGCTACACCACGGCGTGCGCCGTCCTCGAGACTGCGGAACGCCTTGCCGGTGAGGAACGTGCTCCCGCCGCGCAGTTGCACCGCCTCACCGTCGGTGCCCTCGAGGCGCTGGCAGATGATCGACGGCCGGGAGGGCTGATCCTCGACGCCTTCCTGCTCAGGGCAATGCACTGTGCAGGCTGGATGCCCGCGTTGGATGTGTGTGCACGCTGCGCTTCGCCTGGCCCGCATCGGGCGTTCCACGTCGCTGCCGGTGGTGCGGTGTGCCTGCACTGTCGTCCGCCGGGAGCCGCGACCCCGTCGCCCGGCGTCCTCGACCTCATGGACTCGTTGTACCGGGGGCAGTGGGAACACACCGCGGACGCGACCGAATCGCTACGACGTCAAGCCAGCGGATTGGTCGCCGCGCATCTGCAATGGCACCTCGAGCGCCAATTGCGCACCCTGCCGCTCATCGAACGCGCAACCCCTCATAGTCTGGTTTCACCGAACGTGAGAGGAGCCGGCGATGGCGCTACGGTCGCGGTCCGCGGCTCGGGATGAACGGGCAAAGCAAGCCGCAGCACAGGAACGACGCGCGGTTCGTCCACCCGACCCGCATCCGAGCGGCGCTACGCCGCCCGCATTGCCCGCCGAACTGATCCCACGCCACGTCGCGCTCGTGATGGACGGCAACGGCCGGTGGGCCACCGAGCGTGGACTGCCGCGTACCGAGGGGCACAAGCGTGGCGAGGCGGTCCTCATGGACACCGTCTGTGGCTGCATCGAGATGGGCGTGACGTGGTTGTCGGCCTACGCGTTCTCGACGGAGAACTGGTCGCGCAGCCCCGACGAGGTCCGGTTTCTGATGGGTTTCAACCGCGACGTGATCCGACGCCGTCGCGATGAGATGAACGAGATGGGCGTGCGCGTGCGCTGGGCCGGACGCCGACCACGCCTGTGGCGCAGCGTGATCAAAGAACTCGAGGTGGCCGAGGAACTGACCAAGGACAACACGGTCATGACCCTGACGATGTGCGTGAACTATGGCGGACGAGCCGAAATCGCCGACGCGGCAAAGGAGATCGCTCGACGCGCCGCGGCGGGCGAGCTCGATCCCGAGCGGATCACCGAGGCGTCGTTCGCGAAGTATCTCGACGAGCCCGATATGCCCGACGTCGACCTGTTCCTGCGTCCGTCGGGGGAGCAGCGCATCTCGAACTTCCTGCTCTGGCAGTCGGCCTACGCCGAGATGGTCTATCAGGAGAAGCTGTTTCCCGATTTCGATCGCCGCGACCTGTGGGCAGCGTGCGTCGAGTACGCGTCTCGCGACCGTCGCTTCGGCGGCGTGATGACGACGGAGTGAGCGTGAGTAGTCGGTGAGCGATGAGTCGATGAGCAATGAGTCGGGCCCGAATTCTTCTGCCGCGCAACAGGTTCTCCTCGACAGGGTGGCCGCGCTCCTGACCGAGATCGGCGACGTCACCGACGCCGACGCAGAATCGGTGGTTGTGGCCGTCGGCTCGACGCGAGCGTCGGTTCGCGTCATCGCGCTGGCCGACGACCTTCAGGTGGTCTCGGTGGCGCAGTTGCTCGCGCTCAACCTTCCCAACACCGACGCGCTCCGTTCCGACGTCGAAGAACTGGACGCGACGCTGAGCTTCGGTAACCTACGACGCTCCGATCTGACCGGCGTCACCACAGATGTGTTGCAGTACTACACATTTCCGGTCGACGGCCTCACCGACATCCCACTGCTGACGGTGCTGCACATCGTGCTCTCCGGCGGCGACGACATCGCCCGCAAGCTCGTCGACGCGAGCTGATCTCCGCGGAGTGTCAGCGTGCGGCGCGGCAGTCGGCGCACACTCCGAACACCTCAACGGTGTGGTGGATGTCGCTGAATCCGTGTTCTGCCGCGATCTTCGACGCCCAGCGCTCCACAGGCTCCGCCTGGACCTCGACCGTCGTTCCACACACCCGGCACACCAGGTGGTGGTGATGCACCGACGAGCAGTTCCGGTAGCGCATCTCGCCCGAACCGTCCCAGAGAGCATCGATCTGACCCGCTTGGCTCAGTGCCTGCAGATTGCGATAGACGGTGGTCAATCCGATCGATTCGCCACGCGCCTTGAGTTGCTCGTGAAGTTCCTGAGCCGAGCGGAAGTCGTCGCCTTCCGACAGTGCGTCGGCGATTGCCGCGCGTTGCCGGGTGGAACGGATGCCGGTGACGGGACGCTCGCGGCCCGCGGTGTCGGTGGGTGCTGCGGTGTCGGTCGTCGCCGTGGTGTCGGTGCTGCTCATCGGGCCGCTTCGTCGCTGTGAGTTGTCGATGGCGCCCCGGTGTTAGTGGCTGCCGTGTTCGCGGCTGCAGTGTTCGCGGCGGGCGCATCCGGACTAGTCGGCTGCGTCGTCGGACGCGGTTCGGTCGCGTGTGTGAGGGCGTCGGTGACGATGTGTGCGAGGTGGTCGTCGATCAGCGAGTACATGATTTCGCGGCCGTTGCGTTCACCGCGCACGACGCCCGCGTCCTTCAGTACGCGCAGGTGCTGGCTGACCAGGGGCTGGCTCACGCCGAGCGAGCCGACCAGCTCGTGCACGCAGCGGGCGTCTTCCTGCAGTGCCAACACGATGGCGATCCGCATGGGCGATGCGAGTGCTCTGAGCAGGTCGCTGGCGGCCTCGCGCGCAGCAACATCGCGGGCGCCGACGCTGCGCGAGCCGAGGTCTTCTGAACACTGGCCGCGAGTTCCCATCCCTCCATCTTAAAGGAAGTGGTTGTCATTTGTGGTCGACGCCCCACTGGTTGCGTTGGCCGCACCAGGGGATGCTCGACGGCGCTGGTCAGGCGTCGTCGGCCGACGGCTAGGCTGTAAGGGTTGCCGGCCTGCGCGTCGGCGAGAAGTTTGTGACCTGTCCCAACGTCCGTGGAGAAAGATCCCTGTGGCCTCCCGCCCGTCGAATGCTGCCCCTGCCAAAGTCGAAGCCGTCGTCAACCTCGCCAAGCGTCGGGGTCTCGTGTACCCGAGCGGCGAGATCTACGGCGGGACACGGTCGGCGTGGGACTACGGGCCGCTCGGAGTGGAGCTCAAGGAGAACATCAAGCGGCAGTGGTGGCGGAGCATGGTCACCAGTCGCGACGACGTCGTCGGACTCGATTCGTCGGTCATCCTCCCGCGGCCCGTGTGGGAAGCCAGCGGTCACGTCGAGGTCTTCACCGATCCGCTCGTCGAATCGCTCTACACCCACAAGCGCTACCGCGCCGATCACCTGATCGAGGCCTACGAGCTCAAGCACGGCCACCCTCCTGAGAACGGTCTTGCCGACATCAACGACCCGGAGACGGGGCAGCCGGGCAATTGGACCGAGCCGCGTGCGTTCAGCGGTCTGATGAAGACCTACCTGGGACCTGTCGACGACGAGGAGGGCTTGCACTACCTCCGTCCGGAGACCGCGCAAGGAATCTTCGTCAACTTCAAGAACGTCATGACGACCTCGCGTAAGAAGCCGCCGTTCGGTATCGCGCAGATCGGCAAGAGTTTCCGCAACGAGATCACCCCGGGCAACTTCATCTTCCGCACCCGCGAGTTCGAGCAGATGGAGATGGAGTTCTTCGTCAAGCCGGGTGAAGACGAGGAATGGCACCAGTACTGGATCGATCAGCGATTCGCCTGGTACACCGATCTCGGTATCAATCCGGAGAATCTGCGGCTCTACGACCACCCCAAGGAAAAGCTGTCGCACTACTCCAAGCGCACCGTCGACGTGGAGTACAAGTTCGGCTTCTCGGGCAACCCGTGGGGCGAACTCGAAGGCGTCGCCAATCGCACCGACTTCGATCTGTCCACCCACGCCAAGCATTCGGGTGAAGACCTGTCGTTCTTCGATCAGGCGACGGGCGAGCGCTACACCCCGTACGTGATCGAGCCCGCGGCCGGTCTGACCCGTTCGGTGATGGCATTCCTGTGCGACGCGCTGACCGAGGAAGAGGTGCCGAATGCCAAGGGCGGCACCGATACCCGCACTGTGCTCCGCCTCGATCGTCGACTTGCCCCGGTGAAGGTGGCGGTGCTGCCGCTCTCGCGCAACGAGAAGCTGTCACCGAAGGCCAAGGATCTCGCCGCAGAGTTGCGCAAGTACTGGAACGTCGACTTCGACGACGCGCAGGGGATCGGCAAGCGCTACCGCAGGCAGGACGAGGTCGGAACACCGTTCTGCGTAACGGTCGATTTCGACACCCTCGACGATCAGGCCGTCACGATTCGCGAACGCGACACGATGAGCCAGGAGCGCATCGCCTTGGACCGCGTCGTCGAATATCTCGGGAGCAAACTGCTCGGGGCGTGACGTCTACGGGTCGCGGGTCGGTCGTTGAGTAGGCCTGACCTGCGGTGGTCTGTCACAATTGAGGAGAGTTTGCCGTGCGTGGCCGGACACGGGGTCCGACCGGGCGGCGAGGAGAGTGAGTGGAGTCGTGGCGGTCAGCGGGAAAGTCGTGCATTACGACACGAATAGAGGATTCGGATTCCTGGCCCCGGAGTCGGGCGGTGCCGATGTGTTCTTGCACATCAATGACATCGACATCGACGAGGATTCGTTGAAGCCGGGTGCCAAGGTCTCGTTCGACATCGAGGAAACCGATCGCGGGGCCAAGGCGGTCAACGTCGCGGTCACCGAAGAAGCGCCGGCCGACGAGTCGGGATCGGGGCGCCCGCATCGTCGCGATTCGCACGATCACCACGGTCGCTCACACGGTTCGGATCGCTCACACGGGGCCGACCGTCGACGTCCGCGCGGAGGCGGCGGGTCACTCGACTCAGCGGCGTTCACCGAGGAGATCACCGAACTGCTCCTCGACGCCTCCGGCGACCTGACTGCCAAGCAGATCGTCGCCATCCGTCAGCGCGTCACCGACTTCGCGGTCGGTCGGGGCTGGGTGCTTGACTAGTACCCCGCTCTCTGGCCGGACCGGTATACCTCCGACTGCCGAGTACGGCGAGGAGGCCGTCGAGCGCATCGTTCGCGAGGGCGCGAAGACGGCCAGCCTGCCCGGCACCAGGACAGATCACCGCAGCGAGTACGCGCGCGACCGTGCGCGCGTACTCCATTCGGCCGCACTGCGTCGGCTCGCCGACAAAACCCAGGTCGTCGGACCACGCGAGGGTGATACTCCGCGTACCCGTCTCACGCATTCGCTCGAGGTCGGGCAGATCGGGCGGGGGATCGCGATCGGTCTCGGCTGCGAGCCAGACCTCGTCGAACTCGCAGGTCTCGCCCACGACATCGGGCATCCGCCGTACGGACACAACGGCGAACGAGCGCTCGACGAGGTCGCCGTCGACATCGGCGGGTTCGAGGGCAATGCGCAGAACCTGCGCATCCTCACGCGGCTCGAACCGAAACTTCTCGACGCCGACGGCGCGTCCGCGGGTCTCAACCTGACCCGCGCGTCGTTGGACGCGACCCTCAAATACCCGTGGCTGCGTCGGCCGCCGGCCCGCAAGTTCGGTGCGTACGACGACGACGCCGACACCCTGGCGTGGGTTCGGCAGGGTGCGCCCGGCGATCGGCAGTGTATCGAAGCGCAGGTCATGGACTGGTCCGACGACGTCGCGTATTCGGTCCACGACCTCGAAGACGGCGTCATCGCCAACCGCATCGATCTCCGGTCACTCGGCGACCCGGACGATCAACGCACGCTGGCGGCGATAGGTGTCGCAGAATTTCCCGAGCTCGAACCGGAACCGCTGATCGACGCCGCGGGCAGGCTCTCGCAGATGGACATCGTGCGGGCGGTCGGGGTGTTCGACGGCAGTCTCGACGCGTCTGTACGGCTCAAGAGACTCACGAGTGAACTCATCGGCAGGTTCGCGTCCGCCGCCATCACGGGTACCCGAGAACAGGTCGGCGGGCGCTCGATTTCTCGCTACGACGCCGACCTCACCGTGCCACCGCTGATCGCTGCCGAGGTTGCGATCCTCAAGACCTTGGCGCTGCGATTCATCTTCTCCAACGAACGCCACAAGTCGCACCAGGCCCGCCAACGCGAGCGCATCCACCGGGTCGCGGGGTGGTTGATGGCCGCGGCTCCCGGAGGACTCGATCCGATCTTCGTTCCGACCTGGCAGGCCGCCGAGACCGACGCCGCGCGACTGCGTGTCATCGTCGACCAGATCGCCTCGATGACCGAGGGACGCCTCGAACGGATGGACAAACAGAACTCCGGCGCCCAGGCGCACCTGGGCTGAGACTGCTGGGCTGCACACTACTGGGCGGATGAGTTCCCGGCGTTGACGGCGTCGAGCTTTTCCGCCAGCGCCTTCTTGGTGACCGCGCCCGTGGTGAACTCCGGCAGTCTGTCGACAGGCACCGAGCCGATCATGGCGAGCAGCCCCGGGCCGTCGGCCTCGGTGACGTCGGGGAAGGAGCTCTTGACCAATTCGGTCAACGCGTCCTTGCCGCTGGGGACCGAAACCACCTCGGCGATCGTCGAATTGGTGGTCAGCGGGACGGAGATCTCGTCTCCCTTGACCTCGACGTCGGCGTGCACGCGGATATCGCGACTCGACGCTCCCACGTCGATCCGATACGTTCCGCCTTCGACGAGGAAATCGTGGACGCGAACATCCCAGTACGCCAACACATCTCGCGGCACGCTGATGGTCACGCGCTGCTCGTCGCCCGCCTTGACGTCGACGCTCGCGAACGCTTTCAGTTCGCGCACCGGCCGCGAGACCGACGACGTCTCGATGCCTGAATAGACCTGCACGACCTCGCGTCCGTCGACCTTGCCGACGTTGGCGACGGTCACCTCGACGGTCAGGCCGTCGGCATTCTCGGTGACCGAGAGGTCGCGGTAGTCGAAGTCGGTGTAGGACAAGCCATGTCCGAACGGATAGGAGACGTTCATTTTGCGCGCGTCGTACCAGCGGTAGCCGATGAAGAGTCCCTCGCCGTAGGTGACGTGTTGGAACTCGCCGGGAAAGTTCAGGTAGCTCGGGTTGTCCTCGAGACGCAGCGGAATGGTCTCCGACAGTCGCCCGGACGGATTGACGCTGCCGAACAGAACGTCGGCGATGGCGCCTCCGCCCGCCTGTCCGAGGAGCGCGCCGTCGAGGATCGCGGGCGCCAGGAGCGGTGCGACGCGGAGCACTCCGCCGCGTGAGAGCACCACGGCCGTACGGGGATTCGCGGCCAGTACCGCCCCTGCGAGTTCGAGCTGATCGGAGGGAAGGTCGATGGTGGTCCGGTCGAATCCCTCTGACTCCTGGTGCTCGGCGAGTCCGAGGAACAGCACGACGTTGGTCGCGGATCGCGCCGCGGCGACGGCATCGGAAATCAGGTCGCTGCGGTTCTGGGAATCGTTGTCGTCGGTGGTGTATCCGGCGGCGTAGACGACTTCGGAGTCGGCGTGCCGCTTGATCTCGTCGAGCGGGATGTCGACCTTGGTGGCGTTGACCTTCGACGACCCGCCGCCCTGATAGCGCGGTTGCGCGGCCATCGTGCCGATGACGGCCAACTTTTCGGAGCTGTCGAAGGGGAGGAGGTCGTCGTCGTTGCGCAACAACACGATCGCCTGCGCGGCCGCCTCACGCGCCAGCGAGTGATGGGCGTCGACGTCGAATGTGCCGTTCTCCGAACGGATGTGCGGTGCTGCTCGTTCGACGAGCGCGATCATCCGGTCGGCAGACTCCTGCAGTGCCTGCGGGTCGAGGCGGCCGTCATCCACAGCGGCCGCCACGTCGTCGTCGAGTTCGTCGCCCCCGAACGGCATCATCAGGTCGAGTCCGGCGGCCACCGAGCGGACGCGGTCGACCACCGCACCCCAGTCGCTGACCACCACGCCGTCGAATCCCCAAGTGTCTCGCAGGATTCCGGTGAGTAGCTCGCGGCTCTCGCTCGCGTGGACACCGTTGATGCGGTTGTACGAGCACATCACCGTCCAGGGTCGTGCGGTGCGGACGATGTGGCCGAACGCTCGAAGGTATAGCTCGTGCAGTGTGCGCTCGTCGATTGCCGCGCTCACCCGCATGCGATCGGTCTCCTGGTTGTTGGCCGCGAAGTGCTTGAGCGACGCACCGACGTCGACGCTCTGCACGCCGCGCACCCATGCTTCGCCGAATGCCGCCGACAGGAACGGATCCTCGGAGTAGTACTCGAAGTTGCGGCCGCCGAGCGGGGAGCGTTTGAGGTTGATGCCGGGGCCGAGAACGACCGAGACCTGGCGGGCGAGTGCCTCGGTGCCGATGGCCTTGCCGATGCGGTCGGCAAGGTCGGGGTTCCAGGTCTGGGAGAGTCCGACAGCGGGCGGAAAGCAGGTCGCGGGAACGCTCTCCGACAAGCCGAGCGCGTCGGAGGAGCCCTCTTGTTTGCGCAGTCCGCTCGGGCCGTCGGTCATTGCGATCGACGGCAGGTCGCCCTCGGACTTGGTCTGCCAGAAGTTCTTGCCGCTGGTGAGTCGGGCCTGCTCTGCGGTGGACAACGACGATGTAGCCATAGGTACTCCTCGGTGCGACGACTCGGCCCCCCGCTTTCGACCGTAGCCGATCCGTCGTCGGAAGCCGTGCGTGTTCGGGGTCGGTCCGCGCGCTTGTGGATGTAGCGGACGAGGCGAACCGCAGAGGTCACTACACTGGGCACGTGGCAGGCCGAATTCCCGATCGTGACATCACGGCAATCCGTGAACAGACACGCATCGAGGAGATCATCGGCGACTACGTCGCATTGCGTCCGGCCGGTGCCGACCGACTCAAGGGTCTGTGTCCCTTCCACGACGAGAAGACGCCGTCGTTTCACGTCCGTCCGCATCACGGTCATTTCCACTGCTTCGGATGCGGCGAGGGTGGCGATGTCTACAGCTTCTTGCAGAAGCAGGAGCACGTCAGCTTTGTCGAGGCCGTCGAGCAACTCGCCGACCGGATCGGATATCAGATCCACTACGAGGGTGGCGGGACGTCGGTCGCACGTGATCGCGGAACCCGCGCCCGCTTGGTAGCTGCCAACGCCGCCGCGCAGAAGTACTACGCCGAGCAGTTGCGAACCCCCGACGCGCAGATTGCGCGCGACTACCTCACCGAACGGAACTTCGACGCCGCTGCGGCGTCGGCCTTCGGCTGCGGTTACGCCCCCGCAGGCTGGGACACGATGACCAAGGCGTTGCTGTCGCAGGGCTTCGAGTTCGCCGAACTGGAGGCAGCCGGCCTGTCGAAGCAGGGCCGCAAGGGCCCCATCGACAGATTCCATCGCCGTCTGCTGTGGCCGATCCGCAATCTCGGTGGAGACATCATCGGTTTCGGTGCGCGCAAGCTGTTCGACGACGACAACCTCGGCAAGTACATGAACACGCCGGAGACCATGCTGTACAAGAAGTCTCAGGTGTTGTTCGGGCTCGATCACGCCAAGAAGAACATCGCCAAGAGTCATCAGGTCGTCGTGGTCGAGGGATACACCGACGTGATGGCGATGCACCTGTCGGGGGTGACGACTGCTGTCGCTTCGTGTGGCACCGCATTCGGTGAGGATCACCTGGCGCTAATCCGTCGTCTGATGATGGACGACTCGTATTTCCGCGGTGAGGTGATCTACACCTTCGACGGCGACGCGGCCGGAAAAGCTGCGGCGCTCAAGGCGTTTGAAGGCGAGCAATCCATCGCGGGTCAGACCTTCGTCGCCATCGCGCCGGAGGGCATGGACCCGTGCGAGTTGCGGCAGAACAGGGGAGACGCCGCGGTCCGGGATCTGATCGCGCGTCGAGTGCCGATGTTCGAGTTCGCGATCAAGGCCCTGCTGGCCGGGTTCGATCTGAACACCGCGGAGGGTCGCGTCCACGCACTGCGCGACACGGTGCCGGTGGTGGCCCGGATCAAAGACGTGGCGCTGCGCGACGAGTACGCCCGTCAACTCGCCGGTTGGGTCGGCTGGGAAGAAGTCGGGCAGGTTCTCGCGCGGGTCCGTGAGGAGGGTGCGCGCGTCGCTCGGGTGAGCGGACGTGCATCGGCGTCGGGGCGTGGGCGGCAGATGCGTCGTGACCGTCCCGAAGCGGAGAAGGCGCCGGGACCCGGGCGACCCAACCCGGATGACCCCCGCCTCTGGCCGCAGCGCGAGGCGCTCAAGGCGGCACTGCAATACCCGGCCATCGCGGGCACCGTCTTCGATTCGCTGCCCGAGGAGTGCTTCACCGAACCCGCCTACACCGGCGTCCGAAATGCGATGTCGGCGTTGGGTGGCACGTCGTCGGGGATGGGCGGCACCGAGTGGATCGACGCCGTCAACCACGAGGTCGACAACCCCGTCGTCGGGCCGATGGTGACCGAACTCGCCGTCGAACCGATGCCGGTCAGCGAGCAGAACATCTCGCGCTACATCGGCAGTGTGCTGGCCCGACTGCAGGAGGTCTGGGTGGGCGCGCAGATCGCCGACATCAAGTCACGGCTGCGCCGCATGGCCCCGGGTGACGACCCCGACGGCTATCACGCGGTATTCGGCGACCTCGTGGCGTTGGAGGCGTATCGACGCAGTCTGCTCGAGCAGGCCGTCGACCCTGTCGTCGACGTCGGATGACGGTGGTCAGGCGGCGTTGAGCCTGCCGCCTGGTCGCAGTTCCTCGGGGAACATCGGCCGGTGCGGATCCTCGGAGTTGTACCGGCAGCCACCGGAGTACGTGTGGGGGCCTTCGCAGCGGTCGGGCGTTGGGCGCGGGCGTCCCCAGATGTGGTCTGCACTCATCAGCTCGCCTCCTCGGGCTCGGACAGTGGGCGACGGCGGCGCTGCGACGGCGAAGCGACCGGAATTCTCGGCTCGATGGCCTACCGAAAGTATGGGGCGACACCTGACCGATCGGCCAGTTGACGCGAGGTTTCACTCGTGGTTGCGCGAATGTGGGTCGGGTCACCGGGCGGGGGGTTGGGCTGCTCGGGGCAGGGCGGCACGGCTAGTCGGGCCGGGGCGGCCCCGCAGAAAGTAGGGGAAAGAATCCTTCCTCGGGTTCCTGACCTGTCCCCGAGAAGTTGCGCGGGGAAACCGAAGAGACCCGCGGAAAGAACGCTTCCCCTAGTTCCTGCGCCTCGGGATCGCGGCTCGACGTCGAGCTGCACGACCGCTCGACGTCGCGCGGCGTCGAACTGCACGGCTCTCGGGCCGCCCGCCCGACGGAAAGTAGGGGAAGGAATCCTTCCTCGGGTTGCTGACCCTTCCGCCAGAAGTTGCGCGGGGAAACCGAAGAGACCCGCGGAAAGAACGCTTCCCCTAGTTCCTGTGCCCCGGGATTGCGGCTCGACGGCTGCGCTGCGACAGCGAAGCGACCGAAATTCTCAGCTCGTGGTGGCGCGAATGTGGGTCGGGTCACCGGGCGGGCGGTTCGAGGCGTTGAGACGCGAAACCCCTTCCCGCACTCGGATCTGCGGGAAGGGGTTGGGCGTGCCCAGGGCGGGACTTGAACCCGCGACCTATCGATTATGAGTCGACGGCTCTAACCAACTGAGCTACCCGGGCCAGCGCTGACACCCTATCGCACTGCATCTCCGGAAAGGCACGATGGTGCTACTAGACGATGTGATGTCTTGTGTCCGGGACGTCGCCAGACCGGCTCTGCCTCGCACCCCCGTGACCAGCCGTTTTGTCCTGACGTGAGTCCATACGCTAGAGTCAGCGTTCGGTTCTGGTGCTGTTCGCGGCGCCCGAATCGAGAGCAATCCCCCATAGCTCAATTGGCAGAGCATTCGACTGTTAATCGAACGGTTACTGGTTCGAGTCCAGTTGGGGGAGCAGAGTTAGAGCAGGTCAGGCCCGGTATCCGCCGGGCCTTTCTTGTTTTGTCCTTCGGAGTGCGGAGACTCGACCAAATACCCTGTCGTGGGCGTGGAGCTGGTTCTAACGTTGATCGTGACCAACACTTCCGTCGGTCAGCGACGGAAGGTGGAGTGTCGAGGAGGTCAACGCCGTGTCAACGCATTCACCGCTCTTCTATGTACTTCCCGGACTGGCGATCGCGATGGGACTCATCTTCGCTGCTGCAGGTATCGGTGACATCGACAACTACGGTGGCGGGGTCGCCGCGTGGCTCTACACGATCTTCGGCCTTGCGATCGTGGTGGTGGGGGCGGGAGTGGTCGCAGTCGGCAAGGGTGGTTCGTCGGAGTAGCGTCTCGCGCCAGGAATTTTCGGGTGTCCGATTTGCTAGTATTGACATTGTCAATGCTGACAACCGGACGAGGCGCGCCGTACCCGGCCAGCGACAAGACGGCGCTCGGAGGTTCGACGTCTCGTGTCGTGGATCGTGTTGATCATTTCTGGTGTTCTCGAGGCCGTGTGGGCGACTGCTCTCGGTAAGTCGCACGGGTTCACCCAGATCGTCCCCACAATTGTCTTCGCCGTCGCGCTCATCGGATCGATGGCCGGGCTGGCGTTTGCGTTGCGGGAGTTGCCAACTGGCACCGCCTACGCGATCTGGGTTGGTATCGGAGCCGCGCTGACAGTCACGTATGCGATGGTGACCGGTGCGGAATCAGCGTCCCTGATCAAGGCCGGCTTGATCTTTCTCATCATCGTGTCCGTGGTGGGACTCAAGCTCGCCCACTGAGTTGCGGCCGTAGAACTGGGTGCCGACGCTCGACGGAGGAAATCACTAGCCTCGGGTCATGGCGATGAACAAGGAACAACGGCAAGCATTTCTCGCGCAGCCGCACATCGGCGCGCTCTCGATAGAGGCGGGCGCCGACCGCGCCCCCCTGGTGGTGCCGATCTGGTATCAGTACAGTCCCGGCGGCGACCTCTGGTTTCTGACAGGTGCCGAGTCACGCAAGATCTCGCTGTTGCGTGCAGCCGGGCGCTGCACTGTCATGGCCGAGGTGGTCTCGCCAACGATTGCCTACGCCGCGGTGTCGGGTCAGGTGATCGACTACGTCGACGGAACCAAGGACGATCTCGTCGAGATGGCGACGCGGTACCTGCCTGCCGAGAAAGTCGCGGGCTACGTCGAATTCGCCACCTCCGAGCACGGTAAGCAGACGAAAGTCGTTGTGCGACCACAACAGTGGGTCGCGTCAGACCTGGGTTCGGTCTGAGTCGGTTGCGCCCCAGATGCCGCTCTGTTCGAGGTGGCGAGTCAAACGTGCTGCGCCATCGGTGAATTGGCGACGTGTCTGCACCACCGCCTCGTCGACGTCGGATGAACGGTAGGCGTCGATCAGTCGTTCATGGCTGTCGACCGCGGTGTGGCCCCACTCGGGGTCGTTGGCGTAGAGCCGTGCGGGTGTGTACCGCGTGGCCGCGAGGAGGAACCATGCCAACTTGGTGCCTCCCGCGATGACGTTGTGCGCGCGGTGAAACTCGAACTCCGCCTCGATGACGCCATTCTCATCGCCACTCTCGACTGCTGTGCGCAGTCGTCGCGTCCACCACTGCAACTCGTCGAGGTCGTCGGATGTCACCGCGGCTGCGGTGCGCAGAGCGAGCCGCACCGCAATCTCGCCCTGCAACCAGAACAGGTCGTCGACGTCGACACGGTCGAGCGGACCGACCCGATATCCGCGGTGCGGCTCGAGGTCGACCATGCCCTCGCCACGCAGGGTCAGCAACGCCTCGCGCACAGGGGTCACACTGACGCCCAGCTCGGCCGCGATGTCGTCGAGCCTGATGAATTCGCCGGGTCTGATGTCGGCGGTCATGATGCGGTGTCTCAGGTGTGCGGCAACCTCTTCGGACAGTTGAGGGCGCCGAGGAATCCGTCGCGGCGCCCTCGATCCGTCAGAGTCCGAAGGTCTTGCCGATGATGTCGCGCTGGATCTCATTGGTGCCACCGTAGACCGTCGAGATGATCGCACCACGCATCAAGCGCTCGGCGTCGAATTCCGTTGCGTAGCCGTAGCCTCCCATCATCTGCATGGCATCGATGGTCATGCGCTTGGAGGTTTCGGTGGCTTTGAGTTTCGCCATCGACGCCTCGCGGGGGAGGAGCTTGGTGGGATTGTCGTCGGCGAGTTGAGCCACCGAGTAGACGAGTTGCTTGGTGCACTCGATCTCCGTGGCTAGGTCGGCCATGCGATGCCGCAGAACCTGGAACGACCCGATGGGACGCCCGAACTGTTTGCGCTCGGTGATGAACGCCAGTGTGTCGGCAAATGATCGCTCGGCCACACCGAGTTGCATGGCCGCGAGGATGAGTCGCTCGGTGTTGAGTCCGGCCATGAGTTGATTCCAGCCGTTGCCGACCTCGCCGACGACCGCCGAGTCGGGCACTCGACAGTCCGTGAAGTAGAGATCGTTGACCTCTCGACCGCCGAGCGTGTCGATGCCCTTGATCTCCAAACCCGGTGTGTCGGCAGGGATGTGGAACTGCGTGATTCCCTCGTGCTTCTTGCCGGTGTTCGAGGTGCGGGCGATCAGCAGGATCGACCGTGCGAAGTGTGCGTTGGAGCACCAGGTCTTCTGCCCGTTGATGACCCACCCGCCGTCGACCTTCTCGGCACGGCACGTGAGGTTGGCGACGTCGGAACCGGCCTCGGGCTCCGACATCGAGATCGACAGCGCATCGCCGTTGACGACCCCGGTCAGGACTTCCTTCTTGAGCTGGTCGTCGGCGAATCGGTTGTAGGCGAGGGCGGTGATGAAGGTGGGCCCGATCCCGCCGATGGGTGCCATGCCGCGCATCGCTTCTTCGAGCAGGATGCACATCTCGACATTGCCGGCGCCCGACCCGCCGTAGGTTTCGGGCAACATGATGCCCGCCCAGCCGAGGTCGGCCATCTTCTGGTAAAGCTCGCGCGAGTGCAGCTCCCTCCCGTCTTTTGTGTAGCGATTGCGCTGGTCACGGGTACCGACCTCGCGTTGGCAGAAATCGGCGACAGACGTCGCGAATGCGCGCTGTTCCTCAGTGAAGTTCACTGTTGTCCTCTCGATATGCGAAGCCCGTAGGCTGCTCTGGCTAAATCATATATGTGATATGTCGGGCCGTGGTCTGGACCACACAATCGATGGCTAGATTGGTTGCCATGCCCAAATCGCGAATCCCATCCGACGACGGCGTGCAGGCCGAGGAGAGCGTGCAGGCCGAGGAGAGTGTGCAGGCAGAGGACAGCGTGGAGGCCGAGAGCGCCGGGCCGACCAGCGCCGACGTCTCGCCACTCGACGGAGATGAGTTCCTCGCGGCGAATCGCAGCAGGCGTGAACAACTGCGCGCCGAGGCCGCCGACCGGGTGCCACGCAAACTCGACACCACGAGTGGCCGTACTGAGAAGAGTCGCGGCGAGAAGAGCGGTGGCGTGGGAGCCGAGGCGGAGAGCGCCGCACGAGCGACGCGCCCGGGCCGCGGGCGGCTACTGGTCGGTGTGCTGGCATCGTTCGTGGTGGTCCTCGCGATCTCGACCGGGGTACTCGCGTACCTGTACGCGCAGGCAGATCGCCGAGCGTCTGACGCAGGACCGTCGGATGCCGATCGCACAACAGTCCTCGACACCGCGCGTCGCTACGCCGTCGAGCTGACCACCTACGACCCCGCCGACTACGGCGATCTCGATCGTCGAATCACGCAGATATCCACCCCGGAGTTCGGTAAGACCTATATCGCGTCGTCGCAGGATGCGCGCAAGGGCAACGCGAACGCCAAGGGAGTGTCGACGTCGAAGGCGCAGCGCGCGGGGATCGAATCGGTGACTGCCGACCGTGCGGTGGTCCTCGTGGCATTGGATCAGACGGTGAAGTCGTCGGAGATCGCCGCGCAGGTTCCTGACGGCATCCCGTACCAATCGCGTGTCGAGATCACGCTCGCCAAGCGGAACGGCACGTGGTTGCTCGACGATCTGGCGACCGTCTGACATCAGGCAGCCAGCACGTCAGCGCTGCTGTGGGCCCTGCCGGGGGCCTTCGAGAATGGCGCAGCCGATCGCGGTGACCTGCTCGGCGGTTGGTGGGCGGCGTAGTCGAAGCAGATCCGAGATGGCGTTCAGTGCCGCGTGCACGAGGAAGCGGGCCTGTCCACGGCTGATCGCGTCGCCACGGTCGCGCGTGACCCATGCGGCCCACTCGTCGACGTTGGCGCGTTGCTGGCGTCGCAACGCGCTGCGCTCCGACGGGGCCAGGTGCCCGATCTCGCTCAGGTAGACCGTCACGAGCGCGTTGTCGCGCACGAAGAGTCGTACGTAGCGGGCAACGAGCGACTCGAGCGCTGCGCGGCTGGTCGTCGACGCCGCGAGTGCGTCGGAAGTGGCGGCACTGACGCGGTCGGACGCTCGCCAGAATGCCGCCGACAGTATCGCGGCTTTGCTCTCGAAGTGGCGGTAGACGCCGGATGCGGGAATGCCTGCGGCAGCGGCAATCTCGTCGATCGTGACCTCCCGGAAGCCTCGTGCGGAGAACAGTGAGATCGATCCGGTGAGTATGAGTTCGCGTTTCGACGCCGGCGCCAGCCCGGACGGCGGGCGCTGGACTGAGGCGTCGGCGGCGAGCAGCGGCGCGACGTCGGCCAGCGAGAGCGCGGTGGCGACGAGTAGTCGGCGAATTTCTCGGTCTGCCAACGCAGTCCGATGTGTGGTCGGACTTGCCACGACACTGATGATCGCCGCGACGAGAAGGTCGGCGTGGGGACGGGGGATGTTCGGGCGTGCATCGAGAAGCGCTGCGCGGATTCGCCGATGCTGTTCCACGAGAACGACTTTTACCTTCGTGGCGTCATCGCCCTCGAGATAGCGCTGATCCCAGCGGTAGAGGCCACCGGTCCTGCGGTGGTCGATGGCCGATTGTGCGAGAGCGGTCAGTGCCGACTCGAGATCCCTCTGCGATGTCTCGAGTGCCTCGGTCAGCTCGCCGGCGAGCAGTCCGGTGGCCTCGGCGAAGAGTGCGTATTTCGTCGGGAAGTGGCGGTAGAGCGCGGGGGCCGAGATTCCCACGATGTCGGCGATCTCCTCGAGGCGCACCGCGTGGTATCCGCGGTCGCTGAACTCCTGTGCTGCGGTACGCAGAATCAGCGATCGGCGGTCGGCGGGGCGTCGACGTGGCTGTCCGTTGATGTGTGTCGGAGGGTGGTCAGTCGAGGGCTGACTGCTCATCGGTCCAGAGTAGAGCGAGAGCGGCTTCGCTAGAGAAGAAATTGCTGAATCGTCTAAAACTGGAGGTAGCGGCGTCGTATGAGTTTGCTAAGTTAATCGCAATTCCTGTGGTCTACATCTCATTGGCATGTATGGTGGCGGCATGATCACGCGATCGGCGAGCGACGGGGTGGGCTGTGTCTGACAATCGGGCGACTGGTGGCGCAGGGTCTGACGCCTCAATCGCTACCGGAATCAGGACCGAGGTTGACGATCGGGGGATCGCCCGCGTCACGATCGATCGTCCGGAACGGATGAATGCGCTCAACGGAGACGCCTCGAGCGCGCTGATCGACTTCCTCACCATCCGATGCGCTGCGGACGACATACGCGCGGTGATCATCGACGGCGCAGGAGGACACTTCAGCACCGGCGCCGATATTCGCGACATCGCTGCCCGGGCGTCGGAGAACGGTGGCATCGACGAGCGGAGTGCGGCCTCTGTGATCGGCGGAGGGTCGGCGTTGGCTCGTGCCGTGCGCTCTGTCGAGGTTCCGGTTGTTGCGTCCGTCGACGGCGCCGCCGTCGGGATCGGTGCATCGCTGGCGTTCGCCTCCGACCTCACCTTCGCGACCCGACGTTCCTACTTTCTTCTGGCATTCACCAACATCGGGCTCATGCCCGACGGTGGGGCGACCGCGACGGTGTCGGCCGCGATCGGTCGGGCGCGCGCCAATCGGCTGGTCCTTCTCGGCGAAAAGTTGCCTGCGCCAGAAGCATTCGACGCTGGCTTGATCAGCGGACTCGTCGACGACAGAACCGCGCTCGACGCCGAGATCGCGGGCGTCGCCAAGCGATTCGCGCAGAGTTCGACGCAGGCGTTGCGACTGGCGAAGGCCGCGCTCGACGCCAACACCCTCGCGGGGTTCGAGGCAACTCTCACGCGCGAGACCGACGGCCAGACCCGATTGCTGCAATCAGACGAATTCCAGGCGGCCATCGCCGCGTTCAGCACCACACGCCGTCACTGACGTCGAGAAAACCGAGGAGAGTTTCCATGACCGCGACCGTCGACTCCGGGCAAGATCTCAATACCGAGCCGCTGCGTTCTCGCCGCAACCACTGGAACAACCAGGTCCGCAGGCATGCGCTGATGCAGCCAGACGCTCCCGCGCTCAAGTTCTTGGGTGCCACGACGTGGAAGCAGCTCGACGAGCGCACTCATGCGTTCGCCGCTGCGCTGAGTCGTCGGGGAGTGGGTTTCGGCGACAGGGTGCTGATGGTCCTGCTCAACCGAACCGAGTACGTCGAAGCGATCCTGGGCGCCAACATCATCGGCGCGATTCCGGTGCCGGTCAACGTGAGGATGAGTCCCGCCGAGATCGCCTTCCTCGTGACCGACAGCGGTGCCCGCACGATCGTGACCGAGACGATGTTGGCTCCGTTGGCCGACGCGGTCGTCGCAGCGACCGGCGACGTGGACCAGGTGATCGTTGTCGGCGGTTCGGACAACGATGCGCATCTCGATTACGCCGACCTCATCGCAGAGGACGCGTCGGACCTGCCGGAGATCGACATCCCGGAAGAGACCGTTGCCCTGATCATGTACACGTCGGGGACGACGGGAAAACCCAAGGGTGCCATGTTGACTCACACGAATATGCAGTCACAGGCGCTCACCTGTCTACAGGCACTGCACACCCGACGTGACGACATCGGCGCAGGCGTCGCACCGATGTTCCACATCGCGGGGATCGGTGCCATGGCACCGCTGTTCTACATGGGCGCGACCTCGGTGATCCATCCTCTCGGCGCGTTCGACCCCGACGACATGCTCGACATGTGTGAGCGTGAGGGCATCACGTCGATCTTCCTCGTGCCCGCGCAGTGGCAGGCGGTCTGCGCCGCGCAGCAGGCGAAACCGCGGGACGTGAAGTTCCGCGTGATCAGTTGGGGGGCCGCACCAGCGTCGGACACCGTGCTGAACGCGATGAACGAGACCTTTCCCGACGCGCTCAACGTCGCGGTTTTCGGACAAACCGAAATGTCGCCCATCACTTGTGTTCTCGACGGCGCCGACGCGCTGCGCAAGATCGGGTCGATCGGCAAGGTGGTTCCGGCGGTCACCGCGCGCGTCGTCGACCCGATGATGAACGACGTCGCCGACGGCGAGGTCGGCGAGATCGTGTACCGCGGGTCGAACATGATGCTCGGGTATTGGCAGAACCCGCAGGGCACGCAGGATGCCTTCCGCGGAGGCTGGTTCCACTCCGGCGACCTCGTGCGTCGCGACGATGAGGGATTCCTCTACGTGGTCGACCGGGCAAAAGACATGATCATCTCGGGCGGCGAGAACATCTATTGCGCCGAGGTCGAGAACGTCCTCTACGGCCACCCGAGGATTGCCGAGGCGGCTGTGATCGGACGGGCCGATCCTAAGTGGGGTGAGGTGCCCGTCGCCGTGGTGGTGACGGTCGACGGCGCCGACCTCACCCTCGAGGAGATGGAGTCGTACCTCGACGAGAACCTGGCGCGGTTCAAGCAGCCCAAGGACATCGTTCTCGTCGAAGAACTACCTCGCAACGCGGGTGGCAAGGTCGTCAAGCCGCGTCTGCGCGAGAGCTACGGCAGCAAAGACGAGGGTCTGGCCAACTGATCGCGCCACAAAAGTAGAACACGTTCCATTTCCGACGAAAAGTGACTATCGTCTCAGTAGGGACGCCAGGCCGTGCCGGCACCAACGGCACGCTGCGCGTGTACGACAACAAGCGGAGGACATGAATGAAGACCAAGGGTGCGTTGCTGCGAGAACTGAACTCGCCGTGGGAGATCGAAGAGATCGAGATCGGTGATCCCAAGGCGCACGAGATCAAGATCCGGATGGAAGCAGCCGGAATGTGTCACTCCGATCATCACCTCATGACCGGCGGCATCCCGATGGCGGGCTTCCCGATCCTCGGCGGCCACGAGGGTGCGGGCGTCATCGAAGAGCTCGGTGAGGGTGTTACCGATTTCGAGGTCGGCGACCACGTCGTCCTCTCCTTCATCCCTTCGTGCGGCAAGTGTCCGTCGTGCAGGTCGGGTCTGGCGAACCTGTGCGACTTCGGCGCGATGCTTCTGCAGGGTGAAGCCGTGTCCGACAACACCTTCCGCATCCACACTGCGAAGGGCGAGAACGTCTATCCGATGACGCTGCTTGGCACGTTCGCGCCGTACATGGTGGTGCACGAGGCGTCGGTGGTCAAGATCGACAAGGACATCCCGTTCGAGGTGGCGGCGTTGGTGGGCTGCGGTATACCCACCGGCTACGGGTCGTCGACGCGTAGTGGCGATGTCCGCCCCGGCGAAGACGTGGCAATCGTCGGCGTCGGTGGCGTCGGAACCGCTGCACTGCAGGGTGCGGTGATCGCGGGAGCGCGCAACATCTTCGCGATCGACCCGGTCGAGTGGAAGCGCGAGCAGGCGCTGAAATTCGGTGCGACGGCGGCGTTTGCGTCGATCGACGAGGCTGCGGGAGCGATCGCCGAGACCACTCACGGTGCGATGTGCCGCAAGGTCATCGTGACAGTAGGAGAGGTACACGGCAAGGATGTCGACAGTTGGATGGGCATCACCGCGAAAGCCGGTACATGCGTGCTTACCGGCATGGGGAACATGCTCGAGTCCGACGTGACGTTGAATCTGTCGATGCTCACACTGCTTCAGAAGAACCTGCAGGGCAGCATCTTTGGTGGCGCGAACCCCAAGCTCGATATCCCGCAACTGCTTTCGATGTACAAGATCGGCAAACTCAACATCGACGACATGATCACCCGGCAGTACCGGCTTGATCAGATCAACCAGGGTTACCAGGACATGCTCGACGGCAAGAACATTCGCGGAGTCATCCGCTACACCGACGAGGATCACTGATCGTCGTCTACCGGTAACGTAGGTCCCCGTGAGTGTTCTCGAGGCCCTCGATTCCTGGCCGGTCGACAATGTCGCCGCGGCAATCGTCACTCCGGAGGGGGTCGTCGCACACGGGGACACCGCCCGTATCTACGAGCTCGCCTCGGTCACCAAACTCCTGGTGGCCGAGGCGGTTCTCGTTGCTGTCGAGGAGGGCGCCGTCGAACTCGACGACGCGGCCGGGCCGCCCGGCGCGACCATCGCTCATCTCCTCGCACATGCTTCGGGGCTCGCCTTTGACACTCGCAACGTCGAGGCAGGAGTGGGTGAGAAGCGCATCTACTCCAGTGCGGGTTTCGAAGTGCTCGCCGAGACCGTCGAGTCGGCGACCGACATCGCATTCGCCGACTATCTCGCCGAGGCGGTGTGTGCACCACTTGGACTGTCGTCGACGACGCTCGACGGACCTGCCGGCCACGGAGCACGATCGAGCGTCGACGATCTTGCCGTTTTCGCTGCCGAACTGCTGCAACCACGCCTGCTCTCGTCGGACCTCGCCGACTCGGCGCATGCGGTGTGGTTTCCGGGTATCGACGGCTTCGTGCCCGGCTACGGCAAGCACAAGCCGAACGATTGGGGCCTGGGATTCGAGATCCGCTCGCACAAGTCGCCGCATTGGACGGGCACACGTAACTCGCCGTCGACGTTCGGGCACTTCGGACAGTCGGGAACCTATCTCTGGGTCGATCCGGAGTTGGCCGCGGCCTGCGTCGTGTTGACAGACCGGCCGTTCGGAGCCTGGGCCAAACCGCTGTGGACCGAGTTCAACGACGCCGTCGTAGACACTCTCGTCGCGGACGACTGACGCTATGGGCTGGTGGGTGAATCAGTAATTCACACCAATCACCTTCGGAAACTAGCGCAACACGTACAACATCAGGCACAATAAACAACACGAGTGTGATATCCGGTGTCGCGAGGTGTGTTGGGGAAGACGTTCCTCGTCGACAACGGAGGTGAACAAGGTGCGCAACCTGAATCAGTTTGCGGACATGACGACCGGAGTGGTGTACATCCACTCAGCGCAGGCCGCGCTGTGCCCGCATGTGGAGTGGGCTCTGTCGTCGACCCTTAATGCGCGGGCCAACCTGAAGTGGTCCGCCCAGGATGCCGAACCCGGCATGCAACGGGCAACCGTTGACTGGACGGGTCCGGTGGGTACTGCTGCGCGGCTGGCGAATGCGCTGCGCGAGTGGTCGTCGCTGCGCTTCGAGGTGACCGAGAATGCCAGCGAGGGCGTCGACGGCGAGCGATTCAGTTATGTTCCGGGACTTGGCTTGTGGCGCGGATCGACGAGCGCCAACGGCGACGTGATCATCGGCGAGATGCAACTGCGTTCGCTGATCGAGGCCCAGCCGGACAGCGCTGGACTCGCCGGCGAACTCGAAGCCGCGCTCGGTACCGCATGGGACGACGCTCTCGAGGCGTACCGCATGGGCGGCGCGGGCGCCGAGGTGACCTGGTTGACGCAACGCGTCGGTTGAACCACATCGGAGTTGGTGACCAACCTCCGATCACCGACCCGACACACTGATTCGGCCCCGGCAGAGTACGGCGGTTTCAAGGGGTCGGCGCAACACTGCTGTTAGTTGGTGGTGATTAGATCACGCAAACGCTCGGCTGGGGTATCCCAGCCGAGCGTTTTGCGTGGACGGCCGTTGAGTTCCTGCGCGACGTGCTCAAGATCGGCTGGACCGTAGACACTCAGGTCAGTGCTTTTGGGGAAGTACTGCCGTAGCAGCCCGTTGGTGTTCTCGTTGGTACCGCGCTGCCACGGACTGGCCGGATCGCAGAAA
>NZ_BAFC01000075.1 GCF_000248055.1 Gordonia sputi NBRC 100414 | reverse complement strand
GGTGGTCATCGACCTGCGCCTTCCTGTGGTCCTCGGTCAGAGTTGGTCTGCTGTGGTTGGTCTGGGATGAATGGCGAATCGGAAACGGCGGTGCCGGGACGAATCAGTACGACTTCGGCAGTCCAAGACTGGTCTGCGCGACGAAGTTCAGCACCATCTCGCGGCTGACCGGTGCCACACGCGCAATTCGAGCGAGCGAAAGCAGCGGCGCCACACCGTATTCGGTTGTCAGTCCGTTGCCACCCATGGACTGAACGGCTTGGTCGACGATCTTGACGCACGCCTCGGCGGCCGCATACTTCGCCATGTTCGCCGGTTCGGCAGCGCCCCAGTCGTCTCCCGCGTCGTAGAGGGTGGCGGCCTTCTGCATCATGAGCTTGGCCATCTCGAGTTCGATCTTGCCCTGCGCCAGCGGATGTGCGATGGCCTGGTGCGCTCCGATCGGGGTCTTCCAGACCGTGCGCTCCTTCACGTAGTCGACGGCTTTGCCCAGCGCGAAACGACCCATCCCCACCGCCGACGCCGCAGCCATGATGCGTTCTGGATTCAGACCGGCGAAGAGTTGGCTCAGTGCCGCGTCCGGGGAGCCGACGAGTGCGTCAGCAGGCAGGCGCACATCGTCGAGGTAGAGCCCGAACTGCTTTTCCGGGTTCACCAATTCCATGTCGATCATCTTGTATTCGAACCCCGGTGCGTCCGTGGGCACGATGAACAGCGCGGGCCGCAACTTGCCGGTCTTCGCATCCTCGCTCCGACCCACGATGAGAACGGCATCGGCCTGATCGACACCGGAGATGTACACCTTGCGCCCGTTGAGGACCCAGTCCGATCCGTCGCGCGATGCCGTGGTGGTGATCTGATGCGAATTCGATCCGGCGTCGGGTTCGGTGATACCGAAGGCCATGGTGATCGATCCGTCCGCAAGCCCTGGCAGCCACCGGTCGCGCTGCTCGTCGGTGCCGAAGCGCGCAATGATGTTGCCGCAGATGGCCGGCGAGACAACGAGCATCAGCAGGCCGGTGCCCGCCGCCGCGATCTCCTCCATCACGATCGACAACTCGTACATTCCTGCGCCGCCACCGCCGTACTCCTCGGGAAGATTCACCCCGATGAAGCCCAGTTTGCCCGCCTCCGACCACAATTCGTCGGTCTTGCGACCCTCACGGGCGCATTCGCGGAAGTAGTCCTGCCCGTACTTGGTGGCCAGCGCGGCCACCGATGCACGCAGATCGGCCCGTTCAGCCGTTTCGACGAAGCTCATGCGGATGTCTCCTGAGGTGTTGGTGCGTCGGAATGCTCTGTCTCGCTGTCGTTGTCGGCCTCATCGGTGATGATCGCAAGCACATCGCCGACGGCGAGTTGGCGTCCCGCTTCGACGGCGAGCGTGCTGACCACACCGTCGGCGGGAGCCGCGACGGTGTGCTCCATCTTCATCGCCTCGAGCCAGATCAACGGCTGACCGGCGGTCACACGGTCGCCTTCGGAAACCGCAACGCGGATCACCGAACCCGGCATCGGCGCGAGGAGCGAACCCGGTCGCGCAACGGCACTGGGATCGACGAATCGCGGCGGCCGACGGAAGTGCACCGACGCGCCTGCGGTGTCGACGTAGACGTCGTCGCAGTATCGCGCGACGTCGAAGGTCCGTCGAATGCCGTTGTGGGAGAGTACGACCTGCTCTGTCGTCGTGGATACGACCTTGGTGTCGGCGACGTCGGGAAGCTCGACGCTCCCGCCTCGGGTGCACCGGTATCGAACCTCGTGTTCGACGTCGTCGTCGGTACGGAACGTCTTGTGCGAGTACTGCGACGGCATGTTCCGCCAGCCTGCGGGCAGACTTCGCTGGACGCGAGCGCGTTCCCGGTTGACGGCCACCTCCGCCAGCGTTGCGGCAACGGCGGCGAGTGTCACCGTCGACTCGTCGGCCAGCGGCGCCGACAAGACGTCGAGGCCGATCTGGTCGAGATATCCGGTGTCGGTATCGCCGCTGAGGAACGTCGGCTCCCGCAGCGTGTTCACCAGCATGTCGCGGTTGGTTGTCGGGCCGTGGAGCGCCGCGTCGGACAGCGCTCTGGCGAGAATCGCAGCGGCACGAGCACGTGTCGGCGCCCAACTGATGACCTTGGCCAACATCGGATCGTAGAACGTCGAGATCTCCGAGCCTGATTCGATACCCGCGTCCACACGCACGCCCGGACGGTCGAGCGGACCGAAATGCGTCTGCGCGTCGATCTCGATGCGGTGCATGGTTCCCGACTGCGGTTGCCATCCCGCAGACGGATCCTCGGCGTAGAGGCGGACCTCGATCGCGTGGCCGCGAGTACCGGGCTCCTCGACGTCGAGGTGCTCGCCCATCGCGACACGCAGTTGCCAGGCAACGAGGTCGGTCCCCGTCGTGAGTTCCGTGACCGGATGTTCCACCTGCAGACGCGTATTGGTCTCCAGGAAGTAGAAGCGACCGGTCTCGTCGGCGAGGAATTCCACGGTTCCCGCACCCGTGTAGCCGATCGCCGACACGGCCTTCCTGGCGGCGTCGTAGAGGCGTTCACGGAGATCTCCGCCGATCCGTTCGACGAGAGGCGCAGGGGCCTCCTCGATCACCTTCTGGTGACGACGCTGGATCGAGCATTCACGCTCTCCGACGGCCCAGACGGCGCCGTGCTCGTCGGCGAGCACCTGCACCTCAATGTGGTGTCCCCGTTCGACATACGGCTCGCAGAAGACCGTCGGATCACCGAAGGCCGACGCCGCTTCGCGTTCGGCAGCGGCAACCTGCTCGGCCAACTCGTCGACCGACCGCACGATCCGCATGCCGCGTCCACCGCCGCCCGCAGACGCCTTGATC
The DNA here is from genome assembly GCF_000248055.1 of Gordonia sputi NBRC 100414. Classification (GTDB taxonomy): domain Bacteria; phylum Actinomycetota; class Actinomycetes; order Mycobacteriales; family Mycobacteriaceae; genus Gordonia; species Gordonia sputi. Next base: position 93,134 of record NZ_BAFC01000075.1, on the reverse strand, counting down.
AGCAGTGGGAGGTCGCTCTCGGTGACTCCGGCAGGGTCGATGTCGCCCAGGACGGGTACGCCTGCGTCGGCCATCAGCTTCTTGGCGTTGACCTTTGACCCCATCGCGTCGATCGCCCCGGGTGGGGGCCCGATCCACGTCAGTCCCGCGTCTATCACCGATTGCGCGAACTCCGCGTTTTCCGAGAGGAATCCGTAGCCGGGATGAATCGCATCCGCGCCCGCGAGCTTGGCGGCCTCGATGATCTTGTCACCGCGCAGATAGGTCTCTGCCGACGTCGAGCCGGGAAGTGCCACAGCGACATCGGCTGCGGCGACGTGCGGCGCATCGGCGTCCGGATCGGAGTAGACCGCAACGGTCCCGAGGCCCATCTGACGACAGGTCACGAACACACGTCGCGCGATCTCGCCGCGATTGGCGACAAGCACCGAGGTGATCGTTGAATGTTGTTCTGTCATCTCACACCTCACATCCGGAAGACGCCGAAACTCGACGTCCCCTCGACCGGACCGTTATGGATCGCCGACAAGCACAGCCCCAGAACGGTTCTCGTGTCACGCGGGTCGATCACACCGTCGTCGTAGAGCATGCCCGACAAGAACGCGGGCACCGATTCGGCCTCGATCTGCGCCTCGATCATCTGCCGCATCCCCGCGTCTGCCGCCTCGTCGACAGTGCCGCCACGAGCCTCGGTCGCCGCGCGCGAGACGATCGAGATGACGCCTGCCAGTTGCGCGGCTCCCATCACCGCCGACTTCGCGCTCGGCCAGGCGAACAAGAATCGCGGATCGTATGCCCGCCCGCACATTCCGTAGTGACCCGCGCCGTAGCTGGCACCCATCAGCACCGACAGGTGCGGCACCTTCGAATTCGACACCGCGTTGATCATCATCGCGCCGTGCTTGATGATGCCGTTCTGTTCGTACTCCTTACCGACCATGTAACCGGTTGTGTTGTGCAGGAACAGCAGCGGCGTGTTGGAGCGATTGGCGAGCTCGATGAACTGCGTGGCCTTCTGCGCCTCCTGGCTGAACAACACACCTTGCGCGTTGGCCAGGATGCCGACGGGATAGCCGTGGATGTCGGCCCATCCCGTGCACAGCGAGTTGCCGTACTCGGGCTTGAACTCGTCGAAATCGCTGTCGTCGACGACGCGCGCGATCACGTCGCGCGGGTTGAACGGGATCTTGAGATCTGGCGGGACGATGCCGAGGAGTTCCTCGGGGTCGTAGCGCGGTTCCCGCACCTGCGCGCGCGGTTGTCCGCCCGCCTTGGTCCAGTTGAGCCGCGACACGATCCGACGCCCGATCCGGATCGCATCCTGTTCGTCGGCGGCGTAGTAGTCGGCAAGACCCGACGTGCGCGCGTGCATCTGAGCGCCGCCAAGGGACTCGTCGTCGCTTTCCTCGCCGGTGGCCATCTTCACCAGCGGCGGTCCGCCGAGGAACACCTTGGAGCGTCCGTCGATCATCACGACGTGATCGCTCATGCCCGGGATGTACGCTCCGCCGGCCGTCGAGTTACCGAAGACCAATGCGATGGTCGGGATACCCGCCGCCGACAGCCGCGTCAGATCGCGGAACATCCGCCCGCCGGGGACGAACACCTCCTTCTGCGTCGGCAGATCGGCACCACCCGACTCGACGAGCGAGATCACCGGGAGTCTGTTCTGCATGGCGATATCGTTGGCGCGCAGTGTCTTACGCAGCGTCCACGGATTCGACGTCCCGCCCTTGACCGTCGGGTCACTGGCAACGACGAGACATTCGACCCCCTCGACGACGCCGATCCCCACGACGACCGACGCTCCGACGTGGAAGTCCGACCCATACGCCGCGAGCGGGCACAGTTCGAGAAAGTCCGAATCCTCGTCGAGCAGCATCTCGATGCGCTCACGCGCGGTCATCTTGCCGCGCTTGCGATGCCGCTCGACGTACTTGTCACCGCCACCCGCGAGGGCCTTGTCGAGTTCACCGTGTATCTGGTCGAGCTTCTCCAGCATCGAATCGCGTGCGGCGGTGAAGTCGTCACTCGTCGAGTCGATCGTCGAACGCAATGCGGTCATCGTGTGCTCCCCTGTGCGATGTAGCCGAGTCGTTTTGCCGCGAGCCCGCTCAGGATCTCGGTGGTTCCCCCACCGATCCCCAGGATTCGCATGTCCCGATACTGACGCTCGACCTCGGTGCCCGTCATGTAGCCGAGGCCACCGAAGAGCTGAACAGCCTTGTCGGCCACCCACTCCCCGGTCTGCACCGCGGTGTTCTTCGCGAAACACACCTCGGCGATCAGGTCGTCGTCGGACGTCACCTTGCGGTTGACGACCCCACGCGCGTAGGTCCGCGCAACGTCGATGCGTCGAGCCATCTCGGTCAGCGTGTCCTGCACCGACTGTCGGGCGGCGAGCGGCTTGCCGAAGGTCTCGCGTTCGCGGGTCCAGTCGAGAGTGAGGTCGAGGCAGCGTTGCGCACTGGCGTAGGCCTGCACGGCGAGTCCGGACCGTTCGGTCACGAACGCCGCGGCGATCTGGGCGAATCCGCTGTTCTCGGCGCCGACGAGGTTCGTCGCCGGAACGCGTACGTCGACAAAGGCCAACTCCGCGGTGTCCGAACTGCGCCACCCCATCTTGTCGAGCTTGCGCGTCACCGTGAAACCCGGTGTGTCCTTCTCGATCACGAGAAGCGAGACCCCGGACGCTCCCGGTCCGCCTTTACGTACCGCGGTGACGACGAAGTCGGCGCGCACCGCGGAGGTGATGTAGGTTTTGGCGCCGTTGACGATGAAGTCGTCGCCATCGCGCTGTGCCCGCGTCGTCAGATGCCCGACGTCGCTTCCGCCGCCCGGCTCGGTGATCGCAAGGCTGCCGATCTTCTCGCCTGCGAGCGTCGGCCGCACCCATCGGTCGATCTGGTCGGGATCGCCTGCGGCGATCAAGTGCGGCAACGCGATTCCGTGCGTGAACAGCGACGCGAAGACGCCCGCGGCACCACCCGCGTAGTGGAACTCTTCGCCCAGAATCGACGCATCGATGAGGTCGCCACCACTGCCACCGACGGACTCGTCGATGCCCAGTCCGAAGAGACCGAGTTTGGCTGCCTCGGAGTGCAACTCGCGGGGAATCAGGCCGTCGCGTTCCCACTCGTCCTGATTAGGCAGCACATGACGTTCGACGAATCCGCGAACCGCGTCACGCAGGGCGCGTCGTTCCGGCGTCTCCCACTGCGGATCTACAAGTGGCACAGCTCAGTTCCTTTCCGAAGACTCGGATGATGGCGCGGCAGAGGCCGTCTCGGCGACGAAGCTCAGCGGTATGGGCACAGGTCGTGAACGCAGCCACTCGCCCATCCCCTTGGCCTGCGGGTCGAAGCGCACATTGTCGGCGACGCCGCGCCCGAGCACTCCCTCGATGACGAAGTTCAGCGCCGACAGGTTGGGCAGCCGAAAACGCTTGACCTCGAGGTCGGCGATCTCCGGCAGGAGCTTCTTGATCAGGTCGACGTCGAGCGTCGCGTCGAGCCAGTCGAAGTGGTCTGGATTACGTACCCACACACCGATATTGGCGCTGCCTCCCTTGTCGCCGCTGCGCGCTCCGGCCACCAGACCGAGTGGCGACGCCGCGGTGGGCCCGGGATCGTCGACGTCGACGACGCTGCGCGGTTCGGACTCGTCAGCGGGAACCTGGGTACGCAGTGGACTCGGTTCGATGCTCTCGCTCACGCCGTCTGCGAAGGACACACGATGATCGACGAGCTTCGCGTCGACGTATCCCGGCTCGAAAACGCCGAAGGGAGCGCCCTTTCCGGGGGGTGCGAGCATCGTGAATCCGGGAAAGGTCGCCAGCGCCAGTTCAACAGCGGTGTTGCTGAATGCACGGCCGACCTTCTCGGGGTCGGTATCTCGGGCAACGCAGCGCAGCAGCGCCGTCGCCTGTTCCTCTGTCTGCGCGTCGGGTCGATCGAGTCGTACCAACTCCCACGTCATCTGCTCGGGCACCGACGACAGTTCCGCGCGGAACTGATCGCGGAACAGTTCGGCCTTGTCCTCGATATCGAGTCCGGTGATCGCGACGGTGATCTCGTTGCGGATGCCTGCGAGATGGTTGAGCGAGACCTTGACCGTCTCGGGCGGCGCCTCGCCCTTGACACCACTGATCGCCACCCGATCCTCACCGTCGGAACGCAGCGAGATGGTGTCGAGCCGGGTGGTCACGTCCGGGCCGAGGTAGCGAGGACCACCGACCTCGTAAAGCAGTTGTGCCGTCACGGTTCCCACGGTCACCGCACCGCCGGTGTTGGGGTGTTTGGTGATCACCGACGTGCCGTCGGAGGCGATCTCCGCGATAGGGAATCCGAGGTGTCCCATCCGGGGCAGCTCCGTGAAGAACGAATAGTTGCCGCCTGTCGCCTGCGCGCCGCATTCGATCACGTGACCCGCGACGACAGCGCCCGCCAGAGCGTCGAGATCGCCGTACTCCCAATCGAATGCGCTCGCAGCTGGCCCGACGGTCAACGAGGCATCGGTGATCCGCCCGGTGACGACGACGTCAGCACCCGAATCGAGCGCCGACTTGATGCCGAAGGCCCCGAGGTATGCGTTTGCCGTCAGCGGTGTGCCGAGTCCGAGATCGTCTGCGCGGTCGAGGATGTCGTCGCCGTCGACGAACGCGATCGATGCGTCGACGCCGAGCTTGTCCGCCAGTTCGCGCAGCGCAACCGCGAGGCCGTGCGGGTTGAGGCCGCCCGCGTTGCTCACGATCCGCACGCCCTTGTCGACGGCGAGCCCGAGGCACTCCTCCATTTGACGCAGAAATGTCTTGGCGTAACCCGTTTTCGGGTCCTTCAACCGATCGCGGCCGAGGATGAGCATGGTCAGCTCGGCGAGATAATCGCCTGTCAGATAGTCGAGTTCACCACCCTCGAGCATCTCGCGCATCGCGCTGAAGCGATCGCCATAGAAGCCCGAGGCGTTGCCGATTCGGACGGGGCGGTTCGATCGGCTGGTGTTGGTGCGACTTGTGGTTGAAGTCATCGCTACTCCGATTCGGATGGTCGACTGTGCGGACAGTTCTTGTGCTCGGGCGTTCAGAAGGTTGCGGCGTTACGCGGGGCACGGCCCGCTCCGGGAGGACCAGCGAAACACTGTGCGATCGCGGCCCATTCGCGGGCGCGCTCGCCGTCGAGTTGCAGGTCGAGGTCTGCGAGTGCACGTCGCTGGGTGACGAGCTGACAGAAGTCGACGGCGGGCCCGCGCACCGTGCCGTCGACGGCGTCGGGATCATCGGGTCCCCACGTCCACAGCTCGCCCGACGGCGCGACCAGTTCGATCCGGAAAGGCCGCTGCGGCGGTGTCATCCCGTTGACCGCATACGCGAAATCGCGCGTGCGGACACCGATGTGAGCGACGTGCCGGATGCTGTCGGTCGGTTCGAGTTCGACGCCGAGCGCGTCGGCTATGTCGAGTCCGTGCGCCCAGGTCTCCATGATCCGTGCGGTGGCCATCGACGCCGCAGACATCGGCGGTCCGAACCACGGGATCTTCGCGCCATCCGGGACGTCGACGAGTGCCTGCCCCAGTGCGGCGCGCGCGGCGCGCCAGTCGTCGAGCAACTCGCCCTTGGGGCGTGCGGCGCCTTCTTCGGCGGTCACATCGGTGAAGCCGTCGATGTTGCGCATCGCCTCTGCGACGACCTCGGCGAAGGCTTCGGGGTCGGTGGCCGCGAGGAGCGCCACCTTGTCCGTCCAGTACAGGTGCGCGATCTGGTGCGCGACCGTCCACCCCGGCGCCGGAGTATCGGCGTGCCACGAAGCATCGTCGAGCGACGACACCAGCGCGTCCAGTTCATCTCCTGCGGCGGCGAGATCAGCCACGAGATCACTCACGATCGACATGTAAGCAGCGTCACACAGTCGACCGTAAAAAGCAATCACGCTTGCTTGTTTTTTCCATCCGCCCAGTTCGGAGGCCTGTCATAGCACCCACGTAGGCTTGTCGACGATGAGTTTTCGACCGCCCCGCATCAGTCGGCTACCAACTCCCCACCTCGAACCGTTGAACGCGCGGGATGTCGTCGTCGGTGACGTGATCGAGGCTTCCCTGATCGCCGACACCGACCTCGCGGGCGTCGATTTCGGCGACGTCTCGCTCACGACGTGCGCCGTGGTGCGCACGTCGCTCGACGATGCCGACCTCACCGGCGTCCGCATCGTCGACAGCAGACTCGACGAGGTGAGCAGCGCACGAGTGTTCGCGCCGCGCTCGATGCTGCACAACGTGCGCATCGAGAACAGCCGAATCGGCGCGCTCGACCTCTTCGGCGGAAAGATGCGTTCGGTGATCATCTCCGACTGCAAGCTCGGTCTGGTCAACCTCAGCGGCAACGAGGCTCGCGACGTGATCTTCCGGTCGTGCGTCATCGACGAACTCGACGTCTCGGAGGCCACGTTGATGCGCGTCGCCTTCGACGACACCACCGTCACCTCGCTCGACGTCCATCGCGCCACGCTGACCGACGTCGATCTCCGCAACCTCCGAGTTGGCAACGTACGCAATCTCGGAGGGCTTGCCGGCGCGACGATCACCGCCCATCAGGCCGTCGGGCTGGCCGAGCAGTTCGCTGCCCACCTCGGTATCGCCGTCGAGTAGCGCGTTTTCAGCGGAAGTGGATGTCCGCGGCGCCGTCGGCGAGCAGCGTGCCGTCGGGGCCGGTCATGCGCGTCGAGAACGTCGCGATTCGACGCCCCACCTTCAACGGCTCGACGTCGACGATCACACGACTACCGTCGACCGGCGGTGAGCGGAAGTACGCCACCGAGAGATCACCGACGCGATACTCCTGGCCGGCACGAGCCCTCTGCTGCCCCGCGAGCGAGCACGCCGCACCGACGATGGTGCCGATCACGCCACCGTGCATGGTCCCGAACATGTTGCCCATCCATGCCTCCGTGTCGACAACGAGTCGCAGGGCATTCGACGGCGCGCCGTCGACATCAATGGTGGCGTTGAGCAACTCGGCGAGCGGACCACGGTCACGCTCTCCCCGAGCGATCTGTTCGACGATGGCCTCGCCGTCGAGATCAACCGGAATCGGTTGTGCAAGAACAGCATCGAGCGACGCGGCGTCGGGGATGTCGTGCGCCAACTCTGCGTTGTCGAAATCGTCCGGAACGGCCCGTCCCACGGCGACGTTGCGCGCGGTGCCGACGCAGAAGTCCTCGGTGCCGTCGCCGACGCGGATCTCGGTGACACCGACCTTGGCGTCGTGCATCAGCAGTTGCGCCGTGCCGGTGAGGTGGTCGGTGAGTCCTGCCCGGCCGACCGTCGACAACGCCAGGCGAGCCTGCATGCACGGCGAGTCAGTGGCGCGGTGATACGGGATGCCGCCGATGTGGTCGAAAAGGACCGCGTATGCGGGGAGGCGATGAGTCCGCGATGATCGGCGAAACGCGGGCCGAGTTGCTGCTCCGCAAAGACCACACCGTCGTCGATACGCAGTGCTCCGACACCGAACGCCGCGACCGGATCCCGCAACGCATCTGTCGTCGGCACGCCACCGGCGTCGTCGTGCTTGTCGTCGTGGTTGTTGTCGTTCATGGGTTCACTTCATCACCCCACGTCCCGGGGCCGGAGTCCGACCCCGGGGCGCAGGGAGTCCGATCACACTCAGACGACCCCGAGGGTTCGCAGCCTACGCGCGTAGTTGGCGATCACCTGCGAGGTGATGTGCGGGATGTCGGCGTACTCGGCCGTCGCTGTGGTCACCTGTCCCGAACGAACCGCCTCGGCGAAGAGCGGCGCGTTCACCACACCGGCGTCGACAGGTTCGACCGGGCGCACGTAATTGTGCAGCAGCGGGATCAATGAGTGTCGACGTTGCTTCTCCGGCAGATCGACCAGGGCGTCGGAGAAGAGCCGGTACCAGTGGTCGTACTCGTCGACGAGTGCGATCTCTTCGCCGGACTCGATGAGCCAGCCGACGAACGTGTCGAGGTCGATGCCGTCGGAGTGCGGATTGACCGCGTTGTACGTGACGTGACCGTCGCTGACCGCGAGAGTCGAGATGGCCGCGGCCAGGAAGTCGACAGGAAGCGCGTCGTAGTGCGCTGTTCCCCGACCACCGTCGGCGTCGAGTCGGTAGAACGACTGTGGTGCGAGGCCCGTCGCCAGGACGCTCATCAGCAGGCGCGTGAACATGTCCGGCAGGTTCAGCTGACCGAGGTCGCTGTCGTCGGCCACGATCATGTCGCAGCGGAACACGCTGACGGGCAGCCCGAAACGGTCGTGGGCGTCTGCCAACAGCACCTCCCCCGCCCACTTGCTGTTGCCGTAGCCGTTCGCGTAGCCCTCGTGTACCTCGCGCGTCGCGTTGAGCTCACGAATGTCTTTGTCCTCCACCAGTTCCGCGGAGCCCACCTGGTCAGCTACTCCGACGGTCGAGATGTAGACGTAGGGCTTACGGGTCGTCGTCAGCGCGAGGCGGATGAGTTCTGCTGTCCCAGAAACGTTCGGGCCGAACAACTCCCGATAGGGCAACAGATGATTGACCAGTGCCGCGGGGTCGACGATGAGGTCGACGTCGGCAGCGAGCCGGTTCCACACCGCGTCGTCGAGTCCGAGACTCGGCGAGTCCTTGTCACCCGCGAGCACCGTCAGGTGATCTGGCGCCAGCCGCAAGTAGTCGGACCGCAGCGGACCGTCGCCGACATCGAAGACCGCGTCGAGGCGTCGCCGGGCGGTGTCGTCATCGGACGCTCGGACCAGACAGGTGACGTGGCCATCGACGCAGGCAACGCGCCGTAGCCACTCGACGGTGAGGTATCGACCGAGGAATCCTGTTGCCCCGGTGAGCAATACCTCACGCACCGTCTCGGCGGCAGGCGGCACGGTCGACGCTCCAGCCAGTGTTGCCTCGTCGAGAAAGGCGTCGACGGTGAGTTCGTCGGCACGCAGGTGCTGCTGGTCGGCGTGCACGGTGTCTGCCGTGGGGCGTGCTTCGCCCTCCCGTCCGTCGATGTAGTCAGCGATGGCCGCGAGGTCCGAGGACGGACTCGTCAGCACACCCACCGAGACCTGTGCGTCGAAGACATCGCGAAGCGTGTTCCCGAGGGTGACGGCCGTCAGCGAGTCACCGCCGAGATCAGTGAACCTCGAGTGCGCAGTCACCTCGTTCCCGGCGAGATCGAGTGTGGCCGAGACGATGTCGATCAGTACGTCGAGCGTCGGCCGACTCGCTGCGGATACCCGAGCATCGCGAAGTCGATCGGCGCGGGCATTCGCGAGGTGTAGGTACAGGTCTTCGAGCGCGGGACCGTACGCCTCCTTGAGGCGAGGTCGTGCGAGCTTGCGAATCCCGGTCAACAAGCCGTTGGCCTCAGAGAACGCGGTGCGTTCGACGATGATGTCGCGCGGGATCTCCACCGGCGCAAGGCCGTTGCGCTCGCCGATGTCGCGGACGGCTCGCAGCAGCGTCGCGTGTAGTTCCCCGTCGTCGGAAGCACCGTCGACGGCGTCATCGGTTGGCACGACGACGGCCAGCAGGTACGGGCGTGCACTGTTGCCGTACACGTAGATCTGACGGATCGGCGGTGAGGTCAACGCGCTCTCGACGCGCGCAACCGTCACGAACTCACCCTGCGACAACTTCAACACGTTGTTCCGACGGTCGAGGTAGACGAGCTGATCGGGTCCGGTTTCTGCCATGACGTCGCCAGTTCGATAGAAGCCGTCGTCGTCGAACATCTCCGCGGTGAGCTCCGGTCGCCGATAGTAGCCGGCAAAGATGTCGGTGGTCTTGACGAGCAGCTCGCCGCGCGGGTGCGGGGTATCTGTTGTGCGATAACCGAGTTCGGGGACGTCGACGAGCTTGTAGTCGACGACCGGCGGTCGGATCACCGCCCCGTCGCGGATGACCCCGCCCGCCTCCGTCGATCCGTAGCCCTCCACGAGTGGGGCGTCGAGCATGCTCTCGACGAAGTCGACGACCTCGGGCGAGATCGGCGCCGACCCGGTCACGGCGAGTTGTGCGCGCTCGAAGTAGCGGCGCCGCATCGCGGCGAGGGCGTCGGCGTGCGAATCACTCTCGACGCCTTCGATTTCGGACAGATACTGCTGGTGCAGCATCTCCCAGATACGCGGCACGAAGTGCAGTTCGGTCGGCGCGACGGCCGCGAGGTCGTCGAGGAGTTCCGACAGGTCCGGCCGCGCGGTGAAGTAGGCGGTTCCACCGTTGCCGAGCGTTCGCATGAGCGTCGCTCTGCCCATCACGTGACTCATCGGCAAGAAGTTCAGGGTGACCCAGGCGTGGTCTTCGCTCGCGTCGTCTTCCCCTGTGGCACAGTCTGTTTCGAGTCCGAATCCCTGTCTGATCAACCGAAGCACTGCGTCCTGAGTGTACATGGCCCCCTTCGGCGCGCCGGTACTGCCGGAGGTGTAGATCAGCAGCGCGAGGTCGTCGGGTTGCGCGTCGCCGCTGACTTGCAGTGCCTCTTCGGCGTCGTCGGTGATCGACGACTCGGCGTCGAAGTGCGCGTGGTGGACCGTGATTCCGAGCGGTTCCAACAGAGCGCGCGCACGTTCGACGGCGTCGAGTGCGGCTTCGGAGACGTCGAAGACGACGAGGTGCGCAAGGTCGGCGCGCGTCCCGTTCTCGATGAGTGTGGTGACCCTGGACAACGAGTTCGTCGACACCGCAAGGACTTTGGCCTCGGTCTCGTCGAGGATATCAGCGAACACGGAATCCGCAGCCCCTGACTGCAGCGGCACCTCAACCGCGTGAAGGGGACCGAGAATTGCGAGGCTCACGGCCGTGTAGTCGGCGCTGGTGAACCCCAGCGTGGCGATCCGATCGCCGGGCCGGACGCCCGCCGCGTCGCGCAGGAGCGATGCGAAGGCCGCGACCCGATTACCGACTTCACGGAAACTCGATGTGGACCAACGTGATTCGTGCTCGGCGTCACGGAACCCGAGCGCAGGACGGTCGGCGTACCCCTCGAAGAGAACTCGAAGTGCACCCTCCACCGACGTTTCCTCCCGCAGGCGGGCAGCAACGTCGGAGTCGGGGTGCCGTGCGGACACCGCGGCAGCAGGATCGGCGGAAAGATGGGTGGACATCAACAACCTCCGAACAATAGACAATTATTAGGGATGCGAACTAATACATCTCCACTGTTCTCCCCTGAATCGCCGCTGCGCCACGATCGGTGAGCCATCTCACCCGCAGATACGACGAACCCGACACTTCCGCGCGCCGTGTGCGCGTATGCCGCGTCGCACCTCGCCGACAGCCCCACCCCACGCGGCCGAAAGTAGGGGAAGGATTCTTTCCCCGACTTGTCGACGTTTCCCCGCGCAACTTCCCGAGAAAAGGTACGAAACCCGCGGAAGGGTTTCCTTCCCCTAGTTTCTGCACCCCGCGCGGGCGACTCCGACCGGCGCGCCGGCGCCAGCAACGGCCTCTTCGACGCTCACCGCGCGTCGTCGAACTCTTCCCCCACTCTCCGACGCTTCCCCGCGCAAGTTCTCGAGAAAACGCACACAACCCGCGGAAGAATTCTTTCCCCTAGTTGCTGCACCCCGCACGGCCGACACCGACCGGCCCGACGGTGCCAGCAACAGCCTCTTCGACGCTCCCCGCGCGCCGTCGAACCCTTCCCCCACTCTCCGACGCTTCCCCGCGCAAGTTCTCGAGAAAACGCACACAACCCACGGAAAGGTTCCTTCCCCTAGTTCTTGCACCCCGTGCGGGCCGCACCGCGCGGCCCACACCGCCAGCGCCAGCAGCACCCTCCCGACGCTCCCCGCGCACCGTCGAACCCTTCCCCACTCCCCGACCTTCCCCGCGCAACATCTCGAGAAAACGCACACAACCCGCGTAAAGGTTCTTTCCCCTACTTCCCGCGCCCCGGGCGCAGCCGGAAGCGGCCAGACACCCCCGCCCCCCACCCCCACCCCAGCGACCGAGCGCGCCCACGCCCACGCTGGTACCGTGAACCCCAACTGTGACAGAAGGGGCTGGTGATACCAATGGGACGAACACTTCAGCGCGCTGCGCTCGCGGCTGCTACCGGACTGACGGCCACGTCGACGCTCCTGGCGACGGCCGGGTCCGCGCACGCCGCGCCGGCCGCCGACCCGCAGATCCCTGCGTCGTCGATCTCGCAGACTCCGAATGCGGGCATCGCGACCAGCGGCGATATCCCCTTTGCTGCGTTCGTCGCTCCGATCGCGGCGGCGTCGCCCGACCCGAACACACTGCGCGTGTGGCTCGAGCCGATGCCGGGCAACGCCTGCGCCGCGGCGCTGCGCTCGGCGGTCGTCGGGTTCGAGTGGCACAACACCGCCACCAAGAAGTCCGGGACCACCACGTTCCCGGCATGCAAGGAGGGCAAGCCCGCGCTCAGCCCCGCACTGCAGACCGGGCCGGGACCGATCTCGTTCACCACGAGCGTCGTCGGACGCGGTGGCGCGACGTTCACCCTGAGTCCCGGAAGCGGCACCATCTCTCACTGAACGCCACGTCGAGCGGCGTCGCCACGCACTAGTAGACAATTTCTCGAATCTGTACACCTCGTCGTAGAACGGGTTCTAGATTTGGCGCATGGCGCAGACCGTGACTGAACTCCTGATCGACCGTGACAACGACGACTCCCTCGCGATCCTGTACGACGACAGTCGCTGGACATGGCGCGAATACCTCGACGACGCGCGGCGCACCGCGGCCACCGTCCTCGGCCGCGCCGACACCGAGCGCCCGATGCACATCGGCGTCCTGCTCGACAACAGTCCCGCGATGCTCATCGCGCTCGCCGCAGGCGCGCTCGGCGGGTACGTGACGGTCGGGATCAACAACACTCGACGCGGCGAGGCTCTCGCCAACGACATCGTGCGCGGCGACTGCCAGATCCTGCTCACCGACGCCGAGCACCTTCCACTCCTCGACGGCCTCGAGCTCCCCGGAGTCGAGGTCATCAACACATCATCCGCCGAGTGGCCCCGACTTCTCGCCGACGCGGGAGAGCTGACCCCGCACTCGGTACCGACCGCGACCGACCCCTTCATGCTGATCTTCACCTCGGGCACGAGCGGCAACCCGAAGCCGGTTCAGTTGGCGCACATGCTCGTTCCGTTCGCCGGGCCGCCCCTGGCCGAGCGCTTCGGCATCACCTCCGACGACATCTGCTATCTCTCGATGCCGCTCTTCCACTCCGCGGCGCTCCTCGGAGGCTATTGCGTCGCTGCCGTTTCCGGCGCGGCGATGGTGCCCGCCAGATTCTCTGCGTCACGATTCCTCGACGACGTTCGGCGCTACGGCGTCACCTACATGAACTACGTCGGCAAACCTCTCGCCTACATCCTCGCGACTCCCGAGCAACCCGACGACGCAGACAACACATTGCGCGCCGCGTTCGGCAACGAAGCCACCGACCGCGACATCGACGACTTCGCACGACGTTTCGACTGCCAGGTCTGGGATGGCTTCGGCTCCACCGAGTTGGCGATCATCATCACCCGCGAACCAGGAACTCCACGCGGCTCCGTCGGGAAGGGATTCCCAGGCGTCGCCGTCTACAACCCCGCAACCGGGACCGATTGTCCACCAGCGCAATTCGACGACACCGGTGCACTCGTCAACGCCGACGACGCGATCGGCGAGATCGTCAACACCTCCGGCGCGGGCATGTTCACCGGCTACTACAACGACCCCGCGACCACGTCGGAAAGGCTGCGCGACGGCATGTACTGGTCGGGCGACCTCGCCTACAAGGACGTCGACGGATGGCTCTACCTCGCGGGCCGAACCGGCGACTGGATGCGCGTCGACGGCGAGAACATGACGGCAGGGCCCATCGAGCGAATCCTGTCGCGCCTCCCCGACATCAGTCAGGTCGCCGTCTACGCGGTTCCCGACGATCAGGTGGGCGACGCGGTGATGGCGGCCGTCATCCTCACCGACGACAGTTCCTTGACCCCAGGCGAGTTCGCGCAATTCCTTGCGGCGCAGCCAGATCTGTCGCCGAAAGCATGGCCACGGTACGTCCGCATCGCCGACGACCTGCCGACGACGGCGACAAACAAGATCGTCAAACGTCAGCTCAAACACGAGGGCGTGAGCGCAGGCGACGACACCCTGTGGGTACGCGAACCACGCGGCACCGAATACCGCGCGGCGTCGCCCGCGAGCGTGTGACATCTCGACGGTGACACCGATGCACGCGGGAAAATCGATGCTCCCCGAGCTCGGCTACTACGCACTCTCGCGGCATCCGGTCAGCCCTGCCAACCTCGTCGACGAGGCGAGGTTGGCGGAGCGCATCGGACTCGGCACCGCGTTCGTGTCCGAACGGTTCAACATCAAAGACGCAGCCGTGCTCAGCGGAGCCCTCGGTGCCGCAACGAGTCGCATGGGAATCGCCACTGCCGCAACAAATCACAACACCAGGCATCCCATCGTCACCGCCACGGTGGCGGCAACCCTCGCCGAGCTGACGAACGACCGGTTCGCGCTCGGCTTGGGCAGGGGCATCTCCGCACAGTGGCAGATCCTCGGCATCGACGATGTGACCAGTGCACAGTTGGCCGACATCAGCGACGTGCTGCGTCGACTGTGGCGCGGTGAGATGATCGGCGGCCACGACGGCCCCGCGGGCTCGTATCCACTGCTGAATCTCGGTGTGGCCGTTGCACCCGTGCCCATTCTGCTGGTGACCATGAGTGAAAGAACTCTGGAACTGGCGGGACGAATCGCCGACGGCGTCGTCCTCCACACCTTTCTCGACGACGCGGCGACGTCGAAAGCAGTGGCTACCGTTCGCGATTCAGCCGTCCGCGCAGGCCGTGATCCGGACATGATTCGGATCTGGTCGGTGCTGGCAACAGTCGGCGACGAGCTTGCGTACGAGGACCGTCTGCGCAGACTCTACGGCCGTCTCGCCACCTACCTGCAGGGCTACCCGGATGCACTCATGCGTGCGAACCGCTGGAGCACAGCCGATCTCGATCGTGTTCGCGCAACGTCTGCATTCTCCGACGCCACCGGCCCCATCGACGCCACCGCAACGGCCGAACAACTCGACGAACTCACACAGGCGATTCCGCAACACTGGGTCGCCGACAGCGCCGTCGGTTCGGCGTCTGACCGCGCCACCGCGGTGGCGAGGCAATTCGATCTCGGCGTCGACTCTGTCATCCTGCACGGCGCTACTCCGACCGAGCTGGCGCCGGTGGTCGACGCGTACCGCGCTAAGCGCTCCCCCACCGTACGCAATCTGCCCGCGAATCCAGGTCTGATGACACCGCGAGGAGCCGAGCCTAAAACACCGCGAGGAGCCGAGCTGTGACCACTCACCCAGGCGCCGAAATACCCACGGACATCAGCGATGTCACACCTGACTGGCTCACCGATCTCCTCTGCGCAAGCGGCTTCGACGACGCCCACGTCGTCGAGGTCGACGCAACGCCCGTCGGAACCGGCCAGATGGCGAGTTCGTATCGGCTTGCGCTGCGCCACGCCGCGCCGTGCCGCCTTCCCGACACGGTGGTCGCCAAGCTCGCAACCGGCCCTGCCGCCCAGCGCGAGTTCGGCTCAGGCGCTTTCCGAAACGAGATCCGCTTCTACCGGGAACTCGCCTCGACCTTCCGGGTACCGACACCCGCGATGTTCGCTGCCGTCAGTTCCGATTCGGGGAGCGAGTTCGTCCTACTCCTCGAAGACATCGCCGACGGCCGCCAAGGCGATCAGATCGCCGGGTGCAGTCCCGCAGAGGTGCGTGCGGTCGCGGTTGCGGCCGCAGGACTGCACGGCCCACGGTGGGACGACACCACACTCCTCGACGATTTCCCTCTCCCGACGCCGAGCGATTGCGACGTGTTGGAGTCACTGCTCGACCCGATGGCCGAGGTGTTTCGTGCGCGTCTCGCATTGAGCGACGCGCAGTCGTCCGTCGTCGACTGGTTGGTCCGAGACGCAGGCCCGTGGATACGGACACCTGCCGAGCACTTCGCCCTCATCCACGGCGACCTTCGGGCCGACAACGTCATGTTTCGCGACGACGGCTCGCTGTCCATACTCGACTGGCAGACGATCACCACCGGGAATCCCCTGCGTGACATAGCGTTTCTGCTCGCGACGAGTCTCACCCCAGACGACCGCAGGATGCATGAGAAAAGCATCGTCACCGACTACCACCACGCGGTGCGCGCATGGGGCGCTGCGCTGTCGACACCCGGCACGCCGTCGAGCGTCCTCGACTACACCTTCGACGACTGCTGGCGCGACTACATCGACAACCTCATCCAGGCTCCGCTGATCATCGTCTTCGGCGCCGCGGCTGCACAACCCACAGAAAGAGGTGACGCGATGTTCAGCGTGATGCTCGAGCGTACGGCTGCGGCAGTGGCCGATCTCGCCCCGGAGCGCCTGAGATGACCAGCCTGGTGATCGGGGCGAGCGGATTCCTCGGTTCGACGCTGACACGTCGACTCGTCGACTCGGGCGAAGACGTACGAATCCTGGTGCGCCCCAGTAGCGACACACGCACGATCGACGACCTCGACGTCGACCGGCACGTCGGCGAGTTGACTCACGCAGACACACTCGCCGACGCGATGTCGGGGTGTACCGATGTCTACCACTGCGCCGTCGACACGCGTGCGTGGCTCCTCGACCCCGCACCGTTGTACGAAACCAACGTCGAGCTTCTGCGCTCCGTGTTGGAGGTTGCTGCACGTATTCCACTGCGCCGCTTCGTCTTCACCAGCACCATGGCGACCATCGGCATTCCGAAATCGGGTCTCGCAGACGAAAACACCGAGTTCAACTGGGACCGCCGGGCAACAGACTATGTGCGATCGCGGGTCGCAGCGGAACGACTCGCGCTCGGCTACGCACGCGAGCACGCTGTACCGCTCGTTGCGATGTGTGTCTCGAATACCTACGGCGCCGGAGATGCGGTACCCACTCCGCATGGGTCGTTCGTCGCGGGGGCCGCACTCGGCAAACTGCCCTTCGGCGTGCGCGGGATGCGTTGCGAATCAGTCGGTATCGACGACGCCGCAGATGCGCTCGTCCTCGCCGCGGAACGCGGACGCAATGGCGAACGCTACATCGTCTCGGAACGGTCCATCGATCTCGGCGAAGTCATCCGCACCGCCGCCGCAACCGCAGGCCGTGCCGCACCCAGACCCGTGCTTGGCCGTGCCGCGCTCTATGCCGCCGGCGCGGTCGGTTCGGCGAAGTCCACACTTACGCGTACACCGGGCAAGCTACGCATCGGCACGGTGCGTCTGATGCACTGCATTCCAGAGATGAGCCACGACAAGGCTGTTCGCGAACTCGGATGGCAACCAAGGCCGGTCACCGAGGCGATTGCCGAAGGCGCACGGTACTGGGTCGAGCGGGCAGAGCAGCGCCGACGCCGCACCGACACACCCTCTCAGCGGTCGGGCTGAGCGCCAGGTGTCGTCGACACTCAGCACAGGTACGCGACGATCGCCTCGACGAGTCCGCGACGCCCCGCCTCGACGTCGGTGTAGGTCGACAGATTCGACTCCGACCACAATCCTCGCAAGGCACCCGGCAGAAATGACTGCACCCGTTGCGATTTGGTCTCGTCGACGTCGAGTCCGTCGAAGAAACGCGCATACGCCGCCGCCCACCGCTGCTCCCAAGCCGCCATAGCCGCCGCCGTTGCGGGGTAGGAACTTTCGAGCGCCGACGGATCGCCAGGAAGCATCTGTCTCAGATTTTCCACCGCGCGGCCTTCCCTTGCCGCGAGTGCGCGCCAGAACCGCTCGACCATGATCTCGATCCGCTCGGGCGCCGACATCGTGGCGTCGAGCGAATCGGGTGCGGGCTGCCAGACGTCGACGATGTGGTCGAGCACCGCGGCCCACAGTCCGTCGACGTCCCCGAATTGGTGCTGCATTGTCCCCCAGGTGACACCCGCTTGTCTCGCAACGAGATTCGCGCTCACCGGGTCGCCACCGCGGGCCGCGGCGAGCGTGTCGATCGCGGCGTCGATCACCTGCCTGCGGGTCTCGATACCCCGCTTGTTCAGCCGCGTCCCTTTGGCACTGACAACCATCTTTCGAATACTAGCGAATTGGACGGCCTCACCTCGTCCGCGAGATCACAACCGCATAGAACTATCTATGTCTTTTATCTATTCACCACACCTCATAGAGCCCTGTATGACACTATTCGCTCAATGTGACCTCGGCCACATTGCACTTCGTTAGTCACATGGGCCTTCTGCGGTGATCCGCCGGCTCAGCCCACCTCGAGATGAGGAAATCACATGAGTAAGAAGCGGACTCTCCTGACCGCGATCCTCGGCCTGCTCGGCGTCGTCTGTCTCGTCGTCGCAGCACTTCTGCCGACCGTCATCCGCAGCAACACCGCGCTGTTCCCCACCGATCTCGACCGCACCGCGGTACTGGCCGGTCGGGGCACACTCATCGACAGGGCGTCGTTCACCACGGCAACGCCGGTCGCCACCACCGCCGATGTGCCGATCGAGATCATCACGCGCAACCAATCTTCGCCCGGCGCAACCGACGACACGGCGGCCACCACGACAACGGTGACCAGTCGCCGGTCCGACGTCCCAGGCCAAGCGGGGGTGTTCGGACTCGACACGTTGGCGGGCACCATCGACCGCACGACATACGAGGTCGCCTCGAACCCGGAGCCGACGCTGATCACCGCGCCTGCGACAACACCGTCGAACGAGTCCAGTTATGCCGGAACACTGTTCACCTTTCCCATCGGAACGGACAAGTCCGACCACACGCTCTACGAACTGCGCGGACACACTCCGATCACCATGAAGTACGTCGACGACACCCGAGAGGTCAACGGCGTCAAGACCTATCACTTCCACGGTGAGGTCAACGCAGTCGACACCACAAAGACGCAAGGCGTCAACCAACAGACCCAGATCACCATGCCCGCATTCAAGTGGGGCATCCCCGGCGGAGCAATGGAGCCGGTCACCATGAAGCTCTTCTACAGCAACACCCGCGACATGTGGGTCGAGCCGACGAGCGGCACCACCGTCGACACACACACCACTCCGCACGCGTATTACGCACGGTCAGCGGATGATTCGTTCAAGGTCGACGCGATCAACGCCGACCTACGATTCGACGACGCCACACTGACGGCGCTCGCCAACGACGCCAGGGACGCGCGTCAGACTCTGCGCGCGACGTTCTTCTGGACGCCGATCGCACTGGGGATCGTCGGTCTCCTTCTTCTCGTCCTCGCGGCCGTGGTGTATCTGCGTCGCCCACGCAGGACACACGACGATCCGCACACGCACGGTCCCACCGCGACCGAACCGCCGCTGGGCGGCTCCGCGAACTGATCTCATAGATGCCGATTTGGTATGGGGTTTGTGCCGCAATCACGTGCAAACCCCATACCGATCTTCTCGACAACTCACTCTGAGAGCAGCCCTGCCAACTCCGCCAAACTGTATGGCTCCGTGTCTTTATGGTCGCGGTAGGCCACGAACGTCGGTTGGTGCGGATCGTATCGACCGATGAAACCCCCCGACGCCGTGAAGATCTGGCCGGTGATCCTGGCGGCGGCATCGCTCGCAAGGAATGTGTAGAGCTGGGCAACGTATTCGGGCGGTGCGGGAGCGAGCGCCGCGTCGCGGGTGAAGTCGTCCAGTATCCCTCTCGCATGCAGGCTTTCGATGTGTCTGACGTAGTCCGGCCCCGACGACAGCCTCGACTTCGCGCCGGGCATCACGACATTGACGCGCACCCCGGAACTCTTCAGATCGCCCGACGCGGCGAGCGCGAGAGCGTTCACCCCGCCCTTCGCCGCGGGATAGCCACTCCCACCGAACGTTCCCAACGACGCGGCCGACCCTGTCAACACGATCGAGCCCGACCGCTGTCCGACGAAAACCCTCGCAGCGGACTGGGTGAGGAAGAAGGCGCTCATCAGATGTGCGTCGAGTTGCTCGCGGAATTCGGCGGGCGTGATTGTCAGGACCGTCGACCCAGGGGGTTCGGCTATTCCGGCACAGTTCACGGCGACGTCGAGTGCGCCGAACGTGTCGAGCGCAGTCATGACCATTTTCTCGGCGACGCCCTCGTCGCCCGCCGACCCGCAGACGCCCACCGCGTAGCCACCGCCGCCTGTGATCTCGGCGACCGTGTCGTCGACGGCCCTCGCGTCACGGCCATTGACCACGAGCGAGACCCCGTGTCCGGCGAGGGCATACGCGACGTTCAGACCGATCCCCCGCGTCGACCCCGCGATGATCGCGACGCGCCCGGACAGGTGCGCGTCGATCGGGACGTCGGCCGCCATCAGATCTCGACAGCGCAGTGCGCGACCATCAGACCGGACTGCCGATCGGCGTGATGGGTAGCGATCGCCCACGATCGACGAACTCCCATGCGGCACCGGAACTGAATCGTGCGATAGCGACCTCGCCGGACTCCGACCTCTCGACGTCGGTGAGCGCGAACGTGACCTCGAGGGCTTCGCCGGTGTCGGTGACCGTCTCGACGTTCCAGTGCGCGTCGACACCTGTGGCGATCGCCTGCAACGGTTCGACGTGCTCGGCGTCGAACAGTGTGAGCCAACCACCGTCGGATCGTGCATCGGAGCTGTGCGGAATAGCCAGCACGACGCCATCCTCGACGACTCGCGCCGTCACGCCGGTGTACTGCACGGGCCCGAGTACGGGGATCAGCGATATCACGGTGGCCAATCCCTGCGCGTCGGGGGCGAGCGCCAACGCGCTGCGCAGTCGATCTGCCGCAAGGCCCGCGATACCGATCAACTGTTTGCGATAGATCTCGTCAACCTGTTCGGGGCTGTCGGCATGGCGTCGCAGTGACACGAGGAAGCCGAGGGCGAGCAACTGATGCTGCAGCGCAACCTCTTCCGCGATCCGGACGAGTGCGGTGTGCGACCATTCGCGGAACTGGAGGTCGTCACACAGGTCTCCGCGATAGTCGACGCGCCCGTCCGTCGCGGTCGTGTCGATCGTGCTCAACTGGACCGATGCCGCGTGTCTGGTGAACATCTCCTCGGCGTCGGGCGGCAGTGGTAGCTCGTCGCGGTCGGGTTCGATCGTCACGGTCCATGCGCAGTGCGGGTGTTGGTCGGTTGGTCTGCGGGGCGGCCGGTGAATGGGTCTGATGCGCGCTCGCCGATTCGTCGCGATCGCGGTGGCGTCGAATGTCGGATCCTCGATGTCGTGGCACATCGCGGTCACGTAGTCGTCGCCGAGTGGCTCGACATCCATCAGTGCTCCACAGTGATTGAGCACGAAGGAGCCGTGGTACTCGTCATCGATCTCGTAGCGGAAGTCCATGAACTGCGGTGGTGCCCCGATATCGAGCTGCAAGCATTTAAACATGTCGGCCACACCGTCGCCGTCGACGCCGAGCGCGTCGCGCATGCGGTGGGTGTAGACGGGGCTCGCGGCCATCCACTCCTCGATGGCTATCTGCGCCATCGTCTCCCGGCCGAAAGCGCTGATGAGGTGGGCCATTCCGCTGCGATCGATCAACTGACCCGACAGCAGCAGTTCAGGCACGATCGTCGCCAGTTGACGACCGGTGAGATCCGAGTACGTCCGGGCTGTGGGCATCTCGTGAATCACCAGAACTCGACGGGCGCCTTGCCGAACGGATACCAGCCGGGCTGGTCGCCGGTGGCCTTTTCGATCCGCTTGAGCATCCCGTCGCTCATCGCATTGTCCTTCAGCAGTTCGATGAACAGGGCCGACACGTTGCCGTAATCGAAGAAGTCACGCTGCCAACGGAATTGGAAGTTGCCACCGTACTTGAACCAGCTTCCCTGAATACCTTCGAAAGCGTACGGGGTCCCGTCGTCACGCTTGCGCTCGTAGACCTGTTTCCAGAAACCGATCATCGAACCCGTCCGGTCGTCGATCACCCACTCCTGATACGGATAGGTCCACCCCTCGAGTCCCTCCATCTCCTGCCCGAGCGCGATGTCGCGGATCTCGTCACGGCCGACCGCCATGAAGTCCTTGTCGGGACCGTAGTTCCACCCGTATGTGGCGTCCTCGGTGTAGAAGTCGGCCAGCGGCTTCCAGTCACCGGCCTGCTCGGCGACGATGTTCGCCTCGAGCCACCGTTCCTTCATCTCTTCTAGTTCTGCACGATCGAATGCCATGCCGTCACCTCTCGTTCGCTGTTCTTCAGGCACTTCTGTGGTCTCGGGTCGGTGTTCACGGGTCGCGCTGTGTTCTCAAGCTCTGCTGCGCTTCTCACGCACTGCTGTCTTCGACGATCCGCAGGGCCTGGGTGGGGCAGTACTGCACGGCGGCCTCCACCTCGGCGCGTTTGCTCTCGTCGGGCTGCGGTTCGAGGATGTCGACATGATCGACCTCGGCCTCGAACACGTCCGGTGCTTCCATCTGACACATGCCGTGTCCCTGGCAGATGTCGAGATCGACCTCGATTCGCATGTCGCCCTCCTACTTCCGCCGTCTGCGGTAGCGCACCCGGCACGGCTGTGCGAGTTGCACCACCATCTTCGAGTGGTCGTTGCGGTAGGAATCCGACGGCTGGGACATCTCGAACTCGTAGTTCTGAAACAGCACCGAGAAGATCGCCTTGAGTTGCATGATCGCGAATTGCGCTCCTACGCAACGGTGTCTGCCTGCCCCGAAGGGGATCCACGTCCACCGATTCGCGAGGTCTTCCTGACGCGGCTTCTCGTACCGGTCGGGGTCGAAGACGTCGGGATTCGGGAAGTCGTCGGGTAGCCGGTTGGAGACGGCAGGCGACACCGCGATCGTCTGACCCTTCCGCACCTCGAAGTCCTCGATCTGGAAATCCTGCTGCACGAGACGCATCAGGATGATCAGGGGTGGATGTAGCCGCAGCGCCTCTTTCAAGGCGTTCTCCAACTGCGGCATCTGCCGGGTGTGGGCAAATGTGTACTCGGGTCGCTCGCCCGCGGGTGTGTCGCCGTAGATCTCGTCGAGTTCGTCGTACACCCGCCTCATGTAGTCGGGATTGCGCAGCAACTCGATCAGGGTCCAGGCCGCTGTGCCCTGGGTGGTGTGGTGGCCGGCGAACATCATGGAGATGAACATCCCGGTGATGGTGTTCGCGTCGAATCCGACCTGGATGAGCACATCCGTGAGGTCGCGATCCTCTTTGTCCTCGGTGGGATGCGCGATGCGTTCGTTCATCACACCCTGGATGAAGTCGACGAGTTCGGCCCGCGCCGCGTCGCGTTTGCGGAAACTGTCGATGTCGGCGTACATGTCCACGTACGCAATCGGATCGGTGCCCTTCTCGAGGTCGTGGAACAACTCGGAGACCCGCTTGTCGAGTTGTTCACGGAACTTGCGGCCGATCAGACACGCCGACGAGGTATAGAGCGTCAGTTCGCCGAAGAATTCGAGGAGGTCGATCTCGCCTTCGTCACCCCACCGGGCGATGATGCGTTCGACCTCGTTGGGAATCGTCACCGCGTGCTGCTTCATGTGCGGCCCCTTGAGCGCGGCGTTGTGGATCGCCTTGGATCGCTCTTCCGGACTCGCGTCGAAGACGACTCCCTCACCGAAAACCGGTGTCATGAAGGGATATGCCGCCGCTTGATCGAGATCCTCCTCCGGTGCGCGGAAGAAGTCCTCGTTGGCCGCGGCACCCGACACCAGCACCACCTCCCGGTCGGCGAGCTGGAACTGCCCGACGTCTCCACACTCGTCGCGCACGCGCCAGAACAGTCCGATCGGGTCGGCTGCCAGTTCGTCGAGGTGTCCGTGCTCTCCGTCGCCACCGGACACTCGTTTCGGCGTCGTCAGTGTGCTCATTTCGTGCCTCCGGTCGTCTCGTCTCCGGTCATGTCTGCTCCCCCACCGCTCTTGTCGCGTGGGATGGCGCCCTCGGCCTCGACCTCGACGACGCGCATGTGCGCACCGCGTGGCATGCCGACGATCGCCGAGATCGCCTGGGCAATATGTTCTGGTGCAAGGAAATTGCCGTGTCTGGCAAGTCCGTGGGTGATCCACGAGTTGAGCATCTTCTCCATCACCTCGGGTGCGAGGTTGAAACCCATGCCGGTGATGGTCTGGCCCGGACGGACGATGCTGGCGCGGACGCCCGTGCCCTCGAGTTCGAGTTGCGCTGTGGCAACCAAGCCGTCGACGCCCGTCTTCGCCGCGACATAGGCCGACGACCATGGTCGTGGACGCACCGCGACGTCGGACCCGATGAACACGAAATCGCCACGACCGCGGTCGATCATCCCGGGGACGATGTTGCGGTAGAGCCGATGTGCACCCACGAGGTGGATGTCGACCTGAGACGCGAAATCCGTTTCGCTCATCTCATAGGAGAGCCCGACGTCGAGGTCGCCGGCTCCGGCAACCGCGATCTCGATTGGCCCCAGCGCGGCTTGGGCTTTCGCGACGCAGTCGCGCACCGACACGTCGTCGGTGACATCGAGTGGGACGGCGACCGCCTCGCCTCCAGCACCAGCGATCTTGTCGGCGAGCTCCTGCAGCTTGTCGACACGTCGGGCGGCCAGTGCGACGGGATAGCCTGCGGCGGCGAGGTATTCGGCCGTCGCGGCCCCGATTCCCGACGACGCTCCCGCAACCAGTACGGGCCGACGCTCCGGATGAGGTATGTATGCCATCAGCGCACCGTCACCTTCACCGGGAGTGACGCGAATCCGCGCACGTTCACCGAGTGCACCCGTTCTGCGTTGGCGATGTCGATGTCGACTGAGCGAATCGACCGAACCACCTCGGCGAGACCGATGTTCGCCTCGAGCCGCGCGAGATGCGCGCCGAGGCAGAAGTGTGCTCCCATACCGAAACTCATCAATGCCTGGCTGCAGTCGCGACCGATGCGATACGACGACGCGTCGTCGAATACATTCTCGTCGCGGTTCGCCGAGCCGACGAGAAGTAGTACCCGCTGACCTTCCGGAATGACATGCTCACCGTAGGTGACGTCTCCGGCCACTCTGCGCAGCACCATCTGTGTCGAATTGTCGTAGCGCAGTGTCTCTTCGGTCCACTGCGACACCGCTTCGGGATCGGCGAGCACCTTGGCGAGCTCATCGGGATTGCGCCAGCCCCAGTACAGCGCGTTGGCAAGCAGTTTGGTGGTCGTCTCGTTGCCGGCGACCACCATGAGGACCATGAATCCGACGATCTCGTCCTCGGTCAGTGTGGTCTTCTCGCCCGTCTCGTCGTCGTCGATTTCCGCGGTGATGAGTGCGGATACGAGGTCGTCGCCGAGGTTGCTACGGCGTTCGTCGATGAGTGCGGAGTAGTACTTGTGCAGTTCGAGGTAGGCGTAGACGGCTGCCTCGGGGATGTCGAGAACACCCTCCTCGCGGTGCAGCAACAGGTCCGACTGCTTCCGCAGATACGCGCGGTCGGATTCGGGCACACCGAGCATTTCCGATACGACGTCCATCGGGAGCAGGCCGGCGAAGTCGGCGACGTAATCGAACTCGCCTTTATCGAGGCACGAACTCCAATGATGGTGTGTCAGTGCGGTGATCCGACCGGCGAGGTCGTTGACCCGACGCGGAGTGAAGCCCTTCGAGACGAGCTTGCGGATTCTCATGTGCTTGGGATCGTCCATGGCGAGAAACGACATCGACTTGTGCGCGTCGGGTCCGTACGACGACGGGTCCATCGACACGCCCCACGCATTCGACAGATTCACACTGTCGCGGAACGCGTTTCGCACATCGTCGTGACCGGCGAGCGCCCAGAAATCCAGATCCGAGTTGTAATACACCGGCGCCTGATCGCGCAGTCGCGCGTAGGTCGGGTACGGATCCTCGTGGAAGTCGTAGGCATAGGGGTCGAAAGGAATCTGTTGCTGCATCCCCGCGACCATTGCGGTCTCGGTCATCGATGAACCTCCATTGACGGTATGTGCATGTCGAAGGCGTGCCTTCGGGGCGGGGTCGCGCACCTGGCGTTACCCACCTAGGGCTGCGCCGACAGGATCAGGCGTGCTGCGGCGACGAGCCGCTCGGACGTCTGTTCGTAGGTCAGATGTCCCATGCCGGCGTGGACGAGACCGCCCGCGTAGAGCATCTCGAGTGCGTCGACAACCAGACCGGGATGTTCGACGTCGACCTCGAGCGCCTGCGCGAGTCGCGTCCGGATGAAGCCACCGATACGCAACCTCAGGTGCTCGACGTCGGGGTCGGTACCGAGCAGTGCGACCGTGACGGCGCCGCCGAGTTGCCCCTCACCCGCGACCACAAGCGACACGTTGCGCAGGATCTCGGCAACCCGATCCTCGCGCGAGAGCGAGGCGTCGGCCTCTGGCACTCCCTCGGCCAGCCGACGCCAAAAGACCTCTGCCACAAGGTGACTCTTCGACGAGAAGTAGGTGTACGCCGTCGCGGGCGCGACCCCTGCACGCTTGGCGACCACCCTCACCGTCAGGCCGTCAAAACCGTCTGAATTGAGTACATCGACCGCGGCATCTGTCAGCCGCGCAACCGTCTCGGCTTGCTGTGCGGTCAGTCGGCGGCGCGTGGATTCCTGCGACACGGGGCTGGACATGTGACCGACGCTACACTAGGTTTGAACTCAAGTCCAGACACCTGTCCAGATAGTCTTCCAGTCAGCGTTGGAGCCCAGTTCATGTCACTTCGTCCAGCATCAGCGTCGGATCTACTGATCGACGGCAAGCTCATTCCCGGCAGCGGCGGCGTCTTCGACGTCGTGAATCCGGCAACCGAGGAGGTCATCGGCCAGGCGGCCGACGCAACCCTCGACGATATGGACTCGGCCATCGCCGCCGCCCGCCACGCCTTCGACACGACCAACTGGTCGCGCGACGCCACATTCCGCGCACACTGCCTGCGACAACTGCGCGACGCACTGCTCGCCCACACAGACGAACTGCGCGAGCTCACCGTCGCCGAGGTCGGTTGCCCAGTGTTCCTCACTCACGGACCGCAGCTGGAGGGGCCGATCCGCGACCTCGGATACTTCGCCGATCTGGCGGAGAGCTACGAGTGGACCCACGACCTCGGCGAGGCAAAGCCCATGGGAATCAGGAACACCCGCGAGATCCGAAAAGAGGCGGTCGGCGTCGTCGGAGCAATCACACCGTGGAACTTCCCGCATCAGATCAACTTCGCCAAGATCGGACCGGCGCTGGCAGCGGGCTGCACCGTCGTGCTGAAGCCGGCACCTGATACACCCTGGTGCGCTGCTCTGGTCGGCAAGGTGATCGCAGAAGAGACTGACTTTCCGCCGGGCGTCGTCAACATCGTGACGTCGAGTGATAACGCACTCGGGGCACAGTTGTCGACCGATCCGCGCGTCGACATCGTCTCGTTCACCGGCTCGACGGCCACCGGCAAGAAGGTGATGGCCTCGGCGGCCGAAACACTCAAGAAGGTCTTCCTCGAGCTGGGCGGCAAGTCGGCATTCATTGTGCTCGACGACGCCGACCTTGCGTCCGCGGTCTCAATGGCCGCGTTTGCCGTCGTGACGCATGCGGGTCAGGGCTGCGCGATCACCACCCGACTCGTCGTCCCAAGTGAGAAGCTCGCGGAGGCAACAGCATTGGCGCGCGACTCGCTTGCCGGGTTCGCAGCGGCCGACCCCACCGATCCCGGCACGATCTGCGGCCCGGTGATCTCGGCGACGCAGCGCGAGCGTGTGGAGTCGTACATCGAGCTCGCAAAGACCGAAGGCGGCACGATCGAGATCGGCGGCACCCGGCCCGCCGACAAGGAGAAGGGCTTCTTCGTGTCGCCGACCCTGATCTCCGGCCTCGACAACTCGTCACGCACGGCACAGGAGGAGATCTTCGGCCCGGTGCTCGTCATCCTCGGCTACGACGGCGACGACGACGCCATCCGCATCGCCAACGACTCCCCGTATGGCCTCTCGGGGGCCGTCTGGGGAACCGACCGCGGCCGCATCAACAGGGTCGTCGACGGCGTCCGCACCGGAACGATGTCGATCAACGGCGGCATCTGGTACTCGGCCGACGTCCCGTTCGGCGGCTACAAACAGTCGGGCATCGGCCGCGAGATGGGCGTCGCGGGCTTCGAGGAGTACCTCGAGACCAAGGCCATCGCGGAGCCCACGTGATCTCGGCCCTGAACGCTGGTCGAGCGGGCGCGACGCCCACCGCTGATCCAGGCGTGATCTCGACAAGCTCGATCAGCGGGTCCCACCGCTGGTCGAGCGGGCGCGACACCACCGCTGGTCGAGCGGGCACGACACCACCGCTGGTCGAGCGGGCGCGAGCGCAGCGAGCACCCGAGTCGAGACCACCCACCCCCCACCCCAACCCGAAGGAGACAGCAGCACAATGACTTCCGCACGATTCACTGATCGCACCTACATCGTCACCGGAGCCGCGGGCGGCATCGGCGAGGCGTACGCCCGCGGCCTCGCCGCCGAGGGCGCAAACGTCGTGATCGCCGACCTCAACGACGACGCAGGCGAGAAGGTCGCCGCCGATATCGGCGGACGGTACGTCCACACCGACGTCTCCGACCCCGACTCCGCGCAGGCCCTCGCTGCCGCGACCGTCGACGCCTACGGCTCCATCGACGGCCTGGTCAACAACGCGGCAATCTACGGCGGCATGAAGCTCGACTTCCTCATCACCGTGCCGTGGGACTACTACAAGAAGTTCATGAGCGTCAACCTCGACGGTGCGCTCAACGTCACCCGCGCGGTGTACGGACACATGCGCGACGGCGGGGCCATCGTCAACCAATCCTCCACCGCCGCATGGCTCTACAGCGGCTTCTACGGCCTCGCCAAGGTCGGGATCAACGGTCTGACGCAGCAGTTGGCGACCGAACTCGGTGGCCAGAACATCCGCGTCAACGCGATCGCTCCCGGCCCGATCGACACCGAGGCAACACGCGTGACGACGCCCAAGGAGATGGTCGCCGACATCGTCAACCGTCTGCCGCTCAAGCGTTTCGGTCAACCAGAAGATCTGGTCGGCATGTGTTTGTTCCTGCTCTCCGACGAGGCCAGTTGGGTCACCGGACAGATCTTCAACGTCGACGGCGGACAGGTCATCCGGTCATGACTCCCGACACGGTGTCCCGTCTCGGCTATGTCGGGCTCGGCAACATCGGAGGCCCGATGGCTGGCCGGTTGGCGAAATGGCCTGGCGGACTGACAGTTTTCGATCTCGCTCCCGACGCAGTCGCCAAAGTCGTCGATCAGGGCGCACGCGCGGCGGCGTCGTTGTCGGAGCTCGCGGCGTCGTCGGACATCATCGGCATCTGTGTGCGCGACGACGCGCAGGTCCGCACGGTCGTGACGGGCCTGCTCGAAAGCGCGGCGCCCGGCACCATCCTCACGGTCCACTCGACGATCGGTCCCGAGACGGCCGTCGACCTCGCCGCCGTCTGCGCCGAACGTGAAGTGACGCTGCTCGACGCCCCGATCTCCGGTGGTGCACCCGGCGCTGAGCAAGGACGTCTCGCCGTGATGGTCGGCGGCCCGCGAGATGCCTACGTACGCCTGAAGAAACCCTTCGCGCTGACCTCTGACATGCTCGTCCACGCGGGAGACGACGTGGGTGCGGGCACCAAGATGAAGCTCGCGCGCAACCTGCTGCACTTCATCTCGTTCGCGGCGACCGCAGAGGCGTCACGATTGGCACAGGCGGCAGGCATCGACGT
This sequence comes from Gordonia sputi NBRC 100414, assembly GCF_000248055.1. Classification (GTDB taxonomy): domain Bacteria; phylum Actinomycetota; class Actinomycetes; order Mycobacteriales; family Mycobacteriaceae; genus Gordonia; species Gordonia sputi. The sequence continues at coordinate 63,475 of NZ_BAFC01000075.1, read as the reverse complement.
CGCCAAACTGGGCAAGGTGGTCCGCCACACCGACGCCATCACCGGCGGTGCGGGTGCAATCATGCTGCGCGACACCACGGCACCGATCGAACCCGACGACTTCTGGTACGGCGTCTTCACTCACGTCCGCGAGCTCGGAGAGAAGGATCTCTCGCTCGCACTCACCCTCGGCGAGAGTCTCGACGTCGAATTGCCCTTGGGGACACAGGCACTCGCCGATCTCGCCACGGGTCTCGGCGTGCCACACAGCGAAGGAGAGAAATGACCGACGACGCAACCGCAGACGCCGACACCCAGACCGAGCAACGCAAACGCGGACTGGATCTGATGTCGCAGGTCTACGGGTGGGAGATGTCCGACGGCCCCGGGCTGCACTTCGCGCACACTGCCGATCAGCTCTTCGCCGAGGTCTGGTCACGACCGGCGCTGAGTATCCGCGATCGACGGCTCATCCTGCTTGGCGCTCTCGCCGCGAGCGGACAGGTCGACGTTGCCGAGATCCAGGCGGGCGCCGCGCTGGGCAACGAGGAACTGACGCCCGAGCAGCTCGAAGAGATTGCGCTGTTCCTCTGCTACTACGTCGGTTGGCCGCTGGGCACCAAGATGAACATGATGTTCGGCCAGGTGATCAGCAAGTATCGCAAGTCGCAGAGTAAGCAGGGCTAGCCTCGAGGGATGACTGCGACGATCGCTTTCCGTGAGTTGACCGGCGGGGCGGGACAGACCAGCGTGATGTCTGCGTCCCCCGGTCCCGACCTCGCCGGGCATGGATATTCCGAACTCGAGTTCGCCGCCAGCGGGATTGCCCGACGCTTCGTCGAAAGGCCGGACGGTGAACTCGACGGTGTCGATCCTGCGCCGTTCACCACACGTATTCTCGTACGTCGCCCCGACGAGGACAGGTTCAACGGTCACGTCGTCGTCGAATGGTTCAACGTCAGCAGCGGCGCCGACTCCGCACCCGAATACACCTACGTCGCACAGGAATTGGTGCGCTCAGGAACAGCGTATGTCGGCATCTCGGCGCAGTACACGGGCATCGCGGGTGGCCGTGATTCCGTCGACCTCGAAACGACGGGCGCGGGAACAGCCGGCGTGCAGGGTGATTCGCTGGAGGCAAAAGACCCGGAACGCTATGCGGGGCTGCATCATCCGGGCGACGGGTACAGCTACGACATGTTCGGGTCGATCGCACAAGCCCTGCGCGACAACGACTCCGAACGCCATCCCCTCGCCGGCCTCGACGTGCGCTGGGTCATCGCGGCAGGCGAATCGCAATCGGCCATGGCGTTGACCACCTACGTGAATCGGATCGCGCCGAAACACGGCGCGATCGATGCTGCACTGATCCACTCACGCCCACTCGGACAACTCCCGCTCGGCGAGCCGGGCAAGCCGATCGACATCTCCCCCGCCTACGCGGGCCCACCGCATCCGATCCGCTCCGACGCCACAACCCCTGTGTTCGTCGTGCAGACGGAGACCGATGTACTCACCGATTTTCGCTATATTGAAGCGCGACAACCGGATACGGACGTCTTCCGCGCGTGGGAGGTCGCCGGGACGTCGCACGCGGATCTCGTACAGATCGGCGAGTACGAAGATCTCCTCGGATGCCCGCAGCCGGTCAACCGTGGCCAGCAGGTGTTTGTGCTGCGCGCAGCGGTGGCGCATCTGCGCGAGTGGATCGAGAACGGAACGCCGCCACCGACTTCCGCGCCGCTCGACGTCGACGTCACCGCCACTCCTCCCCGTTATGCGCGCGACGACGTCGGCAACGTCCTCGGGGGCGTGCGTACACCGTGCGTCGATGCGCCGACCGAGGTACTCAGCGGCGTCGTCACCGGCGATGTACCGCGCATCTGCGTGCTCTTCGGCTCCACCACACCGCTACCCGACGACGAACTCGCGACGCGCTATCCGACACACGCCGACTATCTGCGCACATATGAGGCATCGACCGACGACGCGATCGCACGCGGAGTGATCAGCCCCGCCGACCGGGACGAAGTGCTGGCCGACGCCCGACCCGGACCACTGTCACCCTGACCCGACCGTCCCCATCCTGTGTCGTTTCCGACCGAAGAGAGCCGCCTGTGGACTTCACGCTCGAAGACATCTCCGACGACGAGATCGCCCGACGCCGAGCGGTTTTCGAGCCGCTGGTCGCGTCGGTGCGTGACCTCGTCGACGCCGTCATCCGTACCGAGGTCGACGACGAGGTGATCGTCGACGCCCAGCGCACGGTCTCGGGCGTCGTCGACGCTCTGCGTGCCCAACAGATGGACGGCGCCTACGGCGTGCGCTACACGAGCAACCTGGTCGGCATGGCCTGGGGCAACGCAGTGATGGGGATGCGCAACGCGATCGCGCCGCCCGTACATTCGACGCCCGACGGAGGCGGCGTACGCGCCGAGTTCACCCTCGGTGCCGCCTACGAGGGTCCACCGGGGCACGTTCATGGCGGAGTGTGCGCACTCGTCCTCGACCAGGTCCTCGGTGAAGCCGCTGCCGCCGACAACAAGGCGAGTTACACCGGCACGATCGAATTCCGTTACGTGCGACCGACTCCGTTGGGACAGTTGGTCGCTCGGGCCGAGATCGTCGAACGAGCAGGCCGGAAGAAGACAGTGCGCGGCACGCTTTCGGACGCTCGCGGGATCACCGTCGAAGCCGAGGGACTCTTCATCGTTCCGAAGGACGTGCCCGAGCTGTAGTTCGCGACGGCGCTCGCGGCGTACGGTGATTTTGTGACCGACCCAGAAACCGGAACAGCAGACACGGCCGCCCACAACCACGACACGCCGCCGGCACCGTTCACGGCTGCGGAAGCCGCGCAGGTGCGAAAGTTTTGGCGAGACCTGGGACTACCCGGGATCATCGATGTACACACCCACTTCATGCCGCGTCGGGTGATGGACAAGGTGTGGGCGTATTTCGATTCGGTCGGGCCGATGATCGGTCGGGAATGGCCGATCACTTATCGCGCCGACGAGGACGTGCGGGTTTCGGCGTTGCAGGCCTTCGGAGTTCGTGTCTATACGTCGATGATCTACCCACACAAAGCCGACATGGCCGAGTGGCTCAACGGCTGGGGCGCCGATTTCGCCGCGCACCACCCCGACTGCCTGCACACGTCGACGTTCTATCCGGAGCCGGACGCGGCGTCGTACGTCTCGAAGGCGATCGAGCGCGGAACGCGAGTCTTCAAGTCGCACATCCAGGTCGGCGACTACTCCCCGCTCGACCCGAGCCTCACGAGCGTCTGGGCGCAGATCGCCGACGTCGGGGTGCCGGTGGTGATCCATTGCGGTTCGGGGCCGACGCCCGGTCGTTTCACCGGACCCGAACCGATCGCTGCGCTGCTGCGACAGTTCCCGTCGCTTCCGCTGATCGTCGCGCACATGGGCACGCCGGAGTACGAGGCATTCCTCGATTTGGCCGACACCTACGAGAACGTCCGGCTCGACACGACGATGTCGTTCACCGACTTTTCCGAGGAAGGTGCGCCGTTCCCGGTCGGGCTCCGGCCACGCCTACTCGATCTCGGCGACAAGATCCTGTTCGGCAGCGACTACCCGAATATCCCCTATCGCTACACCGAGGCGCTCGACGCACTGGTGCGACTCGACCTCGGCGACGACTGGCTGCGTCGGGTGTTCTACGACAACGCGGCGTCGCTCTTCGGCGTCGGCGCGTGAGATGACCGGCGCGCTCAGCGCGACTGCGACGCCGCGATGCGGGCCTGCACCTCGGGCCGCCGTAGCGGCGGCACTGTTTTAGGTGGTTGTCGACGCTCCGGGAGCGAGTCGAGCAGGGTTTCGGTCGCCGCCGTCACCGCCGCGACCGCGGCCTCGAACGCCTCGGTGTTCGCCGCCGACGGGTGCCGGATTCCGCTGACTTTGCGGACGTACTGCCGCGCGGCGGCCTCGACCTCGTCGTCGGTCGCGGGCGGCTCGAGCCCGCGCAGCTCGGTGATGTTGCGGCACATGGTGGCTCCTCTTCGGTTGGTGGTCTCGACAAGCTCGACCAGCGGGTTCGGCTCGACCAGGCCTTCCCGCTGGTTGGTGGTCTCGACAAGCTCGACCAGCGGTGGGCAAGACTCGACCAGCCTCCCGCTGGTTGGTGGTCTCGACAAGCTCGACCAGCGGTGGGCAAGACCGACCAGGCCTTCCCGCTGGTTGAGCGGGCGCGAGCGCAGCGAGCACCCGAGTCGAAACCACTCCCGCGGGCAAAGCTCGGCCAGCGGTGGTCTCGACAAGCTCGACCAGCGGGTTCAACTCGACCAGCGGTGGGCAAGACTCGACCTGGCCTTCCCGCTGGTTGAGCGGGCGCGAGCGCAGCGAGCACCCGAGTCGAAACCACTCCCGCGGGCCAGGCTCGACCAGCGGGGCAACCTCAGTCCGCCACGTGCACGACCGCTTTGCCCAGGATCCGCCCCTCCGCGAGATCCGTCAACGCCTGTGGGAGGTCGGCGAGCGGGTAGCGGACGTTCACCGGCGGCCGGAGCCCCGCCTCGATCATCTCCGTCAGCTCGTCGTGCAGCAGCGCGGGCACGTCGGGATGGGTGCGCACGTACTCGCCCCAGGCGGCACCGACGACGGCGATGTTGCGGAACAGCACACGGTTGAGCTTGACGGACGGGATGCCGCCCGCGGCGAAGCCGATCACCACATACCGACCGTCGGGCGCCACCTGGCGCAGCGCCTCGTCGAAAACATCGCCGCCGACCGGATCGATCATGACGTCGACACCCTCGGGCGCGACCTCCTTGAGCCGGTCTCCCCAGCCGTCGGACAGTTGCACCACGTGGTCGGCGCCCAGATCGCGCAGCATCTGCTCGGCCCCGGTGCGATGCACGATCGCGACGACCGTCGCGCCCATCGCCTTGGCGACCAGAATCGACGCCACGCCAACGCCACCGGCGGCGCCGAGGACACCGACGATCTCACCCGGCGCAGTCTGTGCGCGCAGTTTCAGCGCGAACAGCGCGGTCTGGAAGTTGATACCCATGGCGGCGCCCTCGTCGAACGAGAGCTCGTCGGGCAGTCGCAGCAACTGCTCCGGTGCCGCGGTGACCTGTTCGGCGAACCCGCCGACGATCGACGCGACCAGCACGCGGTCGCCCGCGCTGAATTCGGAGTCGGCGGGCGCCTCGCGCACCACGCCTGCGACCTCGGTCCCCGGGGTATACGGCACGGGAGTCCTCAACTGATATTTGCCCTGGCTCATCAGGAGGTCGGGGAAACACACGCCACACGACTTGATGTCGACGAGTACCTGGCCCGCGCCGGGTGTCGGATCGTCGACCTCGGTCAACTGCAAACCGTCTGGTCCGGACTCTGCGGTGAGCACCTGTGCTTTCATGCAGCCAACCCTACGCGGAGCGAACGCTCGCACGGTTAGGATCTGGGACATGAGTGCACCCTCGGCCTCGCAGCCGAAGTCAGCCCCCTCGGCCATCCGACGCAAGGTCGCAGATGACGCGCCCGGCTTCATGCCGCTCGACGAGGCGCAGACACTCTTCGAGATCGCCGGAGAGTATCTCTCCCAACCGGATTCGACAAAACTCGGCATCGAGATCGGCACCTACTGCGGAAAGTCGACGGTGTTCCTCGGCGCCGCAGCCGAACCCCTCGGCGCGACCATCGTCACCGTCGACCACCACCGCGGTTCCGAAGAACACCAACCCGGCTGGGAGTACCACGACACGACGCTCGTCGACCCGCACACCGGCACCCTCGACACCTCGGCACGCTTCCGTCGCACAATGTTCGACGCCGATCTGGAGAAGACGGTGATCGGTGTGCTCGCACCGTCGACCGTCGCCTCACGCATCTGGGGTTCGCCCGCCGACTTCGTGTTCATCGACGGCGGTCATTCGATGGAGGCCGCGCAGAACGACCTCGACGGTTGGGCGCCGTGGGTTCGGATCGGTGGCGCGTTGCTGATCCACGACGTGTTCCCCGACCCCGCCGACGGTGGAAGGCCGCCGTACGAAATCTACTGTCAGGCACTCGCGACGGGCCAGTTCACCGAGGTGCGCGTAGAGGGCTCGCTGCGCGTGCTGCGTCGCGACACCGGCATCGCCGGGAAAATGCTGCCGCGCTGATGCGCAGCGACCCTACCACGCCGGTCATCATCGGCGTCGGGCAGTCCGGCGACCGCATCGACACTCCCGACTACCAGGCGTGGTCGAGCATCGATCTCGGTGCCGCCGCGACTCGAAATGCCCTGGCCGACACCGGCGTTGCCGCAGGCGTGGCCGGATCGATCGACGTGATCGCCGCGGTTCGCGAGATGGAGAACATGCCGCATGTGCCCAGCCCGCTGGGGCGCTCGAACAACTATCCGCGGTCGGTCGCGCGGCGCGTCGGCTTAACGCCCGAGCGAGTTCTCGTCGAGGTCGTCGGCGGGCAGTCGCCGCAGTCGCTGGTCACCGAACATGCGGAGGCGATCGCAAAGGGCAGCGCCGACTGCGTGCTCATCGTCGGCGCTGAAGCCACATCGACGGCTCGGCACTTCGCCGACCGCGACGACAAACCCGACTTCGGCGAAGAGATCGACGGTCAACTCGACGATCGCGGACCATATTTCGAAGACTTCATCGACATGACGATGGTCCGGCACCGGCTGACGTCGATGCCGGTGGCGTATGCGCTCGCCGAGAATGCACGACGCAACAGGCTCGGTGTGGGCGTCGACGATCATCGACGCGCGATGGGCCGCCTGTTTGCTCCGTTCACCGAGGTGGCGGCGGCCAACCCCTTTGCGGCATCGCCCGTGATCCGCAGCGCGGACGAGTTGGCGACGATCACCGACGCCAATCGCGTTATCGCACAGCCGTATCCGCGCCTCGTCGTGGCACGCGATCTGGTGAACGTCGGCTCCGCCATCATTCTCACCTCGGCAGCCAAGGCCACGGAGATGGGAGTACCACGCGAAAAATGGGTGTTTCTCCACGGGCATACCGGCCTTCGTGAACACGCACTGCTCGCCAGACCCGATATCGGCACGAGCCCCGCGGCCGCCATCGCGACGTCCGGAGCGCTCGAGATGGCGGGGGTCGGCGTCGCCGATCTTGCCACCGTCGACCTCTACAGTTGCTTTCCCATCCCCGTCTTCAACGTTTGCGACGCACTGAGATTCGACGTCGACACCCCGATCGGCCTGACGGTGACCGGTGGACTGCCCTTCTTCGGCGGACCGGGACACAACTACTCGAGCCACGCGATCGTCGAGACCGTCGAGCGACTGCGACGCCAACCCGACGCGTTCGGCCTCGTCGTCGCCAACGGCGGCATCATGAGCAAGACGTCGGTCGGCGTCTATTCGACGACGCCGACCACCTGGACACCTCGGTCAGATCGCGCGTTGCAGGCCCGTATCGACGATACGGCCCCGCTACCCGTCGCCGAGTTCTTCACGGGCTCAGCAACTCTCGACACCTACACCGTCGATCACGGCAAGCGCGGGCCGGTGGGCGTGGTCGTCGCGACAACGCACGACGACCACACCCGAGTGGCCGCACTGACCTCCGACGACGCACTTCTCGAGCTACTCGAGACGGGTGATCCGTTCGGCGCCGAGCTGACGATCGAGGCGACCGAGGGTGCCAACAGCGCCCGCCTGGCCTAGCTCACCGCGGCGTCGAGCTCGCGGAGATCGACCGGAGTAGCCAAATGCCTTGTCAGGAAGGCAATCTGATGCTCGACGACGCGTTCGAAGGTTGCCGGGTCGACCTCGGCGAAGATGCCGAAATGATCGCACGGGTAGTGCCGTACCTCCGCACGCGCCTTGAACGCGGCCTTGGCGGCGGCGTGCGGAGGTGCCCCCCGATCGAAGTCGGCGATCTGCACGAGCTTGGGCGCGTCGATCCGATCGACGTACTTGTCCGCCCGGTAGGACCCGAGTTCGAGCGACACCGACGCATCGACCTCGTTGAGCCACGACGGTCCGGCAATAGCCTTGTAGCTCTCGTAGAAGCCGGAGCTGGTGAGAGCCGCCTGCTGACCCGGCCGACCAACGATCGGCAACATATGTGGCGCGCCACCGACTTTCGACGACGCCGCGCTCGCGATGCCGTCGATGCTCTGTCGCAGCATCGAGAACACGCCGACATGCGGGAGGTGGTGACGCCCGGCGGCCAGGCCACTGACCATGGGTACCGCCGAGATCACCGCGGCCACGTCGGTGCGGTCCGCGGCGGCCAAGAGGACGTGTCCACCCGACTGCGACAGCCCCCACAGCACCACGCGACCTGCGTCCACACCGGTTTGACGTGCCGCGGCGTCGGCCGCGGCGTGGTAGTCGGCGATCTGACCCGCCATCGAGACCCGTTGGCGGGGTGAGCCTCCCGACAGACCGAAGCCCCGGTAGTCGAAGGCGAACACCGCGAGCCCTGCGTCGGCGAGGCGTCGAGCGAAGGGTTCGAGTCCCGAATCCTTGGTGCCGCCGAAACCGTGCGCCATCACCACGACGGGAACACCGTCGGCCATCGCGAAGGGCGAAGGTGCCGCGGGCGGGAAGAACCAGGCGTGGCAGTCGGTTCCGTCGCTGTCGAAGGTGACGTCTTCTCCGATGTTCTGACTCATCGTGCTCCCCCGTCGCTTGCGGTCACCAATTCTGTTGCGGTGTGCGCCGATTCCGCCAAGGGCTCACCACTGTGCGCAAGACGCTCCGCAACACCCGCCCAACCCGGTGCACCGATCTCGGCGGCGCGTCGTCGGCCTGCGGGTAATTCCTTGGTGCGCATGTCGTGTTCGTACAGGAAGTAGTCGAGCTGCTGGGTGTGCCGCGCGCTGTGCACCATGTGGCCGGTGTAGAACTCTTGATCTTCTGCGATGACCCTGCGCATCTCGTCGACGGGCGGTGGCTGATACTGGCCCACGGCGTACGCGCCGACGAGCCGCGCCTGACATTCGACGAATGGGAAGAGCGTCGGTGTGGCCTGCGCGAAGCCGACGAACAACGCGTCGTCGACACCCGGGTAGATCATTCGCTTGTAGAGATCGATCTGATTGCCCGGGGCACTGATGAAATCGGGATCGAAGAACGGGAACGTGATGTTGTAGCCGGTCGCGTAGATGATCACGTCGAAGTCGGCCGACGTCCCGTCGACGAAATGCACGGTGTCGCCGTCGAGACGCGATATGTCGCCCTTCGCCGTGACGTCGCCCGCGCCGAGACGGAACGGCAGCTCGACCGATTGCGTCGGATGCGCCTCGAAGAACTTGTGATTGGGCGCGGGGAGTCCGTAGTTCTCGGGACGGCCCGCGGTGAGTGGTTGGAAGACCTGGGCGATCTTGCGTTGCCAGGCGAACGGGATGTGTGGCGAGGTGCGGTAGTACTTGTCGGCAGGCTTGCCGCCCAGGTACTTCGGGACGATCCACGCACTCGAGCGGGTCGAGATGGTGACCGTGTTCTCAAGTGTGCGCGAGGATAGTTCGACCGCGATGTCGGCAGCGCTGTTGCCCAGCCCGACGACGAGGATGCGCTTGCCGTAGAGGTCGAGCGGCGTACGCGGATCGATGTAGGAGTGGGCGTGCATCTCGACACCCGCGAAGTCGCCGGGGAAGTCGGGCAGTCGTGGATCCCAGTGGTGTCCATTGGCGACGACGAGAAGGTCTGCGTAGCGCGTCTCGCCCCGCTGCGTCGAGAGTTCCCAGCCTCCGCCGTCGAGGCGTTGCGCGTGGGTGATTCCGTTGCCGAATTCGATCTTCTCGCGAAGGCCGAAGGCGTCGGTGTAGTCGTCGAGGTACTGCTTGATCAGGGTGTGGTGCGGGAAGTCCGGGTAGTCGTCGGGCATCGGGAAATCACGAAAAGACAACTGGTGCTTGGACGTATCGATGTGCAGTGACCGATACGCGCTGCTGTGGCCGTTCGGGTTGCCGAAGGCCCAGTTGCCCCCGACTCGATCCGACGACTCGAACGTGGCGAACGGCACGCCGTAGTCGGCCAGCATCTTGCTCGCGGTCAGTCCGCTGATGCCCGCGCCGATCACAGCCGTCTGCGGTGGACGTGCGCTCATATTTGCCTCTCGGTAGTGGTGACGAAGCGACGATGATGACGAAGCGACGGAAATCGCGTCGACAAGGTGGTCTGGTTGACAGATTCACAATTGTGTCTACTCCTCACGCCCGCACTCGGTGAACACTTTGGCAAAAATGTCTACTTTCGTTGATAGAGTTCGGCGCAGAGCCCGCGCCTCGGCGCGTTCCGACGATCGAGCGGAGAAACCATGACATCAGTGCTGACGGTCATCGGCGTCGGCGGAATGGGTGAGGCCGTGGCGCGTCGCCTCGGCTCGGGTCGGCCGCTGCTGATCGCCGACTACGACACCGAGCACCTGACGGAGGTCGAGTCCGCGCTGCGTCGCAGCGGCTTCGACGTCACCGCGCAGGCGATCGACGTCGCCGACCGCGATCAGGTCGCCGCACTCGCCGATCGAGCAGCCTCGCTCGGCGAGGTCACCTCTCTGGTGCACACCGCGGGCGTGTCACCGGCACAGGCCACTCCGGAGCGGATCGTCGAGGTCAATCTGGTCGGCACCGCATACGTCATAGAGGAGTTCGGGCGGGTCATCGCCGACGGCGGCGCAGGCGTCGTCATCGCCAGCGTCGCAGCACACATCTTCGCCGACGCGGTCACCCCCGAACAGGGCGCGGCACTCTCGACGCTTCCGGCCAGCGAGTTGGCCGGGTTGCCGATGTTCGCTTTTCCCGACATGCAACCTGAGTTCGCCTGCGGTCTAGCCTACGGATACAGCAAGCGCGGCAACGTTTTTCGAGTACAGTCCGCTGCGCCGATCTGGGGTGACCGCGGGGCGCGCATCAACTCGGTGTGCCCCGGCGTCACCGCGACGGAGATGGGATGGCGTGAGTTCAACGCCGAGTTCGCGCATTCGAGTTACCAGGCCATGATCGACAAGTGCGCCGCGGGCCGGTTCGGCACGGCCGAAGACATCGCGTCGGCCGTCGAGTTTCTCCTCGACCCGGTGCGCTCCGGCTTCATCACCGGGACCGATATCCTGGTCGATGGCGGTGTCGTCGCCGGCGTACGCAGCGGCCGCATCCAATTGACATGAGTCAGGGAGGCATCGTGCAGGCAGAGACCACCGGAGCGCCCCGCGCCGTCGAGGCGTCCGCCACCGACCGCATGCTCGACGCCGCAGAAAGCTTGTTGGCGGACAAGGGAATCCGCGCCACCACCATGCAGCAGGTCGCCGATGTCGCGGGCGTGTCCCGCGCCTGGCTGTACCGGCACTTCCCCGACAAGCAGACCATGGTCGGCGCAACCATCGTCCGACTCAACGAGGCATTCTGGACCAACGCCCGCAGCGAGCTCGACGCGATCAGCGGCTTCGCCGAACAACTCATCTCCGGCGTGCGAATCGGCCGCGGAGCTTACGACGACCCGGGCGCGTTGCTTCTCCGCCTGCGCACCGCCGAGCCCGACGAGTTCGCGGCCTGCGCGGGTGCGGGTGTCGCGGGCCTCGTCCCCGACCTCGCAGACTTCTGGAGGCCGTATGTGAAGGCCGCGATCCGCACCGGCGAGGTCGACGCAGGACACGATCTCGACACGACATCGGAATGGATCGCGCGCATCCTCATCAGCCTGGGCACCGTGCCCGGCACCACGATCGACCCCGACGACCCGCGATCCGTCGCGGTGTACATCCTCAATTTCGTGATGCCAGGGCTTCGCGCGCAGCCGCGTGCGTGATCGAGTGACCATGCGGCCGCTGACCGGCCGTCATTACCCCCTTCAGGAGCGTGTCCCGTGAGCAGCGGATCATATTTCCCCGACGCCGAGGTCGACGAGCTGTCGCCGCAGCTACAGAAACTCTTCGGCAAGGCATCCGAGCAACTCGGCTTCGTGCCCAACGTCTTCACGGCGTATGCACACCGCCCGGAGCGATTCTCCGCGTGGTTCAACCACTTTCGACAGGTCACCGAGCCGTCGGAGACGCTCTCGGGCGCGGATCGCGAGATGATCGCGGTGGTGGCGTCGGGGATCAACCGATGCACGTACTGCCTGGTGTCGCATGGTCAGGCGTTACGGCATGAGCTGCACGACGACGCCAATGCCGACCGGATCACGTTCAACTGGCGTCACGCCGATCTGACCGACCGGCAGCGCGCCATCTGCGTCTTTGTCGAGAAGCTGACGAGCGCGCCCGCGACCGTCGAACGTTCTGACGTCGATGCTCTCGCGGCCGCAGGTTTGGGTCCCGACGACATCTGGGACGTCGTCGAGTTGACGGCGATGTACAACTTCACCAACCGGATCTCCTCTGCACTGGGCATCGTGCCGAACGTCGAGTACCACTCCCTCGACCGGGGACCCGCCGCCGCTGAGGGGTGATCTCGACACCCACCGCTGGTCGAGCGGGCGCGAGCGCAGCGAGCACCCAAGTCGAGACCACCAAGCGCCGGGCGAGCGGGCGCAACCCCCACCGCTGGTCGAGCGGGCGCGAGCGCAGCGAGCACCCGAGTCGAGACCACCCACCGTTGGGCGAGTGATCTCGACAAGCTCGATCAGCGGTAGGCGGCTCGATCAGCGGTGGGCAGCTCGATCAGCGGTGGGTGGCTCGATCAGCGGGTGATCTCGACAAGCTCGATCAGCGGTAGGCAGCTCAATCAGCGGGGGTCTCACCGCTGGTCGAGCGGGCGCGAGCGCAGCGAGCACCCGAGTCGAGACCACCCCACCGCGGGGCGAGTGATCTCGACAAGCTCGATCAGCGGTCGGGGCGGCTCGATCAGCGGACGGCGCGGCCGGTCAGCGGGCCGCGGCGGGGGCGCGGCCTACTTTGCCCGCCAGCTTGGCCAGGTAGGCCGTGGCACGTTCGACGCTGTCGTCGGGCAGTCCGTAGAGCACCGTAGTGACGCCGAGGTCGCGGAACTCCTCGAGACGTTCGGGGATCGGCTTGAAGTCCAGGACGACGATCTGCGGTTCGCCGGAGCGTCCGGCGTCGGCCCAGAGCCGTCGGAGCAGTGCGACGGAACCGGCGATGTCGTCCTCGCCGGGCGTCGTGATCCATCCGTCGGCGCTGCGCGCGATCCATTTGAAGTTCTTCTCGTTGCCTGCGGCGCCGACGAGCGTCGGGATCGCTCCCTGCGGAGGCTTGGGCCACGCCCAGCTCGTGCCGAAATCGACGAACTCGCCATGATATTCGGCCTCGTCGGCCGTCCACAGCTCGCGCATCGCCTCGAGGTACTCCCGGAGCATCGTTCGACGACGCTTCGACGGAACGCCGTGATCGGCGAGCTCGTCGAGGTTCCATCCGAAACCGACGCCGAGCGTCAGCCGGCCGTCGGAGATGTGGTCAAGTGTGGCAAGCGTTTTCGCGAGCGTGATGGGATCGGACTGCACCGGCAATGCAACGGCCGTGGCGAGCTTGATACGCGAGGTGACCGCGGCAGCGGCAGCCAGCGTCGTCCACGGGTCGAGGGTGCGCATGTAGCGGTCGTCGGGCAGTGACGAATCGCCGGTCTGCGGGTGCGCGGCGTCGCGTCGGGTGGGGATGTGACCGTGCTCGGGAACGAAGTAGGAGGCAAACCCCGCCTCCTCGATGAGCGGCGCGAGCACCTGCGGCTTGAGCCCACGATCACTGGTGAACTGAACGATCCCGAAATCCATACCGCAAGAATAGGCAGACCACTGGACACCTGTCTAGAACATGTTCTAATTTCTCCGGCACCGGGAACCGGCGCTCAGAGCACCCCGGCCTCGCGGAAGATCCCGTTGGCCTCACTGCTTCTCGTGACCGCGTCGACGGCGAGGACAACCGCCGCCGACGTCCAGCAACTCTTCTCGACCGGCCAGCGCTTGCCGTCGTCGAAGACGAGTCCGGTCCAGTACGAGCCGTCGGGGTCGCGCAGGTGTTGGATCGACGCGATGAGCTTCACGGCGTCCGCGGTGTCGCCCAGCGCGTCGAGTGCGATTGCCAATTCGCAGGTTTCGGCACCGGTCACCCAGGGTCGGTGGTCGACGCACCGCGCGCCGAGACCGGGTACGACGAACTCGTCCCAGCGTCGAGCGATCATCTCCTGACCGGCACGGCCGCGCACCGCGCCGCCGAGCACCGGGTAGTACCAGTCCATCGAATGCTCGGACGGCTTCTCGAAAACCTCTGGCCGACAACGAAATGTGTCGCGCAGCGCGGCACGTGCACGCACCCACTCGTCGTCGGGTTGCTCCACCTCGGTCGCGATGCGGACGGCACAGTCGAGCGCCTGAAAGATGCTGGCATTCCCCGTGATCAGCGCTTTGTCGAACATGGCGCCGGTCGCGTGGTCGCCCGCCCAGCGGAAGGCGCCGTCGGGACGCTGGAAACGCAGGACGAGGTTGATCGCCGACCAGACGACCGGCCACATGCGTTCGAGGAACACGACATCGCCGGTGATCTGATAGTGATGCCACACACCGACGGCGATGTAGGCGCAGAAATTGGAGTCGGTGCCGTGGTCGGTCACAACACCCGAATCGAAGCGCAGCGGCCACGATCCGTCGTCGCGTTGCGTGTGCAGACTCCAGGCGTACGCTGCCTCGGCTTCTGCATGAAACCCGGTGACGCTCAATGCCATTGCCGATTCGATGTGGTCCCAGGGATCGGTGCGTCCGCCGGGGAACCACGGCAGCGCTCCGGAATCCTCCTGCATGGCGGCGATGGCGGCGCCGGTGGCACGCATCTGCTCACCGGTGACCACACCGGCGATGGCGAGCGCACCGACGTGCGCCTGTGCGGTCATCGACCTGAAGATGGGTCGACGACGCTCGACGTCGGGGTCACGACGCTGCGTTCTCCGGCTTTCGCAGGTACAACGCGACCGACTTGCCGATCACGGGGTTGAGAACCTGCTCACCCACGCGGGTGAGGGCCGGCGCAGACATCATGTCCCACACCAACAGCTTGTGGTACGCCTGTACCAGCGGGTTCTTGTTGTTCTCAACGCCCACAGCGCATTTGAGCCACCAGTAGGGGGCATGCAGAGCGTGTGCGTGGTCGGTTCCGGTCACCTCGAGGCCCGCCGAACGCAGTTTGTCGGCCAGCTCCGACGCCTTGTAGATCCGGACGTGACCACCCTCGACCTCGTGATAAGCATCCGAGAGCGCCCAGCACACCTTCTCGGGCCAGTACCGCGGCACCGTCACAGCGCCGATGCCACCCGGCTTGAGAATGCGTGCCATCTCGGCGATGGCGGCCTCGTCGGACGGGATGTGCTCCAGGATCTCCGACATCAGCACAACGTCGAAGCTGTTGTCTGCGTAGGGAAGTCGCAGAGCGTCGCCGACCTCCGCGCGCGCCTTGGCGTCGGCGGGGACCTGACCCTCTGCCATCATCGCGTCGAACATCTCGGCCACGTCGGCCATGTCGCTCTCGGACTGGTCGAACGCGATGACATCTGCACCACGACGGAACATCTCGAACGAGTGCCTGCCCTGCCCCGCACCGATGTCGATCACCTTCGTGTGCGACCCGACACCCAATCGGTCGAAATCAACTGTGAGCATGACTCCCCTTCTCCGAATCCATCGTTACCCCACGCGGTTTCGCGCCCTCACGATCCACCCGCGCGAGCACCGTCTCGTAATGCGCCGCAGTCTTCGCCGCGACGGCAGCCCAGCTATAGCGATCTTCGACTCGCTCACGCGCGGCCACACCCATTGCGGCACGGGCGGATTCGTCGTCGAGCAAAGCTCCGATGGCCTGCGCGAGTCGCTCGGAATCGCGTGGAGGCACCAGCGTAGCCGACCGGCCGTCGGTTCCGACGACCTCGGGGATCGCGCCCGCGTGCGTGGCGACGAGCGGCGTGCCGCAGCTCATGGCCTCCACGGCCGGCAGCGAGAATCCCTCGTACAGCGACGGCACGCAGGCGACCTCAGCCGACGCGAGCAGCTCCGCCATCTCCGAATCCTCGAGACCGGACACCACGCGTACTCGCGACGAGATGGCGAGGTCGTCGATCATCTTCGCCGACGGTCCGTCGGGGTCGAGCTTGGAGACCAGTGTGAGCTCGACGTCGCGCTCCGCACTCAGCTTGGCGATCGCCTCCAGCAGATACGACACACCCTTGAGAGGGGCGTCGGCGCTGGCGACGCAGACCACGCGCCCTGGCACGCGCGCCTGCGCGGCCTCGGGACGGAAGATCGCGGTGTCGACGCCGAGCGGGATGGTCGTGATCCGACCGGCCTCGATGTCGAAGGCCTTCCGGATGTCGACCTCACTGCTCCGCGAGACCGTCAACAACTCCGGAATACGACGCGAGACCCGACCCTGCATCCGCAGGAACGAATGCCACCGCCATGCGCTGACCTTTCGCCATCCCTTGGCCGCCTTGACCGCCAACGAACGATCACGCGTGATCGGATGGTGGATCGTCGCGATCAACGGATAGCCCTGCTTCTGGATCTGCAGCAGGCCGTAGCCGAGGCACTGGTTGTCGTGCACGATGTCGAAGTCGTCGCGTCGGTCGGCGAGCAGCCGCGCGACACGAAGGCTGAACGTCAGCGGCTCGCCGAAGCTCGCCGTCCACATCGCGCCCACTTCGAGGGCGTCGATCCAGTCGCGGAACTCACTGGGCCGCGGAGTACGGAACGGGTCGGGTTCGTCGTAGAGACCGAGGCTCGGGACCTTGGTGAGCGTGACGCCTGCGTCTATCGCCGACTGGTCGAGCTCGGGATACGGCTGTCCCGAGAAGATCTCGACCTGATGCCCCAGCAGCGCCAATTCCCTGCTGAGATGGCGTACATAGACGCCTTGCCCACCGCAATGCGGCTTGCTGCGATACGACAGTAATGCCACGCGCACCTTGTGGTTCCACCTCTCCATTCACGGACCTTCGACGGCCCGATGCTGCTGCACGGCTCGCCGGCCAATCGACGACCGAGTGGTCTGACGACACGGGCCGAATCGACACCGCCCTCACGATCTCGATTCCGCGGCCTCTCGAGACGCCGACTCGAGATCACCGATATGCACCAGTTTCACACGACGACGCCCAGCCGACTTGCCTGCGCTGCGTTCGGTGGCGTCGATATTCTTCCATCCGGCAAGGTCGATGCGATGTGCGCCGTGGTCGGCCACCAGATCGGCGACGTCATCCGCCGAGGTAGAGGACTGCGGCAGGACGCCTGCGACAAAGTCGGCGATCACCGATTCCGCGGTCTCCTGCCCGCACAGTCGGTTACGTCCGATGCCGCCCGTGGCACCGCGCTTGATCCATCCGGTCACGTACAGACCCCTGACGATCGCGCCGTCGACGCTCGACTGCACCCGACCCTCGACGTTGGGCACCACGCAGCGCACCTCGTCGAACGGGACGTCGTTGATGGGCACGCCGCGATAGCCGATCGCACGCAATACGAGCCCGGTCTCGAGGTCGAAGCCGTTGTCGGTTGGCACGATCGCGACGTTCTCACCGGCCTCTGTGTACACGTTGCGCACGGCGTGCAGTGCCTCGACCTTCCCGTCGCCGGTCAGCTCGGTCGGTGACGTCAGGAAGCGGAAGACGATCCGCTTGTTGCCGTCGGTGGTCGGGCGTTCCGCGAATTCCTGTGCGAGCCGCAGTTTTGTCGCGATCGTCGAATCCAACTCATCGTCGGATTGTGCGGCCTCCGACACCGGGTCGAGCGTGAGCTCTGCCGGATCGATGATCACGTCCACACCGTCGACCTCACCCAGCGCGAGGAACTCGCTGTTGGTGTAGGCGGCCTGTGCGATGCCACGTCGCGCGAGGAGCACAACCTCCCGGATGTTCGACTCGCGCAACGCGGCGAGGGCGTGATCGGCGATGTCGGTCTTCGCGAGATCGTCGGGATCGGTCACCAGGATGCGTGCGACGTCGAGCGCGACGTTGCCGTTGCCGACGACGACCGCGCGCTCCCCGGACAGGTCGAAGGTGAGGTCGGCGAAGTCGGGGTGGCCGTTGTACCAGGCGACGAATTCGGTGGCCGACACCGAACCGGACAGCTCCTCGCCGGGGATGCCGAGTCGCTTGTCGGTGGGCGCCCCGACGGCGTAGATGACCGCGTTGTAGCGGGCGGTCAGTTCGTCGTGGCTGATGTGCTTGCCGACTTCGACGTTGAGGAAGTAGCGGAAATTACGCTTGGCCGAGGTCGCCGCGAAGGTCGACTCGACGCCCTTGGTTGCCGCGTGGTCGGGGGCGACCCCCGCGCGCACCAATCCGTATGGCGTGGGCAGACGGTCGAACATGTCGACCGAGATCTGCGGTTTGCGGACCAGTTCCTCCGCGGCATAGAACGCGGCAGGTCCGGCGCCGACGATGGCGACGCGGACGTCTCCTTCGGGCAGCTTGGGGGCCTTCTTCGGGGGGACCAGACCACCTTCGACGTCGTGATCCTTGTAGTAGTCGGCGTTGATCTGCAGGTAGGGCTCATCGCGCTCGTCGAGCTGATCGTCGGGGCTGATCGCCTCGACGGGGCATTCGTCGATACATGCTCCGCAGTCGATGCAGGTGTCCGGGTCGATGTAGAGGCTCTCGGCGGTGAAGAAGGTGGGCTCGTCGGGCGTCGGGTGGATACAGTTGACCGGGCACACCGCGACGCAGCTCGCATCGTTACAACAGGGGCGTGTGATCACATGGGCCATCGGCGCTGTCCTCGAAGTTCAACACGTAGAACGTGTTCTAGTTTTGTGGTGACTGTATCTTAACGACCGGTCCGTGAGCTACCCGATCGTAACCACAGCGTGTGAGCCAGCCGACACCGCCAACAGAGGACATCTATTGACCCGCGACAACAGCCAGGCCACCGGCACAGCCCTCCCCGAGCGCAAGGACGGTGCGCGTTTCTTCGAGGCGACCTACCGCGTACGCACCGGCGACGTCGACCAGGACATGCGCGTGCGGCTCGACGCCGTCGCACGATACCTGCAGGACATTGCCAACGACAACATCGAAGCGACCGATCTCGGCGACTCAGACCCGTTCTGGATCGTGCGGCGAACCGTCGTCGACGTCATCGAGCCGATCTCGTGGCCTGCGACCGTCACGGCACAGCGGTGGTGCGGGTCGCTCTCGACACGGTGGACCAATATGCGCGTGCGGCTGACCGCCGAGCACGAGACCAACCGGTTCAACCCCGAACCACGCGAGTCGGGATTGATCGAGACCGAGGCGTTCTGGATCAACGTCAACGACCAAGGGATGCCGTCACGAATCTCCGACGACGCGTTTGAGCTGTTGTCGTCGATGACCGACGAGCACCGCCTGCGCTGGAAGTCAATGAACCCGGAGAAGGCTCCCGACGCCGAGGGGGCGTCGGCCGACGACCGCGAACACGTGTTGCGCAGCACCGACTTCGACCCGTTCAAGCACCTCAACAACGCCGCGTACCTCGAGGCCGTCGAGGACGAACTCGTCGAGCACCTCGACCTGATCGACGGACCACACCGGCTGGTGATCGAGTACCTGCGTCCGATCGTCCCCGGCACGCCGATCACGTTGCGGCGCGTCCGGGAGCCTCAGCGACTTCTGCTGTGGATGCTCATTCCCGGCGACGACGGCGAGCACCAGGTCGCGGCAACCGTATCGGTGACGAAGCGCTCAGCAGACCAGGTAGCAGGCGATCAGGAAGTCGGCGGTCAGGCCGTGGCCGATGAGTCAGTGACCGCCTGACACGCAGAACTCGTTGCCCGCGGGATCGGTCAGCGTGGTCCACCCGAACCCGCCACCAGGGATCTCCCGGTCGCCGAGCTTGGTGGCTCCGTTCGCGACGAGAGTGTCGACGATGGCCGGATAGTCGGGCGACGCGAGGTCGAGGTGGATGCGATTCTTGCCGGGCGTCGGGTCGTCGACTTTCTGGAAGCCGATCGCGGGCCCGCCGTCACGGAGCGCGACGACGACGAAGAATCCGTCATTCTCCGCGACGATCGTGCCGCCGAGATTGGTCGCCCACCAGTTGGCGAGTGTAATTGGTTCGAGTGTGTCGACCGTGATCATGGCTACCGAGAGAGTCATGGACTCACCTTAGCCACGATTCGCGCGATAGTCGAACATATGTTTGCCTTGTGTTCACCCGGCGAGGCGTACGTCGAGCAGGGCGCCGGTCTCCGACGCGACCACCAGCGCACGCGAGTCCGAGGGTTGCACAGCGACGGCCGTGGCCGGCGCGCCGAGTGCAATGGTGCACCGCGCGCCCGTCCGCACATCGACGAGGGCGAGCGAGCCGAGCGTCGACGTGACGGCCAGCGTGTGCGGATCCAGTGCGGTGAGGTCATCGAGCAGGCCGGGCAGCGGAGCCGTGAGGTCGGTGACGACCCGAATCGAGCCGGGATCGTCGAGCGGTAGTGCGACGACACGGCCCGTTCGACTTGCCGTGAAGGTCAGGTAGAGGTCGTTGCCGATGACCACCGCGCCATTGGGGCTGATCCCGTTGACGGCCGACGACGCGGCGAGCGCGGCTCGGGCTCTATCCGTCCACCGCTGGTCGATGGCGCCACCCGGCGCGATCCGGACCACGCCGCGCGAACTGTCGACGACATATCCGAACCCGCGCGCATCGAAAGCCAGACCATTGGGCATCGCGAACCCTCGTGCGTAGATCGTCGGATTCGGTTGCGGCGCATGCGGATCAAACTTCACGACGACGCCGTTGCGTTCGGCGCCGAACGACAACTGGTCGCCCGAGTTCACATACAGGTCGCCGCCAGGACCCATGCGCAGCGCGCCCGGCGCCCACACCGGGACGGTCGCGGTGCGTCGGCCGGACCGGTCATAGCGCTCCACCGAATTCCCGTAGAGACGTGAGACCCACAGGTTGCCCGAGTGATCGAACGTGAGGTTCTCAGCCCAACCCGCCGGAGACGGCGAGGCAGTTCTGGTGGTGACTGTCGCGCCGGCACATCGGTTGCTCAGGGCCGCGTCGGCAACCGACCCGACACCCACGATCGCCAGTGCCGCCACGCACGACGCCAGCAGCGCACGGAGGATTCGAGGGTGGAATCGAAACCCGGAGTGTCCCATGGGCATAGATCATGCCCCGGCGCGCGCGGCGGCGCCCGGCAGCGACTACTGCCCACCGTCGCGGCAGCGACTATTGACCACCGTCGCGGCAGCGACTATTGACCACCGTTGAGGAGCAGCTCCATCAGCTTTGTCGGAGCGGCGCACGGGTCTGCCGCTGCTGCGCCGCCGATCGGTTCGACCCAGAACGTGTAGACGCCGCGGGTCGGCGCGCGAGTGGTCACACCGCACACCGCCGGCCGCTTGGGGTCGCGCTGGGTGAAGGCCGCCTGACTCACGATCCGGACGTTCTCGGTGGTGTAGCCGAGCCGCTTGGCGGTGTCCTTCTCGACGTTGAAGTCGCCCCATTCGAACCAGTTGAACGTGACATTCGCGGTGACCGGGCCGTCGACGATCCACCGGCAGATCGCGCCGTTGAAGGTGCCCCGTGCCGACGTCCCGCCGACCGCCTTGGCGAGCTGAGCAGTTGAGAGCACCTGGCATTCGAGGGTCAGTTTGTCGAACCGGTCGGTGTCGACGTTGCCTGGTTGATCGGCGTTGGCCTGCTCGGACGAGACCGCCTGACCGTCGATGGTGCAGCCCGACAGCGCTCCGACAAGCAGGGCCAGAGCGACAAGCAGTGGCACGACGACGCGTCGCAGGCGCCTCATGATGCACGCTCGATCGACATCGTGGACAGTTGGCGCGTGGCGTCGCAGATCTGTTCGGTGTCGGGACCCTGCGCGTTCAGTGATGAGGTCCCGGCGCTCACCGACCACTCGAAGAAGTCGGCGCCGAAAGCGATGCCGATCTCGCAGATGCCCGTGTCGGAGGCGACGAATCCCTTGTGGCCGTTGATCTCTATGTCTTTGGTCGACTCGCGGGAGAGTTGCTCGGTGGCACGCTCACGTCCGATCGGTGATCCGCGATACCAGTTGAACGATGCCACCGGTCCGGTGCGATCGACGCTCGACGACCACTCACACACCGACGAATTGTTCACCGTGTTGGTCAGCGTTCCCAGCTTTGCGAGGTTGTTGACCTCCTCTGTGGTCACGCCTCCGCATTCACCGAAGAACGGGCCCGACCCCGCTTTGGCCGGCGGCGCCGCGGCGCTGCCGTTGCTGTTGCTGTTGCCTCCCGAATCGTCGGAATCCGACGAGCACGCACTGCCGATCAGCGCGATCACCACCGCCAGCGACACGAGGAAGCCCCCGCGCATCAGCTTGTCGATCTCGCGTCGCTCGCGTTTCGTCGGCCGACCGGCACCACGATCGCGTCGTGGCTGACTCGCCAGGATCTCCTTGGCCGGCGGCGGTGGACTCTTGTCGATGTAGCAGGCCGACGCCGCGGAGGGCGACACTCGCTTGGTGATCACCTGGGTCACCTCGACGATGCGCTCCCGACCACCCAACCGCAGCCGCACCTCGTCGCCGATGCTGACGTGTTGCGCGGGCTTCGCGGTCGCTCCGTTGACCCGAACATGGCCGCCTCGGTATGCGTCACCCGCAGCCGAACGTGTTTTTGTGAGCCGGATGGCCCAGATGTAGGCGTCGACGCGTGCGCTCACCGTCGGGGCCTCGTTGCCCACGAGTGAGCGTCACCCGTCCGCAGTCGATCTCGCACCGGTTTATGCCCTGCTCACTTCTGTCGCGTCAGCATGTAGTACCCGCCCGCCACCATGACGACGCCGAGCACGATCGCCAGGAACCAGTTGGCGAAGAACCCCACCAGGAGGAAGACCACGATGCCTGGCGAGATCGCCACGAGGCTCATCCCCGGATGCTCGCGCACCACCTGTGAGACTGCCTTGCTCTTTGCGGGATCGATCGCCATGACTTCCTCCTAGCGCGCGCCGCCGTCGGCCGCTTGACTCCGATGAGCGAGCGGTCGGCGACACCATTGGGGCGAACCTGCGTCGGTGGCTCCACTCTAGCCAACGGGGCCCTGAGGGCTGCCGGCGTTTTGCGGTCAGTCGTCGCGCCGAGGTGGTTCCACCTCGTCGACGTCGAGGTGCTGGTCGACGTAGTCCGCGCTCGGAACGTCGTCGGATTGTGGCGGTTCGACGCCTGCGAGGGGATCGACGAATTCGTCGAGCGGCGCATCGTCGGCAAGCGATTCGCCCGGCTCGTCGTCGAGTGGCGCTTCGGGGTCGACGACGCCCTCGGGCAGGTCTTCGCCTGAGATCGGTTCGCTCATCGTCGTCTCCTCGCGTCGAGTGATCGGCCTCTTCCGTTGTAACAAACAGTCAGTTCGTGCGGAAGGAACAGGCCGATCTCGTGGCGCGGAGGCGGCCGGTACTACTGACTGCTCGCGGCGTTATCGGTCGAGTGCGCTGACTCCGACGACGTCCCGGTGTCGTGGGTGTGGGTATCGGTGGTGTCGGTTGCGCCCTCGGCACTCGCGACGCCGTTCGACGCCGCGCCGGCGGTGCTCCCGGTGCCATCCGTCGAACGATGCTTACCGACATAGTCGTCGAGCGACCGATGTTTGCCCACGTACCCTGACGCGCTGGAATCGCGCGAATCTCTCTGCGCGGCACCGGCTGTCGATTTCGGTACTGACGGAGCGTCGACTTGTTCTGTCGCCGTGTCGGTTTCGGTCGTTGCGGTCGGTGCGTCAGCGGTGCTCGACGCCGCGGTCGTGTCGGTGTCGGTGTCTGTCTCTGTGGGCGTGTCCGCGGGAGCGATGGCCTCGCTGGCGTCGGCACGCAGGGCGCTGACCGACGACGAGGCCGTCGACCTGCTGACGGCGCTGCTCGACCCGCCGAACGGGCCCACCGACGGCACGCCGAACGGGAACGCGATCTCGGGGATGTCGACTGTCGGCAGCAGCTGCGCGGTGTCGACGTCGCCGAGGGTGACCACGGGAAGTCCCAGATGGTTCGGCTTGACCTCGCCGTTGACCGTCACCGTCGGATTGAACGTCACCGACGAGCCAAGCCAGTGCACCACGATGGGCGCCTGGGTTCCGTAATCGCTTGTGAGGGTGAACAAGACGGGCAGACCGTAAGCATCCGTCCGGTCACCTCCGACGGTGAGCCGGGTGAAGTCTTTGCTGAGCGAGAAGGGCTGGCC
This sequence comes from Gordonia sputi NBRC 100414, assembly GCF_000248055.1. GTDB lineage: Bacteria > Actinomycetota > Actinomycetes > Mycobacteriales > Mycobacteriaceae > Gordonia > Gordonia sputi. Next base: position 39,432 of record NZ_BAFC01000075.1, on the reverse strand, counting down.
TGAGAACAACTGCCCAAGGACGTCGGACAGCACCTCGGCAGGGTTGACGAGAATTGCCGTGGGGTCGGTCAACGCAGTCTGGAACTCGGGGATGGACTGCTGGAGATCAAGGCGGGCGTCGAATGTGCCCGCCACGTTCGCGCATGCACCGACATTGCTCGCGTACCCCGCGGTGAGCACTCCGTAGCAACTGACATGCTTCGCGCCCGGCACGGATATTCCGGTCGGAACAGTGAAGATCTCGACCGGGATGTCGCTTGTGTTCCACGCATTCGCCATACCGATGATCGCGAAGGCGAAGGCGGTGTTGCCGTCACTCGCCCCGGCCGTCGCCAGGCTCAGCGGGAGGTACGAGATGGCGGTCGCTTTGCCTCCACCTGACGCGAGCGCAAACTGAAAACCGTCACCAATGACCGTCGCCGATCCCTCGGGCAACGCGGCGTCCGGAACCGGCACAGTTATTCCTAGAATCTTTCCGGTACCGAAATCAAGGCCGGCCGCCTTGGCTGCATTGAACAAGCCCTGCGCCGGACTGTACGCAGCATCCGGCACGAGATCGATCGTCGTCGGAAGCACCACTGCGACACCAACGCCCGTCGACCTGGAGCAATCGGCACCGCCGTTGACCGGCCCACCGTCGGAGTCTGACGAACACAGGTTCAACCGCCATTGGTCGGCGAGGCCCTGGGTAACGCCGTTGTTCGCAAGGGCACCGATGACGTCACCGACTGATCCGACTGCGTTCGGGATGGTGACTGCCTCCGCGTGCCCCGCCCCGACCGTCTGCCCGAAGCCGAGCGTGGTTGCGGCTGCGACCGCCACGGCGCCTGCCGCGGCGCGCTGACCGGCCTTGCGCTTGCGGCGTCGATCCTGTTTCTCCGCTCGACGAACTCCACCGCGCCGCGCACCGTTCACCGCCGATTGAGCCATGTGGCTTACCCCTCCGAGACATCCGCCCGAGTACTGTCCCCGAGCTAGGAGGATTGAATCACCACAGTTCACCCAGAGCGGACGATTTCAGGAAAACGCTCGAATGCTGACTGCGTTGAGGAGTCCGTTCAACGACTTGCCAGAATGCGCCGGGAGAGAACATCTTTCAGCGCACGACCGTTCACAATTTAGCGCCGCAAACGTCTGCTCGTCGGCGGCTCACCACCGCGTGCGCTCGAGCGGGCGGCCCGACTCCCCGGCCTGCGCGTCACATCCGAATCCGACCACCCAGTCGCCGTCGGCGAGCTCGACCTTGCCGAGCATCATCGGCTGCGGCAGTGCGGCGAGGAACTCCCCGAGAGCGGCCGGCGACAGCACCCAGCTCTCCCCCTCGATGACACAACCCGCACCGACGTCGCGGATCAATCCCGGCTTGGGCGGCGTCGTGTCCAGTGCGACAAGGCGATACGACGGCGCTGTGCGTACTTCCCTACTCCAGCGCGCGCCACGACCGCTGAGCTCGTGCGTCAGCGGTCCACCCGCCATATGTGCACCGAATACGGCCAACTCGACCGATGGCGCGACACGTTCGGGCCACGTCGGCATGGTCAAGGATGCGCTATCACGGGAGTTGGTCGGCGAAACCCGCAGTCGCCGAGCAAGATCGATGAGAACGGCGTCCTCGTGTGCACCCGCGAGGAGCGTGATGCCGAACTGGGATCGGGTTCCGTCGGCCTCGTCGACGACGCCTGCCGGGACCGCCAACCCGCACAGATCGAACAGATTGCAAAAGTTGGTGTAGGTACCCATCCGACTGTTGACGCCGATCGGGTCTGCGACGACCTCGTCGATTCGTGGATGAAACGGCGCCGTCGGCACCATCAGTGCTGTCGCATCACCCCACTGGTCCATCGCCAGCGCCCTGAGTTCTGCGAGTCGACGTCGAGCACGGAGCAGATCCACCGCGGTGTAACCGGATGCCTTCGACACGATCTGCGCCACAACGGGATCGAGACCGACGTCGTCGGAATCTGCTGCGCTGTCGATGAACTCACCGACAGCGTCGTATCGTTCAGAGACGAGAGCGTCGTCGTAGAGCAGTCGTGCCGCGGCGAGGAAGGGCGTGAGGTCGACGGTCTTGATCGTGAAGCCGGCAGCCTCGGCCGCGGCCACCGCGTCACTGAAGGCGCCACGCCAGCGATCGTCGAGTTCGGGGAGTTCGGCGGGCACCGCGATGACCGGGGCCTCGGGTGCCGCGAATCGGGTCGCTCTGTCGAATGGTCGCTCACCAGTTGCCTCTGCCATCACTCCGGTGGCGAGGTTCGCAAGGTCGAGGTCGGCGGCAAAGATAGTCGGGACGTCGTAGTCGGCACACGCGGGCACGACTCCGACGGTGGAGAGCGCCCCCACGGTCGGCTTCACGCCGACGATCCCCTGCAGACCCGCCGGGACACGACCCGACCCGGCGGTGTCGGTACCGATCGCGATGTCGGCGAAACCGAGCGCGACGGCAACCGCCGACCCGGAACTCGACCCGCCGGAGATCCGATCGGGTCGCCGCGAATCACGCACGGCGCCATAGGGACTGCGGGTTCCGACGAGGCCGGTGGCGAACTGGTCGAGGTTGGTCTTTCCGATGACGACAGCGCCTGCCTTGCGCAGCGCGGCAACCGTGGGCGCATCCGCGTCGGGCACGTAGGCGTAGCCGGGACACGCTGCCGTCGTGGGCAATCCCGCGACGTCGACGTTGTCCTTGACGGCGAGAGTCACTCCGGCCAGTGGTCCACCGCTCGCCAGAGACTGCTGGTAGTCGCGTGCGACGTCGGCCTGCGGACGAAGGGTGATGAACACTTCCGGCCGGTCGGCGTCGCGGATCGCGGCGTAGATATCGTCGATTTTCGTCATGCGACCTCCCCCTTGGGATCCGAGTTGCCGGTCTGGTTCTGCTCGGTCGTCGTGAACTCTCCTGCCAGAGACCATCGTTCACGCTCTTCGGCTCGCGCGTACTCCATCGTCGTGCGGGATGCGGCGATGGCGTCGGCGTTGTCGGCGAGGAAACGCTCGTGCTCTGCCAGCGAGAAGGTGCCTTCGGTGATGCGCACGCTGTCGCCGCGGCCCGCCGCGACGTCGGCCCGCATGTCCAGCAGTTCGTCAGCGCCGACCGGGTACCACTTGATGCGGTCGAAGAAGCGCAGCAGCCAGGGATGTTCGGGATCGAATCCCGGAGCCTGCTGCGGATAGCGATGGTTCCAGACCTGCGTCGTGCGGCCGACGAACTGATAGCCGCCAGGCCCCTCCATTCCGTAGATGCAGAGGTACGCACCCCCGATGCCGACAGCGTTCTCGGGGGTCCAGGTACGTGCCGGGTTGTACTTCGTCGTGACCAGTCGATGCCGCGGATCGAGCGGAACCGCCACGGGCGCACCGAGATACACGTCTCCGAGACCGAGCACGAGATAGTCGGCGTCGAACACGATCCGGTGCACATCGTCGACCGAGTCGAGACCATTCATGCGTCGGATGAACTCGATGTTCCACGGACACCAGGGAGCATCGGAGCGGACGCCGAGCATGTACCGCTCGATCGCCTCGCGCGTGGCCGGGTCGTCCCACGACAGCGGCAGATGCACTGTGCGGCTGGGGACTACGAGTTCCGACGCCGCAGGCAGCTGACTCTCGCACTCGATGAGCCAGTCCCGCATGGCGTGCTGCGACCACTTCGTCGGATCTGCTTTCACCTGAAGCGATCTGATTCCGGGTGTCAGGTCGACGAGGCCCGCGGGGCTCTCCGCTTCGATCCGCTCGGCGAGCGCATGCACGCGGGCACGAAGTGCGAGGTCGAGGCGCATGTCGCCGTACTCGACGAGGATGTTGTCGTCGCCGCTGCGACGGTAGGTCACCGACGTGGTGCCGTCGGCCGTCGTCGTGGTTCCCAGGATTCCACTGTCGGGATCGCCTCCGCGAGAGAGGACATCGACGAAGCTCGCTCTGCGTGCGAGGCCCAGTTCTGCGGGCGACGCCGCCTCCGTCGCCTTGACCGCGACGAACCGCACCGTGTCACCGGGCTTGAGCTGCCCCAGCTTCCACCGCTCCGCCGCCGTCACCGTCACCGGGCAGACGAATCCGCCGAGGCTGGGACCATCGGGGCCGAGCAGGATCGGGGTGTCGCCGGTGAAGTCCAGTGCTCCAACCGAATACGCGTTGTCGTGGATGTTCGACGGATGCAGCCCGGCCTCGCCCCCGTCGGTCCGCGCCCACTGCGGTTTGGGACCGACCAGGCGGATACCCGTGCGGTCGGAGTTGAAGTGCACCTGATAGTCGGTGCCCATGATCTCGGCGATGTCGTTGGGAGTGAAGAACTCCGGGGCCGAGTGCGGTCCGACCGTCACCCCGAGCTGCCATGCGTTCGTGAACGCGGGCTGCTCCTCGGTGAGAATCCGCGTCGAATTCCCGGTCGGGAGATCCGCGCGCGCCAGAACGTCACCGTCAGCGAGGACGCGTCCGTCGAGTCCGCCGAACTTGCCCATCGTGAAGGTCGAACGGCTGCCGAGGTACTCCTCTGCCTCGACACCTCCGGAGATCGCGATGTACACGCGCAGTCCCAGGGAACCCACAGCTCCGACGTCGAGCACGCCGCCCGCAGGCACCGTGAGTGGGACCCATTGGGGCACACCGACTCCGTCGAGCGTCAACTGGACAGGGGCGCCGGTCACGGCAACCATTGCCGACGTCGAGAAACGCAGGCACGGTCCGAGCATCGTCACCTCGAGTCCCGCGGCGTCGACCGGATTTCCGACGGCCATATTGGCCAACCGGAAGGACAGGTCGTCCATCGGACCCGACGGCGGGACACCGACCTTCCAGTAGCCGACGCGGCCGGGCCAATCCTGGATGGTGGTCATGGGTCCGGCCCGCAGCACCTCGATGCCGTCGAACTGTGTTGTCTGGCTGTTCATCTCGTCTCCTGGCGGTCGGTACTCGGTCAGCCCCGCGGCCGCGTGACGATCACGCGGACGGCAGTCGGGTCGAATCCGTTGCAGGGGTTGTTGATCTGGGGGCAGTTGGACACGAACACGAGGGTGTCGACTTCGGCCCGCAGCGCGAGGCGCTTGCCGGGAGCGGACAGGCCGTCGACGATCCCGAGTGCGCCGTCGGGGTCGACGGGCACGTTCATGAAGAAGTTGACGTTTCCGACGAGATCTCGCTTGCCGAGGCCGTGTCGTGAGCCGCCGATGAGGAAGTTCTCGACGCACGCGTGCTGATGCTTGGTGTGGTGGCCATACCGCAGCGTGTTGGACTCCTGCGAGCACGCACCGCCGAGGGTGTCGTGATTGCCGACCTCGTCGGCAACGATCGTCATCATCGGCTGCGACTCCTGGTCGCGGATCACCGTGCCGGTGGTCAGGAAGATGTTCCCCTGCGCGGCAATGGTTGTCTGTGCGGAGTAGCGGATCGAGTGGTCGTGGCCGCCGAAGAACAGCGTGTCGACGGCCTGGTTGCCGTGGAGGTCGACGATGGTCGCGACATCGCCTGCCGCAACGACTTCCGACCAGGGAGCGCGCTCTGCGACGATGCCGTCGTAGATGACGTCGCCGGGCACGAGCGCGAGGTCGGCCGCCGGGGCGGTGGTGGGGTTGATCGTGGTGGTCATGAGTGGTCCTTGCGTTCGGATGTGTGTAGTTAGGGGGTGGGGTGGTGGTTTCGACACGCCGCTCGTACCTCGCGGCTGCTCAACCAGCGGGGATACGGCGCGTCCTCGCGGGGTGAGGTGGTTTCGACACACCGCTCGTTCCTCGCGGCTGCTCAACCAGCGGGGAGACCGGCTCGTCCTCGCGGCTGCTCAACCAGCGGGGAGACCGGCTCGTCCTCGCGGCTGCTCAACCAGCGGGGAGACGGCTCGTCCTCGCGGCTGCTCAACGGTTCCGCTGGTTGAGCCGGGCACGAGCGCAGCGAGCACCCGAGTCGAAACCACTGGCATTCCGCTGGTTGAGCCGGGCGCGAGCGAAGCGAGCACCCGAGTCGAAACCACTTGGCGTCAGAAGCGTGTTGCGCCGTAGACGTCTTCGCTGTTGGCCACGGCTCGCTGGTATTCGGGGTCACGGTCGGCGACGTCGGCGAGCAGCGCGTCGAGGTCGTCGGTCGCACGCCAGGCGAGCACCTCGAGGGGCCCCGAGCGGAACTCCGCGCTTGGGTCGAGCGGGTGCGCGGTGTTGGCGATCGCCACGATGCACGGCAGGTGCAGAAGCAGGTCGACGCTCTTGTCCGCGCCCGCGCTCCCTTGGAACTCGAACGATCCCTCCTCGTCGACCTTCACTCCCTCGAAGAGCGAGAGCGACGGCGCCACATCGGTGGGCGTCAAGCCGTTCTTGGCGGCGGCCAGTTTGAGAAGCTCACGCCCCGCGGGAGTCGTCGAATATGCCTCTCCGTGGCCGTATTTGGCGGCATTGTCGGCGAGTGTGGTTGTGCCCGTGAGCGCGTCGTGGCGCGCACTGGTGTCGTCGACGATGGTGGCGAGCACCCTGCCCTGATCGCTCAGCAGGGGGTGGCCGGTGGTGAGGTAGGCCTGCCAGGGCACCTTGACGGTGTCGGCGACGTTCAGGCGCTCCCACGGGGCGTCGACGCGCCACAGGAGCAGGTGCGCGCACGCGTCACCGGTGATGTCGCGCAATCGGATTCGGTTCCCGCGGGCGAGCACCTTGGTGGTGTACCTGCCGCCGGGAACCGTCTCGGCCCAGGTGAGCGTCGACGAGTCGACGTCGGTGATCGTCGTCGGCCAGTCGGTGGCGGGCACCACGGGCATGGAGTCGGTGATCGCTCCCGCCTGTGCACGAGCATGCGCACGGGCACCGGCGGTGGAGGATGTAGAGGTGGTGGTCGAGGTGGTCATGTCGACGTCCTTCGAGAATGAGCTGGCGAGGTTCCGGGTCGTCCCGGTGGTCGGCTGCACGGATTCGAAGAGTCCGGCAGGGCGTCGTCGCTCGGTTGACAAATCTATCAGTTGATCGGTAGTGCGGCAATCGCTACGAGCGCTTGCGTCCGACGAGTGCGTCTTCGGGTTCCGGCGCTCCCGGCTGGCCCTTGACCTTGAGGTACGCGAGGAATCCGACGATCAGCGTCGCTGCGACGAAGAGGATCGCGAAGTACTGGAGTACCCAGTTGCCGCCGTCGGGGTCGTAGACCTCCGCGCGAGGCCAGGCGATATTCACCATCAACAGACCGCCCATGACGACGGCGACGATGTTGACCGGGATGCCCCACTTACCGAGGCCGAAAACCGGTCGGCCGTGGCTCAATTCGGTTCCGCGCAGGCGATGGATGAGTGCGGGCACGGTGACCATCAGGTAGGCGAGGTAGACGATGACCACCGACACGCTGGTGATCGCGGCGAAGACGCCTGCCTGCCCGAGGTTGACGAGCAAGATCAGAATCGCCAACGCCGAGACGACGATGCCGGTGATGACGGGAGTTCCGGTGCGCGGGTTGACCTTTGCCAGTGCCGAGCCGAACGGGAGGCGATTGTCGCGTGCCATCGAGAACATCACTCGGGATGCCGACGCCTGAATGGCGAGAGTCGCGGAGAAGATCGAGATCGCGACGATGATCAGCAGCGCCTTACCGAGGACGGTGTTGAGTTGCGAGGTGATGACCCAGGCGATTCCCTGAGCGGAGAGTTCCGGCGCACCGAGCGACGGAGCGGCCATGAGCGCACCGATGATCATCAGACCTCCGCCGACGAACGAGACGAGTAGCGCGTTGATGATCGCCTTCGGCGCGGTGCGTCGAGGATCTTTGGTCTCCTCGGAAAGCTCTGCGGCGCTGTCGAATCCGTACATCACGTAGCAGGCCATGAGCATCGAGGCGAGGAAGGCCGGGAAGTAACCGAAGCCGTGTCCGTGTTCACCGGTGTTCGCGATCGCCGCCGCCGGGGAGCGTTCCGCCTTGATGAACATCGCAACGACGAGCGCCACGACGCCGATGATCTCGATGGTCACGCCGGTGACGGTGATCTTGCCCATGAAGCTCACCCCGACGCCGCTGATGATCGTGCAGCCGATGATCGTGATGGTGCCGAGGATGATCGCGTTGGTTGCACCCGAGACCGACGTGAGGCTCGTGTCGTCGCCGACGAACTGGAAGCCCGACCAGATCTCGGGAAGCACGCTCTGCATCGCGATGGCCAGTGCCGCCACACTCACGATGTAACCGACGAGCATGAACCAGCCGGCAAACCAGCCGACTCCGTCACCGGCGAGGCGTCGAGACCATTGGTAGACGGCACCGGCGACGGGGAACTTCCCGGAGAGTTCCGCGAAGACGAGGCACACGCAGAATTGGCATACGAAGACAATCGGCCAGGTCCAGAAGAACGCGGGTCCGCCCAGACCGAAGCCGAGCGCGAAGAGCGCGAACACGGTGGTGAGGATGGAGACGAACGAGAAGCCGGAGGCGAAGGCGGCATATCCTCCGATGCCGCGGTGCAACTCCTGCTTGTAACCGAGTTGGGCGAGCGAGTCGGCGTCGTCGACGTCGCTCGTCGGCGAGGTGCCGTCGGGAGCCTTTGAGTCGGGTTGTGCGGTGGAGGTCATCGTCAGTTCCTTCGTGGTGAGGCTCCACATTGAGCGGGTTTATCTGCCAGTTGATAGATAACGCCTGCGCTTTTTCTATCGAGTGACAGATATGTTGCCGGGATGGAAACTCACGCTACGAGCGTGTTACGCAGCCCAGGTCACTCCACTTCCGCGCAGCGCGGATCGCTTTTGACCGCGAGATTCCGGCGATTTGGGCGGACTAGACTCGATGATGAACTTGCCGCAACCCACGCCCCAGCACGAATGAAAGAGCTTCCGAATGAGTACTGCGTCCCGGTCGGGCCGAGTGGCGGCAGGCCCCGGCCGACCGCGCCTCGTCGAACAACGCAGACGAGGAGCCACCGCGCGTGAGGAAATCCTCGACGCCGCAGCCGAACTCTTCTGCCGCCACGGTTACACGGGGACGTCGACGCGCATGATCGCCGAGGCCGTCGGCATCCGCCAGGCGTCGATGTATCACTACTTCAAGAACAAGGACGACATCCTCGCCGCGCTGCTCGACGCCACCGTCGTCGGATCTCTCGAGCGCGCAAGAGAACTGCTCGACGACGACCGCGCCCCCCTCGACCGACTCCTCGACCTTGCCCGGTTCGACGCCGCGCAACTCGTCGACGAGCGCTGGAACCTCGGTTCGCTGTACCTACTTCCGGAGGTGGGCGACGACCGCTACGCCCAATTCCGCACAGCGCGAAGCGAACTCGCCGCCGCCTACGAAACCCTTGCCGCCGCCGTGCTCGACGACCCCGCAGACACCCGCAGCCTGCTCCCCTTCCGCCTCGTCGAATCGATGATCATGCTCCGCTCCGACGAACAGCGCGACGAACTCGACGGCCGCACCGCCGCCGACCTCGTCGACACAATTGTTGGCGCGATCGAGATGCTGCTCACGCACGAGAGCCGCGCCTGAGGTTTGAAAGTGTCGCCGCGCGGACACCGGGCAGCTTCCGAGGTTGTCGGCGGCAGATAGGCTGACATCCATGGCAGGGCACAGCATGGAGTTCGACCCGATCGCCGAGGCGAAGGCCAATTGGACGTCGGCGGGCTGGGGCGACGTCGCAGACGGGATGGTCGCGGTGACGTCCGTGATGCGAGCCCACCAGATCCTGCTGGCCCGCGTCGAATCAGCGCTCCGCCCATACGATCTCACCTTCTCGCGCTACGAATTGCTTCGGCTGCTTGCCTTTTCGCGCAACGGCGCGCTGCCCATCACCAAAGCCAGCGACCGCCTGCAGGTGCACGTCACCAGCGTCACCCATGCGATCCGACGCCTCGAGGAGGCACAGCTCGTTCGACGCCTCCCCCACCCCACCGACGGTCGCACCACGCTCGTCGAGATCACCGACCTGGGCCGCTCGACGGTCGAGGACGCGACGTCGACCCTCAATCGCGAGGTGTTCGCCGACGTCGGGATGCCCCCTGAACACATCGCAGGACTCGTCGACGCGATCCACGAACTGCGCCACAACGCCGGCGACTTCTGAGCCTGGATTGACCCGGACCGGGCGCCCGACCGAACTGGATCGGCCGCCTCGGGGCCCGCGACACCTTGCCCGACGCCCACCAAACCACCACACCCGCAGCGCGCGTACACAACTCGGTCGTCAGCGCGACGCCAAGACAATAATCTCCTCGGCCCCCCGCTCACGTCACGATTGTGTACGCACCCCGGCTCCAGCTAGACCTTGCGACCCGTATACACAGCAGCAGCCCGGCCAGGCTAGATATGTGTCGAACCGAAGGATCTGTGTGCTGCAGCACCCACATCTTCCGATACGACACAAATTTCGGGCTGCGCGTCATACTGATCCGCGGCCGTAGCGGGTTGCGCCGCCGACGGCGTGGTCTCGACAAGCTCGACCAGCGGGTTAGCTCGACCAGCGAGGGTCAGCTCGACCAGCGAGGGTCAGCTCGACCAGCGGGTAGGGCTCGGGCGGCGAGTGGTCTCGACAAGCTCGACCAGCGGGTTCAGCTCGACCAGCGAGGGTGGTCAGCGCAGCGTCGTGATGATCGCCGAGAAGTCCTGGTCGGAGTGCTGTTCGGCGAAGGCGCGGTAGAGGGCGGCGGCGTGCTCGCCCAGGGGCGCGCGCGAACCGGTGTCGGCGATGGCGTCGAGCGCGAGGCCGAGGTCCTTGTTCATCAGCGCGGTGGCGAAGCCCGGCTTGAAGTCGTTGTTCGCGGGCGACGTCGGCTGCGGGCCCGGGACCGGGCAGTTCGTCTCGATCGCCCAGCAGTTCCCGGTCGCGCCGGTGACCACGTCGTAGAGCGCGTCGTCGGACAAGCCAAGCTTCTCCGCGAGCACGAACGCCTCGCCGACCGCGATCTGCTGGACGGCGAGCAGCATGTTGTTGCACACCTTGGCCGCCTGACCCGCTCCGGAGTCGCCGCAATGAATGATCTTGCCCGCCATCGGTTCCAGCGTCGGCCGTGCGGCGACGAACGCTTCCTCGGTGCCGCCGACCATGAACGCCAGCGTGCCGGCGACCGCGCCCTTCACGCCGCCCGAGACCGGGGCGTCGACCTGTGCGAAACCGTGATCTGCTGCGCGCGAATTGATCTCGCGTGCATCGGCGACGGAGATCGTCGAGCTGTCGATGAGCAGCGCGCCCGTGGCGGTCGCGGGCAAGATCTCGTCGTAGAGCTTTTTGACGATGGCTCCGCTCGGGAGCATCGTGATCACAACCTCGGCGATGGCGACCGCTTCGACCGCCGTCGGAAAGGTCTGCACACCTGCGGCTTCGGCGGTCTTGACCGCTTCGGGGACGGGGTCGTACCCGTGCACCGTGTGTCCGGCCTTGACGAGGTTGGCGGCCATGGGGCCGCCCATGTTGCCGAGTCCGAGAAAGGCGATCGTCGTCATTGTCGATTCTCCCTGTGTTGAAGTGTGTGTGGTCGAGTGGATTGGTCAGGCCTCGCGGAACCGTGCGGCCACCGACCGACCCACGACGACGCGCATGATCTCGTTGGTCCCCTCGAGTATGCGGTGCACGCGCAGATCGCGGACGATTTTCTCGATGCCGTATTCGGTGAGGTAGCCGTAGCCGCCGTGGAGCTGCAGCGCCTGGTCGGCGACGGTGTAACAGGCGTCGGTGACATATCGCTTCGCCATTGCGCACCGCTCCACCTTGTCCGGCGCATTCGCGTCGAGAGACGACGCCGCGTGCCAGAGCATCAGGCGGGAGGTCTGCAGCGAGGTGGCCATGTCGGCAAGGGTGAAGCGGATCGTCGGCTCGTCGATCAGGTTGTTCCCGAACGCCTTTCGCGACGCGACGTACGACGCCGCTTTGTCGAAGGCAGCCTGGGCCCCACCGAGAGACGACGCCGCGATGTTGAGCCTTCCACCGTTGAGCCCGTTCATCGCGATGCCGAAGCCGATGCCCTCCTGCTCACCGAGCAGGTTGCCGGCGGGCACGCGCACCTCGTCGAGAATGACCTGCGCCGTCGGCTGCGCGTGCCACCCCATCTTGTGTTCCTGCGCGCCGAAACTCAGCCCGTCGGAACCCTTTTCGACGAGGAACGTCGAGATGCCCTTCGGACCGTCGCCACCCGTGCGCGCCATGACTACGTACAGATCCGACGACCCTGCTCCCGAGATGAACTGCTTGACACCGGACAGCACATAATGGTCGCCGACCTTCTCCGCGCGGGTCGACAGCGCCGCGGCGTCGGAACCGGCGCCCGGCTCTGTCAGACAGTAGCTCGCAATGGTCTCCATGCTAGCCAGGCGCGGAATCCAGTGCGCGCGTTGCTCATCGGTGCCATAGCTGTCGACCATCCACGTGCACATGTTGTGGATCGAGAGGAATGCGGCGACCGCGGGGTCGGCGTAGGCGAGCTGCTCGAAGATCCGCACGCCGTCGAGTCGACGCAGCCCGCTTCCGCCGACATCCTCGGAGCAGTAGATGGCGCCCATCCCGAGTTGAGCCGCCTCACGCAACTCCTCGACCGGGAAGTGATTGGTCGAGTCCCACTCGAGGGCATGTGGCGCAAGCCTTTTGGCCGCGAACGCCGCGGCGGTCTCGACGATGACGCGCTCGTCGTCGTCGAGACCGCCCGCGGTTCCGGCCGGAGCAGTGGTGGTCATCGCCCTCAGTCCATCGTCGGGATGACGAACTCGGCCCCGTCCTTGACGCCCGACGGCCAGCGCGACGTGACCGTCTTGGTCTTGGTGTAGAACTGGATCGAGCTCGGTCCGTGCTGGTTGAGGTCACCGAATCCGGAACGCTTCCAACCGCCAAAGGTGTAGTAGGCCACCGGAACCGGGATCGGCACATTAACGCCGACCATGCCGACGTCGACACGCGCGGTGAAGTCGCGGGCGGCGTCGCCGTCCTGGGTGAAGATCGCAACACCGTTGCCGTACTGGTGATCCGACGCGAGAGCGAGTGCCTCCTCGTAGTCACCGGCGCGCACGATCGAGAGCACCGGCCCGAAGATCTCGTCGGTGTAGATCGACATGTCCTTGGTGACGTGATCGAAGAGCGTCGGGCCGATGAAGAAGCCGTTCGACAGATCGTCGTCGCCATACGTCTGTTCATCGCTGCTGCGGTCACGGCCGTCGATGACGAGCTCTGCACCCTCCTCGACGCCCTTGCCGATGTAGCCCTTGACGCGCTCGAGTGCCGCGGCCGTGACCAGCGGGCCGTAGTCGGCCTTGGGATCGAGGCTGTGGCCGACGCGCAGCGCGTTGACCTTGTCGATCAGCTTGGCGCGCAACCGTTCTGCGGTCTGCTCCCCGACCGGTACGGCGACGCTGATCGCCATGCATCGCTCGCCTGCGCTGCCGTAGCCTGCTCCGATCAGCGCGTCGGCCGCTTGGTCGAGATTGGCGTCGGGCATGATGATCATGTGGTTCTTGGCGCCGCCGAAACACTGCGAGCGCTTGCCGTTCGCCGCGGCGGTCGAGTAGATGTACTGCGCGATGTCGGAGCTACCGACAAAGCCGAGCGCCTTCACCTCCGGGTGGTTGAGCAGCGCGTCGACGGCCTCCTTGTCGCCGTGCACCACCTGGAACACGCCGTCGGGAAGCCCTGCCTGCGTGAACAATTCGGCGAGACGCACCGGAACCGACGGGTCGCGCTCGCTCGGCTTGAGGATGAAGGCGTTGCCGCATGCGAGTGCCGGTCCGGCCTTCCACAACGGGATCATGGCCGGGAAGTTGAACGGGGTGATGCCCGCGACCACGCCGAGTGGCTGGCGGATCGAGTGCACGTCGATGCCCGAGCCCGCGCCCTCGGTGAACTCACCCTTGATCAAATGCGGTATGCCGATGGCGAACTCGATGACCTCGACGCCGCGCTGGATGTCACCGAGGGCGTCGGCGTGCGTCTTGCCGTGTTCGAGCGACAGCGTCGTCGCGATCTCGTCGGCGTTCTGATTGACCAGGTCGACGAAGCGCATCAACACGCGGGCGCGACGCTGCGGGTTCCACGCGGCCCACTCCTTCTGCGCCTCGACGGCGGTTGCGACAGCGGCGGCGACGTCGTCGGTGCTCGCGAGTGGGACGGACGACTGGACCGCGCCGGTGCTGGGGTTGAACACGTCGGCGTGACGTCCGTCTGTCACCTCGACACGCGCACCGTTGAGATAGTGCGGAATGGACGGTACGGATGCAGCAGCGGTCACCGGTGATCACCTGTTCTGGGTTGTGGGTTGTCGAGAGTCGTGGAGGTTTGCGGGGCCCCGGAGTTGTGAGCCATCGGCCCCTGTCCCACACATACTAGGACATCCAAGTAATTTCGTAAACGCCTCCGACAAAGGCTCTGATGCACCCCAGAAGCCAGTTAGGGTAGCCTTCGTTTGGTTGCGGTCGTGTGTCGACCGCACTCATGAACCCACCCAAGCGCAACCATCAAGCGAGAACAAGGGAGCAGATCGTGTCCGTCGTCATCCTCTACGGCACCGAGACCGGCAACGGAGAGCTCGTGGCCGACGCCATCGCCGATGTCCTGGCTGCCGAGCACGATCCGTCGATCTACGACATGAGCGAGTTCGCCGTCGAGGATCTCGATCCCGACGACTTCCTCGTCGTCGTCTGCTCTACCTACGGCGAGGGCGAACTCCCGACGGGTGCCGAGCCGTTCGCCGAGGAGATCACCGAGACCACCCCAGATCTCTCCGGCGTGCGATTCGGCGTATTCGGACTCGGCGACACCATCTACGGCGAGACCTTCAACCGCGGCGGCGAGCTCATGGCCGAACTCCTGACCCGCCACGGAGCAACCCAGGTCGGCGAGCATTTCCGTCACGACAACTCGTCGGCGATCAAGCCGGCGAAGGCTGCTGCCGAATGGGCGCACGGCATCGCGAACGTGATCGAGCGCGTCGACGCCTGAGCGCACCCGTACGACACTCGGCGTCGAACACTCCGTCAGGCGACCCTGCGGATCGGTGAGACCGTCGACTCATGCAGTTGCGCGTCGCGTTCTTCGCCGCGCACCGCCGAGGACTTCGCGAGTTCGACGACCGAGCGGACCATCGCGGCGAGCACGATCCCGAGGAACAGCGCGGTGGGCACCGACACCTTGAGATTCTCACCGAGGAGCACCACACCGAGCGCCATCGCCACGGCGGGCTCCATCACGTTCATGGCCGGGAACGACGTCTGCAGGTCGCCCGCGCCGAACCCCCTCTGCTGGGCCAGCACGGCTCCCGCCGCCACCAGAACCAGCAGGTAGATCTCGGGCCTCGCGAAGGTGTGGATGCCGTGGTGTGTCGCCTGGTACACGACCGTCTTGACCAGAAGCGCCGACACTCCGAACAGCGTGCCCGCTGCCAGTCCGTAGAACAGCGCCCGGTAGTGCGGGGTCGACCGCTCGGCAAGGACGACACACGCGACGACGACAGCCGCGACCACCGCGACGGTCCCCCACACCACCATGTCGTTGGGTCGTCGAAGCGACGGCTCAGGGCGAGAGATCAGCAGGAATGTCGCGACACAGCCGACCAGGATCACACCCCACGCCCATTCCTTGAGCTGCGGATGCCGGTGGTCGGCCCACGCTTCGAGCGGCAACGCGAACAACACTGCGAGCACTACGAGGGGCTGGACCAACAGGATGGAACCCAGTCCGAGCGCCGACGCCTGGAGCACGAACCCGATGATCGCGATCACCGCACCGAGCCACCAGCCAGGAGTGATGGCCCCCGATGCGCTGGAGGCACGCTGCCGAAGCACCGTGCCTCCAGCGATCAACAGTGCTGCGAGAGTAGCCAGCAGCGCGGGAAGCCAGGAGTGCACGGGAACCAGGCTAATGGTGTCGCAGCGGCTTTGCGTCGGTCCGCCGCACTAATCTGAAGAGATGCGGGGCACACAACACAGCACTTCCGGGCACGACGACGCACGCGCCATCGCGTGGTTTCGGACTGAACTCGAACAACTCGCAACCCTCGACGCAGCGACGATCACCAAGGTCCTCGACACGGCGCACACCGACCATTCGACTGTGCTGTCGATCATCGCCGACTGCCTCGACGAGGCCTACGAGTTCGACGCCCAGGCCGACGAGGCGTCGGCGGCAGGCAATGACGACCACGCGCAGTTCTGCCGGCAGGAGTCCGCGGCGTGGCGGGCGACCGTCACCGTGCTGCGTATCGCCGACGCCCGCAAGTGCGGCGATCACCGCGCGGGCCGCTCACGGAACATCGCATGAGCGCAGCGCCCCGAACACTGGTACTGATGCGGCACGGTAAGTCGGGCTACCCGCCGGGCGTCGCCGACCACGACCGACCGCTCGCCGAGCGGGGACGTCGAGAAGCGGCCCTCGCCGGCGAGTGGATTCGCTCCGAAGATCTCCGCGTCGACGCCGTGCTCTGCTCGACTGCGACACGCACACGCGAAACGCTCGAACGCAGCGGGATCAGCGCACCGACGACCTTCCTCGACGAGATCTACGGCGGCTCACCTCTCGACATCTTGGAGGTCGTAAGGGTGTATGCACCGGCAGATGCGTCGACCGTTCTGGTCGTCGGACACGAACCGGGCATGCCGGAAACGGCGCTCACCCTCGACCCGGATGGATACATCGATCGGTTCCCGACCTCGGCATACGCCGTCGCGGCGGTGACCCTCGACTGGGATCGCCTCGGCCTCGACGCCGATCCCGACGCCGAACTCCTCGGCGTGCGAGTGCCGCGCGCCGAAGCGTAGTTCGTCACACCCGACTCGACCCCCGTGGGCAGAAGTGCTATCAATGGATTGCGCAATTGCGTAATCCATCATTTCACCGCCCGCGTAAAGCAACCACCGAGGAGGTCGGGCACATGACGACCAGCTGGCCGCAACCGCTCTACGAGATCAAGGCGAACCTGTTCAAGGGGCTCGCACACCCGGTTCGGATCCGCGTGCTCGAGGTGCTCAGCTCCAACGGTGGGCCGACGCCGGTCAGCGAACTGCTGACGATCACCGGTCTCGAACCGACGACGATGTCGCAGCACCTCGCGGTTCTGAAGCGGCACCGTGTGGTGCACAGCGAACGCGTCGGCAACGCTGTCTTCTACAGCCTGGCGAACCCGAAGGTCGCGGACCTTCTCGTGACCGCGCGCGGTTTCCTCGCCGACACGCTGGGTGCCGAACGCGACCAACTCGACTCGATGGCTGCGCTCCCGCCCGTCGTCGCACAGTGAGCGCAACGGCCACGGGGTCGAGGCGTCGAGGCTCAGCGTGGCTGCATGCGATCACCCCGCGCCGCATGCTGCGACTCATCCCCACCACCGGCGACTACGCCGGGCTGCGTCGGTCGTGGAAGGCCGACATCATCGCAGGCGTCACCGTGGGCGTTGTCGCCCTCCCGCTCGCACTGGCCTTCGGCATCAGCTCGGGTGTCGGGGCAGCCGCCGGTCTGATCACCGCTGTCGTCGCGGGCCTCGTCGCCGCGATCTTCGGCGGGTCGCACGTACAGGTCTCCGGCCCGACGGGTGCGATGGCCGTGATCCTCGCGCCCATCGTTGCGGCGCACGGGATCTCGTCGATCGCGTTGGTCACCGTGATGGCCGGGATCATCGTGCTGATCGCGGGAGTCGTAGGTCTCGGACGAGCCGTCACGTTCATCCCCTGGCCGGTGATCGAGGGGTTCACACTCGGCATCGCCGTCATCATCTTTCTGCAGCAGGTTCCCGCCGCGTTCGGCGCGGATGCCCCGAGGGGCGAACGCACCCTTCCGGCAGCCATTCACGTTGTCACACACGCCGACTGGAGCGTTGCGCTGCAGACACTCGGCATCGTCGCCGTGATCGCCGTGCTGATGGTCGGGTTGCCGCGCATCCATCGGAGCATTCCCGAGTCATTGACCGCGGTCATCCTCGTGACCGTGGTCGTCGGGTTCATACACCTCGGGGTGCGTCGAATCGGCGAACTCCCCTCGCACCTGCCTGCACCCGCACTACCGCACCTCGACGTCGCGACCATGAAATCCCTTGCGGGAGCTGCTGTTGCCATCGCTGCGCTCGCGGCAATCGAGTCGCTGCTGTCTGCGCGGGTCGCCGCAACGATGTCGCGGTCGGGACCGTACGATCCCGACCGCGAACTCACCGGCCAGGGACTCGCGTCCGTGGCGTCGGGGATGTTCGGCGGTATGCCCGCAACCGGAGCGATCGCGCGGACGGCGGTCAACGTACGCTCGGGAGCACGCACACGCGTGTCCGCGATCGTGCACTCGATCTTCCTGCTCGGAGTGGTCTACCTGGCGACGGGCCCGGTCTCACAGATACCGCTGGCTGCGCTGTCGGGCGTGCTGATGGTGACCTGCTTCCGGATGGTCTCGTCGTCGACCGTCCGAAAGATCATGCGTTCCACACGATCCGACGCTGTGATCTTCGTGGTGACAGCAGTCATCACCGTCTGCTTCGACCTCATCGAGGCGGTGCAGATCGGGATCGTCGTGGCAGCGTTCTTCGCACTGCGGCAGGTCGCGAAGCGGTCGAGTGTGACGCGTGAGGAGCTACCCGGTCCAGCACAACCGGGCGACGACGCGATCGCACTGCTCCGACTCGACGGAGCGATGTTCTTCGTTGCGGCAGAACGCATCTCGACGGCGATCTCGTCCGGCGCACACTCCGACACCACGGTGCGTGTTGTGATCATCCGGATGTCGCACCTCGGGATGCTCGACGCGACGGGGGCGCACACGCTCGCTGAGATCGTCTCCGACCTCGAGGGCCGCGGCATCACCGTCATCATCAAGGGTGTGCAGGACGACCATCTCAAGCTGCTCGAAGGCGTCGGAGTGATCGACGAACTCCGTCACGAGAATCATTTGATGACCAACCTCGACGACGCGATCACCCATGCCCGCGAACATGTCTCGAACGAGAGCGTCTCCCCTGCGGGCTGCTAACCACCTGTGACAGGCGGCACGAACACGCACGGCACCGGTCGCGGATGTTCGGGGTCGAGCGCGTTGAGGACGTGTGCGACCGCTCGACGGTCGGCCACGATCGACAGATGGTCGGCGAAGTCGTGGTTGCATCCGTCTTGTAACTCGATGTTGCGCACCGACGTTCCCGGACTGCCGGGCAAAATACCGACCCAGTAGGGCGTGACGATGTCGTCGAATCGGGTGACGATGTTCGTGTAGCTCACCCCGGGAAGGTAAGGAGTCGGCTGTCGCACAGCGTGGTTGAAGTCCAGATCGCGCGGCGGTGCAACGCAGTCCGGGCAGCTCGGGCGTTTCGGTGTCGGAACACCCAGCGCGCGTCGGTATTCCGCGACAGCCTCACCGCGCGCATCGTCGTCGTCGGGTCCCTGGCGCCAGTACGGCGCGAGTGAGATGTAGTGCGCAACATGGCCGCGGCCACCGAGGTACTTCATCCAATAGGTGGGGATCTCGGTACCGAGTGAATGCCCGACGACGTCGACCTGGTCGGTGTGCGTCGCAGCCATGACCTTCGACATGAACGACGCGAGTTGCCATGCGCTGTCTTCTTTGGGGCCGAGCCCACCGAGTGCCGACGCGGGCCACTGCGTCGACAGGGCTCCGTACGTAGGCGCGAAGACGCAGTAGCCCTCGTTGGCCAACACGGGTGCGAGCGTTGCCCAATTCGTCTGCTGTCCACCGCCACTGCCGTGCACGAGGACGACGGGTCGAGGGTGACGCGGCGTCGGACGGCAGGAGAAGTCGTTGGTGCCCGGCAGGGAGCCGCCCGGATGCGCGAGTTCTGCGCGTGCGCCGTCGAGAAAGTTGTAGGTGACGGGGAGCCGGGGCGCAGCGTCGGCCGATGCTGGGCCGAGTGCGAGTGCGAGCACGGCCGCCATGGTCACCGTGATCGCCGGCCACACTGCGCGAATTCTGTTCTGCTGCATCAGGTCACCTCGAGGTCCAGATCGGTGTCGGCGGTCGTCTCTGCGTCGAGGGGTACGAGATCCATGCGTACTCCGAGTAGTCGCACGGGGCGGTCGGCGTCGAATCGGTCGAGGAGATCGAGGACGACCGGCGTGAGCTCTGCGATGTCGACAGTTGGCGCGGCGAGCTTGCGCGATTTGGTCCTGGTGTAGAAGGACGACGTGCGCACTGTGACCGCAACCCGGAAGGGCACGCGGTCCTCGTCAATCACCTGGTCGAGCAGTTCCATCGTCAATTGTTTTGCCGCGGAGTGCTTCTCGGACACCGATGTCAGATCAGCGGGGAAGGTCCGCGACTTCGAATGCGAGCGCGCCTCCCACGGTTCCGCGGTGATCGTCGAGTCGCCGTGGCCCCGGCACAGCACATAGAGCCAATTGCCCTGGTGCGGACCGAATGTCGCGATGAGGTCGTCGCGCGGCGTGGCGATCAGATCGTCGACGGTGTCGATGTCGTTGGCGCTGAGTTTCTGCGCAGTCTTGGGTCCGACGCTCCACAGCTCTCTGGTGGGACGCTGCCCCATGAGTTCTATCCAGTTGCGGTCGTCGAGCAGAAAGACCTTGTCGGGCAACGGTTGCACCGGCAGAAAGGTCGACGACTCCGAGGCCGCTTCGGGGTCTCGTGGTGGGAGCCTGTCGGGCTTCTTGGCGAACTCGGTGGCCATCTTGGCGCGCTGCTTGTTGTCGCTGATCCCGACCGACGAATCGAGGCCGGTTGCGCCGAGAACCGCGGTGCGCATGCGGGCCGCGATCTCGGTGATCTCCGCGTCGTCGACGGCGTTGTTCGCGACGGATGCGGCGTCGTGCAGAGTTTCGGGGCCAACTGCTTCGGGGCCCACTGGTTCGACGCCCTCTTTTTCGACCCCCACGTATGCCTCGTCCCAGCCCCAGACCTCGACCGGATACCCGAGTCCGCGGATCGTGTCCATGACCTCTGCCGACGCTGCGTCGTATGCCTCGGTGTCGAGGGGGACGAAGACGGCGTCGGGAAGCTTGCGGTGGGCGGCGCGCAGCGGCATGCCCGCGCGAACGCCATGTGCGCGAGCCTCGTAGGACGCGCACGTCACGACTTTGCGTGGCTCGGCCGGATCGCCGTTGCCACCGACGATGAGCGCGACGTCGGCGAGCTCGGGACTCCGCAGACGCTCGACCGAGACCTGGAATTGGTCGAGATCGATGTGCAGGAGCCACCGGAAGTGTTGCGGCCGATCCGTGCTCACGTGTCAAAGCCTACGGTCGCGCGCCGCTCCGCGCCGCAAGAACCACCGTCGACGCGGTTTGCGGTCGCTGCTGGTCAGCCCAGGCCGGCGACGCGGACGGCGCTGCCGCCCAACCCGATGTGCTGGCAACTGGTGCGCAGCGCGTGCGGGTTGTAGCGAACGATCGCGAGGTCGGTGGCACCGTCGTCCTCGGGCGTCTGCGACGCCGGTGCGGGAACGGCGAAAAACGCGCTCGTTTTGCTGACGTAGACGGCGAACAGGTCGCGGTCGCGCGCGGTGAAGGTCGGCAGGGCGTGCGCCAATACCCTGCCGAGCACAGCACGGTCGCGGTGCAGCGGCGGCGGCACGAGGTTGAGGTTGCGCGAGGCTGTCGCGCAGTTCGTCGGATCGGTGAGTGCGTGAACCGCAACGAAGAGGAACGCCAGGCGCACCATGTCGACCTTCGCGACGTCGTTGCCGTCCCGATAATCCTCGACGATGCTCTGCAGTGCCCGAACCGGCAATACTGCGGGAGCATTGTTGAGCTGGTCTGCGGCACTCGCGTCCTCGCCGATCGAATCGATCAGCATTCCGATCAGCACGTCCACCGCGGTCTCGTGCCGAGTGACCGCCTGACGCAGCGCTGCCGACGTCTCGTCGATCAGGCCGAAGCGTTCCGGCTCAGCGAGCAGGACGTCGAGTCCCGGTATGACGATGAGCTTCTCGACCTCGATCGCCTCGATCAACACCGCAGGCCGCAGGAAGGTCCGCGCGCGTTGTTGTCGCCGCACACCTCGCCCCTGCCGCTGCGATTCGGACGAGCGCGAACCCCTCGAACGCGCTTGTCCTCTATGCGTGGACACTCCGATATCCGTAGCCGCCTCGGTCATGAACCCGCCCCCCTTTGTCGACACTTGATCGGATGACAGATCAGCACGAAAAGGGGTCACTACCGCCGAACTGAGCGCACGCTCCCGCGAACACCATCGTGGTGAAAGTGACCCCAAAAAGCATGACTACCAGCCGGTAGCTTACTGACCCGTAGGTAACGGTAGAACACGTGCCCACGTCATGTCCACACCCCAACGTGACTGTCGACACATTCGCCAATGCGTCTCGGGAAGTACCTTCGACCTGCACCGATGCGACAGTTTTATGTTGCTGAACCAAACTTCATATTGATTTCAGCGGATAGTGTGTTACGTTCGCACGAACCCGTGTTTACGACAACAAATCTGTGCGACGGTCGGCGAGGTAGGTGAATCGCTCGCGAGCGTCGTCGAGTACTTTTCGCTCGACGTCGACGATCAGCAGTATTGGTTCGCGCGCGGCACGCGCGAGCACCCGGCCAGTCGGCCCGATGCCTTCGCTGAGGCCGCCGTACGCGAGATCGCCCTCGACGCCGCAGTAGTTCGCGTAGGCCACGTACACGGTGTTCTCCAACGCACGCGCCGGGAGCAGCACCGTCTGGACGGCGTCGTACTCGGGCATGTTGGCGGTGGGAACGCAGATCACCTCGGCGCCCCGGACGGCGAGATCGCGCACAAGCTCCGGGAACTCGACCTCGTAGCAGATGAGCAGACCGAGACTCCAACCGCCGACGTCGATCACGGGAGGTGGTGAGACACCTACGGCCACGGCGTCGCGATCGATCTCGCCGAACAGATGCGTCTTCCGGTGTGAAGCGAGGGAAATACCGTCGGCGTCGACGAGTCTGACGGTGTTGTAGACGCCCGAGCCGTCGAGTTCGGCGCATCCGTACAGGATCGCGATCCCGGTGCGTCGAGCGATGTTGCCGACGGCGTCGCCGAGTTTGCCGTCAACCGGGTCGGCCAGGCGTCGTGCGGTGCTCGGCGCGATGTTGTAGCCGGTCAGGTACATCTCCGGCGTGATCAACAGGTCGGCGTCGGCCTCCGCCGCCTCGGAGGCCGCTTGCTCGAGTCGGTCGAGATTCCCCTCGACGTCATCGGCGACAGAGCGACACTGCCACAACGCAATTCGTAGTCGATCAGCGGGCATCTGAATCCTCTTTCTGCGGCAGGACGTCCTCCAGGAGTGGGAAAGGGGTCACGGGCCTATGTCGATGGGTCCGAGCTCGGCGAACACATCCCCGGGCCCAGGGTTGGACGGGTGAGAGGCGCCGGCGAAGTGTGCGATCACTCCCCAGACCGCGTTGAGTCCGGTCTGCACCGCACCTTCGACCCACGCGGGCGTGAACGAGACGTCGTCGCCCGCGATGAAGATGCCGCGCTCGGCGTCGGGCAGATGCTCTTGACCGTGAAAGTGGTTGTACATCCTGGTGTTGTAGCGATAGTGCCCGGGCAGCGCGCCCTTGAATGCGCCGAGAAAGTTCGGATCGTCCTCCCACGAGACGGTGATCGGGCGGCCGACGATGTGCGACGCGATGTCGAGGTCGGGGTAGATCTTCTTCAGTGCCGCGAGCGAGAGTTCGACGCGTCGGTCGACCGGATGCGGCAGCACTTTCAGCGCGTCGCTCATCCACGTGTACGAGAGGCAGATGACGCCGGGACGGTCGGGGCCGTTGTCGAAGAGGTAGGTGCCGCGGGTGAGGCGATCGGTGAGCGTCATACTCAAGACGTCACGGCCGGTCGTCGGATCGGTGTCGGTCCAGAAGGGACGGTCGACCATGACGAACGTCTTCGACGACTGCATGTAGCGGGTGCGGTCGAGCGCCATCCAGAGGTCCTGGCTGAACAACGATTCGTCGCACTCGATCTCGGTCGACAACAGCCACGCCTGGCAGGTGGCGACCACGGCGGAGAACACCCGCGAGTCACCCCAGCGGTCGGTGACCTCGATGCGATCGGGGCCGAGTCGTCGGATCGCGGCAACACCCGCGCGTGGCGCGCCGCTGTGCAGCGACGACAGACTCGTCCCGACCGGCCAGTGCGCGATGCGGTGCGGCGTTGCAGACCACAGTCGATGCGGAACCTGTTCTGCCCCACCGACGATCAACCTCTGGTCGGTGTCGCAGTTCGTCACGACGACGCGCAAGATCTCGAGCATCGAGTTGCTGAAATCCGAATCCCAACCACCAGTGCCGAATCCGACCTGCCCGAACAACTCCCGATGCCGGAAGGTCGCGTTACCGAACTCCTTCGACGTCGCGAGGAAGTCGTAGAAGCTGCGGTCGTCCCACTCACGGACGAGTTCGTTCCACATCGATTTCAGCGTCGCGGTGTCGCGAGCTCGGATCGCATCCTGCAGCGCCGAGAATCCCGCGATGCGTTCGAGCGCCGATTCCCAGGCGTCGGAGATCTCGCGGTAGATCGGCGGCAGGTCGTCGAGCGTCTTGGCGTAGAACGTCTCACCACCGAGATCGATGACGGTGCTGCCCGCGGCCTCGGTCAGCGGGTTGGGGAACGGGCGCGAACGCAGACCGAGTGCGTCGACGTAATGGAAGAAGGCGCTCGACGAGACGGGGAACCGCATGCCGCCGAGCTCTGCGACCTCGGGCTCGCCCGGCACGAACTGCTCGGAGCGCAGTCGTCCGCCGATGCGATCGGGCTCGTACACGACGGGCCGCAGACCGACCCGCATCAACTCGTACGCGGCGACCATACCCGCCATCCCCGCACCGATGACCGCGACCTCCGCGCCCAGCGCGTCGTCGGGCACGCGACCGAGACCCGCGGGGTTGCTGATCCAGTCGTCGTATGCGAACGGGAAGTCGGGGCCGAAGATGGTGACAGGTGCGTCTGGCTGCACGTGTCAACCCTATGGTCTGGCGCGCTGACGTGCGTGACTTCGGCGTGGCGCGCACGGTCGACTGGCTCGAGCGCACAGTCGGCGGTCGCGTGCGCGCAGGCGATGTGACCCAGCTCGCCTGAAATCCGCGGGAACCGTATGCGGGGCACAGGCGACTACTCCTCACAGTGCTGTCGGAGAACCGGCAGCCGTGCAGCCTCCCGAGAAGGAAGTCACCGAAGCCGTGGTCAGCACTCCACCCGTGGATTCCGCGCCCGACAAGCCAGCCGAGTCCGAGACCGACAAGCCGGCCGAGTCCGAGACCGACGAGCCGGCCGAGTCCGAGACCGACGAACCAGATCGCGGCCCGCGGGTCGCACGGACCGCCCCGTCGGCGGCGCAGCGGTGGCGTCCGCTCCTACTGCGCTGGCACTTTTACGCGGGAATCCTGATCGGCCCGTTCCTGCTGGTCGCGGCCGTGACAGGCACCCTGTACGCGCTGATCCCGCAGATCGACCGGGCTGTATACAGCCATGAACTCACCGTTGACAATGTCGGCGCACAGCGGCTACCGCTGGGCGATCAGGTCGCTGCGGCGCGTCGAGCTCATCCGGAGGGAACCATCGCGTCGGTGACGCCTGCGCCGAAGGCGGACTCGACCACGCGGGTCACGCTGAGTGTCGACGACCTGCCGTCGGACCGAACGCGCACCGTCTTCGTCGATCCCTACACCGGCGAGGTGCGCGGATCGCTGACCACGATGGGCGAATGGTTGCCGGTACGTACATGGTTCGACGACCTGCACCGCAACCTGCATCTGGGTGTCGTCGGTCGCAATTACGGCGAGATCGCCGCGAGCTGGCTGTGGGTGACGGCGCTGGGCGGGCTGGTGCTCTGGATCGGTTATCGACGACGGACCCACAAGCTGAACCGCGTCCTCGTACCCGATCGCGATGCGCCGAAGCGGCGTCGAACATTGACCTGGCACGGGGCCGTCGGCACGTGGATCATCATCGGGCTCGTCGCGCTGTCGGCGTCGGGACTGAGTTGGTCGCGGTATGCGGGCGCGAGCATCGGTGAGTTGCGCACCGAACTGTCGTGGACGACGCCCGCGGTCTCGACGTCGCCCGCGTCGTCGAACGAAGGTCATCACCACGGCGGCAACGCGATGGTCGACGCACCGCCGACGATCACGCCGTCGGATTTCACCGCCGTCGACAACACCGCCACGCGAGCGGGTCTGCGCGCACCGATGGTCATCACGCCGCCGTCCGCGGAGGGTGCGGCGTGGTTGGTGAATGAGAACAACCGCGGGTTTCCCACCCGGTACGACGCGATCGCGGTGGACCCCAAGACATTTGCTGTCACCGATCGGGTGAACTTCGCGCAGTGGCCGTTCATGGCGAAGTTGACCGACTGGGCCATCAGCGCGCACATGGGACTCTTCGGCATTCTCAACCAGATCATCCTGGCGCTCTTGGGAATCGGTCTGATAAGCGTGATCATCCGCGGCTACCTGATGTGGTGGCGGAGGCGGCCCACTGGTGGCGGCCTGCCCAAGGCGCCCGGGCGAGGATCGCTGAGTTCGCTCCTGCCGGGCGAGGCGGTGGCGCTCATCGTCGTGGTCGCAGTACTCGGGTGGTTCGCGCCGTGGTTCGGAATTCCGTTGGCGCTGTTTGTGATCGTCGACGCCGCGTGGGGCATCGTTGCTGCGCGCCGCGGTTCGGGGACCCCTCCGCACGGACACGAGCACGGCCCTTCCGATGAGCAACAGCCTTGTGCAGCAGCCGAGAGTGCCCGATGATCGACAATCTCGCACTCCGCTCGGTCGTGACGATCCTGTTCGCGATCTCCGCGGCGTTGACCGTGTACGCGATGGTGCGCCAACCGCTTCGCTGGCCCGCCTACGTCGGACACGTGCTGCACCTGATCATGGCGGTCGCCATGATCGTGATGGCGTGGCCCTTCTCGATGAGCTGGCCGACCACAGGCCCGATAGTCTTCTTCATTGTCGCTGCCCTCTGGTTTCTGGCGACTCTCGCACTCCCGAGTTCTGTTCTCGCCGAACCGGAATGCGGGTGTGGCGATGTCTGCACCTGCGGCGCGAACTGTGGTTGCGTCCCTGCGACCGATTCGGTGTTCGGGCGGTCCGTCGCCGTGTATCACGCGGTCATGATGGGCGCGATGGCGTGGATGTACGCCGTGATGAATGGGAGCCTGCTCCCGCAAAGCACCTCGGCAAATGCTTCGGGCGCAGTCGAATACACGTCGGCGCTCGGTGAGCTCGTGCTCGCCCACGACCACGGTTCCGGCGGCATGGACATGCCGGGAATGAACATG
The DNA here is from genome assembly GCF_000248055.1 of Gordonia sputi NBRC 100414. Lineage (GTDB taxonomy): Bacteria > Actinomycetota > Actinomycetes > Mycobacteriales > Mycobacteriaceae > Gordonia > Gordonia sputi. Next base: position 12,334 of record NZ_BAFC01000075.1, on the reverse strand, counting down.
ATCGGCAGCAGCGAACCTGCGTACGTCACCCCGGTGAACTGGATACTCACGATCGGTTTCGCCATCGCCGCCCTGGTGTGGTTGTACCGCTACCTCGATCGACGACGACGCGCGGGCACGACGTCGGACGTACTCGCCTTCGCGGGCGATATCTCGCAGATCTGCATGGCCGCGGGAATGTCGATCATGTTCGGCGTCATGCTCTGAGCGTCATGCTCCCAGAATTCGGGTGAGGCGGCGGCGTGGAGGGCTCTGCTGGAACGTCGTTGGCTGGTGCGCGGTCGTTGGCTGGAGTGTGATCGTCTCGATCCGCTCGCGGCACCAGCATCACACCAACGAGACAGGTGATCACGAAGCAGTACAGCGTGATCGGGGGCCACGCGGACACCTCGACGGTGTCTGTCTGGACGTCGACGGCCGCGCCGAAGACGGACGAACGGGCCGCCGCATCCATGAGGAACCACACCACCGCCGCGATACCGACCGCCGACACCCCGATCGTGGCGTAGCCCGCGCGGGCGTGCCGATAGCCGGGGCTGACGGCCCACAGCGCGAACGCGGCGAGGAGGGATGCTGCGACCAGTGCGACTGCTCCGGCCAGACCGACGACGCCGCGGGCGGCGAGCTCTTCGGGTGCTCCCGACCGTGTGACGGTCTGGTCGGTCAGATCGGTCGACGCCGGAATGACCGACCCCTGCGCCCGAACCCACGTCATCGTCGTGGCAACGCCTCCGACCGTTGCCACGACGAGCAGCACTACCGACCAGCGGTGTCCGCCCGGGGTGGCTGTGGTCATGGTGTCGGCTGCGCGGGGCGGCCGGGGCCTGACCGCCCGTGCCGTCACTCCCCTGGTTGCTGTTGCCCTGGTTGCTGTTTCCCTGAGTACTGCTGCCCTGGCTTCCAGACCCCGCGTCGCTCTGCGTGAGATTCGGGGTACCGCTGCCCGACGAGCCGTCCTGTGCCGCGCCTGCGATCCCGGCGACGTCGGTGATCAGCCAGTTGCTGTCGCGGTCGAGCGTGATGGTGTAGGGGGTGACGGTGTTGAGTCCCTTCGGATTCTGCGTGCTCGTCATGTGTGTGGAGACGAAGACCTGCACGATGAACTGCCGATCAGCCCTGATGTCAACGGTTTTCGCTGCTATCAGCTTCGCGGTCTGCACCCATTGGACCTCCTGGATGAGTGGTGTCAGCGTATTCACCGCGACGTCGAAGCGCGAATTGAGTTCCGGCGCAGTGCCATTCTTCAGTGCCGCCGACCACGGTTGCAGATTGTTGAAGTCGAACGTCGCCGCGCCGACCGCGTACCTACCGGCGACGGTCTCGGCCGTCTGCTTGTCGGCGGTCAGTTGACGTTCGGCAGCGAGGTCGTCGGATCGCTGCACGAGGAGGTAGGCGAGCACGGCGACCGCGACCAGCGCGGCCACGCACAACATGCTGACCGCCGCGACAACCGGGTGGCGACGCACCGACAGGTACTCGGTCAACTGAGCTCGCGCAGAAGGCTTCTCGGCAGCTGGCTCTTCGACAGGGGTCTTTGCGGCGGCAGCTTTCTCCGCGGAAGCCTTCTCGGCAGCAGCTTTCTCGGCGGGCGGATTCGTGGTGTCAGTCGCGCCGGTACCATCGTTCTCCGGCTCGACGTCGTTGGTCGTGGTGTGCAGGTCGGTTGTCATGGGCTGGCTCCTCATTGGCTCGGGCTGTCATCTCGGCGGTGTCACGGTTAGTTGCAGGCTGTCGCCGGGCAGGACCTTCATTGCCTGCTCCAGCAGCGTCGCGATGTTGATCTGGGCCAGCACCGAACCCGACTGCCGTGCGGCCGGGAGCAGTGTGTCGGCGATGCTGCCCAATGGGGGTGCGATGGTGTTCACGAACTCAGCGGACCGATTCAACGACGGTTTCCAGCGATCCCGGATCTTCTTTCCGCCGTCGGTGGAGACGGCGAACGGCTTGACCGCGGTCACGACGTCGCGGACGCTGGTACCCGCGTACACAAGTTGGGGAGCAGTCGGACGAAGCGAGGGGCCGATCCAGGCGCCGTCCTGCAGCATCGTCGTCGAGTTTCCGATGATCTTCTCGATGGCCGGCTGCGAGTAGATCATCGTCGCCGCAAGTACCTGCGCGGCCGGGGTGAGGCGTTCGACGTCGGACTCGGTTCCGGCGAGTGCTGCCGCGAGAGTGTCGACGAGATCGTTGACGAGCGTCGGGTCGACCTGATCGAGCAACGTCTGCGTCGAGCCGAGGAGCTCCGGCACCGACGCCGGGACGTCGACCACGGTCGCGGTCAGGGTCTGACCACTACGAATGGTCTGGGCCGCATCGTCTTTCGGGGGAATGAGGAAGAGTCCCGACTCCCCGATCATCGATTGGTTCTCGATGACGAGTTTGCTGTTCGACGGTATCTGATGCGCGGCGTCGTAGGAGATCTCGATCTCGATGTCGTTGCCGCCGGTGTAGGTCACCGACGACACACTCCCGATCGACACTCCGCGGAGCAAGACAGCCGAACCGGCATGCAGGCCGTTGGATTTGGGTGCGGTGATGGTGACGGTCGTCTGGTCGGAGATGACCCGCATCTTCAGGACGCCCACCGAGAGGTAGGCGACCGCGAGGATGAGCACCGCAATGGTCGCCACGATGGAGAACATGTAGCGCGCCTTCATCGGACCGCTCCGATCATGCGCAGCACCGCCGTCACCGATCGGGTTGCTTCCCGACGGTCTGCACCCACGGTGATCTTGTCGACGGAGACCCCACCGTTCTTGGCGAACGGGAGGAGCTTTGTCTGCGTCACGTCGACGACCTTGCCGATGTTGCCGTTGAATTCGGTCGACGTCGCGGAGTAGCTGCGCAGCAGGGGCGTGATCTTCTCCAGGAACGGGTTGAGCTCGACCAGCCTCGGCGTGAGCCAGCTCAGGCCGATAGCGAGCGCACTGGATCCCGCGACGAGTTTGAATCCCTCACTGATCGCGTCCATGACAGACCCCAGGGTGAACTGGCCCTGTGGACCCATCGACATCGCGAGAAGAGTTGGGTCAGAGGCTATCTCGCGGCTTGTTGTGTCGAGTGTGTCGATCATCGAGTTCAACTCGTCGGTGCCGCGTGCGAGATCCTGGATATCGTGAGCGCCTACCCGGGATCCCGCGGGGAGGTCTCCGTTCTTGATGTCGACGGACTCGTTGACCTTTCGAATCGAATCCTGCACCCGCATCACCGAGCCACCCGCCATGAAGTCGGCGAGATTGGTGATGATGTCTTCGATCTGGGGGCCGGGGTCTGTGTCGCGCAGGCCGATGACGTCGCCGTCATGCAGGAGCGGCGCGCTCGGCGAGGCGGGCGGTATCAACGCGACGTAGATGTCGCCGAGCATCGTCGACTGTCGCAGTTCGGCTTTCGATCCGCGCAACACCTGGGCTTCCGGAGTGATGCCGAGGGTCAGCCGCGCGGCGTTGGGGACGAGTTCGATGGATTCCAGGGTGCCGATCTGGGTACCGCGCGAGAGCACCCGTGCACCCAGCGGGAGATTGACGACCGACGCGAAGTCGACGTAGAGCGTCGTCGAATTCGACGACGACGAGGTCAGTCTCGGCAACAGATTCGCGGGATTGGTTCCACGTCCGACCGCGACGACGACGAGCGCTGCCACGACGGCCAGCACACACAGGACAAACGAAACTCCGCGACGCATCATCGGCCGAGACCTCCCTGGATCGCAGCGCCCACCAGACCGGTGAGGTCAACGACGGCCGTCTGTCCGGTGCGGACGTCGCAGCGCCCGGCACCGCTGCGGTCGAGGAGTCCGCACAGTGCCGCGCTACTCGGAGTCCTGGTGAGTACCTTCGGCCCCGACACCGACACCGGAACCCCGTGCGCGGACCGGCTCATCATGGCCGACGCCGACGTCGCTATCCCCGGGATCTCGCGGAGAAGGACAAGTAGATCAGGGGTTTTGGCGACACCGAGATCGATCAGCGGTTTCGCGACGTCGGCCGGGTCGAGCAGCGGCGGGAGGAGGTCGCCGAGAAGGTCGTCGATCGCGGGGGCGGCCTCCGACAATCCGTTGAAGATGTAGACGAAGTCTTCGATCAGCCTGCCCATCATGAACGTCAACGACGCCGAGTTGGTCCCGATATCGCGCAGATCATCCCAGTTCTGCGTGGTGACGTCGGTGAGCGTCGCCAGATTGTCGAAGATCGAACGCATCTGCGCGAGAAACTCGTCGGGTGCTGCCATCAGACTCGACATGTTCTTGATGGACTTGTTGATATCGCCGCCGGTCCCGTTGATCTCCCTCGAGGTGACCGAGATCAGCTCGCCCACCGGTTTTTTCGTATCGGTACCGACTCCCCCGACCTCATTGAACATCGTCGTGAACGACTGGAACGCATCGCTGACCGAGATGGGAGTGAACGTTCGAGAGAGCGGAACGCATGTCTGCGCGCCGAGTTGGGCGCCGCCGCGTGCGTCGGTGCCCACGAGTTCGAGACGACGGTCGGCGAGTACGGAATTGTTGATCGCGACCACTTTGAGTTCGGAGGAGAGCGGCCGGTCGTCGACCTTCATGTGCACTGTCACGAAACCGTTTTCGGGGTTCAGCGAGGTCACTGTTCCGACCTTGACGCCCCGGATGTTGACCGCATTTCCCGCATAGAGGCCGGCCGAGTCGGGTAGCTGGGCGCAGAGTGCACGCACGTTGTTCGACGTCGACCTCAGGTAGACGACCACCGCACCGACAAGCAGCGCGACGACGAGGATCGCGGCGACCAGTGCGATCAGCCTGCTGTCGATTCGGCGTGCCCGTGCGGTCAACATGTGCGGCCCGCGATGGGTATACAGATCGACGAGTCGTCGATCACCTGATCACCGAAGTCGAGTGCCACGCCATTGGGATGCAGTGTGCGACTGAGCTTGTCGGCGATGCCGCGCAACTGTGTGATCGCGACACTCATCTTTGCCGCGACGTCTTTGGTCTCGCCCGCGGAGGCGATGATCTTGCGCAGGGGCGGCTTGATGCGCGCCTGATACGGCTCGCCGAGGACGTCGCCGACGTAGAGCACGAGCGACGCGAGGGCGTCGTAGGTGATGATGCCGCGATCCTTGTAGCCGATGATGAGCGGCAGTACGGCGTGAATGCGTTTGATCATCTCGACGAGCGTGGCTCGTTGTGCCGCCATGGCTGTGCTGTATTCGCCGCCGATGTCGGCGACGCTCTTGATCTGATCCTGCTGCTTGTCGAGCAAGCCCGTGAGGGTGTCGACGTCGGACATGATGCCGCGGATGGCGCCTGGCGCGGCGTCGAGGCTGTTGGTCAGCGCCACCGCGGTGCCGCGCATCGTCGGCGCGTCGATGCCCGACGTGGTCTTGGCGGCGGAGTCGAGCACCTCGGAGATCGAGTAGGGCACGGAGGTACGCGAGACGGGAATCACTGAGTCGCCCAACGGTTTATCTCCTGCGGGCAGCAGTGCGACGTATGCTCCGCCGACCACCGTCAGCATCCGGACGTCGAGGGAGGTCTGGTCGCCGAGGAACACCTTGCGGTCGACGGAGAGCGAGACGTCGACTTTGTCGTCGGACAATGCGACGTCGGTGACCTTGCCAACTGTCACGCCTGCGATGCGTACCTCGGTGCCGCCCTTGATGCCGCCGCTCTCCGACATCACCGCGTGCACGGTCGCGCGCCCGGGAGGCGACATGTAGAGGAAGCCGACGACGACCACGAGCACAGCCACGACGGCGACAACTCCGACGGCCCACGAGATCTCGGCTCTACGGGAGACCTGGTCGCGGACAGCGAAGTCGGACACTCGGCTCAGGCCTTGCACAACGTCACCTTCCCTCCGCCGAGCAGGACCTGCCCCATCTCCGGCAGCGACACCTCGCCGCGCGAGCACGTCGCGTCGAAGCCCAGGTGACTCATCGACGCGTTCACCGTTGCCAGGAATGTCGGCAATGCGCCGAGCACCTCGGCGAACTGGTTGGTGTCGGGAACGAGTTGCATGATGCGCGCAGAGACGTTGTCGTGGCCGCCGAGTGTGAGGTCGAACAGGTTCGAGAGCAGGTCGACGATCGGCGGAAACACCTTGGCGCCGTTGCCGAATGCGGATTTCAGCAGATCGAGCTTGGTCTCGAGAGTGTCGAAGAGTACGCCGAGGCCTTTCATCAGCACCCCGATGATCTCTGACTTGCCCTGCAACGCGGCGGAGACAACGCCGAGGTTGTTGACGATCGTGGCGATCAGCGCCTTCTTGTCGGTGGCGAAACGGGTGAGACGTTCGACGTCGGCGAGGACGTCGCCGAGGCCCACGCCATCCTCGCCCTGGAGCAGATGGAGCATGTTGGTCGCGAAGGTGTTGAACACCTCGGGGTCGGCGCCCTGCAGCAGCGGCCGTAATCCGTTGAACAGCTTGGTGATGTCGAAGGAGCCACTCGTCTTGGCCGCGGGGATCACCTGATCGGGGTCGAGTGGCGTCACATCCGTTGGCGCGCTCGAGCTGGCGGCGCCGGCGACCCCTGACTCCTCGCTGTCGTCTGACTTCTCGGGGACTTCTGACTTCTCGGTGACTTCGGACTTCTCGGCAACTTCTGCTTTGGTGACCGCGAGGTAGCGCTGTCCGACGAGGTTCTGAAATCGAATCGCGAGCTGATCGCGATTGGTGAGTCGATTCTCCTCGCGCACAGTGAAAGTCACCAATGCGACGCCGGTGGGCTGGAGATCGATGTCGGTCACCTTGCCCACCTGGACGCCGCGCACGCGGACGTCGGCGTTCTTGTGCAGCCCGAACACGTCGGAGAATTCAGCGCGGTAGGTCTCGACGTCGCCGCCGACGGGCCGATTGATCGCCTGCACGATCGCATAGAGGGCGAGGATCACGACGGCCGCCACGAGCAGCAGTCGTTTCGTCGCCGACGACGCGTTTCTCACGAACCGCCACCCACTCTCGACAGCAGTTGGTTCAGCGGCGCCGATGCGCCGGGCACGACGTCGAGGTGCGCCGTTACCGACAGGGTGGTCCGGCCCGTCGTCGGATCGGTGTGGAACGCATTGCCGAAATGATCGATCAGCGTGCCGACCTGGGCGGGGGTGACGCCCGAAAGCCCCTGCCCGAGCGGCGTCGTGAATGCGTTGGTGAGGTCCATGAACGCACCGAACGGCGCGAGGCCGTTGAACAGTGATCCCATGCCGCCGAACAGATCTCCGATGTCGCCGATCATCTGCGCCACCTGAAGCACATAGCCGTGGTCGAGCAAGAGCGGGTTGGAGTTGAAGATGTTGAGCCCCTTGATTCCACCTGCCGCAGCGGCACCGACACCGCTGAAAGCGTCTGCGGCAGTGGGCAACAGTGCATTCAGACGTGTGCGCTGCCCCTGCTGCACCGTTTGCAGGGTGACGGTTGCCGCAGTCAGAAACGGTGACAGACGAATCGTCGTATCGCTCACCTGCTTGAGCAGGTCACTGAGTTGTGGGGACAGCACGGGCAGGGTGAAGGAGCCCGCACTGCGCACGGTCGCCGTCACGGTGTAGTCCGACGGGGGCTGTGCAAGCGTGATGGTGCTGCCACTGGTGACCGACGAGCCCGAACCCGTCGGATGCAGGCGCACGGCGTCGGAGCCGAAGAGGTTGCGCGACACGAAGCTGACCGCCGTGTTGTCGGTGAGCTCGCCCACGGCATCACGGTTGACGCAGACCTCCATGCGCGTGACGTCGCGGCGCGAAATGTCGAGGCCGCAGACCTGTCCGACGGTCTCGCCGCGGATATCGACCGGGACGCCCTCCTGCACGCCGTCGGGAAGCGACGGTGCGTCGATGGCGAAGCGTACGGCGTCGTCGCCTCCGCTGAAGGGTTTGATGACGACGAGCGCGACAACTGCGGCGGCTACGAGCACGGCGAAGATGCCTCGCTTGCGCAGCGCGGCCGGGGAGAGTTCGCGTGCCCTGCTCATGCGAAGTTCAGCCCCGAGTTCAGGCCCCAGAACATCAGCGACATCACCATGTCGGCCGCGACGATCAGCACGAGACTGGCGCGGATCGCCCGCCCGGAAGCGATGCCGACGCCCTCGGGACCGCCGCTCGCGAAGAAGCCGTAGTAGGTGTGCGCGATGATCACCAGGACCGCGAAGACGACGACCTTGATCGTCGAGTAGACGACGTCGACCGGACTCACGAACGCCTCGACGTAGCGATCGTAGGCGCCTGCGGAATTGCCGTAGACGACGCTGACGACGAGCCGCGACGAGAGGTAGGCCAGGCAGAGCGAGATCAGATAGAACGGCACGATGGCGAGGACGCCCGCGATGACGCGCGTGCCCACCACGAACGGGATCGGCCGGATCGCCTGCGCCTCGAGTGCGTCGATCTCCTCCGAGATGCGCATCGATCCGATCTCGGCGGTCATCCGGCATCCCGCCTGGGCCGCGAAACCCACAGCCGCGACGATCGGGGCCATCTCACGCGTGGCGGCGTACCCAGTGATGAGGCCTGCCATCGGCGACAGGTTGAGCGACGAGAGCGAGGTGACACCGAGGATGCCGATCATGCCGCCGACCGAAACACCAAGGATCGCAAGCACACTCGCGATCCCGCCGCCAACGAGGATCGAGCCGTTGCCCCAGGTGGTCTCGGCGAACGCCGCGAGCATCTGGTTGCGATACGCGCGCACCGTGTGCGGCAGACCCGCGATGGTGTCGAGCACGAACGTCACCTGGCGGCCGATGTGCTCGAAGGGTCGGCCCGCGTTGTCGACGGCCCTCTCCAACCGCGGGAACTTGGTGCTCGGGATGTAACTCCCGGCGCGCTGCGCCATCTCAGATCACCGCCATCTCAGATCACCTGCGGCGGGATGAAGAGCGTCGTGACCTGGGTGATGATCACGTTGATCACCATCGACGCGACGATGCCGAGTACGACGGCCGCGTTGACCGCGTCGGCGACGCCGCGCGCACCGCCGGCGGCCTCGAGCCCTCGTCTACTCGCGATGACCACGACGACAAAACCGAAGATGACTGACTTACCCAGACAGATCCACAGGTCCGTGGTCGACGCGTAGCTGCCGAACGACTGCCAGTACGACCCCGCGATGACCCCCTGTCCGACGATCGCCACGATGAAGCTCGCGGCCACCGCGATCACGATGATCAGGATCGAGAGAACCGGAGCGACCAGCACCATCGCGACCATGCGGGGTGCGACGAGCCGGCGCGTGGGGTCGATGCCGAGGACTCGCATCGCGTCGATTTCTTCGCGGACCGTTCGTGCTCCCAGATCCGCAGTGATCGCCGACGCCCCTGCGCCGCCGAGCAGAAGGGCCGCGGCCATCGGCGCACCCTGCTGGATGACACCCATACCGCCGACGGCTCCGGCCATGGAGGTGGCACCGAGGTTGCTGGTGAGGCCGCCGATCTGCACGGCGATGATCACTCCGAACGGTACGGCCATCAGCAGGGCCGGCAAGACAGTGATGCTGAGCAGGAACCACGCCTGAACGGTCGCTTCGCGGATCGGGAACCTGCCGCCAACGATGTCTGTCGTTGCGATGACAGAGGTGCGCACGCCCAGCCTCACCGTGCGGCCGAAGCCCTGCACACTCTGCGCCATCGGCACGCGCAACCCCCATACTCAATCAAGCATTTGTTTGGTTTTGGAACGCATGAGACATCCCGGTTTCATTCTTCGCGCCGAGCCGAGTATCACACATCCATGTGTCCGCTGTCACACCCCTATCCACGAGCGCGCTTTCAACTGCGGAAACACAAGCTCGGTGCTCGCTCGATGCTCGATACCGTCGGTGTCGAGTGTTTGCGATCGTGAAACGTTGCAGTGAGTTATGGTTCACGAGTGCCAGAAGTAGGCTCAGCCTCGACCGCGGCGTCGACCCACGCGGGTTCGGCGATGACGATGCTCGGTGCGTCGCGTCGTCGACGCGCCGAGGAACAGGAGCGTCGGATCATCGACGCGGCGTCGTCGGAGTTCGTGCGCTCCGGGGTCCGTCGAGCCAACATCGATCGCATCGCACGCGACGCGGGCGTCAGCCGCAGCACGCTGTATCGGCGTTTCCCCAGCAAGGACGCGTTGCTGGCCGAGGTCGTGCTGCAACTGCGCCGAGACTTCTTCTCCGAGATGCAGCAAGCCGTGCGCGACCTCGACCCGCGCGAGGCGGTGGTCGAGGGGTTTCAGGTGTCCATCACGCGCGCACGCAGCAACGAACTCGTCACCCGCATTCTCGCCGACGAACCGGGCGCCGCCGACCTGATCATCGGATTCGACGGCCCTTACGTGGTGGAAATGGTCGGCCAGTTCAGTCAGAGCATCGTCGACTCCCTGCGCGCCGCGGGCGCCAATATGCCCGACGCCGACCTGCGACTCGCGTCGGAGACGCTGTTCCGGCTGATCATGTCGTTCGCGCTCACGGACTCACACACCGTCGACATCGACGACGCCGACGCGCTGCGCGACTACGCGTCGAAGTTCCTCGCGCCGATGTTCTGGTGATCGCTTTATCGCGCCGGCTGGGCGGCGTCGGCTTTCTATTGCGGACCAGATATGGCCGCAATGGCTGCGATGCTCGGTCTGTCAGGTGATCGGCACTCGGCTCGAACCTCGAAGCGCCCTACCCAACAGCGCCCCACCTGAACGACGCCCTATCTAAAAGCCGCCCCATCCGAAAGGTCACAGTCATGGATTGGACACTCGAAGTCGCGTTTCTGCCCGTCTCCGACGTCGATCGAGCAAAAGACTTCTACACCAGGATCGGGTTCTATCCCGACCACGACTCGTCCCCCACCGACGAGATCAGGTTCGTGCAGATGACACCGCCCGGCTCGCACTGCTCTATCGCTTTCGGCAAGGGCATCGTCGACGCCGCACCGCCCAACGCCGGGACACTGATGCTCTGCGTCTCCGACATCGAGGCTGCTCGTAAGCAGCTGCTCGACGCTGGCGTCGACGCCAGCGAGGTTGACGTCCAGTCGTGGGGCCACTTCGTCTACTTCAACGATCCCGACGGCAACCACTGGAATGTTCAGTATTTGCCCTACCGGTACGAGTGAGCTCCCGACACATCGTCACGACGCGAAACGGCTCCGCACCTCGTAAGGTGCGGAGCCGTTTCGGTGATCTCGACGAGCTCGATCAGCGGCTGCTCGATCGGCGGGTCACCGCTCGATCAGCGGGTAACCGTCAGCGGTAGTCGCTGCCGAACCCGTAGTCGTCCAGCGGAACCGCAGCGCCGGCGGGAGCACCGAAGGTGCCGTCCGGGCTGTAGTAGGTGTCGTCGTAGGACGGCACCGCGTAGGCGGCCGCGCGGGCCTCCTCGGTCGGCTGAACCTCGATGTTGCGGTACCGGTTGATACCCGTACCGGCCGGGATCAACTTACCGATGATCACGTTCTCCTTCAGACCGATCAGCTTGTCGCTGCGGCTGTTGATGGCCGCATCGGTCAGGACACGCGTGGTCTCCTGGAACGACGCCGCCGACAGCCAGGACTCGGTCGCCAGCGAGGCCTTGGTGATACCCATGAGGACCGGACGTCCGGCGGCGGGCTCGCCACCCTCGGACACGACCTGACGGTTCGCGGCCTCGAACTCGGCACGCTCGGTGAGCGAGCCGGGCAGGAACTCCGTCGAACCCGAGTCGATGATCGTCACGCGACGCAGCATCTGACGCACGATGGTCTCGATGTGCTTGTCGTGGATCGACACACCCTGGCTCCGGTAGACCTCCTGGACCTCGTTGACCAGGTGCACCTGCACCTGACGCGGACCCATCACGCGCAGCACCTCGTGCGGGTTCGCCGAACCCTCCATGAGCTGCTGGCCCACCTCGACGTGGTCGCCGTCGGCGAGAAGACGCTCGGAGCCGTCGTCGTGCTTGAAGACACGCAGACGCTGACGCTTCGAGATCTTGTCGTAGACAACCTCTTCCGATCCGTCATCGGGGATGATCGTGATCTTGTAGAAGCGGTCGTCGTCCTCCAGGCGAATCCGTCCGGAGACCTCCGCGATCGGTGCGACACCCTTGGGTACACGCGCCTCGAAGAGCTCCTGGACACGCGGCAGACCACCGGTGATGTCGTCACCGACGCCACCCTGGTGGAACGTACGCATCGTCAGCTGGGTACCGGGCTCACCGATCGACTGTGCGGCGATGATACCGACGGCCTCGCCGATGTCGACGAGCTTGCCGGTCGCCATCGAACGGCCGTAGCACATGGCGCAGACGCCGGTGCCGGTCGCGCAGGTCAGGACCGAACGGACCTTGACCTGGTTGATGCCTGCTGCGAGCAGAGCCTCGATCGCCGGATCGCCGAGGTCGTGACCGCGCTCGACGATGACGTTGCCGTTCTC
>NZ_BAFC01000076.1 GCF_000248055.1 Gordonia sputi NBRC 100414 | reverse complement strand
ACAGACAGCGAAGTCGTACACGTCGGGATCGACGCCGGGGTCATGACGCTCACACTCGACTCGCCGGGCAACCGCAATGCGTTGAGTCGCGCGCTGGTGACCCAACTGTCGTCGGGACTGACGAGGGCGGCGACCGATGAGAGCGTGCGGGCCGTCGTGCTGACACATGCGGGCGGAACCTTCTGTGCGGGTGCCGATCTCGGCGAGGCGCTCAAGCGGGGCGCCTCTGCCGAGGAGGCGTCTGCCGAAGCGACGTCGTCGATGGTCGAGTTAATGCGCACGATCCTCGAGCTGCCCAAACCGGTGATCGCACACGTCGACGGGCATGTCAGGGCAGGAGGTTTCGGCCTGCTCGGTGCCACCGATATCGCACTTGCCGGACCGAAGAGCACCTTCGCGCTGACCGAGGCCCGGCTCGGCCTTGCACCATCGGTGATCTCGCTCGTGCTGGTGCCGAAGATGACGGCGCGAGGTGCTGGTCGATACTTCCTGACCGGTGAGAAGTTCGACGCGTCGGTTGCGGCGTCGATCGGAGTCATCACGCAAGCGTGTGACAGCACGGAGGCTCTCACGCAGTCGTTGGGGGAGATCCTCGACGGCATCCGACGTGCGTCGCCGGTCGGCCTCGCCGCGTCGAAGGAACTCACCACCGCGTCGGTGCGCGACGAGTTCGAGCGGTTGGCGCAGCGTCGTGCACTGGAATCGGCGACATTGTTCGCTGGCGACGACGCACGCGCGGGGATGGAAGCGTTTCTGTCCAAGGGGCGGCCGCCGTGGGATCTGACCGCAACGCAAGCCGACACCGGAGCTACGAGAACATGACGTCTCCGCGTACGACGACAAACCGTGAACCACAGCAGGAACGGTCCCGCCAGACGCGGGAACGGTTGCTGCGCTCGGCCATTCAGGTTCTGGCTCACGAGGGATGGGCGTCGGCAACGGTGGCCGCGGTCGCCCAACGCGCGGGGGTGTCCAGAGGCGCTGCGCAACACCACTTTCCCACACGCGAGGCATTGATCTCGGCGACGCTCGAGCAGATCTTCGACGACCTCACCCTCAACGCCGACACGTTGATTCGCCCCGACGCGGACGAGTCACGGCGCGTGCGGATAGCGGTCGAGCAGGCCGTGAGTATCTACACCGGGACCGAATTCAAGGCGTCGCTGCAGATCTGGGCGGCGGCAGCGTCGGATTCGGCGCTACGCGAACTGATTCTGCCGATGGAGGCCAAGTTCGCGCGAGCGGCACATCGGGTGACTGTTGCCGCACTGGACCCCGACGGCACGAACCCTCGGGCACACCGCGTCGCACAGGTGACACTCGACCTCGCACGCGGTCTCGGACTGGCGGACACACTGTCGGACGATGCACGACGCCGCGCGCAGGTGGTCGACACCTGGGTGGAGATGGTCACCGATGCGCTCGACGTCGACTCTCCGGACAGGTGAGATCAGCTGGCGGTGGGCTCAGCATGCGGTCGGCTACGCGCGCCGCGTGTGCCGAGCCAGTACACGCCCGCTGACAGCGCGGTCATCCCGATGAAGACGACCACCACACCGAGCGTCATCGACAGGTACCCCTGACTTCGCGGATCGATGAACGGGTACGGGTACCAGTCGACGATGGGGCCTCGCGTCAATGTGTAGACGCCATAGACGAGTGGGAACGCCAGCCAGGTCAACCAGGAGAGGGCAGGCAGAACCCTAGGTCGGAAGACTGCCCAGTCGATGAGCAGAACGAGCGGGATGAGGCGGTGCAGCACGGTGTTGGTCCACTCGCCGGAGAGATTGACGTCGATGTGCGACAACAGAAGTGCGTAGACGATCGCGGTGATCAGCATCGCGGTGGTCACTGCGCCGCGAAACCACTGCCACCACAACCCTATTGGCGTCAACAGTGCACCGCCGAGCAGCACGATGGCCGCGCCGACGTTGCTCAGGATGGTGAAGTAGCTGAAGTAGTTGGCGAAGCCGAAACCATCGGACGCGGTGACCGGCACGTATGCGATCGCAGCGATGCCGACGACTGCGGCGACGAAGCGAAGGACACGTACCCACAACTGACGGTCACCTCTGCTCACGCCTCGCATTGTGCCAGTCGCGCCGCACGTCTTTGACCCCGCCGTGTTTGCCCCCGCCGTGGACGACAGCGAGCAGGTCGCCCGCGTGCGGTTGGAGATCTAGTCGCGGGGCGTCGATGTGCGACGCGCCGTGCTGCGTTGTGCGAGTGCGCCGTCGACCTGTGCGGTGATGACGTCGCGGATGTCGAAGTCGGCGGAATGGCCGGCCCAGTCGGGTAGGAGTCGGCTGACCGTCGGAAACTCGGTCAGGTCGCTGTCGTCGATGGATTGGTGCCAGGACACCTCGTCGGCGGACCGCCTGGAAAGTGTGTCCTGCCACTGTAATTCCGAGGCAACGAGGTACCAGACGGCTCGCCAGGTGTCGAGCGCCGCGCCGTCGTCGAGTCCGAGTTCGGATGCGGCCGAGAGGAACGCGTCGGCGAGGGCAAGCGCGGGCGTGCCGACGATCATGCCGTCGCGGAGGATCGGCACGACCCACCCGATGCTGCGCATCTTCTCGTACATGTCGACACCGATGGCGATCATGCGGTCACGAGGAGCGCCCGTCGGTTCGGCCCACGGGATGCGTGCCGCGACGTCGCTGAGTGCCAGGCCGAGCAGCGCTGCCTTGTTCGGAACGTAGTTGTAGAGGGTCATCGGCTTGGTGCCCATGTCGGCGGCGAGGCGACGCATGCTCAGCGACTGCGGTCCGTCCTGCTCGAGGATGCGGATTGCCGCGTCGACGATCTCGTCGAGTTGGAGGGATCGGGCTGCGGGCATCGTCCCATCATCCCATCGCCGTGCCCTTGGCGAGGCGACGCTCGGCAGCTATGATCACGTACTAGTACGTAAACGTACGCGTACGTGAATGCGGATCGAGTGATGGGCAGAGGAGGATCGATGGCAGATCAGGAGACGGCCCGGGTTGATGGTGGTGTTGCGCAGGGTCGCGGTGCGCTCATGGCAACCGTGTTCCTGCTGCAATTCCTTGTGGCAATGGACATGTCGCTTGTCAACATCGCGTTGCCCGCCATGCGTGCCGATCTCGGATTCACGGACGCGAGTTTGCAGTGGGTCGTCACCGCGTACCTGTTGACCTTCGCTGGGTTCATGCTTCTCGGCGGGAGGATCGGCGATCTGTGGGGGCGTCGAACATCGGTACTCGTCGGGTTGGGTGTCTTCGCGGTAGCGAGCATCGTCGGCGGATGTGCCGGGAGCGCAGGAGTTCTCGTCGCCGCGCGAGCGGTGCAGGGTGTTGCGGGAGCGCTGTTGGCTCCAGCGTCGTTGGCGCTGGTGGCCACCATCGGCGACCAGGCCGTGCGCGCACGGGCGATGGGTCTGTGGGGCGGTGCCGGTGCGGCCGGGGGTGCGCTGGGCGTGGTGCTCAGTGGTGTGCTCACGCAGCGGTGGTCGTGGCGAGCGGTCCTTCTCGTCAATGTGCCGATCATCGCGATCGCGGTATTCGCGGCGCTGCGCGGAGTTCCACGTCGCGACGTCGCACGCACTGCGCGACTGGATGTTCCCGGCGCGGTCGCCGTGACGCTCGGCGTGGCTGCCCTTGTGTATGCCGTCAGCGCGGGAGGCGATCACGGGTGGGGATCGTGGCAGGCAGTCGGCGGATTCGTCACCGCCGCAGTGCTGTTGGGGATCTTCGCGGTGATCGAGCGATCGGTGTCGCATCCGTTGATGCCGCCGAGCCTCATGCGGGAGCGAAGTGTGCTGGGCGCCAACGTGTTCGGATTCATGATCGCGGCAGGACAACTTGCCGCCTTCTACTTCTGCTCGCTCTACATCCAAACCGTGTGGGGTGTCGAGAGTGCGGTGACGGGAGTGCTCTTTCTGCCGTTCTGTCTCTTCGTCGTCGTCGGAATAGCGGTGGCACAACGACTTTCTGCGCGCATCGGAGCGCGAATGGCGATCGTTGTCTTGGGAGTGGTTGCCGCTATTGGCCTCGGGCTGTTCGCGACGATGCCGGCGCACTTCGATTTCTGGCTCGGAATCCTGCTGCCGTCGGCCGTCACGGCTGTCGGGATCGGCGGTTCGATGGTGCTGATCGGAGCGGTGGCAACCGAAGGGGTGTCGCCCGACGACGTCGGCGTGGCCTCGGGCGTGGTGAACAGTTCGCGGCAACTCGGCGGCACCATCGGATTGGCGGTCTTGGTGGCCGCCGCCAGCGGGTACGCGCTGCCGCGCGAGGGGTTTCAGGCGGGGTTCCTGCTCGGCGCGGTCCTGCTGGTGGTCGGGAGCGTCGCGGCGTGGCTCATCCTGCCGCGGCGTCGGAGCGTCGAGGTAGCGAGGGCGTCGGCGTAGGCGCCCGGTCGATGGTCTCGAGCGCCCAGTCGGCGCTCTCGAGCGCCCAGTCGGCATGCTGGGGCGCCCGGTCGATCTCGTGTCAGCTGTTCCGCTCGGCGATGACGCGGGCGGTGGCGGCAGGGTCGGGGCGGTGTCCCGCGGATTCGGGAACGCGCACGAGTTCGGCCCCGGTGATCGCTTCGGCCAGGCGAGGCGCGGCAGCTTCGAGGAGCGGGAAGGTGTCGGAGCCGAGGAGGATCGTGACCGGCATCGCGACGGTGAGCATCTGGGGGGTCGGTTGCGAGAAGTCCCGCGCGATCGTCGCGTCGTAGACCACCGACTGGGCGATTGCCAGCAGGCCGTCGAACATCGGACTGTTCCGGATCTGCTCGACGATCGCAGGTGGGAGGCCGACGCCTTCGAGTTGGAACGTGGTCACGGCGTCGGCGCGCTGGCCGTCGTCGACCATCTGTTGGAGCCTGTCGGGGAGGTCGGTTGCGGGGTCGTCCTCGCCGAAGCGAAACGGAGGTTCCGAGAGGAAGAGGTGGTCGATCGGTACGCCCCGCGACGCGGCGAACAGTGCGAGGATCGCGCCCGATGAGTGCCCGAGCACAGCGGCCGTGCCGCCGGTTGCGGAGATGACGGCGGCCAGATCCTCGGCCTCGCGATCCGGCGAGTACGGCCGGGTGTCGCCGCTGTATCCACGGGCGCGTCGATCGAAGACGACGCCTGTGAAGCCCGCGTCGGCGAGTGCCTGCGCGAGGGGCGCGGCGTCGGACGCTTTCGACATCGCACCGTTGACCACGACGACCACAGGGCCGGTGCCAATCGTGTCGTACGCGATGGGTGTGCCGTCTTCAGATGTGACGTGGGCCATACCACCATTCAACCAAAATCAGCCCCGTTCGACGTCCAGGAGATACTCGCGGAGACGATCCCGGTGCCTGCTCACCCACCAGACACCGAACCGATGGGCGCCGTACCAGATCGCTGCGGTGACCAGTACAGCCAGCATCGCGCACAGCGCGAACTCGGTGTCGGTCTGTGCGGTGTCCCATCCCTGGCGGTTCGTGAGCTTCCAGATGGCTACCGGCGCGACGACGATCAGGGCGAAGGCGAGCGGGAAGATCAGGTTCGGCATGGCGATCAACAGCCCCCAGCGGACGATCACCTGACGGAAACGCCGCCTGTTCTGCCAGCGCCATCGGAGAGAGCGCTGGTGGTAGGGAAACGTGACGCCGACCAGGCCGCTCACCGCGAGCGCGCCGAACGGCACCACCGCGACCGCGAGTATGACCTCGATGGCGAACCGCCAGTGCGTGTGTTGCGTCATCGCGATTGCCACCGCGATGACGGTGCACAGCGGGCCGATGATCAACCAGACCGCCACGACCTTCGCGCGCAGCAGTGCGGTGAGCTCGGCGGGATCGTCGATAGCTGCGAGAGCTCGTTCGGGGTCGCTGGTCAGCACATTGGTGACGAACGCATCGGTGTACATCCATCCCGCAAGCGCGTACGGGAGGCCCTCCGGACCGGTGAAGGTGAAGAACCACGAGCGGGGAACCACGTACCAGAGAAACAGCACGATCGCTGCGCTCGACGCCACGGACAACAGGAGATCGCCGGGATGCCGCACGATATGCGTGACTTCGGCTCGGATCGCGGCACGCGTGGTGGGTGTGACCGCCTGCATGCGGTGAGGATAGTTGGTCGAGCTGGGGATTTCCGGCAGCCGTCTCAGGTTCCGTCGGCTGCGGGGGTGCCCACATCACCGTCGGCGTCGGGTTCGCCAGAATCGACGTCGTCAGCAGCTTTGCGATGAGTGCGGATGACTTCCAGAGACTTCACCGTGGCCGCGAGAAGAGGTACTCCCAGGACCATGCCGAGCAAACCGGCAGCGGTGCCCGCCACCATCGTCGCGAGCAACACGGCCATCGGGTGAAGCTGCAACGACGAGCCGAGCGCCCACGAACTGACGGCGCTCTGCACGGTGCCGTTGGAGATGACGAAGGTGATGGCGAGAATCAGTGCGGCAGTGGGACCGTTGGAACCCAACGCGATCAACACCACGAACGCCCCGGTGATCCAGGCGCCGACGAACGGGATGAAGGAGAGGAAGAAGTAGAGCACGAAGATTGGAATTGCCAGCGGCACACCGAGAATCACCAGCGGGACCATGAAGATCGGTGCCGTCAGCACAGCCGTGAGCGCTGTGCCCCTGAAGTAGCCGCGAACCGATTGTCGGGTCACGCTGACGACCCCGTTGATCTCGGCCGGATCCGCGCCGGTCGTGCGTGCGAGGAATGCGGGAAAACGGTCGGCATCGCGCAGCGCGAAGAAGAGGAAGAAGAGTGCGAAGAAGATGCCGATCAGCAGCGTGATGGCGCCATAGAACGTACTGCTGAGCGATGCGAGAGCACCGAGCCCCACCTCGCGGGTGTGACTCTCGAGCGCGGTGCGCGCGTCCTCGAGCCACCGCGGGTCGATGTCGAGGTCGCCGACCCACCGTGTGAACGAGTGCCAGCCGAGCAGTGCTTGACCGTAGATGTCCGACCACTGGTCGATGACGCCCCAGATCACGATCCCGACCGTGCCGGCGCCGACGAGGATCGCGACGAGCAGCGCGAGGAACACCGCGACGGTCGACGGCACACCCATGCGGGTCAGTCGAGCGACGAGCGGTTCGAGTACCACGCTGATGATCACCGCGACCACGAGCGGGATCAGGATTCCACTCACCGCACCCAGCGCAAGCGCAGCGACGACTACGAGGGCAATGATGCCGAGTACGCACCAACTCGTCACCCCGATACGACGCAGATTCAGCGTCGCCTTCGGAGCGGGATTCGCGGTAGCTGACGAGGCCGATGGCTCATTCACCTCAGCAGGCTATCGGCAGCGCGCCGAATCGGCGCCTCGAATGGAACGGCCCGGCCGCGTCGGGGTGTCCGTCGCGGCCGGGCCGGGTAGGCGACGGTGTCACGGAGTGGGCGAGCCGTGACACCGAGGGGCGATCAGTCGTCGTGGATGATCACGCCACGGATGTTCTTACCGTCGCGCAGATCTTGGTAGCCCTCGTTGACCTGCTCGAGCGTGTAGGTCTGGGTGACCAGTTCGTCGAGCTTGAGCTGACCGGCGTCGTAGAGGCGGAGCAGACGGATGATGTCGTACTGCGGATTGGCCGAACCGAACAGTGAGCCCTTGATGGTCTTCTCGTTGAGGGTGAGGTCGATGCCGGGCCAGTGCACCGTGAACTTCGCGGGACTCGAGAGTCCTACGATCACGACCTGGCCGCCCTTGCCGATGGACCCGATCGCCGCGGAGACCACGTCTTCGTCGACGGTGCCGACGGTGACGATCGCGGCATCTGCACCCTGTCCCCAGGACAGTTCGGTGATCTTCTCCTGAGCTTCGGCCGCAGATGCGAAAGCGTGTGTGGCACCGAACTTCACTGCGGTGTCACGTTTGAACGCGACCGGGTCGACGACGATGACGTACTTGGCTCCGGCGTGTACAGCGCCCTGCACCGCGTTGATGCCGATGCCGCCGATGCCGTAGATGACCACGATGTCGCCCGCGCGGACGTTGCCGGCGTAGACCGCCGAACCCCACCCGGTAGGCACACCGCAGCCGACGAGGACGGCCTTGTCCAGCGGCAGCCAGTCGTCGACCTTGACCACGGAGTGCTCGCTGATCGTCGCGCGCTCGCTGAACGTCCCCAGCATGCACATGCCGCCGAAGTCCTGGCCGCCGCCGTGGAAGCGGAACGTGCCGTCGGGCAGCATGCCCTCGAGAATGGTTGCGCCCATGTCGCACAACGACTGTCGGCCCGTTGAGCAGTAGCGGCACGTGCCGCAACTCGGTACGAACGAGCAGACCACGTGATCGCCCGGCTTGACCTTGGTGACGCCCGGCCCGATCTCCTCGATGATGCCCGACCCCTCGTGGCCGCCGACCATCGGATAGCGCGGTGGCAGGTCACCATCGGTGAGGTGCAGATCGGAGTGGCACAGGCCCGCGGCGGTGTACTTGATCAGCACCTCGCCTTCCTTCGGGCCGTCGAGGTCGAGCTCCATGATCTCGAACGGCTTGCCCGCGTCGAGCAGTACGGCGGCTTTGGTTTTCACGGTTGTATCTCCTTGCAGATCAGGGCTAGATCAGAGTGTCGAATCAGAGCGCGACGTTGACGGCCTTGGTCTGGGTGTAGAGCTCGATGGCCGACTGGCCCAGCTCGCGTCCCCAGCCCGATTGCTTATAGCCGCCGAAGGGCATCGCGGTGTCGAAGCCGTTGTACTGGTTGACCCACACCGAACCCGCCTTGATCTGACGAGCGGTCTTGTGCGCCTTCGACACGTCGGTGGTCCAGATGCCCGCGGCGAGCCCGTAGATCGAATCATTGGCTGCCGCAGCGACTCCCGTGTCGGCGTCGAACGGCAACGCCGCGACGACGGGACCGAAGATCTCCTCACGAACGATGGAGAAGTCGGGCTCGACGTCGACGAACACTGTCGGCTCGATGAAGAAACCCTCGTCGCCCCAACGCTTTCCGCCGGTCAGTGCGCGAGCGCCGTCGGCTAGGCCCGCCGCAAGGTAGCCCGAGACGCGGTCGAATTGCTCCTGGCTGACAAGCGGTCCGAGTTCGGTCGTCGGATCGAGGCCCGGCCCGATCTTGGCCTTCGACGCCGCTTCTGCGACAGCGGCGGTGAAATCGTCGAAGATGGGTCGTTCGACGAACAGCCGTGTTCCGGCGACGCAGCACTGGCCGTGGTTGAACATCCACGCTGCGACCGAACCGGCGACGGCCTGCTCGAAGTCGGCGTCGGCGAAGACGATGTTGGGGCTCTTGCCGCCGAGTTCGAGTGAGACCTTCTTGAGGTTGCCCTTCGACGCCTCGACGATCTTCTTGCCCACCTCGGTGGAACCGGTGAAGGCGATCTTGTCGACGTCGTCGTGCGCGGCGAGTGCGGCGCCTGCGTCGCCGAAGCCGGTGACGATGTTGACGACGCCGGGCGGGAAGCCCGCTTCGGTGAACACTTCGCCGAGCAGCAGAGCCGTCAGCGGGGTCTGCTCGGCCGGCTTGAGAATCACGGTGTTGCCCGCCGCGAGGGCCGGGGCCAGCTTGAACGACGCCATCAGGAGCGGGAAATTCCACGGGACGATCAAGCCGCAGACACCGACGGGCTCACGCAACGTGTAGGCGTGGAACTCGCCACCCGGGACGAACGGCATCGAGACGTCGACGGTGCTGCCGGTGATCTTGGTGGCCAGACCGGCGTTGTAGCGGAAGATGTCAGCCGACCATGCGGTGTCGACGGCGGTCGCGATGGTGGCGGCCTTGCCGTTGTCGAGGGCTTCGAGCTGACCGAACTCCTCGGCGCGCTCGTTGAGGATGTCGCCGACGCGCCAGAGCAGACGCTCGCGCTCGTTGGGCTTCTTGCGCGACCACGGGCCGTCGTCGAATGCCTTGCGCGCGGCGCGGACGGCGCGGTCGATGTCGGTGGCGTCGCCGCGGGCGACCGATGTCAGCGTGCGTCCGTTGGCGGGATCGATGGTTTCGAAGGTCTCACCGGATGCGGCGGTGACCCACTCACCTCCGATCAGCATCGGTCGATCGGTCGAGATGAAATCCCGGACCTTGGTTGCCAGTTCGGGTGCTACAGCGGTCATGCGTCCTCCTGCTCGAGCGTGCAGATCGTGATCTGCGTCATAGATGCGGATCTGTCTATAGTTCTGCCACTGCTCGCATGGGACGAAGTGTCCAGAAACTGAACACTGCGATGAACACGCATTGACCACTGCCGCGGTGGGGTGATCCGCGGGTGGTCGGTCGTTACCGGGACGCGACAATCAGCGCTGCGTCTGCGTGGTCGGGTTGTGCGCCGCACTCAACCCACATCGCGCGGCAGCAGATCGGTGAGCTGACTCGGCTATCCGAGTGGAGTCCGCGGCAGGGTGCCCACTGTGTGCAGCGAGATGTCGACGTACTTCTCCGCCACCATCTGTGGGGTCAACGGTCCGTCGTCGTGAAACCACCGCGGGATCGATTGGCACATGGCGAGTACCGCTCTTGTGGTTTCGGCGACATCGCTGACGTGCATGACGCCTTTGGTTGTTCCGGTCTGCACGATGTCGAGGACCAGATCTTCGATCCCCTTGCGAAACACGCGATACCGCAACCGGTTCTCAGGGCCCGCATACCGGATCTCGCCTTCGACGGCCGCCAGTCGGACCCGACTCGTCATGACCAGGACGATCGATTCGATGACGTTCGCCAACTCGGTCACCGGGTCGCCCGCTGCGGCAGCCCGTGCGGCGTGGGCGCGCGCGAGCACGTCGCCGGTCGAGTACTCGAGAAGCGCCAGCAGGATGCCCTCTTTGCTCTTGTGGTGGTAGTAGAGGGCTGGGACCGTGACACCGACCTTCGCGGCGATCTGCCGCACGGAGGTGCCGTGAAATCCGTTGTCGTAGAACGCCTCGAGAGCTGCCTGGAGAATGGGCGACAACTTCGGAGGGTCGACGCGGCGCCACCCGGACGGCGTCGTCTCAGCATCCGCTCCCGCGGTTGATGCTGGCATGAGGACCCTAACTATCGCTCGATAAGTTTGAGTTCATCGTAGCGCGAGAGGGTCGTCAGATCCCCAGTGCGCGGATGCGCGCGTAGAGGGTGGTGCGGCTGATGCCCAGGTCGCGGGCGGCATGCACCTTGTTGCCGGTGTGTCGGTCGAGTGCTTCCAGGATGGCTGCGCGCTCGGCTTGTTCGCGTCCGGAGAGGTGGGCGGCCCGGCTGGTCGTGCGATGGTCGGCAGGCAGATCGGCGGGTTCGATCGCCCGCGCGCCACGGGCATCGCACGAGCGCACAGCGCGTCGCAGCACCGAGGACAGTTCGACGAGATTCCCGGGCCACTCCTGGCAGACGAGGGCCTCGAGCGTCGGCGCGCTGACCGAATGCACCGGGGGTGAACCAGATGCCGCGTGTGAATCGAGTGCAGAGCCCGAGGTGATGTCGCCGAGTATCTCGTCGACGATGTCGGCCAGTTCGGAGGTGCGGTTGCGCAGCGCGGGGACGTCGAGACGCGCGGCGCACCTGGCCGTCAGTGCTGCGACGGTGGTTCGCGCCTGGTCCGGCGGTCCGGCGACCAGGACGAGCGGCGCTGCCTTGTCGGCCGTGCGGCACGCGGCCGCCAGGATGGTGAGCGACCTGTCGTCGAGCAGGTCGACGCCGTCGACGATCAGCGCGCGTGAGCGGCGTCGTGAATCGCCGATCAGGGTGCCGATGTCCGGCTGATCGCCGGTGATCAACAGCTCGGCGACGTCGACGGTCGTGGCGTCGGGTCCGGCCATCGAGCGGGCCTTGGTGCTGCGTCCGGTTCCGGGCTCTCCGGTGATCGCGATGGTGGCCTGCCGCGTCGACGGCATGTCGGTGCAGGCCATCGTCCGTGCGGGCGATGTGCTGGGCCGCAGACCGAACAGCGCCGCCCCGCGGGCGCCCACGACAGGCGTGGCGAGCACCTCGACGCCGGCTCCGGACGCAAGGACCAGTTGCAGGGTCGTCTCCCGGAGGGCAGGGTCGGCGGCGATTGCACGCAATGCGGCGATGTCTGTCGGCGAGAGCAGTTCTGCTGCACGCGAATTGGTGAGCTGTAGGTCTTCGCTGATGGCTGCGACCGCGACGTCGCGACGGGGTGCCGCGCGCTGGAATGCGTCGAGAACCCGACGCTGCTGTGCGCGCGAGCGGTCGAGGAGACGGTCGGCGATGTCGCCGACGATGCCGGTCACGAGGGGCACCGACAGGGGGTTCATGCGATCGGCGATCTCCGTCATGCACAGGATGCCTGCGAGGCGACGGGTGGCCGGATGGATGATGGGCGCGCCGAAACAGCTGAGCGACTTGAACTGCTCCAGGTAGTGCTCGCGCCCGTTGACGGCCAACCCTCGACGTATCTCCGCGGGCGTGCCAAGAGCCGTGGTGCCGACGGTCTCTTCGCCGAGGTCGACGCCGGGTGTCGCGCCGACTCTGTCGAGTGCGCGGTCGACGGTGGTGCCGAGGCAGACGCGGGAGACCATCCGGCACTCGTGGTCGACGAGCAGCAGTGAGGTGCCGGTGTCTGCGAGCCGTGCGGCGGCGTCGTCGAGGACAGGGCGCGCGGCGTCGAGGAGGACATCCGAGCGTGAGGCGTCGTCGACGAGTTCGGGTAGCGGGCTGTCGGGTTGTACGCCGGACAGCGCGGAGCGGCGCCACGACTGCGCGATCACTGCGCGTTGCGGCGCACTCACCGATGAGGCGAACGATGTGTCGATGGTCACAACATCGCACAGAATCGCCGCGAAGGAAAGGTTGGGTGCCCGGCTCGGTGCCGGATGCGCACACTGACCCGTCCGCGGCCGAACTGTTCACTACGGTGGGGGAATGGCAACTCCGGCACCTGACGGCGTCCAATTCACAGACGACGTCGAATCAACTGATGACGTCGAGTCCACCGATATTGCAACCTTCGACCCGCCCTGTGGTCGGGTCGTCGGCACCGTTGACGGTCCGGTCGTTCGCGCGCGGGCCATCCCGTACGCCCGTGCCGATCGGTTTGCGGCGCCGGAGCCGGTCGCGCCGCGGACGGTTCCGCACCGCAGTGACGCCCCCGCGGCCGCGTGCCCGCAGGTGTCGAGTCCGCTGGTGACGATGATGCTCGGCGGTCCGGCGACTAGCATGGTCGCCGACGAGGACTGCCAGCGGTTGACCATCACGCGGCCGACGCGGGAGTTCGACGCCCCGCTGCCGGTGATGGTGTGGGTGCACGGCGGATCGTATGTGCTCGGCGCAGGAGACGAGCCGCACCACGATCCGACCGCGCTGGTGTCCGAGCACAACGTGATCGTCGTGGCAGTCACCTACCGGCTCGGTGTGCTCGGGTTCCTCGGCGACGGCTCGCAGGAGCGTCCGGCCAATCTGGGGCTGCTCGACCTCATCGCAGCGCTGGAATGGGTGCACGAGAACATCGCGGCGTTCGGCGGCGACCCCGATCAGGTCACCTGCGCCGGGCAATCGGCAGGCGCCGACGCAGTGGCGCACCTGATGACCGTGCCGCGTGCCGCCCGGCGCTTCCGGCGGGCGATCCTGCAGAGCGCACCCTTCGGCATCCGCTGGAACCGCAGCGACATGGTCCGCGACATATTTGCGCGCACAAGCGAGTTCGACGCCGAGACGCCGATCGGCGCCATTCTCTCGACACAGCAGAAACTGATCGTCGACGGACCGCGGTACGGGCTGACGGGGGCGATGCCGTTCGGCGTGCAGTACGGGATGGAACCGCTCCCTGCGGAGCCAGACGTCGAGGATGCGTGGGCGGCGTCGGCTCCAGACATCGACCTGCTCGTCGGCTGCACCCGCGACGAGATCGAGTTCTTCGTCCCTGGCGTCCCGATCGCCGAGACGGCGTCGCACTTCCCGGTGTTGGGCAGACCGATTCGACGAATCGCCACCTCGCTGATCACGCGCAAGGTCTACACCGCCCCGACCGCCGACTTTGCACGCAAGCACGCGGCGGCGGGCGGCAGCGTCGTCGACTATCGGTTGCATTGGCACGCACCGGGAAACGCGCTCGGAGCCGCGCACTGCGTCGATCTGCCGCTGCTCTTCGGCGTCGAGGAACAGTGGGCGGGTGCGCAGTTGCTCGAGGGTGCGACGTGGCCGCAGGTCGAGGAGGCCGGGCGGGTACTGCGCGCCATCTGGGGTCGCTTCATCCGTGGTGAGGATCTCGGCGAGCGTCAACCCGACGACGCGCGATCGGTGCTGCGGTATCGGCGGGCGTCGGCGTAGGTCGGCGGCGTCTGGGCACCACGACCTGACTAGCGTGGTGTGCATGCGCGTGGCGACCTGGAACGTGAACTCAGTCAAACAACGTATCCCGCGATTGCTGCCGTGGCTCGACGAACGCTCACCCGACGTGGTCTGCCTGCAGGAGACCAAGCTTTCCAACGACGTGTTCGACACCGTCCTCGGCCCCGAATTCGCCGAGCGCGGTTACCAATTCGCGCATGTGGGCCAGGGGCAGTGGAACGGGGTCGCGATCTTGTCGAAGGTCGGACTCGACGACGTCGTCGCCAACTTCGACGGTGCGCCCGGCTTCCCTGACCCCGCGTCGGCGCCGGAGGCCCGCGCGGTGTCGGCGGTGTGCGGGGGAGTGCGCATCTACTCGCTGTACGTACCCAACGGCCGCGAACCCGACTCGGATCACTACCACTACAAGCTGTCGTGGCTGGAGCGGTTGCGCGAGGTCGTCGCGGCCGGGACGAGCGTCGACGCGCCGTCGAACACGATGCTGTGCGGCGACATGAACATCGCGCCCGCCAACGCTGACGTCTACGACCCCGCTGCCTTCGCCGGCCACACGCACGTGACGGTGGCCGAACGGTCGGCGCTCGAGGACATCGAGGGACTCGGCCTGCACGACGTCGTGCGCGACCGCTGGCCCGACGAGCGGGTGTTCAGCTACTGGGACTATCGGGCGGGCATGTTCCACAAGGACCTCGGCATGCGGATCGACCTGATCCTCGCCGGCGCCGACGTGGCCGCCCGGGCGAAGGCCGCGTGGGTCGACCGCGCCGCCCGCAAGGGCACCAAACCCAGCGATCACGCCCCCGTCGTCGTCGACCTCGACACCGCTCCCGACGGCGACATCGGCCCGATGGTGCCCCCGCCGTCGAACCCCGCCCGCAAGGGCGCCACCGCCCGCCTGCCGCAAGCGAAGTAGGCGCCCGGGGCCCACCCATAACGCCAAATGTGTGTCGTATCGAAAGATGTGGGTGCTGCAGCACACAGATCCTTCGGTTCGACACACATCTAGCCCGGCCGTGATGCTGCCGTGCATGCGGGTCGCAAGGTCTGGCTCGAGCCGGGGTGCGTACACAATCGTGACGTCAGCGGGGCGCCGAGGAGATTATTGTCTCGGCGTCGCGCTGACGACCGAGTTGTGTACGCGCGCTGCGGAGTTGGCGGTCTGGCGGGCGTCGGGCAAGGTGTCGCGCGGGCCCCGACCAGCGGCCGGGCGCCCCGCTGGTCGAGCGGGCGCGAGCGCAGCGAGCACCCAGGTCGAGACCACTGCGCGCGGCGGGTGATCTCGACAGGCTCGATCGGCGGGGTGGGGCTCGATCGGCGGGCCGGGCCCGACTGCGAAACAGC
>NZ_BAFC01000077.1 GCF_000248055.1 Gordonia sputi NBRC 100414 | reverse complement strand
TCCCGCGAGCGAGTCCCAGGTGAAGCCGAGTGCAAAGCCGCCAGTGCCGCCGCTGTATGCGCGCCACTGAGACAGCGAGTCAGGTTTCTCGCTTAGCGACACGGAGAAGCATCTGTATCCCCAGTCAACGGGATTACCTTCGAACGCCTGCGCGAGCTGTTGGAACGTCTCGCTCAGAGCGTCACCGTCGGACGCCGTCGCGCGCAGAACCTCACAGAACCGTTGGGCACCGAAGCGCAATTCGTGCTGATCATTCATGTACCGGACATCAGAGGCCCACATCTTCGCGGCTGATCGGTAGACGTCCTTCTCGTTCTCGGAGCTGACCGGCCACGACGACGGAGACAGAATTCCTACCAGACCTCCAGCGTCCGTGTAGTGGTAAAGCACGTCGGGCTCATCGGTCTCGGGCGGCACGACCTGACCGGGGCCGCCAAGCGGCTGGGAGATGGGGAAACTGCTGTCGTCACCGGGCATCATCTCTCCAGTATTCAGTGACATCTGCGGACTACTACGCGATTTCGGCGTGGGTGCGTGTCGCAGTTTTCGCGTGCTGGAAGTGCGCGATGTGCTCGTATGTGCGATGTTCGTCGCTGTCAAGCCTTCTCGCGCAACTCATTTCTGGCGGAACGTCGTCGATCATGTCAGTGGCATCGGGCAACATGTCGGCACGGCTACCACATAGTGGGGTGGCCCCGACAGATGGAGATGGCAATGTTCGAAACAGTGGGGATCGAGCTATACCCGATGCGATGGCAATGGCTAGCGGCCAAGCACGCGGTGCGCGCCCTGGTAGGAGCCGCATGGGTGTTCGTCGTCGGTACGGCCGCCACCGCATTGTGGTGCATTAGCCCCTACGCCCTACCGAAAGTTATTGCAGAGTGGGGCATTTGGCTCCCAATGGCCTTGGCGGGACTGCTGGTCCAGGTGTCGATGCTCGCCCTGCAAATCGCCTACTCAAGCATGATCGTCACCTGTGCCCCGATGCGCGATGGCAATGGCAACCGGGTTGGATGGCGCAAGCAGCTCAGTTCGCTCGCCGCGACGAGAGACTTTCAGTTGACGGGCGTAGCGCTCGTTGGCCTGTGCTCGGGCGTAGTCATTCTCAAGCATGCTCCGAACGTGGCGATCCTGACCGGCGCTGTCATCCCACTGATTGCTTCATTGGTTGCGTTGCGCGGGCTATTGGGCAGTCTCCAGGCGGCACAGCCGCACGTCAACCGACCTCCGCTGGAGGACCCCGCAGTCGGTGATAGGTACTTCGCGAACTCGCGCATCGTGAAAAAGTACGGGTCGTATTGGTACGACCCAGCACAGCTGCAGACTGTATCTGTCGCGCGAGCTTATGCATCGATGGCCTCGCAGCAACGATTCAACATCTATACAGCCAACGCCGTGGCACTGGCTACGATCCCTTTGCTCAGCGTGTTTCCGCCGTGCAACTCGGGAGTGTTCTTGATGATCCGCGTAGCCCTCGCGGCCAGCATGATGCTGGTCGCATCCGTGACTGCGGAGCGTGCCAAACGGCTCGGCGAACTGCGTGACCAGTACATCGATCGCATCGCTGATCTTGAGGAGCGTCCGTAGGTCAGAACAGTTGAGCGGACGTCGCGGATTCTCGGTGCCTGGCAGATTGCTCACCCGGGTCTCCGACCACGCCATCGGCGCCGATCACTGACCCCGATCGCGGGTCTGCTGTCGTGTGATCGCGCGCCCGAGCAATGAAGGCAGGAACATCTTCGTCACCGCACTACCGTCACATGCTTCTTGGCTTACGCCCAGCGGCTCGTCGCGATTCGATGTGCACCGAATCTATTGTCTAGCTGCACTGATCGGTAGCGGGTTGCCGTCGCCGTCGGTGCCGATGAGTGTGAGGGTTTTGGTGTTGCTGTCCCAGGAAGCTTTGACCGCGAAGCGGTCGTCGCCGTATTGCCATGCCAACTGTGTGGACTCGGTGATGGTGTCAGGGACGCCGGTGGCGACGCTGGGCTTTCTCGCGGTGATCTGGACGGTGCCGCCCTCGTTCCACGTCCAGGTTCCGCTGGTGGGAAGCCAGCTGTTCTCGGTGGCGGTGTAGGTGCCATCGGCGATGGTGATCTGGAAGGTTTGCGGGCCGGTAGGTTCGCTGGTCACGTTGGGGTTGGTACTTGGCGATCGGGTGACGGTGATCGTCCAGGTGCCTTGAGCGAACTTCTTGACGGGTTCGGCACCAGGATCGTTTCCGGAACAGGCGGCGACGATCATCGCACCGGAGGCGAAGGCAGCGTATTTGAAGATGTCGCGGCGGGTGAACCCGATCGAGCGGGCCTGCCGATAGGTGGCGGCGGGCGTGGTCGGCGGCATCATGGGTGTGGTTCTCCGTGCTGTCGGTCACATGGGTTGAGGAGATTGACAAGGACACCTCACTCGGCGGTATGTGTATCATATTTGATACAGACTCAGAAGTGGTCCGCATCGGAGTGTTGTCGGGATGCCTACTCCCGATCCGCTCCCGTCCGATGACGAGCTGGTGCGCCGCATGGCGCATCGCCGTGCGTTTGCCGACGTGGTGCGTCGGGCGCGGGAAGCGCGTGGGCTAAGCCAAGAAGCCCTGGCTGAACGTGCGGAGGTGTCAAGGCCGACAATCGCGAGGATCGAGGGCTCGACGAACACCGTCACCCTCGACCGGTTGTGGGCGCTGGCTTCTGCGCTCGATACAAGTGCTACCGACTTGATCAGGCGAACCGAACTGCTGGCCAGCTCGGAATCCGGGACGGGGTAGCTGAGCTACATATCGGCCCGGAAGTGACCGAGTGAGGCTCACAGAGCCTGTCCAGTGATTTGCGAATCGAGCCAGGTAACGTCACCGGACCCGCGGCCTTCGAACCGCTGAACCGTGGTTCGCGGACTTCCTCCAGTGCCGTACACGCTGACGATCGGGACGCGGCTACGTGCGAGAACTCCGTAGCTCAGTCTGGTTCCGCGCGACGCTGGTGTTGGCGACCCTGGCGTCGGGTCAGCGCTGGTGCGCAATCGTTCTATGGCGCGGAGCCACTCAGGTGGCGCTGATGACGCCTGCCGACAGCAGCGCGATCACGACGACACCGAGTGCGACGCGGTAGACGCCGAACCAGTTCAGCGAGTGGCCGCTGACGAAGCGCAACAGCCAGGCAATGGAGATGTAGCCGACGACGAAGGAGATCAGCGTGGCCACCGCGAGTTGTGCACCGGTGGCCTCCATACCGTCGCCGGACGGGTGGAAGGCGTCGGGAAGACTGAACAGTCCCGATGCGAGCACCGCGGGGATCGCGAGCAGAAACGAGAAGCGGAACGCGGCCTCGCGCTCGAGTCCGAGGAACAGACCGGCGCTGGCCGTCGCACCCGACCGCGACACGCCAGGCACCAGGGCGAGGCATTGCGCGAGACCCATGACGAGGCCGTCTCGCAGGGTGAGTTGCTCGATCGACCGGGATTGGGTAGCGACGCGTTCGGCGAGCCAGAACACTCCCGAGAACACGATCAGGACGATCGCGGTGATCCAGAGGTTGCGTGCGGCGGTGCGGATCTCATCCTTCAGCAGGAAGCCGATGATCCCGATCGGGATGGTCGCGAAGATCACGTACCAGCCGATCCGGTAGTCGAGGTTGCGTTCGTGTTCGTTGAACAGTCCGCGGAACCAGGCGGTGATGATCCGCCCGATGTCGCGGGCGAAGAACACGAGGACCGCGGCCTCGGTGCCGAGTTGGATCACAGCGGTGAACGACGCACCGGCGTCGCCGCCGAACATCAGTTCCGAAGCGATACGCAGGTGGGCCGACGATGAGATGGGCAGAAATTCGGTGAGGCCCTGGATGATTCCCAGCACGATCGCCTGGGCCCAGGTCATGGTCTCGGTCATGGACGACCACACTCTGTGCCGTCAACTAGACCGCCGACCGCTGTTATTCGCTGGTTATGCACGGCGATAGTGTGGTCGCCCATACCTGTGGAGACACTGAGTCCTTCGAGATCAACGGGTCCTTTGCGATCAACGGCAGTTTTCGTCCGATGCCTGCAAGGCTTGCGTCGCAGCGTAGTGCCAGGCCGTGGTGAACCGTAGGGGAACTGACTGCACGGTCCGGTGCGGCTCAATGGACTGGCACTCAGACGGGCTGGCCCATGAACGCGGCGATCATGGTCCATGATGGATGTTTGAGGAACATGCGATCGACGGCTGCTCGATCGAGGAAGTGCCAGGTTTGAGGCGGAGCGAACTCTTGGTTTCTTCGGATATCACTCAGCCGGACAGGGTCGAGAAGTGGACTCACATCTCGGAGGTGGATTAGGTAGGCGGTGTCTCTGCCCGCAAAGTATTCGGTGATGTCGCGCTGCGTAACGCATGCGGCGGTCATGACTGCACGTCCCATCTGCGAGACGGGCGTCACGTCGATTCGCGCTACTCGGCATGTGGCCACCACCGCCGACGTCGGGATGGTCTCGTAAATGGCGATGGGTTGTCCCGGCCGCACATGTGGCCTGGTCTTGCGAAGCTCGACCGTCTTCGTTCCGTTCACGATGTTTCGGGCGTGCCGCGGGTGGATCGATAGCATCATCAGTCCACGGTGTGGATCGACACCCGCCTCATTTGACGCCAAACTGCCCCTCCCTGATGATCGTTGCGGAAACGTCGGGTACCAATCGTACCGAGGACATGCCGGGCAATCGCTGCCCGACTTCGCCTCCCAGTTGTTGGATTCGCCGGAGGGGCACGGGGTGGTCAAACACGACAGTGTCTGCGACACGCAGTGCTCGGGCTTTGTTTCCGCGCGCCGCCTGCGCCACTTGGTCATAGGTGTACACGCCAAGTCGGCTAAAGCGACGATGGAGTTCGTGCGCGGTACCGTCAACCGTTTCGATTAGTGAACTACACGCGAATGCTTCTTGGCTTGTGCCGCTTACATACCAGATGATACGACCTGGCGCAGTTTCGCCTGAGCTTCGGGATTTGTAGTACACGTGCTCTCTGCTCAACCCAAGATTTGACGGCCGGTCGAATAGTTGATCGGGGTAGCCGAACAGGTCGACTGAGAATTGCGGCTTAATGGGCACTAACCAGGTGGGCAGTTCATCTGAGTCGAATCGCACAGGACGCAACTCGTGCTCAATGGCAGCGGTCCGGTACGGTTCTGCGCGCGCACAGATCCGGCGTACCGCCTTGGTGAGCACCGATTTCTCGTCACCATCATCGTTGAGCGACGCAAGTATCGATCCGATTCGCGAGTCAAACTCATGCGGTGTCAGATACCCGCCGAGTCCAACACCAATTAGCCCTGACTCGGTCAAATGGAAGCCATCCGACACGAGAGCCTCTCGGATTGTGGTGTCGACATGTTTATCGATGATGCGGATCACGTTCTTGTGATGCGTGAGGCTAAAGTCGCGAATATTTTGAACGAGTTGGGACGCCAAAGACACGCTGAGGGGGTTCTTGTGCATTCGCGCTACGCGCACAACCGCGTGCTCACCAGCAGTATCGATGCCAATCAATGCGATGGGAACCCGGCTGGGGTTGTAGACTATTTGCATAGTCGATAGGGGTTTGGCTGCGGCGATATCATCTCGTATTTGCTGGAATTCGTTGCGCCGTTCTGACGTTGCGGTACTGATAAATCCGTCGACGTCAGTAGCGTCGTCCACGCTGGCTTCGGCACGTCGATTGGCCGTCCCAAGAAGGGGGCCGGGTGAGTACAACGAGGTGTTTTCGATTTCGTCGACGAGCCCCACTAGTGCCGATGGCGTCACGATGTTGATTTCGAACATCTTTTTTGATGCGGGACCCAAGCGACGGCGTGCCGGGCCGTCGCGCGTCACGATTGTTGTCACGCCCGCGACTGCGGCATAGGCAACATGTTTTCGATCGCTGCGAGTCTGGCGACTCTCGTCAGGTCGAGCCCCAGATTGTTCCGCCAAGCGCATGTCGACGCGTTCGAGTTCACTCTGGTCAACAGTGACCTCTGTGTAGGCTCCCAGTGCTGCGCGTAGTCGTCGCCTTGCTGCCTCGTCTGGGTTGCGGTCGATTTCATTGGCAGCTTCTGGACTGACGATCACCTCGATGCGATCATGAAGCGAGTCGAACACCCGACGTGTTTGCTGCTCCTCGGTTCCCGGACTATCGCATGTCAAATCGATGAGGATGTTCATGTCAATCATGACGGGCACCAACGAGTCGGCTGGGCCATCCCACGTCAGTAACGTCGGGTGTCCGAAGTCAAGCCACCAGCGGTTGAGTAGACGGCGATCTTTACCTCGGCCTGGCGTCTCCCCACGTGCAACGAATCCGAGTTTGGGCCACATGTGGTGGGCTGGATAGTCACGTCGGCAACTGAGCAGAATTCCCAAGCGCTCGGGATA
>NZ_BAFC01000078.1 GCF_000248055.1 Gordonia sputi NBRC 100414 | reverse complement strand
CGTCGGCGCGAGAAACGTTCTCCGCGTTCGCACACCCCGAGCGTTCGCGCCCGGTCGCCGCGACCATGGTCCTCGTCGTCGCCCTGATCGGTGCGGGTTCGCTGGTGTGGACCGGGCAGTTGGCCCCGGACGGTACCTACCGCGCGATCCCCGGGTACTGGCAGCAAACCGCCGACTGGCTGCGCGACCATGCCGACGGAGATGACCCAGACGACAACAACCCCGACGACAACAACGCAGCACATCCCGGTCGGGCGCTCGTCGTGCCCGGTGCCCCGTTCGCCGATCAGCTCTGGGGACTCACCCGCGACGAACCGCTCCAACCACTCTCGACGACGCCGTGGGCGGTGCGTGACGCCATACCGCTGACCCCGCCGGGCGCGATCCGCGCCATGGACTCCGTGCAACGCGACATCGCTGCCGGACGCCCCTCACCAGGACTCGCCGCGACTCTCGCGGGCCAGGGAATCGACTTCGTCGTCCTACGAGCCGATCTCGACCCGGAGACGTCACGGTCGGCCCGCCCCCTGCTTGCCCAGCAGACGCTCACCGGCTCACCCGGTCTTCGTCGTGTTGCGACGTTCGGCCCGCGCGTCGGCCCGCCATCGGCGCGAGGTGTGGTGCGGGACAACGGGTTACGCCCCGACATGCCCGCCATCCAGATCTTCGCGGTCGACCACGGCGGCAACTCCGACGCCGCGTCGTTCCCGGGGACCGGCCCGATGCTGACGGACACCGCGTCGGCAGCCCGCATCTCGGGCGGCCCGGAATCGATTGCCGCGGTGCAGGATCTGCGTGCACGACTCGGCATGGCCCCGCTCGGCCCCTCGATTCTCGAGTCCGACGCCGCGCGCGCCGGTCTCGAAAACGCCCCGCTCGTGGTCACCGACACCCCCGCCGACCGCGAAACCGACTTCGGCCGCGTCGACGACCACAGCTCGGCGATCCGGGCACCCGGCGATGCACGCCGAACCCAGAATGCCGCGCCCGACTACCCGGTCGACGGCCAGCCCCTCGTCGAGGGACAGTGGCTTCTCGACAATGCGCCCGGCGAGGTATCGGTCT
>NZ_BAFC01000079.1 GCF_000248055.1 Gordonia sputi NBRC 100414 | reverse complement strand
ACGACGGAATGCGCAGGCACAGGTAGGCGCCGACCGCCGAGATGATCGCCAGCCACACCATCGCGCCGGGGATGTGGATCGGAAGCGCCTTGGCCAGCACCACCTCGAACAGCGCGGCCACCGCACCGCCGATGATCGTCCCGCCGATCAGCCCGAACGTCGTGAGCCGGGAGTTGACGCGCGGAAGGTCGATGCTCGGGGGCACGACGCGCGGTGTCACCGCCGACTTCAGCACTCCGAACGATTTGGAGAGCACCAGCAGACCCAGCGCGCACGGGTAGAGCACCCACGGGTCGTACTGCAGTTGCTGCGTCGCGGGGTTCCAGGCGACGTTGCTGATGATGAGCAGCGCGAGCACGGTACGAAGGCCGAACGTCGTGGCCATCGCGATGCGTCGACCGTGTTGGAGACGGTCGAGCATGGGGCCGATCACCGGGGCGATCAGCGCGAAGGGGGCGATCGTCAGTGCCAGATACAGCGCGACGTTCGTCTTCGATTCGCCGGTCGCAGCGGCGAAGAACAGCGTGTTGGCCAGTGCGACGGCCATCGCGGCGTCGACCGCGAAGTTCGCGATGACCGGCAGAGTCAGCGCCGTCAGCCCCGACTTGTCGGCGCCGTCGGCCGTGGCGGCCTGATAGATCTTGTCGACGCCGCGCCCGGTCAGTTCGCGTCCGCGCATCGCTGCCACACGCATGACCGTGATCTTCTTGGGGCCCTTGGCCGACGTCTTGCCGACCTCGTCGGGCATCGCACGCGTGGCGCCTACAGTCGGCGATTCGTCGAGTGGAGGTAGGTGCGGATTGTGTGTGCGTGGCGGTAGGTAGGCGTCGCCGACGGATGCGTGGGCACGACCGCGTTGCCGGCCGTCGCCCGCGGGATAGTTCGCGCTGCCCGGGTGGGCAGCTGGGCGTCGTCGGCTGTACTCGTCGATGCGCGAGGTCTCGCTCTCGGGTACCGGCGTCGTCGGGGGGTCGTCGTTCGATCGGCCGCCGTCGTCCCGCCTCCATCGGATCACCTGATCAATTGTTCCTCATAGGTGTGACTGTGTGGCGTAACCGTCCGTCGTGTGGGGCGCCACAACGTCTGGAGGTGGGCGGTTGGCCTGGCGCGGCGTCGATATTGCACACTGGAACAGTGATCGCAGTGACCGGAAACCAGCTTCTGCTCGACGCCGTCGAGTCGGCTCGCTCAGCGCTCGAAGCCGACGGGGAGCATCCGGGCGACCACCGCGCCGCCATCGCGGAGGGGGAGTGGGCCGTCGCCCACTACTTCGACTCCGACATTCCCGGCTACCAGGGGTGGCAGTGGTGTGTGGTGGTCGCAGGCTCGCCGAACAGCGACGAGGTGACGATCAGCGAGACCGCGCTCCTGCCCGCCGACGGCGCGCTGCTCGCGCCGGACTGGCTGCCGTGGTCGCAGCGCGTCGAGTCGGGCGATCTGCATCCCGGCGATGTGCTCGCCGCCGAGGACGACGATCCGCGGCTGGTGCCCAACCAGATCGACACCGGCGACGAGTTCGTCGCCGATGACGACGACGTCGCGCAGGTGGCGGGCGAACTCGGACTCGGCCGACGCCGCGTGCTCAGCCGCGAGGGACGTGACGACGCCGCGCAACGTTGGTACGACGGCGACTTCGGTCCCGGTTCCGAAATGGCTCAGGCCGCACCGTTCTCGTGCGGGACCTGCGGCTTCTACATCCCCCTCTCCGGCGCTCTGCGGGCGGCGTTCGGCGCGTGCGCCAACGAACTCGCCGCCGACGGCCGCGTGGTGTCGGCCGAGTACGGCTGCGGGGCGCACTCCGACGTCGAGCCGCATCGGGGCGAGGGATCGCCCGCGTACGAGGCATTCGACGACGGCGTGCTCGAGATCGTCTGAGAACGGCCGACCCTGACGACCGACCGGCGCGACACCGACGACCCGTTCGGGACGGACCGCCTGCGCGCAGCGACACTCGACGCCTGGCGCTCGTCACCGACCCGGCTGATCGAGGACAGTAACGCCGAGGACGATCTGGTCACCGTCGGCTACCGCGACCGACTGTTCACAGAGCTCGCGGTCAACGCTGCGGATGCGGCAGCCGTTTCGAATTCTTCTGCACGCATTGCCGTCTGGCTCGACGGCCGCGAACTGCACGTCGCCAACACGGGTGCTCCGCTGAGTGCCGACGGCGTGCGTTCGCTTGTGGCGCTTCGGGTGTCGGCGAAATCCGACGACACCGCCGCAGGAGTCATCGGCCGCTACGGCGTCGGATTCACGGCGACCGCCACCATCGCCGACCACGTCGAGATCCGCTCGACGACGGGCTCCGTCCGCTTCGATCGCGCCGATACCGTTGCCGCGGTGCGGGATTCGGGTATCTCGCCGCGAGACGGCGCGTCGGTTCCGTTGCTGCGCCTGGCGTGGCCCGTCAGCACTGCGCCCGCTGCCGACTTCGACACCGACGTCGTGCTGGGGTTGACGGCGGACGTCGACGCCCAAGCGCTCCTTGCCGACATCGCGGTGCAGGTCCCCGATCTGCTGCTCTCCCTCGAAGCCGTCGAGTCGATCACGCTGCCGGACAGGAGCTTTCGGATCGAACGGACCGATTTCGACGCTGCCGAGTCCGACGCTGCGCAGCTCGGCCCTGGCAGTAGTGCCCGGCGGTTGCGGGTGTTCGTCGACGTCGAAGGTGCCGAGCGGGTGTACGCCTCGTGGCTGGAGGTGACGCACACGCGCGACGGTATTGTGAACCGTTGGCTCGCACCGCAGTCCAACGGTGCCGTGGCTGCTCGTCCGGTGCGGGGAGTGCTGTACGCGCCGACGGCCACCGACATCGAGCTAGGACTACCCGCCAGGATCATCACATCGCTGCCGCCGACGCCGGACCGACGTCGACTGCTTCCCGACGTCGACATAGCCTCTGCCGCAGCCGGTTACGCGGACCTGCTCCGCGTTGCCGAACCATCCGATCGGCTCGCTCTGCTACCGGCGTCGCATCGGATCGCAGGACTCGACGACGCGCGGCTCACCGAGGCCGTCGTCGACGAGGTGCGCGATGCGTCATGGCTGCCCGCGGCCGACGGCCCCGACCTGGTGCCATCGCGTGCGGTGATGCTGCTCGGACTCACCGACGAATTGGCCGACGTACTCGGCGATCTCTTCGCCGACCTCGTGCACCCCGACCTCTCCACGTCCAGCTCGCTTGTCGTGCTCGAACGTCTAGGGGTCACACCGATAGGGCTTGCGACCCTTGCTGATCGGCTCGTCGGTGTCGACCGTCCAGCGGCCTGGTGGCAGCGGCTCTACGCCGCACTCGCGCCACTCGTGCCGACGTCGCGGGAGGTCGAGGAGCTGTCCGCGCTGCCGGTCCCGCGCGCGGACGGTCGCATGAACATCGGCGCGCGTGGGCTTTTCGTCGTCGCGACGTCGCGTCCACTGCGATGGATTCGCACCGTCGATCCCGACGCCGACCATCCGCTCCTCGAACGACTTGGCGTGCAACGTCTCTCGGTGTCGGAGGCGCTCGCCGACGATTCACTGCGCGCACTCGTCGAGGATGAGGATGCGGTCGACGACGAGGACTCGACACTTCTGGACGAGGTCGTCGAACTGCTCGTCGCGGATCCCGGTGCGGACGCACCGGAGTGGTTGTCGCGCATGGCGTTACCCGCCGACGGCGAGTGGCGCAACGCCGACGAACTACTACTGCCGGACGCTCCGCTGCTCTCCGTGCTCGTCGACGATCATCCGTTCGGCATCGTCGACGACGAGCTGGTGGCGCGTGTCGGAGCCGACGTGCTGCGCAGAATCGGCGTCGGGTGGGGTTTCACGACCGTCTCCGACGAGTTCCCGACCGCGCCGGATCACGACCTGCCCGATGAGGAACTCTGGTGGGACGGTCTCGCCGATCTTCCCGAAACCCTTACCGCGGTGCGCGATCTCGACCTCGTCGACGATGACTGCTGGCCCGAGGCGCTGACCTTGCTCGCGCGTGACGAGTCGCTCGAGTCGGTGCTCGCCGACCGTCACGGGTACACGGCGTGGTGGTTGCGTCATCACGCGTACATCGACGGGCATCCGCTCGGCTGGTACCGCGCACCGTCGGAGTCGGCGCTGGCCGGAGTCCGCGACGTCCTCGACCATCCGTACGCCGACTCGCTTGCCGCGGCGCTCGGCGGCAGCGACGTCGAATCGGTCGCCGACGCCGACACTCTGCTGCACAACCTCGCCGATCCTGCGCGCGACGTGTCGGCCGGCGCGGCGTCGACGACGTACGCCGCGATGGTGCGTGCATGCCGACGCGGAACCGTCGAACCGATGGATCTCGCTGTGCCGGAACGTGTTCGAGCGGTGTCAGGCAGCGCAGTAACCGACGCGGTGGTGATCGATCGTCCGTGGTACCTGCAGGTCGTCGACGCCGACGCAATGGTCGTGTTCGCGGCCGACGCCGCCAGCCCGTCAGATGACGCCGCTCTGTTGGCTGACATTCTCGACGTTCCGACCTCGTCGGAGGCGTTCAACGCCGTCGTCGCGTCGCAGGGCGAGCCGTCGACCGCTGCGGGCACCGACGCAGTGCTCTTCACCGCGCTCACCGGGCGCGCAGTGGACGGCGAAGTCAGAGTCCACGACGACCTGGTCGTCACCGTGGCCCGCGACGGCGAGAGCGTCGACATGTCCGTCGACTGGTGGATCGACGACCGGGGCATCACGCATCTTCGACGCCGCGCGCGGCGCTAACCTCGGTCGACGTCGATCCCGCGCGTGAGGATCGACGCGAGCTGCCGATAGGCCTGCGCGTCGTCGAGGCCGGTGTGTGCTTCGACGTCGCGCCGTTGGATGCGACTCATCATCGTCGCGGCGAGGTCGCCCGCGAAAGCGGCGTCCACGTCACGGAATTCGCCCGCGGCGACCCCAGCAGCGATGAGTCCGCGCACGCGGGCGGCGGCAGCGGCGGTGTTCTGTTCGTAGAGTTCGCGCGTCGGCGCGAAGGCGTGCAGGTCGGCCATGAACTGCGCGGATGCGGGCGAGAGAGCATCGCCCACCGCGATCAGGTACTCGACGACGGCGTCGCGCGACGTCGCGGCGTCGGCTACTCGCGACTCGACCTGGTCGGTCGCCGTGCGGAAGAAGTGGGTGACCGTCTTGGTCACGAGCTGCTCCTTGCTGCCTGCCAGTGTGTAGAGCGTCGAGCGTGAACAGTGCAGGCGCGCAGCGAGGTCGGCGATCTGGAGGTGCGCAAAGCCGTCGTCGAGCATCAGCGCGAGGAGGCCATCGAACAACTCAGTTCGACGCCGCGTCGCGAGCTCGGCTCGGGTCATCGGTCATCTCCTGGGCGGTGGTGGGGGCATTGCATTCTCGCTCGGATAGTACTAGGAAGAGTACCTGAGTACTGTATTGAGTCGAGCATTAGTAGCTGTTCAGATCACGCACCATCGGAGGATTCATGCCCGTCGACCGTCTCCTGCCCACCGACGAGGCTCGTGATCTGATCGCGCTGACCAGGGACTTCGCCGACAAGAAGTTCCTCCCCATCGTCGACGAGTATGAAAAGGCCGAGCGGTATCCCGACGGCCTCTTCGCCGAGATGGGCGAGGCAGGACTGCTCGGGCTGCCCTACCCGGAGGAGTGGGGAGGCGGCGGCCAGCCCTACGAGGTGTACCTGCAGGTGCTCGAAGAACTCGGCACGCGCTGGGCATCGGTTGCCGTCGCGACCAGCGTGCACGGCCTCGCCTGCCATCCCCTGTTCACCTTCGGCACCGACGAGCAGAAGCAGCAGTGGCTCCCGG
The DNA here is from genome assembly GCF_000248055.1 of Gordonia sputi NBRC 100414. Lineage (GTDB taxonomy): Bacteria > Actinomycetota > Actinomycetes > Mycobacteriales > Mycobacteriaceae > Gordonia > Gordonia sputi. The sequence goes on along the minus strand of NZ_BAFC01000079.1, from coordinate 27,747 downwards.
ATCTGTTGGAGGGCAAGCTGATCGGCGCGTACAGCCTGTCCGAGCCGCAAGCGGGATCCGACGCCGCTGCACTCAACTGCAAAGCCGCGCCCGCCGAGGGCGGATACTCCGTCACCGGCGCCAAGGCGTGGATCACCCACGGCGGCATCGCCGATGTCTACAACCTGTTCGCGCGGACAGGCGAAGGCTCCAAGGGCATCTCGTGCTTCCTCGTTCCCCGCGACACCGCAGGCCTCTCGTTCGGCAAACCCGAAGAGAAGATGGGCCTTGCGGCGGTCCCCACCACCTCGGCACACTATGACGACGCCTTCATCGAGGAGGGACGTCGACTCGGCGCCGAGGGCCAGGGACTCCAGATCGCTTTCTCCGCACTGGATTCCGGCCGACTCGGCATCGCGGCCGTCGCCACCGGCCTCGCACAGGCCGCGCTCGACGCCGCCGTCGACTACGCACACGAACGAACCACGTTCGGCCGCAAGATCATCGACCACCAAGGCCTCGGCTTCCTGCTCGCCGACATGGCCGCCGCCGTCGACTCCGCCCGGGCAACCTACCTCGACGCCGCACGACGTCGCGATGCGGGACAACAATATTCGCGCGCCGCTGCCACCGCCAAGCTGATCGCCACCGACGCCGCGATGAAGGTCACCACCGACGCCGTCCAGGTGCTCGGCGGCTACGGCTACACCCGCGACTTCCGCGTCGAGCGGTTCATGCGCGAAGCCAAGATCACCCAGATCTTCGAGGGCACCAACCAGATCCAGCGCCTCGTCATCAGCCGCGCCCTCGCCACCAGCGCTGGTTGAGCTCCGGCCCGCTTCTAAATGTGTGTCGTGTTGAAGGATGTGGGTGCTGCAGCACCCACATCCTTCAACACGACACACATTCACCGCTGATCGGCGGGCATCGTCGGTAGTGTGGCGAGAATGATCGTGCAGATCACCGACGTCGACGAGCACATCACCACGTGGGTCGTCGACCACCGCACCGCGCCACTGACCGGTCTCGCGCACGTCGTCACTGTGTTCGGCAACACGATCACCCTCTGGATCGTCGCGACACTTGTCGTGATCGCGCTCGCCGCCCGCAAGCACGTGACCGAGGCCGTCTACGTCGGCGTGGGTTCGCTCCTCGGGGCGTCGTTGATGGTGATCCTCAAACACCTCGTCAGGCGTGAAAGACCTCCGCGCGACGACCGGCTCCTCCACATCGAGAGCTACTCGTTCCCCTCGGGCCACTCGATGATGACGATGGTTGTGTACGGACTCATCGCCGTCGCGGCGTATCGGGTGATCCCGTGGGTGCGCGCGCATCCGTGGTCGATGGCGCTAGCGCCGGTGATATCGATCCTGGTCGGACTGACCCGTATCTACCTCGGCGTCCACTGGACCACCGACGTCCTCGCCGGCTGGCTGTTCGGCGCCGTGTGGGTCGGGCTGTGCACCTGGGTGCTCTCGCTCTGGCTGTCCTCGCGCGGCCGATCCGACCGCCCCGTGGCCGAGCCGTCGGACCCCGCCTAGCCGGGCCGCTGGTCGAGCCCAACCGCCGCCGGTCGAGCCCAACCATCGCTGGTCGAGCTTGTCGAGACCACCAACCGCCGCTCGAGCCCAACCACCGCTGGTCGAGAGCCCCCGCCGCTGGTCGAGCTTGTCGAGACCACCCAACCGCCGCTCGAGCCCAACCACCGCTGGTCGAGAGCCCCCGCCGCTGGTCGAGCTTGTCGAGACCACCAACCGCCGCTCGAGCCCAACCACCGCTGGTCGAGCTTGTCGAGACCACCCCTACAGCGCGGCCAGGTACCCGCCGAGCCGATCGCCGACGACCAGCGCCGGCAGTGCGAACCGCAGCTGCGCCGTCGCGTACTCGTCGATCGTCAGCGCGGGCGCGAAGTGCCAGTGCTTCAGCGCCCACCCGTGCGCGAGCATCATCAGATCGAACACCGCGAGGTCGGCGTCGACGTCCGCCTTCATCGACCCGTTCTCGATGGCAGCAGTGATCGCCTCGCGCATCGGCGCCGACGTCTCCACCTCGAGCTGCTTGATCTGGTCCCGACCCTCGGCGTCGAGCGTCCGGCTCTCCCGATACGTCAGCACGACGGCATCGCGGTTCTCGTCGACGATCCGCGCGTACTGCCGGAAACCGGCGATGAGTTGTTCGACGGGGTCGTCGCCCGCGAGGTCCATCGCGGGTTGCAACTGATCGCGGAACTTCTCCAGGATGTCGACGATGGCGGCGAGGAGGATGTCCTCCTTCGACCCGAAATACTTGTAGAACAATCCGACGCTGACCTGCGCCTCGTCGGCAAGCGCCTGCATCGACATCTGGTGAAACCCGGTGCGCTCCATGACGGCCACGGCGGCGTCGAGCAACTGTCGTCGACGCGACGAGACCCGGACCGCGCGCACCGCATCTTCGACGGCCAGATCCGACGTCGAGCGTGCGGTTGCGGATTTCGCCACGAGTCCTCCTCCATCGAACGGTGAATCACCGTTCATCACTGTAGCCGCTCAGATGCCCAGATCCTTGGCGACGATGGTCTTCATGATCTCCGACGTCCCGCCGTAGATGGTCTGGATACGCGCGTCGACGAATGCTCGTGCCACCGGATACTCCCGCATGTAGCCGTAGCCGCCGTGCAGTTGCAGGCACCTGTCCGCGGTCCGGACCTGTAGTTCGGTTGCCCACCACTTCAGCCGCGCCGCCCGTGCCGCGCTCAGTTCTCCCCGGACGTGTTCTGCGATGCAGTCGTCTAGGAACGTCCGTGCGATGTCGAGTTCGGTTGCGAGCTCGGCCAGGACGAACTGGGTGTTCTGGAACGACGCGATCGGCGAACCGAACGCGGTGCGCTCCTTCACGTACTCCAGGGTGCGGGCGAAAACACCTTCGGCTGCCGCGATGGCGCCCACGGACAGTGAGAGCCGTTCCTGCGGAAGGTTTCTCACCAGTTGGTAGAAGCCCTCGCCCTCTTCGCCGAGACGGTTCGCCACCGGTACCCGCATGTCGTGAAAGGAGAGCTCGCTGGTGTCCTGTGCGTGCAGCCCGATTTTGTCGAGGTTGCGGCCACGCTCGAAACCCGTTGTGGCAGCGTCGACGACGAGCAGCGTGAGTCCCTTGTGCTTGTCCGGGCTCGTCCTCGTCGCGACGACGAACAGGTCGCCGTTTCGGCCGTTGGAGATGAACGTCTTCGACCCGTTGACCACGTAGTGATCGCCATCGCGCACCGCCGACGTGGTGATGCCGGTAAGGTCGCTGCCCGCCCCCGGCTCCGTCATCGCGATGCCGAGCACGGTCTCCCCGCTGACGACGCCTGGTAGCCAGCGCGCCTTCTGCTCGTCGGTGGTCAGCTCGGTGAGGTAGGGGAGGACGACGTCGTTCTGTAGTGAGAACGCGATCGCTTCGGCGGCCGCGCCGGTGCGTGCGATTTCGTCGATCAGGATTGCGTTGTACCGGAAGTCGTCGACGCCTGGCCCGTCGAACTGCTCGTCGACCTCGAATCCGATCAGCCCGTTCTTGCCCGCCTCGGTGAACAGGCTTCGGTCCCATTGGCCCGCGGTTTCCCAGTTCTCGTGCGAGGGAGTGATCTGCTCGGCGACGAATCGTGCTGCGGTGTCGCGGAATTGCTTGTGCTCGATGTCGTAGGTGAGTGCGCTCATGGGGAGTCTCCGTTCAGCGGAAGGCATTCTGGCCGGTGTAGGCCTGGCCGAGGACAAGTTGGTGCATCTCTGGGGTGCCCTCATAGGTGAGCACCGATTCGAGGTTCACCATGTGACGGATCACCGGATACTCCAGCGAGATACCGTTGCCGCCCAATATGGTTCGCGCCGTGCGACAGATCTCGATGGCCTCACGAGTGTTGTTGAGTTTGCCGAAGCTGACCTGGTCCGGACGCAGCCCGACCGAATCCTTCAGACGTCCGAGGTGGTACGCCAGTAACTGGCCCTTCTGCAGTTCGACGGCCATGTCGGCGAGCTTCGCCTGTGTCAGTTGGAATCCGGCGATCGGCTTGCCGAATTGTGTTCGCTGCGTGGCATACTCGAGCGCTGCCGCCCAGGCGGTGCGAGCCGCACCGATCGATCCCCAGATGATTCCGTACCTGGCCTCGGTGAGACTCGAGAGCGGACCCTTGATTCCCCTGCCCTTGTGCAGGTCGTCGTTTCCGGGCATCAGCGCATTCGCGGGCAACCGCACGTTGTCCATGACGATCTCACCGGTGGTCGACGCCCGGAGCGACGCCTTGTGCTTGATCTCCGGTGTGGAAACACCGGGAGTGTCGGTGGGCACGATGAAGCCCCGCACACCCACGCCACCGTCGGGGAGGTCGGTCTGCGCCCAGACGACGGCGACGTCGGCGATGGGGGCGTTGGTGATCCACATCTTGCGGCCGTCGAGAATCCAGTCGTCGCCGTCGCGCCTGGCGCGCGTCTTCATCGACGCCGGGTCTGATCCGGCGTCGGGCTCAGTGAGACCGAAACAGCCGACGGTGGTGCCTTCGGCCATGGACGGCAGCCACTGCGTCTTCTGTGCTTCGCTGCCGTTGTTGTAGATCGAGAACATTGCGAGTGAACCCTGCACCGAAACCATCGACCGGATGCCCGAATCGCAGGCCTCGAGTTCGAGACTGGCCAGGCCGTAATGCACCGACGACGCTCCGCCGCAACCGTATCCGTCGAGATGCATGCCGAGAACGCCGAGCTGACCGAATTGTTTGAACAGCTCGCGCGCGATCGGGATTCCGCCCTCCTCGAACCAGTCGGCGATGTACGGGGTCACGGCCTCGGCGAGAAATCCGCGGACCGAATCGCGAACGGCCAGTTCGTCGTCGGAGTATCCGAGATCGAGGTTGAGGGGGTCGAGGGCGGAGAACTTGGTGCTGGCGGTGGTGCTCATCGGTCGGCTCCGTTGGTGGTCGATGTTGTCAGTGGTGCGGGGGCGTCGAATTCGCCCGCCGACATCTCGGCGGCTGCGGATGTGGTTGCCCGGTAGTGGAGTTTCTTGCCGGTCGCGGAAACAGGGAGCGACTCGACGATGCGATAGGCGCGCGGACGTTTGAACTGCGAGAGCATCGGGTGCTCACGGCAGTAGCTGTCGAGTTCCTCCGGGGACGGGTGGGCGCCCTCGACAGGCACGATGTAGGCGACGACGAGCTGTCCCCACCGGTCGTCGGGAACCCCGACGACAAGCGAATCCGCCACTGCGGGATGGCCGTTCAGAGCCTCCTCGACCTGTACCGGATGCACATTCTCGCCGCCGGAGATGAGCATGTCGTCCTTGCGGCCGACGATCGTGACGAACTCGTCGACGTCCCAGGTGGCGAGATCGCCGATGTGCAGCCAGCTACCGTTGTACTTCGCCTTCTCCTGCTGGGGTGAATCGAAATACGCCGCAGCACATTTCGGTGAGCGGATGATCACTTCACCGACCTCGTCGCCGTCTCGTGCGACGACGTCGTCCGGGTCGGCCAGCTGCCCGTCGTCGCGGACGTGGACGACGCGCACGTCGTCGTCGAGGCAGGCGCGTCCGGCGGTTCCGGCGTGATCGGGCAGGTCCGTGGGACGCAGGAAGGTGTTCCAGAACCCCTCGGTGCTGCCGTATCCGTTGAAGATCCTGGGGGTGAGCACCTCCTGATAGAGCAGTGCGGCGTCGCGTTCGAGGGGAGCACCCATGGTGACGATGCCGTGCAGGCTGGACAGGTCTCGCGGACGACGTTGCTGCTCGGCAGCGAGCATCGCGAGGTTGGTCGGCGCACCGATGAGGAATGTCAGTCCGTAGCGCTCGACCCAGTCGAGTGTCGTCGCCGCGTCGAACACACGCATCGGTACCAGCGACGATCCGAGGTAGAACGTGGGATTGGGTCCGGCGCAATAGAGTCCACCGCGGTGGAACCACGGAGTCATGTTCAGCATGCGATCCTCCGGTGAGAGCGGGAAGTGCATGATCACGTCATGCGCCGAGAAGATCTCGATCGCGCTGTTCATCGGCACTGCTTTGGGCATGCCGGTGGTGCCGGACGTGTAGAGCCGGGTGGTCTCGTCGAACACGCCGCGGGTTGTCCGCGGTGCCGGAGCGTCGGCAGGCAGGTCGGTGAATCGGATCGATCGCGGGCCGTCGACGAGAGTGCCTGTGCCCACGCCGATCAGGACGTCCGGCGTATGCTCGGCGCGCTCGATTGCCGTGGACACCATGTCGGTGAGCTCGGTGTCGTAGATGTAGACCGACGGCCTGCTCACATCGAGGATGACCGCCGTCTCGCCTGCCGCCAACCGGAAGTTCATCGGTGACCCGACGGCGCCTACGGCCTGGGTGGCGAGGTAGAGCTGCGCGAACTCGGGTCCGTTGAACAATTGATATCCGACGACGTCGCCGTCGCCGACACCGTGGGCGGCGAGGCCTGCGGCCAACGAGTCCACTGCGGCGCCGAGCTCTGCGTACGTCCACTCGGTGTCGGTCGTCGGGTCGATCATCGCTGTGGTGTGCGCGTATCGGGAGACGTTGCGGCGGAAGCCGTTCAGATACGTGAACTCGTGCTCGAAGAACGAGCGGTACTGTGCTGCGTCGTATACGTACGGTGTTGCGGCGTCGTGACTGGCGGTGGTGCTCATGATGATCTCCAGTGACCTCGGGGTTGGCCTAGCCGGCCATCGTGAGTCCGCCGCTGACGCTGATCACCTGGCCGGTGATGAACGACGCCGCGGGGGAGGCGAAGAACAGGACGGGCGCTGCGACCTCGTCGGGACGGGCGAGTCGTCGGAACGGAATCGCTTTGACGAGAGCCTCTTTGAGCTTGTCGGGCTGAGCCTGGAACAACGGGGTGTCGGTGGGTCCGGGGCACACGGCGTTCACGGTGATCTGGTGACGCGCCATTTCTCGTGCCAGCGACTTGCTCAAGGCGATCACGCCGCCCTTGGCGCCCGCGTAGATGGATTCGCCTGCGCTGCCGACTCGTCCGGCGTCGGAGGCAAGGTTGATCACCCGACCGCCCTGCCAGCCTTCGGTTGTCGACGCCTCGACCATTCCCGGTAGAAAGGCGCTCGCCATGTGGACTGGTCCGAGGTAGTTGATCGCGACCACCTTCTCCGCGAATTCGGTGCTCGCATTGAGGAATTGGTCGGTGCGGTCCCATCCCGCGGCGTTGACGAGGATGTCGGCGACACCGACCTCGGTGTTGACGGCGTCTCGTAGCGCGTCGACAGTGGCCCGGTCGGCGACGTCGACGGACATCGGCACGATGGCGGCGTTCTGCTCAGCTGTACGCTTGGCGGCGTCGAGGTCGAGATCGGCCGCGACGACCGTGGTGCCCTGCTCGGCGAATGCGAGCGTGATGGCCTTACCGATACCCGATCCTGCGCCGGTGACGACGGCGATGCTGTTGGTGCTCATGGGTTTTGCTCCTGTGGTCTGTGGTTGCTGCGGTCAGGCGCCGACGTACTTGTTGAAATCGGGTGCGCGCTTCTCGGCGAAAGCCGTTGCGCCCTCAAGTCCCTCGGGGGAGTGGGTGAAGAGGTCCAGTGCGCTCATCGCGAGATTGGAGAGTCCGGTCTGATGGTCGGAGTCCGCGTTGAAGCTCTGCTTGAGGAAGCGCAGCGTCGTCGGCGACTTCTCCGCGATCTCGGCAGCGATCTTCTTGGCCTCGTCGAGCAAATCTGCCGCCGGGACAACCCAGTTCACCAGGCCCCAACGCTCAGCCGTGGCGGCGTCGTATTGGCGGCACAGGTACCAGATCTCGCGCGCCCGCTTCTCGCCGACGACCCGTGCCAGGTAGGCCGAGCCGAATCCGGCGTCGAATGAGCCGACCTTGGGGCCCGACTGGCCGAAGCGTGCGGTGTCTGCGGCGATGGTCAGGTCGCACAGCACATGCAGCACGTGTCCGCCGCCGATGGCCAGTCCGTTGACCGCCGCGATGACGGGCTTGGGGATGTCACGGATCACCTTGTGCAGGTTGCCGATCTCGAACATGCCCGACTCCGACGGCCCGTAGTCGCCGGTCTCTGCTCGCTGCTTGACGTCGCCGCCGGTGCAGAAGGCCTTCTCTCCCGCGCCGGTCAGGATCACGGCCTGCACGTTGCGGTCGGCCCAGGCACGTCGGAAGGCGTTGATCAGCTCCTCGACGGTCTTGGCCCGAAATGCGTTGTAGCGCTGCGGGCGGTTCATCGTGATGACCGCCGTCGGGCCCTCCACGACGTACTCGATGTCTTCGTAGTCGGTGGTGCCGTAGCTCATGTCTGTGCTCCTTCGCGATGATGGTCGCCGAGACGGAGTGACTCGGACTTCATAGTGAATGAACGTACATTCACTCCATTCGACGTGTCAAGGGTCACAGCTGAGTAGATTGTCGTTCGCGCAGGTCAACGCCCGTCGACTGGGCGTTTCCTTACGTCGACTGGGCGCTTCCTGATGCCGACTGGGCGCTGCGTCACGCCGACCGGGCGCTGTCTAGTACGCGCTCCCGCTCAGCGGCGCCGCCCGGTCGCACGGGACCGGGCGGGGGTGAGCGGGGTCGAGTGCGTTCAGGACGAAGTACGCGGCGCGGCGCGAACCCGCGACGCCCGCGTGTTCGGTGAAGTCCACCGGGCAGCCGTCCTGGACGACGATGTTGCGCACGTTGGAGCCACCCGGCGGCAGGCCGAGCGTGTACGGGACGACGGCCTCGTCGTAGCGGGTGGCGATGTTGGTGTAGCTGATCTCTGGGTAGTAGTAGCCGCCCGCAGCGATCTTGCGCATCACGTCCGAGCTGGGGTCGAGTTCGGCGCATCCCTGGCAGAGCGGGGTCTGTGCCGCGGAGATGCCGAGCTTGCGGACCGTCGGCAGGATGAGGTCCGCCCCGGCCACCGTCGAACCGCGCCACGCCGGGGCGATCGATACGTGCTTGTCGATCTTGCCTCGTCCGCCAAGGTATTTCGCGTAGTACGCGGGCACCACGGTGCCCTGCGAATGTCCGACGACGTCGACCTTGGACTCACCCGTCGCAGCGAGGACCTTGTCGACGAAACGCCCGAATTGTGCTGCGCTGTCTTCGATCAGTCCCATTCCGCCGACGGCGGGGCCTGGCCACGGCAGCTCATCGAGTGCCCCGTAGGTGAGCGCGAAGACGCAGTAGCCCTCGTTCTTCAGCAGCGGAACGTATGTGCCCCAATTGGTTTGCTGCGATCCGCCCGTCCCGTGTGCGAGCACCACCGGGGTAGGGATGTTTCGACGTCGGGCGGCAGGAGAAGTCGTTGGAGCCCGGGAGCGATCCGCCATGATTGGCCAACTCCGGCGCGATGCCCGAGAAGAAGTTGAACGTCACCGGTAGAGGGGCCGCCGACGCGGTGCCCGCAGTCGTCGTCCCGGCGAGCAAGCCGAGTGCCGCAGCGACCGCAACCAGTAGTGAGAATCCCCGAATCCGCATGAACACTGAACCTAGCAAGTGCTTGGTGCGCGCGGGTGGGTTGCGTCGAAAAGCGTGTCGTCGACGCCGCGCTGCTTGCTCGGCGGTCGGGCCCAGTCGGCGGTCGGCGCTCAGTCCAGCCCGCGTTGCGCAGTCCGGTCGCCGCGTCGAGATGCAGCGCGCTGGAGAAGGAAGACGCCCGTGCCCGCTACGCCGACGGCGAGGCCGACGAGACACACGGCCAGCGTGCGACCGCCGCCCCAACCCGTGGCCCACACGACGATCGTCGCCACCAGCCACGCGACCATGCCGACGACGATCACCGGCTCGGGTGCCCGCAGCGATTGCGGCAATTGGGGGATCTCGGGTTCATCGGCCACGGAGGACAGGGTAACTTCCCCCTTGTGACAAGCGATCCCTCGAGTGATCCGACACAGCCATCGAACGCCGACGCACAGTCGGCGGAACCGAGCGCCCAGTCGGCGGAACCGAGCGCCCAGTCGACGCGCTCCGACGCCCAGTCGACGCGCTCCGACGCCCAGTCGACGGAACCGGACGCACAGTCGACGCGCCCGGACGCCCAGTCGGCGGAACCGAGCGCCCAGTCGACGCGCCCCGACGCCCAGTCGGCGGAACCGAGCGCCCAGTCGGCGGAACCGACGCGGCGGTTCGGGGCGGTCGACCGCTTCTTCAAGGTCAGCGAACGCGGTTCGACGCTGAACCGCGAGGTGCGCGGCGGTCTGGTGACGTTCTTCACGATGGCCTACATCGTGGTGCTCAACCCGATCATCATCGGCGGCATACCGGGCGAGTCCAAGAACGCCGACGTCCTCGGCAACGTGCTGCCCATCGCGCAGGTCGCGGCCGTCACGGCGCTCGTCGCGGGCGTCATGTCGATCATCTTCGGACTCGTCGCGAACTATCCCTTCGCCATCGCCACCGGTCTGGGCATCAACAGCCTGCTCGCGGTGACCATCGTCCCCGAGGTCACCTGGCCCGAGGCGATGGGGCTGGTCGTGGTCGACGGCATCATCATCGTCATCCTGGCGATCACCGGATTCCGCACCGCGGTGTTCAATGCTGTTCCCGCAGAACTGAAAGCAGCGATCGCAGCGGGTATCGGCTGCTTCGTGGCGTTCATCGGATTCGTCGACGCAGGGTTCGTCCGCCGTATCCCCGACGCCGCGGGCACCACCACGCCGGTCCAGCTCGGCTTCGGTAACTCGATCACCACGGTGCCGACGCTCATCTTCGTGATCGGCGTCCTGCTCATGGGCGCGTTGATGGTGATGAAGGTGCCGGGTGGTCTGCTCCTCGGGATCATCATCACGACGATCATCTCGATCATTCTGGAGTCGACGCTGCATCTCGGCTCTGGCGCGCAGAAGCAGGGCGGCTGGTCGCTGTCGGTGCCGAAGATCCCCGACTCGGCAGGTGGACTGCCCGATCTGAGTCTCGTCGGCAACGTCGACCTCTTCGGCGCCTTCACACGAATCGGCGTGCTCGCGGCGTGTGTGTTCGTCTTCGCGCTGGTGCTGTCGAATTTCTTCGACGCGATGGGCACGATGACCGGACTCGGCCGCGAAGCCGGACTCGCCGACGACAAGGGCAATTTGCCCGGTGTCGGTAAGGCGCTGGTCGTCGAGGGCACGGGTGCGATCGTGGGCGGTGTGGCGTCGTCGTCGTCGAACACGGTCTTCGTCGAGTCGGCGTCGGGCATCGCCGAAGGTGCCCGAACGGGTCTGGCCAACATCGTGACCGGCGGACTGTTCATCGTGGCGATGTTCCTGACGCCGCTGTACGAGGTCATCCCGTCCGAGGCCGTCGCGCCTGCGCTGGTCATCGTCGGTGCGCTGATGATGGGTCAGGTGACCCGCATCGACTTCACGAAGTTCGAGTACGCCCTCCCGGTCTTCCTGACGATCGTCACCATGCCGTTCACCTACTCGATCGCCAACGGCATCGGCGTCGGATTCATCAGCTGGGTGGTGATGGCCGCAGCGGCGGGCAAGGCGCGCAAGGTGCACCCGTTGATGTGGGCGATCGCGATCGTCTTCGCCCTCTACTTCGCGCGCGAACCCATCTCCAACCTGATCAGTTGACCAGAAAACCGGACAATTCGGCCCAATGTCGTCCGTTCGAGTTGTGAAAACGGCCGGTCAGTACTGCAAATGCTGTGCGGCAAACTAATGTAAGGCCCGTGAGTACACCGACCGACGACGGTTTATCGGGTGCCCTGGCGCTAGCGATTGTGCGCTTGGCGCGGCGACTTCGCCTTCGTAGACAGAACCAACTCGTATCTTTGACCCAGTTGTCGGCATTGTCGACGCTTCACATCGAGGGAGCGATGACTCCGGGCGCGCTGGCGGCCGCCGAGCGAGTCAAGCCACCGTCGATGACGCGCGTGCTGGCTTCGCTGTCCGATCTCGGCATGATCGAGCGCGCGCCGCACCCCACAGACGGGCGTCAGGCAATCGTGACGCTGGCTCCCGCGGGCGAGGAGGTCATCGTCGCCGAGCACGCCGCTCGACGCGCCTGGCTCTCCGATCAGATCGACGCACTGACCGACGACGAGCGCGCAACCCTCCGCAGCGCCCTGCCGGTCCTCGCCAAACTGATCAGCGAAACCGACGAGCCCACCTGAGCAGCGCCCCGCCGATCGAGCCAACCCCGACGCCGGTCGAGCGCCTCGACGCTGATCGAACCAACCCCCGACGCTGATCGAGCTGCCCACCGCTGATCGAGCTTGTCGAGATCACCCGCCGGTCGAGCGCCCGCCCCGCTGATCGAGCTGCCCACCGCTGATCGAGCCTGTCGAGATCAGAAAAACGTCCCCGAGAACGGTGCGCGGTCGGCGGCGAACGCCTGGGTCAGCGCGTGCAGCGTGTCGTCGGAGTCTGTCCACAGGCGTCCCGCGCTCGCGAACAGCGACGGCTGCACCCCGCCGAGGAACAAACTCGACAGCACCGAAATGTCCATGCGCACAGTCGGATTCGACGTCGACGGCGCGACGATCGCGCCACCGTTCCGCACCGATACGTCGAAGACTCCCGCGCGCTCCCGGTACCCGTCGGTGACCTCGAGGACGATGTCGAGGTCTGCGGAGTACGTGCGTGCGCCGAGCGCGGCGGCGACGTCGAGGATCGCCACCCACATCTTGTCGGAGCGTCCGGTGACCGGAGCCGAGCGCAGGTCGGTGAGCTTGGCACGCAGCGGATCGTCGACCGGGATCGACGCCGTCAGTGACGGCACCAGGTCGAGTCCGAGCAGCACCCGCCACAGCTCGGTGTGTGCGTCGTCGGTGATCGCGAACAGTTCCTCCACCTCGCCGCGCACCTGGCCGGCAGAGCTCTTGTGGATGCGGTAGCTCGCATAGCCGTCGGGGTGCAGCAGGTAGTGCAGGCCGCTGGCGGCCGGGGGACGCTCCGACGGTCGGTCGGCGAGGATCGGAGCCCACCACTGCGGTGTCCGCGCGAGCGCGCCCGGGCGTGTGCGCGCCCACCGTGCGTGAATGTCGGGGATCGTCGCGGCGACCTGCTCGGGGGTGCCGAAGTAGACCTCGGGGTGATCGGGCGCCTCGGCGCGCAGCGTCGGTTGTCCGGGGGTCACCTCGACGCTCTCGGCGAAGCATGCCGGGCCGAACCCGAACCGCTCGTAGATGGTCCCCTCCGACGCGGTGAGGATCGCGAACGCGAAACCCTCGCTCTCCCACTGAGAGAACAGCTCGGTGATCATCCGACGCAGAATTCCTCGTCGACGATGCGTCGACGCGACCGACACCCAGGACAGGCCGGCCGCGGGAACCTGTGCACCACCGGGGACCGTCATCTGCATCCGGTAGAACATCGACACCCCGACGAGTGGACGGTCGTCGTGCCAGGAGTCTCGGACCAGCACGACGTCGTCGTCGGAGACCTTCCCGCGGAGATCGGTGCGCTCGTCGTCGGAAATGGGATTTCGCATGGCGAACGCGCGAGCATCCGTGGTGATGATCTCGTTCCAATCGGCGTCGGTGGCCCGTCCGAGGTCGAGTGTGTTGTTGCGATTGTCCGGTGATCTCACTCCTCAACCGTGTCACATGGGTGGGCGTGAGAAACAATTCGGACTGCTTACGGCAGACTGGACCGCGTGTCCGAGCCTGTATCAGCCCCACCTCTGGCGGTCGACGTCATCGACATCGACGACCCCACCGACCTGCGCGTCGACGACTTCCGCGACCTCAACTCCGTCGACCGCCGCCCCGACCTGCCGACGCTGCCGGGCGGCCGACCGGGCAAGGGGCTCGTGATCGCCGAGGGCGTGCTGGTGGCTCAACGCATGATCGCGTCGCGGTTCACCCCGCACGCCTTTCTGGGCGTTGACAAGCGACTCAACGAGCTGTCCGACGACCTGCGGAACCCGAGCCTGTCCGGGGTGCCGTTCTATCGCGCGAGCGCCGAGGTGATGGCCGAGATCGTCGGATTCCATCTCAACAGGGGAGTGCTGGGCGTGGCGCGCAGACCAGCCGCATTGGAGGTCGACGACGCGCTCGCGAACGCCAGGACCATCGCCGTGCTCGAGGGCGTCAACGACCACGAGAACATCGGCAGCATCTTCCGCAACGCGGCGGGCCTCGGCGTCGACGCCGTCCTGTTCGGTGCCGGCTGCGCCGATCCGCTGTATCGACGCTGCGTGCGCGTGTCGATGGGTCACGCGCTTCTCGTGCCGCACGCTCGCTTCGACGACTGGCGCGGCGCGCTCGACCTCCTCGCCGATCACGGCTTCACGACGGTGGCGCTCACCCCGCGCGAGTCCGCGGTCCCGCTCGCCGACGCGGTCTCCGCCGACAAGGTGGCCGTACTCGTCGGAGCCGAGGGCCCCGGTCTCAGCGAGACCGCCATCCGGGGCTCCCACGTCGCGGCACGCATTCCGATGAGCCGGGGCACGGATTCGCTCAACGTCGCGACCGCAGCGGCGATCGCCTTTTACGAGCGTGTCCGATCAGGGACGATAGATCGGTGAGCCTCGCCGAGTTCGACGACCCGACCGCGTCGGCACTGTCATCGGTGGGAATGGACCGCGGCGAACCGACGCCATGGGCGAGCGGACTGTTCGTCGCGACGACGTGTGCGATCTACTGTTCGCTGCTGCTCGTCGGCCTCTACACGCTCGTCGCCGACATCACGCCGTGGTCGGCGGCAGCTCGCTGGATCGGAGTCGCCGTGGCGATCCTCGTCGCTGGAGGACTCGGCTGGACACTCTGGCCACTACGCGACCGACCCGTGTGGCGGTGGATCGTGTGGGGCTCGATGATCGGCTTTCTCGCCGGAGTCGGGTCGTCGATCGCCCTGGCGTTCCTGAACCCCTGAGCTGGACTTCTGACCTGGACTTCTGGTCGGCCAGACTGTCGTGCTCGAGCCTATGTATCGGCGCCGAAGCCGAAGTACCGCGCGACGCGGCGCGTCCAGCCGGCCGACTCGTCGACGTACTCGCCGTCCGCGGGTAGCCCTGCTTCGACATCCCCTGCCCCGCCGACACCATTCGACGACACCGACGGAACCGGCGCGGTGACAGCGTCCTCGACGGCCGCGACTCCCGGTGCGTCACGCGGCCCGAAGTCGAGCGCTCCCGGCCGACTCGCCCCAGGCTCGACCACCCCGGGCTCGATCACATCAGCCTCGACCACATCAGGCTCGACGACCTCGGCCTCGACCACGGGTTCGTCCTGCCCCTCGGCCCCCGCTCCCTCGGCCACAACCCCCTCGGCCACCGGCGCCGGAGCGATCGGTTCGGCGATCGGGATGCCGACGGCGGGCGTGTCCGCGGGAGTCGGAGCAGGCGGCTCAGGCGGAGAGTCGACGACGGGCCGCGGTTCCGGCGCGCGCTCGGCCTGCAGTGCCTGTTCGCGCGCGCTCGCCGCGGCTGCGGTTGCAGCAGCGGTGGCCGCAGCGGCCGTGGTGCTGGCCTCGCGGTAGCGCTCGTCGTCGGCCTCGGTCGGTTCGTAGTCTGCGGGCCGGATGGCGAATCCGGTGACGGGAATCGTCAATGGCTCCAGGTCGCTCGGTGCTAGCGGCCGGGTGAAGCGGAATCCCAACCACTCGCGGTTGCCCTGCTCGGCGAGCTGCTGCGGATGGAACGGCAACGCCAGCGGATCGGGTGCGACACCCGGGGCATACCGAAGCGGATGCTCACCTCCCCAGAACGGCTTCTCGAACGGGTACGGCAGGCCGTCGTCTTCGATGATGCTGACGGGATCGGCGGCAAACGAGCGTCGAAGCGTTCCGCCTTCCCACCGGGCGAAAACGCCTGTCGCAGAATCGGGTTCGGTGTAGAGCAGTACTGCCGCGGCGCTCTCGGGAATCGACGCCGCGGTGCGGATGGTCTCGACGGTGCGCGTCAACGTCGACGGCTTCGACGTCGCGAACAGCGAACACGACACCACGGTCAGCGGACCGTAGAAACCCGCGTATACCTGCGAGTCGTCGGAGTCCATCGCCGCGGCGAGGTTGGTGTCGACGGACGGGACGAGGACGCTGTCGCCATAGATTGCCGACGCCAGCTTCTTGGCCGCGTCGACGTCGTTGGTGACGCCGGATCGGAGAACGTCGACGGGAGTGTCGGTGTCGATGAACCACAGAGTGACTGCGCGTGCGGACATGGAGGCCGGTGCTCAGCTGTTCCCGTTGCTGCGCACGCCGAGCAGCACGTCTTCCCAGGCGGGCACTGCAGGCTTGCGTGACTTGCGACGACGATGCTCGGTCGGCTTGTCGTCGGTGGTCGACGTCGACGTGTCCGAGCCTGTCGGTGCGTCCTGAGTGCCGCGATCGGTGTCCGTGGCCGGAGCTTCGTCGACGACGGTCGGCTCCTGCGCGGCGTCGTCGTCGATCCCGAAGTCGAGAGTGTAGGTGTCGTGCTCCACCCGCACCTCGACGTGCCGCGAGCGCTGAGCCCCGATCAACGCGTTGGCGTCGAAGGTGACTTCCTCGTGGTCGTCGTCGGCGGGCGTGATCGTCGGCGTGCTCACCGGGATGAGTCGACGTCGCGGTTCGATCGTCTCGGGGTGGATGAGCTCCTCGGCGAGATCGTCGAGCGGAACTGCGGTTCCGCCGTGCGAGCCGGGAGAAAAGCGCCAGTGCGCATGATGCTCGGTGTGCCCGACCTGCCAGTTGACCTGAACGACCCACTGTCCGTCGTCGCCCTTCCAGGCGTCCCAGGTCGCTTCGTTGGGGTTCTGGCCGTACGCGGCGAGTCCCTCGGTCACCGTGTCGCCGAGCGTCTCGGTCGACGGTCCGTCGTGGCGGATGGGGTGGGCGAGTGCGCCGAGTTCGGTCGCGCGCTGACGTTCGAGCAGCACCGGGTGGGCGAAGCGCTCGATCTTGTCCTTCGGCACTCCGGCGACTGCCGCGACCTCCTCGACACTCGCGCCCGCACGGATGCGGGACTGGATTTCTCGGGGGCGCAGCGACGATTCCATTTCAATCTCGATCTGTCCGAGGCGGGAGAGGTCACCGCGGGCGGCCGCGCGGAGCCGCTCGTCGGCGTCGAGCTTGAAACGCTCACCGGATTCGGTGTCCTGGCAGATGACATGCGAGCCGTCGACGTCGACGCCGACGACCCGAAGTTCACGCATCATCTGCTCCTCCTCTGGTGGCCATGAGTGCGGGCATTGTCGTCAGGTTAGACCACAGACACGCGTGGGACGGTCGGGACACGCGGCAAATCCGCAGGTCGCACCCAAACGTGCGGCCCTGCAAGCGCCAGACGCGGCCCGAACGTGCAAACGCGGTCGGTGTACCAACCGCGTCTGCCAACTCGAGCCGCGTCTGTGCGGAAAACGTCAGAGCTTGCCGACGACGTAGTCGATCGCGGCGGTCAGGGTGCTGACATCGTCGGGCTCGATCGCCGGGAACATGCCGATGCGGAGCTGGTTGCGCCCGAGCTTGCGGTACGGCTCGGTGTCGACGATCCCGTTGGCGCGCAGCACCTTTGCGACCTGCGCGGCGTCGACGTCGTCGGTGAAGTCGATCGTTCCGACGACCTGGCTGCGCAGCGCCGGGTCGGCGACGAACGATGTCGCGAACTCGCTGGCCTCGGCCCACGAGTACAGGCGCGAGCTGGAGTCGGCCGTACGCGCGACGCACCAGTCGAGTCCGCCGTTGCCCAGCATCCACTGGATCTGGTTGTCGAATAGCAGCAGCGTCGCGAGTGCAGGCGTGTTGTACGTCTGGTTCTTCGCGCTGTTGTCGACGGCCGTCGGCAGCGACAGGAACTCCGGGCACCAGCGATCGGTGTGGGCGATCTGGTCGATGCGCTCGAGGGCAGCGGGACTCATCACCGCGATCCACAGGCCGCCGTCGGAGGCGAAGCACTTCTGCGGTGCGAAGTAGTAGACGTCGGTGTCGGCGATGTCGACCGGCAGGCCGCCTGCGCCCGACGTGGCGTCGATGGCGATCAGCGCGTCGTCGGAGCCCGCGGGACGGACGACGGGCACAGCAACACCGGTCGACGTCTCGTTGTGGGCCCACCCGATGAGGTCGACGCCGCCGAAGTCGTCGACGGTCAGAGCCGCCGGATCCGGTGCGGTTCCCGGATCGGTGGAGATCACCGCGGGGGAGTCGAGGAACGGCGCCTTCTTGGCGACCGTCGCGAACTTGGAGCTGAACTCGCCGTAGGTCAGGTGCAGCGAACGCTGCTTGATCAGGCCGAACGCCGCCGCATCCCAGAACGCAGTGGTGCCGCCGTTGGAGAGCACCACCTCGTAGCCCTCGGGCAGCGAGAACAGGTCGGCGAGACCCGCGCGGATCGAGCCGACGACGTTCTTCACCGGCGCCTGGCGGTGGGAGGTGCCAATCACCGACGCTCCGATGTCGACCAGAGACTGCAGTTGCTCGGGGCGCACCTTCGACGGTCCGCAGCCGAACCGGCCGTCGGAGGGCAGCAGCTCTGCGGGGATGGTGATGGATTCGATGGCGACGTCGCTCATGCCCGCAATTCTAGGGATGTGGTGCCGACCACTGCGTTCCGCCCCTCCCCGCGCGCTTACAACCCCGGTTTGACGACGTCGCCCCACCCCTCGACGTCCTCGGGTCGACGCGGCGCGGGACCGGTGTAGAGCGCCGCGGGGCGGACAAGCTTGCCGAGCTGCTTCTGCTCGAGAATGTGTGCGCACCAGCCGGCGGTGCGCCCGCAGGTGAACATCGCCGGCATCATGTGGGGTGGTACCTCGGCGAAGTCGAGGATGACTGCCGCCCAGAATTCGACGTTGGTTTCGATGGCCCGGTCCGGGCGTCGCTCGCGCAGTTCGGTCAGCGCGGCCTGCTCGAGTGCGGCGGCCACCTCATAGCGCGGGACGTCGAGTTCCGATGCGGTGCGGCGCAATACGCGTGCTCGCGGGTCCTCGGCTCGGTACACGCGGTGCCCGAAGCCCATCAGCTTCTCTTTGCGGTCGAGGATTCCCCTGACCAAACCTCTTGCGTCACCGGTCTTTTCGACCTCTTCGATCATCGGCAACACCCGCGCCGGTGCGCCGCCGTGTAGCGGTCCCGACATCGCTCCGATGGCTCCCGAGAGCGACGCCGCGACGTCGGCTCCGGTGGACGCGATCACCCGCGCAGTGAAGGTCGATGCGTTGAGTCCATGCTCGGCTGCACTCACCCAGTAGGCGTCGATCGCCGCGATGTGTTTCGGGTCGGGTTCGCCCTTCCACCGCGTCATGAATCGGGCGGTGACGGTCGGGCATTCGTCGATAATCCGTTGCGGCACTGCGGGTTGGTGGATGCCGCGTGCCGATTGCGCGACGTACGAGAGCGCCATCACCGACGCGCGCGCGAGGTTGGCGCGTGCGGTGGCGTCGTCGATGTCGAGCAGTGGCTGGTAGCCCCAGATGGGGGCGAGCATGGCCAGCGCGGCCTGCACGTCGACGCGGACATCGCCGGTGTGGATGGGCAGCGGGAATGGTTCTGCGGGCGGTAGTCCGTCGCCGAACCGGCCGTCGACGAGTAGGGCCCATACATCGGCGAAGGTGACGGCGTTCTCGACCAGATCCTCGATGTCGACCCCGCGATAGCGCAGGTTACCGCCGTTCTTGTCCGGTTCGGCGATCTCGGTCGTGAAGGCGACGACGCCCTCGAGTCCCGGTACGAAGTCGTCGGGAATGCTGTTCGCCACAGGGGCCACCTCTCTCCACGCAACACCGTGGGAAGTGCGTGGCGCGGGGCTGCGGCGCCACCCCAGCACTCTAGGTCACTCCATCAGGTGCGGCACAGCGGGACGCCTCTCCCAATGGGCGGTGACGGGTCGGGTCGGGGAGTACCGTCGGCGTCGTGGACAACGACCCCATCGACCTGCCCGGTATGCGCGTCGGTTACGGCGGCGGCATCCCACCCAACGTCGGCGACGGCGATCGAGCGGCTGGCGCAGACGGGGTGCGGGACAATCTCGATCCGAGCTGGCTCGACGGTGAGCCGCCGTGGCTCGAACTGTTCATTGTGTGGTTGCGCGAAGCCGTTGCCGCGCGCATCCCCGAACCCAACGCGATGGTGCTCGGAACAGTCGACGTGAACGGACTTCCGGCCACACGGACCGTGCTGTGCAAGGGAGTCGACGCCGGGGGCGTCGTGTTCTTCACCGGGTACGAGTCTGACAAGGGGCACGACCTCGCCGCCAACCCTTTTGCCGCCGTGACGTTTCCATGGATCGCATTGGAACGACAGGTTCACTTTCGCGGGCCTGTGACCAAGGTCAGCGACGCCGAGACGCAGGCGTATTGGAACAACCGCCCGCGCGGCTCTCAATTGTCGGGTTACGCGTCGGAACAGTCACGCGAGATCGGTAGCCGTGCCGAGCTCGAAGCCAAGGCGGCGTCGGTCGCCGAGCAGTTCGGCGGATTCGACGACGGCGATCCAGTACCCACGCCGTCGAATTGGGGTGGGTACCGAATCGAACCGGTCTTCGTCGAGTTCTGGCAGGGCCGAGCCAACCGACTGCACAACCGGGTGCGGTTGACCATGATCGACGGTTGCTGGCGGTCGGCTCGGTTGCAGCCGTAGAGCTTTCGCCAAGGTCACAGGGGCGGGAGCCAAGCGGGCGGTACGACAAGACCCATCTGCCGGTCCACAGGGGACCGTGTTTTCGTGACCAAGTTCTTCGCATGCGTTAAGCTTCGCGGCAGCATGTTCGGGGAGTGGTTGCGACAGTTGGGGAGGGCTGGTTGAGCGAGAGCGATCTCGAGCAGTGGTTTGCCGACCTCCCGCCGTGGCCTACCTCGGGTACGACTCCGATGCACGAACTCGCGCGCGAGTCGTCGAGTGTATTGGTGGCCTCGAAAGTCGCCGGTTCGGATACCGCTTCGTCGAGCGAGGAATCCGGGTCAGCCTCTCCCTCGCAGGAGCTCGACGCCTTCCTCACCTCCCAGGCCGAACGCTTGCGCGAGGACACTCGCCAGAAGCGAGAGAACGCGGCAGGTCCGCGCACCTGGCACAAGAGGCGAGGAACACTCGTCGGCGCGGGGGCAGGGATCCTCGTAATCGCGGTGATCGCAACTGTTCTCGGTGTCGCTCTGTCGGGGTCCGACGAACGCGAGTCGACCACTGCGCGGCCGTCGCCAGTCGGTCCGACAGAAAGCACCACTGCGTCTATCACATGCCCTGCCAGCGTGAATGGCGCCGTGACCACGGGAGCTGGTGCGGGAGACCAGAGTTCGGGCCCCAACGTGATCAAGGCGTTCAACTATGCGTATTACGTCGACAAAAGCGCTCAGAAAGCCAAAGCTGTGACGACGCCGAACGCGGTCGCTGCTGTCGATGTCATGCAGAAGTTCATCGACCAACGCGGCGTCGGCACCAGTCACTGCCTCTCGATCACTGATCAAGGGAACAACACCTATGGTGTGACGCTCACCGAGACTCCGCCGAATGGCGGGGCGCCGATCGTCTACCAGCAGACCATCAGTACTGTGCAGGCCGGTGGCAAGTACTGGATCACGTCGATCAAGTCTGAAAACTGATTTTCAACGCCACTATTCGGGGTTCTCGGTCTCAGGTCGAGAAGTAATGAGGGGGACAACGCGACGATGACACGGTCAGCCAAGAACCGGACTCGCGAAGCAGCATTGGACGTACGCCGACCTTCGATGAAGACGGCGGTCACCTCTGCGGTTCTTGTCGCCTCCATCGCGACTGCGTTGGGTGCCGGTTCGGCGGCAGCTGTGGAACAGGGCGGAACGAACCCCAACGATTCCGTGCCGCAGCAGGGTGGCACCGCGCCGACCGATACCGCACCCCAACAGGGCGGTACGGCTCCGACGCCGGCGCCCGAACCATCCGCGCCGATCAACGTCCCCGGTGCTGGTTCGATCCCGGCCCCGCCCCAAGAAGCTCCTTACCAGCCGTACACCGCTGCCCCGCAGTATGAGGAGTCGGGCTACACCGACCCCGGCTACAGCACGTACTACAGCCCCGTACCCGACGCGCCGCTCCAGGCGCCGAAGCCCGTTGCGCCGGTGCGTCCGATTGCGCCGCCGCCCAACAAGATTCGCGTCGGAAACTTCGTGACCGACATACCCGACGGCATGTCGGACAAGGATGTCAACTCCATCAACGCGTGGTCGGCCTACGGTGAGGCCAAGATCGTCCAGAACCTGATCTCCCTCGGCGTGCCGAAGGACAAAGCGTCGCGTCAGGCCGCGGCCACGATCATCGGCGTGGCCATCGGTGGTACCGCAGGTGCTGCCGCCGGTGTCATTCCCGGAGCGCTTGTCGGCGTGCTCCCGGGCGCAGCGGTCGGTGCGGGCGTCGGTGCCGGTGTCGGCGCCGTTGCCCTGACCCCGGTTTCGGTGCCCGGCGTGGGAACACTCTCGGGGGGCGCCGTCGGCGCTCTCATCGGCCTCCCGATCGGCATGGCAGGCGGAGCGGCAGCAGGCGCTGTCGGCGGAGCCGCCCTCGGCGCGACGATCGGCGGCACCATCGGTGGCATCGCCGCGTACACGCTAGGCGCAGGCGATCCGGGTGCGCACCCGCAGGAGCCCTGGAAGCTCGACGAGAACGGAAATCCCAAGCAGCCCAAGCACGCCAAGCCTGAGCCGGTCGATCCCAGCATCAACCAGTTCGAGTTGTCGGTTCCTGCTGAGTCAGCCGCCGAACAGGGGCTGCCCGGCGTCGACTACGTGGTCAACTATCGCGGCGATGTCAACGTGAAGGTTGGCAACCAGACCACCACGTGGTCGGCAGAGCAGGCGCAGGCGCCGTACAAGGCACTCGGGCCGCTCGGCGCTGCGCTCGAGAAGCACTTCCGCGAGCTGACCAAGCAGATGACGGGCAGTCTCGACGCTCAGGTTCCCGGCTCCGAGGTCAACTGGCCCCAGGAGGCCGTGGGTCGCCACGCACTGCCCGACGATGCAGCGGCCACGGAAGGCGTTGCGGCACAGTCGACTCCGGTGGCAGCGACAGTCGACGCCCCGGCGGACGCGACCAAGACAGACGTATCTCAGTCCGACGAAGCAGCACCCGCCGTCGCCAAGGTGGGTCGGCACGCAGCAGGCCGCTGATCGACATGTCCGACACCAGCGTGCAGGGAGCAACTCAACAGGCGGCCGCGATGCCACACGCGGTCGTCGTGGTGGGCTCTGCCGGTGGTGTCGGAACGTCGGTGATCTCAGCTCTTCTCGCTGAATATCGAGCGGCGACGACGCTCGGCGCCGCGTCGTGGTGGGTTGACGCATCGGGCAACGACTGCGATATCGAGTTGCGGCTACAGGGACGTGGCGACCCGTCGTTGCTGCGAAGCGAACTCGGTACCGGCCTCCACCTCGCCGCCGAAGGAGCATCGGTGGTCGACACGGTCGAGGAAGTCTGGGGCAACGGCGCCGTGCCGGTCGTCGACGCCGGTGCGCGTCTACTCACATCACTTGCCGATCTCACCGACGACGTATTGGTCGACAAGGTCACGCCGGTGATCGTGCTCAATGTACGGCCTGATCTCCTCAACCGGGCGCGCCCGTTCTTGTCCGAGTGGCACAAGGCGGGCGTGCTCGAACGGTCCGTCGTCGTGCTCAACAACCCCATTCCGCTACCGAATCAGGCGTCGCTCCGGACACTGCTGATCGACACCGTCGGCGCGAGCGTGGCTGCCGTCGTCGGATTCGACTACGAGCCGGTGCTCGGCAGCGGGCTGGCAATGGGCCGCGTTGCGCAGGAGAAGTTCCTCCCGGCGACATGGGTGTCGTTGCAGGCTCTCGCGCAGGCGACGCAGGGCCCGGCCGCCCAGTAGGTAATACGCCAACGGGATTCACTCGCTGGTAGTACGTGTCGCTAAACTGCTTCGGTGCCCCGCCTGCTCGCCGATACGACGCCTCTGCGCAATATCTACTTTCGGCGTCTCTGGGTGGCGAACATCGTCACCGTCATCGGCGCTCAACTGACGATCGTCGCGGTACCGGCCCAGATCTACACCATCACAGGCAGTTCCGCATATGTGGGACTCACCGGACTCTTCGGTTTGGTGCCACTCGTCATCTTCGGTCTGTGGGGCGGGGCGCTCGCCGACGTGCTGGATCGTCGAATCTTGTTGATCTGCACCACGATAGGACTGATCGCGTGCAGTGCGGCATTCTGGGCGCAGTCGGCCTTCGGTGTCGGGAATGTCTGGATTATCCTGTCGCTCTTCGCGATTCAGCAGGCATTCTTCGCGGTCAACCAGCCCACGCGTACGGCAGTTCTGCCGAGACTGCTTCCCGACGAAGAGTTGCCGGCAGCGCTGTCGTTGAACATGACGGTCATGCAGGCCGGCGCGATAGCCGGGCCGCTCGTCGGTGGCGCACTGATCCCGATACTCGGCTATCCGCTCCTCTATCTCCTCGACACCATCTTCCTGGTACCGACGCTCGCGGCAGTCGTGATGTTGCCCGCGCTGCGGCCACTCAGTGGCGACGCGCCCAAGGTGCCCGGGCTTCGCTCGGTCATCGACGGTCTGCGCTATCTCGGGGCGCACAAGATCCTGATGGTGTCGTTCGTGGTCGACCTCATTGCCATGATCTTCGGTATGCCGCGGGCGCTGTTTCCGCAGATGGCCCACGAGAACTTCGGCGGGCCGATCGACGGCGGCTGGGCGTTCGCGCTGTTGTTCGCATCAATCCCTGCCGGTGCCGTGATCGGCGGTGTCTTCTCCGGATGGGTGAGCCGCGTCCAACGGCAGGGCCTGGCTGTCATTGTGTGCGTCATTATTTGGGGCGTCGCGATCGCCGGTGCGGGTATCGCGGTGGGATTTGCTCATGGTCGCGCAATGCCGTGGCTCCCGGTTGCCCTGGTGCTGCTGATGATCGGTGGTGCCGCCGACATGGCGTCGGCGGCATTCCGTCAGTCGATCCTGTTGGCCGCGGCCAACGACGACGTGCGCGGTCGACTGCAGGGCGTGTTCATCGTCGTCGTCGCCGGTGGTCC
The DNA here is from genome assembly GCF_000248055.1 of Gordonia sputi NBRC 100414. Lineage (GTDB taxonomy): Bacteria > Actinomycetota > Actinomycetes > Mycobacteriales > Mycobacteriaceae > Gordonia > Gordonia sputi. The sequence continues at coordinate 2,970 of NZ_BAFC01000079.1, read as the reverse complement.
GCGAATCGCCGACGTCGTGCATGGCGCGGTCGCGGTGTCGATCGGCGTCGCACTCACCACGACCGGTGGTGGTGTGCTCGTCGTGATCGGCACAGTCCTTGCCGCGCTTGTGGTTCCGGCATTCGTGCGATATCGCATCGGGCGCACCATCACCGAACGGGCCGAAGGCCAGGGCTGAGCGTCGAGATCGTCGACGATGCCCTGACCAGCGGATCAGAGATTTCGATGCCAAGATGGAGCGCATGACTGTCACCGTCGGGGAATCGCGCAGCGGCTTTCGTGTCCCGCTCATCGACATCACGCCGTATATCGCGGGCGGTAGCGCCGCCGACAAAGCCGTCGTCGCCGCGCAGATCGACGACGCCGCCAGTTCGGTGGGCTTCATGCAGATTGTGGGGCACGAGATTCCATCGGCCGTGATCGACGAGTTCACCGCGGTGCTCGACGATTTCTTCGCGCTACCCCTCGACCAGAAGAAGGCGTATCGCACCCCGCCGGAGATCAATCGCGGGTACGCGCCGCCGAAGTCCGAATCACTCTCGTTGTCGCTCGGCGTCGAATCAGCGAATCGCATGAACGACTTCTTCGAGGCATACAACGTCGGCGTCGAAGCCAAGGAGTACCCAGATCTCGAGCTCCCCGACGACCAGTACGCCGACAACACCTGGCCGCAGGTCGACCACTTCGAGGCCGCGGTGTCGACATACTTTGCCGAGGCTCGACGGGTCGCGCACACCCTGACCAAGATCTTCGCCGACGCCCTGGACCTCCCGCCCGACTTCTTCGACGGCTACACCGACCACTCACTCGACGTGCTGCGCATGAACAACTACGCGCTGCCGCCCGGCGAGGTTGAGCTCGACGGCGAGCTGACGGGCATGGGGGAGCACACCGACTACGGCATCGTCACCGTGCTCTGGGCCGACCAGGTGCGCGGTCTGCAGGTGCTCGACGGCAACGGACAGTGGCACGACGTCGCTCCCGAGGACGGGGCATTACTGATCAACCTCGGTGATCTGATGGCCCGCTGGACCAATGAGCGCTGGATGTCGACGCTGCATCGGGTCAAGCCGCCGATCGTCGACGGGAGTATCGAACGCCGACGCTCCGCCGCCTACTTTCACGACGGCAACATCGACGCGACGATCTCCACACTTCCGTCGTGCGTCGGCGCCGGAAGCCGGTACTCGCCGATCACGGTGGGCGAGCACATCGGTGCGAAACTCGCCGGATCACGTGCAGGACAAGCAAATCCGTACGCCAAACGTGAAGCTGCCCGAGTCCAGCGTGCGATGCAGCGGGGACTCGGGCAGCAGTAGATCGCTCACGGCCGGTGTCCGGTGTCCGGTGGTCAAGGGCCGCGGTCGGACTTGTCAGGGAACGATCACCCAGCCGCCGAACCCGTAGCCCTGAAGAACTCGTACCGGAGTGTTCAGCGCGTACGCACCGATCATGACTTGGACTGCGCCCGAGCCCGTACGCAGTTCGAGCGACTGGGTCTCGCCTGTAGGGTTTCGGGGTGGCAGAACTGTAACGAACCGCGCGGCGTCGTGCGTATCGCTGATATAACGGCATTGAGGGTACGTGTGTCGGGTGGGTCGGCGGATCGTCGCCGGCGGCAAGGACGTGGGCGTCATGCGAATCCTCTGGGGCGGGATAAGGACGATACGGCTGATGCCACCGCGTCCGAACGTCGAGACGTGCAAAGACCGTGCAGGAGAGCACAATGACCACATCCTCGCAAACCCCTTCGACGATGCGCGCAGCCGTCGTCCATGACTTCACCAAGCCGCTGACTGTCGACTCGATCGACGTTCCGACTCCCACTGGAAACGAGGCGCTGGTGCGCGTCGATTACACGGGCGTCTGCCACACCGATCTCCATGCGGCGCACGGAGATTGGCCCGTCAAGCCGGAGCCGCCCTTCGTGCCGGGCCATGAGGGAGTCGGGACCGTCGTTGCTGTCGGCGACGACGTTACCCGTATCAAGGTGGGCGACGTCGTCGGAAACGCGTGGCTGTGGAGTGCCTGCGGCGAATGCGAATGGTGCGAAACCGGTTGGGAGACACTGTGTCCTAACCAGAAGAACGGCGGGTACTCGGTCGACGGTTCATTCGGCCGCTATATGCTCGTCGACTCACGCTACTGTCCCATCATCCCGTCAGGTGCCGATCTCGCCGCCGTCGGCCCGATCCTGTGCGCGGGCGTCACCGTGTACAAGGGACTGAAGTGCACCGACACCAAACCCGGTGAGTGGGTGCTGATTTCCGGTATCGGCGGACTCGGGCACATCGCGGTGCAGTATGCGATCGCGATGGGTCGTCGGGTGGCGGCCTTCGACGTCGACGACGAGAAGCTCGAACTCGCCCGCCATCACGGCGCCGAGATCACGGTCAATGCCGCGACGTCTGCCGACCCGGGCGCCGAACTGCAGGAGGCCACGGGTGGCGGCGTTCACGGTGCACTCGTCACGGCCGTCAACAAGCACGCGTTTCCGCAAGCGATCAGCGCGCTGCGTCGCGGTGGGACCGTCGTCCTGGTCGGTCTTCCGCCGGATCAGTTCCCGCTCGACATCTTCAGCACGGTGCTGCTCGGGTTGACCGTGCGCGGCTCGATCGTCGGAACCCGCAAGGACATGAGTGAGGCGCTCGATTTCTACGCGCGGGGCAAGATCACGCCCACCTACTCGGTCCGCAGTCTGACCGACATCAACGCGGTGTTCGACGAGATGGAGCACGGCAAGATCGAGGGCCGCGTGGTGATGGATATGGCCAAGGACGCCGGCTGAGCGCCGTTGTTTGGAACGGCTCCGGCCACCGCACAACGTGTTCGACGCGTCGCGGGCGCACTCATATCGAGAAATGTGTGTCGTATCGAAAGATGTGGGTGCTGCAGCACACATATCCTTCGGTTCGACACACATCTAGCCTGGCCGTGATGCTGCCGTGCATGCGGGTCGCAAGGTCTGGC
>NZ_BAFC01000080.1 GCF_000248055.1 Gordonia sputi NBRC 100414 | reverse complement strand
TTGCTGCGTCGACTCTGCCCTAGGCGCCAGTCCGCCGACCGAACCGCTTCCCGGTACCTGGCCGAAGGTGAAGGTGTAGACACAAAAACCCGCGTTGGCCAGCGTCGGAGCGAGGAATGACCACGCTGACGACTGATTCGAGGTCGTGCCGTGCACCAGGATGACGGGATCGCGGTCGTATCGATCGTGACAGTCGGGTCGATTCGCGCCGGCGGGGGCGGCGTCGGCGGGCCCGGTCAGCCCGTCGCGTTGGGCGGCCACCACGTCGGTGGTCACCGGGAACGGGTCGGCGAGTGCCGCGCCGGCTCCGAATGATGTCGCCACCAGACCTGCTACCGCGAGCACCAGCGCATCGAAGGCATGCGCGTGTGTGCATGCCTTCGATCATCCCAGAATGTGCCGTCTCGCGGCAGTTGACGAAGAACTGCGTGAACTCCCGACAACCAGTTCATCTCGATCGGACACAACCGCGACCCACATACGACGATCCGCCGTACCGTCGGGCTATGGCCCCTTCTCCACGAAAGCCCGTCACCGCAGCAGACGCCTCCACACGGCTGTCCGACCCCTGGCGGGTCATCGGCAACAGCGTGCGTGCGGGGTACGACACCGGATCGATGGCCCGTGGCGTGCGCTTCCTCCATCGGATCGCACAGGAAGCGGAGATCGCCGACCACCACCCCGACATCGATCTGCGTTACGGCACAATCCATCTCACTCTGTCGACGCACAGTGCGCACCGCATCACCGAAGCCGACGTCGGGCTGGCGAACCTCATCGCGCAGATCGCCCGCGAGCTCGAGCTCGAGCCACTGTCCACACCGGAGGCCCGCTTCGACGTCGCCATCGACGCCCTCGACATCGACAAGATCCGACCCTTCTGGTCGGCCGTGCTCGGTTACAAGCAACTCGACGGCGACGCGCGCGACCTCGAAGCAGCCGACCTCGTCGACCCCGCCGGCCGTCTCCCCGCAATCTGGTTCCAACAGATGGACAGCGAGCGCTCGGAACGCAACCGGATACACCTCGACTTCTGGATCCCGCACGACGAGGTGGAGGGCCGACTGAGTGCCGCACTCGACGCCGGTGGCACGCTCGTCACGGACGAGTTCGCGCCCTCGTGGTGGGTACTCGCCGACGCCGAGGGCAACGAGGTGTGCCTGTGTACCTGGCAGGAGCGCGACGACAAGGGTTACGTCGGCGCGTAGCGCGCCCGTTACTGCGCGAAAAAGCCCACGATCTCAGTGATGTCGTCGAGGGTTTGGTCCCAGCCATACAGCACGTCGTCATAGGTCAGCCGGAGGGTGGGTCGACCCTGTGTGAGTGATCTGCGGTCGCGGTGTCGATCGTTGGTGTAGTTCGCCGGGCTGAGGTGGTAGAGCTTGCTGTCGCATTCGATCAGGAGTCGGCCGATCCGCAGGTCGGCGTGCTCGGCTTCGGAGATTTCGGGTTGTACCTCGACCTCGAAACCGGCTCGGCGACAACGGACTCGGGTCAGACTCTCGGTCCCGGACATCGACCGCGGATCGCATTCGAGAAGCAGGGCCTCGATGAGCGGACTCGTCTGGGGAAGCTTCAGCCGAAGGTCGTCGACATCGATGCCGAGCGTGTGCATCGCCGAATCGAGTGTGGCGATCGTGTCGTCGTCTTTCATGCAGCCCGCGGCGCACACCAGAGACAGACCGATGGTGTCGGTGATGGTGGTGACGGGCAGTGGTGCGCCGGGAAGTGTGCAGTAGTCCGCGCGCCTCGGCGACGCGCTCTTGCCCGCGCGCACGTGCAGCGAGTCGTATCCGGGCGGCACCCACAACTTGTGCTTGGTGAGCGCCGACGCGCAGGAGAGTGCGCCATAGCGTTTGGCTGCAGTCACGGCGTCCGGGTCGGCTTCGGGCTGGGCGTACCAGCCGCGGCGGGGAATGAGGAGTTCGCCGCGACGTACCTTTCTGCGCAGGTCGGCGTCGGTGAGCCCGCGTGCACGGAGCTCCGGCCGAGAAAAGACGCCGAGGTTGACCGCATCGGGATCGATCGCGCCGAGCGGAAGCGCATCGGGAGTGAGGTCGGGGTTCACCGGAGGTCGAATAACCATGGCATTTGGACGTTCTCCGTCCGCAAAGGTTCCGGACCGCTCCCGTTTTCAGTCATTTTCAGAGGGGTCCGGCGGCAAAAGCCCAGGTCGGCTCGCCGAGAAGGATCAGAAATGACTGAAAACGGGAGAGCCCGGAACGGGAGAGCCCGAAAACGGGACAGCTCAGCCGGCATGGCGCGGTGCCGGCGAGGCATGTCGTGCTTCTGTCGGACAAATCGTTATCGCGCGTCGCCGAGTAGGTCACAAAGATTCGACTCGCTAAGCAATCGGGAGTACAACTTGTATCTATGTTGGATCTGAGCGCGACATCGGCGGCCGACCGCGTATACGAGGAGGTCAAGGAACTCATCCTGACCAACGTCATCGCGGGCGGAGAGTTGATCAGCGAGGGCGAGGTGGCACAGCGCTGCGAGGTCAGTCGCACCCCGGTGCGTGAGGCGTTCCTTCGGTTGCAGGCAGAAGGCTGGATGCGGCTGTACCCGAAGCGCGGCGCGCTGGTGCTGCCGGTGACCGACACTGAGGCCCGCGACGTTGTCGACGCTCGGATTCTCATCGAGTCACACGCGGTGCGCGGACTCGTCGCTCGCGGTCTGCCGACCGGCGACCTGGTGGCGGACCTGCGCCGCAACCTTGCCGCGCACGCGAAGGTAGAGCCGGACGACATCGCCGACTTTGCCCGCGTCGACGCGCAGTTCCACCAGCGCATCGTCTCGGCCGGAGCCAACGGGGTACTTGCCGACTTCTACCTCGGTCTCGCAGAACGTCAGCGGCGCATGACCACTGCGAGCGTGCACCGAGAGCCGACCGTCACACCCCGGATCATCGCCGAGCACACCGCGCTCGTCGACGCCATCGAACGCGCAGACGCCGACAGATTCACATCGCTACTCGTCGACCATGTCGCGGGTGTTCATCGCATCGAGGATGTCTACGCCGTCCACGCCACCGACACGACCGACGCGCGCACCACCCACGCGATCTACGCCGACGCGCGCGGCACCCACGCAGAGGAAGGACAACGGTGACGACCACCGCAGACAACGCCACCCCCACAGTGACCGGTCCGACGGTTCGTCGCACCGCGTGGATCGCGGTGGCACTTGCCGTCTTCGCATCTGCCTGGGGCGGAAACGAATTCACGCCGCTGCTTGTGATGTACCGCGAAACGGGCAACTTCGGGGCCGTCGCCGTCGATGCGTTGCTGTTCCTCTATGTCGTGGGCATCGTGCCGTCGCTGTTGATCGGCGGTCCGCTGTCGGATCGGTACGGGCGCCGTCCGCTGATGTTGCCCGCGCCGGTGTTTGCGGCGGTGGGCTCGCTGCTCCTCGCACTCGGCGCGAATTCCATTGTGCTGCTGTCGATCGGTCGAGTGTTCAGCGGAATTGCGCTGGGACTGTCGATGGCGGTCGGTGGCAGTTGGATCACGGAGTTGTCGGTGCGTGGCGGCGCCGGAGCGGCATCCGGTGCCCGACGCGCCGCGATGAGCCTCACCGCCGGATTCGGCATTGGTGCGGGCGTGGCCGGTGCGCTGGCTCAGTGGGCGCCGTGGCCGCACGTGCTCGCCTACGTGGTGAACATCTCGCTCGCGGCTATCGCCTTGGTGCTGCTGCTCGTCCGCGCGCCCGAAACACGTTCGCCCAGTGGCACTCCCGGACGACTGGTCGACGACCTGAAGATTCCGTCGGCGGCGCACCGGCGGTTCCTGTTCGTGGTGCTGCCGGTTGCTCCCTGGGTGTTCGGTGCATGTGCGTCGGCGTACGCGATCATCCCTGCGCTGATGTCGGCGCGCACCGCCGGAGCGCCGATCGCATTCGCCGCGCTGTGCTGTGTGCTCGGACTCGCGGCGGGTTTCGGTATCCAGTCGCTGGGACGTCGCATCGACAACCCCGACGGTGTGCGCGGCGTCGCCGCTGCACTCACGGTGCTGGCAATCGGAATGGCGTTGGCGGCGTTGGCCGCTCACATGTTGACGATCTGGATGTCGCTGATCGCCGCGACGGTGCTCGGCTGCGGCTACGGCATGGCGATGATCGCAGGTCTACTCGAGGTGCAACGGATCGCGGCCCGCAGCGGCCGCAACGACCTCGCCGGCCTCACCGCGGTGTTCTACAGCGTCACCTACCTGGGGTTCGCGATTCCGGCTGTGCTGGCGTTGATCACCGAGTTCTGGCACGCGGTCACCTACACCCACATGTTCATCTTCGGGATCGTCGCGGCGCTGCTGTGTCTCGCCATCGCGCTGTATGGGCATCGTCGGCACGCTGTGGCCGCCTGACCGACGTCACGCCTCCCGCTCGGAACTCCTGGTGAACATCTGGTGCAGCAGTTCCAGTTCGGCGGTAGAAGCCGTGGTGAGTACGTTGGGCGCGGGATCGTCGACGTCCCAGACGGTTTGGAGAACCTCGCGCCCGGAGTCGGTGAGGTGGACTTCTTTTCGACGACGATCACTCGACGACGGTTGGCGCACCACATAGCCGGCGGACTCGAGGTCGGACACCGCGACCGACGCCGCGGGAGCATCGATGGTGGCGGCGTGAGCGATCTCGGTGATCGTCAGCGGGCCGTTGCGTAACAGCTTCAACACCCGAATCCTGCTGAACGGCAAGCCTGTTTCGGCTACTACCGTGCGACGCCAGGCGTCGCGTGAGTCTGTCACGAACGAAGTCAGCTCACGCCAGACCTGCGCGACCAGTTCGTCGTGTCGGCCGGTTTCGTGCCCGCCAGGCTCGTCGCGTGACGCAGGTTCGTCGTGCGACATAGTGCCGTGCTCGTGGGCCGCTTCGGGTTCAGGCATGGGACATCTCCGGTTCGATCAGCCGCTCCGAGACGGTCCGCGCGGTCCGCAGCGCCCACGGTGTCGTGGACACGACGCCGAGGACGAGAATCGCTGCGCTGAAGGCGATCACGATCCACCACATGGCGGTCATCGCCGTCGAGAAGTCGATGGCCGTGTGCGCCGCGGCCAAACCGGTGACGCTACCGGCAAGTGCCACACCGAGACTCACGCCGATCTGACGACTCGTCGATGCCACGGCGCTGGCGGCTCCGGCGCGATGTCGGGGCATGCCTGCGACCGCGGAGTTGGTAATGGGCGCGTTGATCATCCCGAAGCCGAGTCCGAAGATGAAAAACATGAAGGCCAGCAGGGGGATCGGGGTGGCGTCGTCGATGAAGAGCATCATCGACGAACTGATGAGGAGTGCGATCCCGGCAATCACAAGCGACGGTCGCGTGCCCCAGCGACCCACCGCGCGCCCGGAGAGTGGCGAGCAGATCAACACCGCTACCGCGGGCGGAACGAGCATGGCGCCGGTGCCGACGGCGCTGAACCCGCGATCTTCCTGGAGATAGAGCGACATCAGGAACAAGAACCCACCCCAGTTGGCGAACGCGCAGATGGCGATGACGGTTGCCGACGCGAACGGCACGCTACCGAAGAATCGGAGGTCGATGAACGGGTCGTCGTGGCGTCGTTCCCACAGGAGAAATCCGACGAAAGCGACTGCTGCGACGACGAATACGACGATGGTGCGTGTTGATCCCCACCCGTGGCCAGGTCCCTCGATGAGGCCGTAGACAGCGCCGCCGAGAGCGATCATCGCCAATGCCTGTCCGATGGGATCGAGTGTGCGCATGATGGGCGAGCGTGATTCGGGCACCAGGATGGCGGTGAGCACGATCGCGATCAGGCAGATCGGCAGATTGATCCAGAACACCGCACGCCACCCGATGGTGTCGATGAGCACGCCGCCGACGATCGGTCCGGCAGCCATCGAGATCCCGACTACCGATCCCCACACGCCGATCGCGCGGGCGCGCTCACGAGGATCGACGAAGATCTGCGTGATGATCGACATCGCCACGGGGTTGAGCATCGAACCGCCGACGGCCTGCAGGGCGCGTGCGGCGATGAGAACCCCGACGCTCGGCGCCAGGCTGCACGCCAGCGATCCGATCGCGAACGTGACCAGACCGATCTGGAACAAGCGTTTGCGTCCGTATCGGTCGGCGGTGGCTCCCGACACCATCAACAGGCTGGCCAGCACCAGCGTGTAGATGTCGATGACCCACTGCAACGACGACACACTCGCGTTCAGATCCGTCCGGATCGCTGGCAGTGCGACGTTGACGATGGTGGCGTCCATCGACACGATCAGCAGGCTCATACAGCAGGTGCCGAGAATCGCCATCTTCCTGCGCGGCGTCAGCTCGACGGAAGTAGTTGTGGACATACAAAGATTGTAGAACTACAAGTATCCGACGTCCAGGGGTGACGGACACATGGTCAACGGTGGCTGCGGGACGGCGCGGTAACCTGCACGAGGTCGACTGGTTGGTCGGTCCGGGATGAATCCGGTTCCGGCCGGGTGAGTGAGAGGACGGGTGTCAGTGCTTCTCGGGGCGTGGGTGAGTGTGGTGACCGTCGTCCTGCTCATTGTTCCCGGGGCGTGTGTCGGACGTCGGATGACGCTGAGTTGGCCCGTCGCGATCGCGGCAGGCGCGCCCATCACGTTCGCGATCGTGAGCGTGTCGACCGTGCTCTACGGCGCGATCGGCTTCGAATGGAACGTCATCACCGCGCTGGTCGCCGTGCTCGTCGCGTTTGCGCTGGCCTGGGTCTATTCCGCGCTGCTCGGCACGCGGGTTGGGCGTCGAATCGCTCCTGCACCCGCCGCGACGTCGACCTGGGAGGACGGTACGGTCGACGCTCCGCTGAGCCGGCGTGCGGCACTGGGTGGCGGCATCGGAATCGCACTCGGGGCGATCATCATCGCGATTACGTGCATCAGGCCCATCGCCAAGACGGCCTTCGCGGGCCTCGACAGCATTCCTCAGGTCTGGGATTCGCTCTGGCATGCGAGTTCGCTGCGCTGGATTCACGAGACCGGCGTCGGATCGTCGTTGCGCATGGGCGAGCTCATGAACTACGACACCCACGGCTTCAACTACTACCCGAATACGTGGCACGCGCTCGGTGCCCTGGAGCTCCCGCTGACCGGCGCGAACCCGGTCCAGCTAAACAACACGTATTCGCCCGCGACGTTGGCGGTCACGGTCACGCTGGGCGTCGCATCGCTCGCGTATTGGTTTGCGCGCCACCGCTTCGACACCTCGACGTCGGCGTTGATCGCGGGTGTGGCGGGCGCGGTGGCGGCGCTGTTCCCGTCACTGCCGTATGTCGAGGTGCAGTTGACGTCGGTGCCGAATGCCGTGGGTGTGTCGATGGCGCCCATCGCCGCGGTGCTCACGATCAGTGCGGTGCGTGATCGACGTCGGGTGCTGCCCGCGGCCGTCGCGGTCTCCGGGGTGACGGCGACGCACCCGTCCGGCCTGATTCTGGTGGGTGTTATCGTCGGGGTGTGGTGGCTGTTCGAGGCGCTGCGTCGGCCCGTGCACAGCCGCGTCGGAGACTTCGTCACCCTGGCGATTGCCGGGCTGGCGACAGTGGTGCTGGTCTTCCCGGTGGTGCTGGGCACAATTCGCGTCGCCGATACCAACGAGCTGCCGTTCTTCGACTTCCGCGTCGATACGGTCGGTGTGCTGGAAGGGCTCTCGCAGGCGCTGTTCAACGGGACGGTGCCGCTGCAGACGCAGGACTATCCGGTGTGGGGTCTGGTGATCCTCACCGTGCTCGGTGCGCTCGCGCTGCTGTGGCTACGGTGCTGGGGAGGGCTGGTGACCTGGGCGATCTTCGTGTTGGTCACCGCCAATTCGGTTGTCTCGCTTGGCCCGCTGTCGGCGCCGCTCGGTGTGATCGGCGGCTACTTCTACAACTCGCCCCACCGACTGACGTTTGTGGTTGCGCTGTTCTGTGCGGCGGCTGCGGGCGTCGCGTTGGGGCTCGTGGCGTTGGCCGTGGCGCGGTGGGTGGCGCGGACGGGGTCCGGTGATCGCGTTGCGACGCAGCGACGTTGGGCTGTTCCGGTGACATTCGCGGTGTTGTTGGTGCTGATAGCGGGCGCCGCGGTGTGGCGCTACCCGTCGAACGCGCAGATCGCGTCGAAGGAGCGCGGCGAAAAGCTGGTGGGCAGAGACGATCTCGCCGCGTACCACTGGCTCGATCGTCAGCCCGACGCGCACGACGCGCTGATCCTGAACAACCTAGACCAGGGCACCGGGTGGCTGTACCCGGTGACCGGACTGACCCCGTTGTTCTCGTTCTATCGGGCAAACGAGTTCTCCGATCGCCAGCGCGACTTGTACTGGGGGACAGCGCAAATCGGTGCCGATCCGCACGTCGATCAGATCGTCCGCGACATGAAGGTGCACTACGTCATCGACAGCCCGCCGAGCTATTGGCCCTTCCAGAACGGCGTTCCAGACCCTGAGCACGGCGTGCAGGGCGACCCGTTCCTGGCGCTGCGCGAGCATGGTGCGCCGGGTCTGACGCAGGTGTTCCGGCAGGGCAATGTGACGGTGTATCGGGTCAACGAGAACGTGCTCACCGGGCCGCGCTGATCTGCCGGGCCATGCCCTCAGGCGTCCGGGTAGCCCTCCGGGTTGTTCGACTGCCAGCGCCAGGTGTCGACGCACATGTCGTCGATTGTCTTGCCCGCGAACCAGTTCAGCTCTTTGTTCGCCCTCGTCGGGTCGGCGTACGACGCCGCGATGTCGCCGGCTCGACGCGGCGCGATCTCATACGGGATCGGCTTACCGCTGGCGCGTTCGAAGGCCTGCACCACCTGCAGTACCGAAACCCCTTGTCCGGTACCGAGATTCCACGTCGACATCGGTTCGGACCCTGCGCTGATCCGTTCCAGTGCCGCGACGTGCCCCGCGGCGAGGTCGTCGACGTGGATGTAGTCGCGCACGCCGGTGCCGTCGGGGGTGTCGTAGTCGTCGCCGAAGATCGAGAGCTTCTCACGACGCCCGACCGCGACCTGTGCGACGAAGGGCATCAGATTGTTGGGGATGCCACTGGGGTCCTCGCCGATCTGTCCGCTCGGGTGGGCCCCGACCGGGTTGAAGTAGCGCAGCGCGGCGATGCGCCAGGCGGGATCGCTCGCGGCGACGTCGCGCAGCACCTGCTCGATCATCACCTTGGTCCAGCCGTACGGATTGGTCGCCGACGTCGGGGAGTCCTCGGTCATCGGGAGTACCGGCTCTGCGCCGTAGACCGTGGCCGACGACGAGAACACCAGCCGGTGCACGTCGTGGCGTCGCATCGCGCGCAGCAGAGAGAAGGTGCTGCCGAGGTTGTTCTCGTAGTACTCGAGGGGCTTGGCCACCGACTCGCCGACGGCCTTGAACCCCGCGAAGTGGATCGCGGCGTCGACGTCCTCGTGGTCGAAGAACTTCTCCGTCTTGTCGACGTCGGTGAGGTCGAAGGAGTGGACCGGTATGTGGACGCCGGTCAGGGCCTCGAGTCGGCCGACGACCGTCGGCTTGGCGTTGCTGAAATCATCGACGACAACGACGTCGTGTCCTGCTTCGACGAGTCGGATCACGGTGTGTGAGCCGATGTAACCGGCCCCTCCACTGACGAGTACGCGCATGACAATCACGGTAAGCGCTACCGCTGGGATTCATCCACGCGGACCCTGTGAGCTACCCCTCGGCGAACAGATCGCGTACGGAAGTGCGCTCTCGGGTTGCGGTGTTCGAGCGCGTGAGGCCGAATGTGGTGATGCAGTTGTGTGAACTCATGAGAGGGATGGGCGACGCGCGGTGCTGACCGCCGAGGTTGCTTCGTTCGACATCGCTGCGGCAGCGGGCTGGTATTCGACGGTGGCCGGCCTGCTCGCGGGCTTCGCGCTGCTGGCGGTGCTGTTGCCGCTCGACCAGGACACCCGCGACGACGATGCCGAGGCTGCAGGGGCGAGCGGCGTGATCGTGTTCACGAGCGCGTTCTTCTCGCTGCTGATCCTCGCGTTCAGCTATGCGATCCTTTCGGGTCGGTCGAACGGTCCGGTTGCCGCGCATGAGCAGCAGCTCAACGGTGCGGCGTTCGGTCTGGCGTCGTTGTTGCTGCTGCTCGGCTTGCGCGAGGTGCTGCGGCTCTAGGGCACCAACCGGTCGATCATGCAGCCTGCGCAGAACCTTGTCTCTCGCCCCACAGCACTGTGGGGCCGATGATCGTGGTCGCCTTGCAGTTCAGCAACACCCTCGACACAGAGGCGTTGCGCGAGGGCGGACACGTGCGAGTGGAATGGCCTTTCTCGTCCGGCATCCGGATCAATCTCGTGGTGTCGATTGTGGCCATCGTGCTGATCGTGTTGGTGCCCGTCGTCGGGCGTAATCGGCGCGCCGCGGCCACGACGACGGCCGTGATCGGCGAGGCCACACTCGGATTCACGGTGCTGGTCACCCTGTGGTGCGCGTTCGTGGTGCCGCTGCTGCCGTCGGATTTCGTACTCGGCGCAGCGCTGGAACACCTGACGCTCGCAGTGGCCGCGATAGCCGCTGTCGTGTACTCGTGGGCGGCGTGGCTGACGCGCTGACCCGCTCGGGGTAGGCCGCCGGTTGCTGACACGAAAGACCCGGTCTGACAAGCTGTGCTCACCGGAATCTGGGTCGCGAGTGAGACGAGGGATCATGGGGTCAGAGCGCACCGATGTGGAGTTCACGTCCGACGGCGTCGTCATCCGAGCTTGGCTCTATCGACCAAATGTGCCGAATCCGCCGATCATCGTGATGGCGCATGGCCTCGGCGGCGTCAAGACCATGAGGCTCGACGCCTTCGCCGAGCGTTTCGCCGACGCGGGGTACGCATGCCTTGTCTTCGACTACCGACACTTCGGCGACAGCGACGGCGAGCCGAGGCAGCTGCTGTCGGTGCGCAGACAACTCGCCGACTACGACGCCGCGATCACCTACGCGAAGTCGCTCGACGGGGTCGACGCCGCTCGGGTCGTCGTGTGGGGATCGTCGTTCTCCGGAGGTCACGCGTTGACGTTGGCGTCGCGTCATCCCGGGCTCGCCGCGGCGATTTCGCAGTGCCCTTTCACCAGCGGTATCGCGTCCCTGGGTGCGCTGGACCCGATCTCGTCGGCAAAGGTCACCGCGCGCGCAATCGCCGACCTTGCGTCGAGTGCGGTGGGTCGCGACCCGGTGACGGTGGGGCTCACCGGACATGATCACGACGCCGCGCTGATGACCGCACCCGACGCCGAGTCCGGCTACGTCTCGTTGGTGCCCGACGGGGCGTCGTTCTCCAATCGTGTCACCGCGCGTACCGGTCTCGCGATTCCGCCGTACTCGCCCGCGCGGAAGGCGTCGCGTATCGGCATTCCCACGTTCGTGGCGATCTGCGAGACCGACAGTGTTGCCCCATCTGGTCCGACAGCGCGTGCGGTACAGGGCAATCCGCACATCACAGCGAAGATCTACCCGTACGGCCACTTCGACATCTACGTCGGTGATGCCTTCGAGGACGTCGTCGCCGACGAGTTGGCGTTCTTGCGCGATGTCGTTCCCGTCAACCCTCAGCGAGCGAGCGTGGCCGACGCTCACGCTGGGCGGTCACCGATCTCGAGTCCCGCCAGCGACGAGGTGCCGTCGTAGATGACGCGACCCCATTCCCGCACGGTGCAGCGCAGGGTCCCGTCGAGGAATTCGTAATCGGTGTCGACGTTGCGCCGCTCGTGCGGTATCGGCACCGGCAGCACGGGCGGTTCTCCGACACCGTGGCCGTCGAGCTCGATGGCGAATCGCACTGTGCGCGCGGTGATGTGCCAGTGCCAGGTGTCCCGGTCGAAGTGGTAGCTGGTCAGTGCGGGCGGGGTGATGCGCAGCACCCGTGAGTCAATGCGCACGACCACTCCGGTGACTTCCTGCTTCACCGGGCCGAGTTCGAGTAGCCCACCGGAGAACGCGACGCACACGTCGTCGTCGAAGTCATGCGCCTCGCCCCACCACCACCGCTGCGGGAAACCGGCACCCCAGTTGCGTTCGCAGTAGAGCCGGGCGTCGTCGAACCGCCAGTCCACGCCGGGTCCGGTGGCCGTTGCCGACGCCCGGCCGCCAAGACAGTAAGCGTGCCAGTACTGGTTGAGGAACGGGATCGAAGAGAACACCCCGCCGCCGCCGAACGCCTTCGGCCAGGGTCGGGTGTTGTCGACACGCAGGTCGACGGTGACGTCGTCGATGGTCAGAGTGATGCCGCCTCGATTGGCATCGAGGTGATTCCCCTGTTCCTGCGCGCGGACGGAGAACCGGCGAGGATCGGCCACCGCATCACCGATCGCCGCCTGGCGGACGACGGCGCCGGGCTCGAGCACGATGGCCGCCGTCGACCAGTCCCCGGCGTCGTGGCGGTTGCAACTGCACAGTGCGACCACTGCGCGGCCGGTTGCCCGGTCGGTCAGCCGCCAGAACCAGCCCTCCATCTCGGTGCCGTGGGACGGCAAGGGGTCGCCGTATGGGACATCGGCACCGGTGCGGCGATAGAGCGCCACGAGTTCGCGGCGCGGCCGGTCGAGGGGGCGCATACCCGATTGTGGCATCCGGGCGGGAACTGCACGCGAGTCCTGCGTGATGTCGCGTCGAGTCACTTCGGGCAGGTGTGCGTCGCCACGGCACCGCCCGCGAGCGTGCCGATCGGCCCGACGGTCGGCGGCGAGAGGCACTGCATCACGCCGCCGAGCGTCGGAGTCAGGGTGCGCGGGTCGAATTGGAATGTCCAACGCAGGTGCAGATCCGGCGACGGTCGTCGACCCGGGTACATGCCGAACGCCTCGGGCAATGTCGAACCGGGTCCGCGTCCGACGAAGGCATATCGCCGAGTGCCGGGAGCGCCCTGGTTTGCACTGTGGAGCTTGCGCAACACCGTGAAGAAGTACGGGGCGCTGCCCGGGCTGTCCTGCCGGTAGATCCCGGCGAACTCGTAGACCTGAACGCCTGCGGCGAACAGTGCCTGGTACGGGAGGTTCGCCACGTCGTCGACGATCGATACGTGTGTTGGTGCGGCATCGGCGTGGGCGCCTCCGGTGAACGCCACGCCGCCGGCCACCGCCGCCGCGACCAGCGCGGTGGCGACTCGGGTCCCCAATTTTCGAGAGTCGGTACCGCGGGCCGAACCCATGCTGACCTCCGATGGTCGACGCCCCGACAGACCTCCCTCTCGCTCCAGAGTGTCGACGGTCGACGGATGTGTCATCCCTCGCGAGTCAATGAAACGAACCTGTTATCGGCGACGACGCCTGGTCGACCATCGGTGGCCTTTCGGTCACAGTGGCTCAGCCGCCGCAACGGTTGCCGAGAATCGCAGCGCCGCCGGTCAGCGGTCCGATGGGGCCGGAGATCAACTTCGGGCACGGCAGGGGGTGCGGGTCGTAGCTCAGTGGCTGCAGCGTCTGAGGGTTGACGCGGAAGTAGAAGTTGCCGACGTTGTGCGGCTCGGGATGCAGTCGCGAGTAGAGGGCGAACACCTCCGGCAGCTGTGTGCCGGGGCCGAGTCCGACGAACCCGTATCGCAGGCTCCCCGGCTTACCCTCGCGCGGGTTGTGCAGCTTCCTGAGCACGGTGTAGTAGTACCGCGGGGTGATCCCGGTCGAATCGGACGTGCCGCGAACCGTCGTCGCATACTCGTATACCTGCACGCCCGCGCCGAAGAGTGCCTGGTAGGTCAGGTCGCCGAGTTGGTCGACCTGGTGGATGCCGGGTTGTGTCGGCGCGGCGTGCGCGCTGGGTGCTGTTGCTACTGCCGCGCCGCTGGCGATTGTTGCCGCGGCGAGTGCGGCTACGACGCCGCGACGAATACGTGAAGCTGTGACCATGAGAATCTCCGATGCCGTGTGTGCTGGACGAACCTCTGTACTGGGGGATTCGTAGCGGCGTCGAAAATCGTTAGCCTGCGTAATTCAATGAGACGACGGGCCGGGATGTTGGCGCCGTGTGGTGACAAGGGTGCTCGTTCATGTCTCGGTGGCGATCAATCTCATTCGGAGCGCTCAGTCACCCACCCGGCTCCAGAACTTCCCCTCAATTCCGTTGTCTCGCAGAAACTCCTCCAAGTCGTCCGTGTGTGTGAACCGATTCTTGATGGTCGGCAGCAGTTCGTCGTCGGATTCGAGACCGAGTAGCTCTCGGAGCCGAGCGACCGCGTCGGACGAGAATTGCTTCTTGAACTCGTACTCGTAGGCACCGAAGAATTGCTCGACGCCGCCGCCGAGGTCGTGGCCTTCGATCATGAGTCCACCGTCGTCGGTGAGTCGGACGACTCGCAGCATGGTGCCCTTGCTGTCGCGGACGTTGCTGATGACCACGCTGTTCGTGGGTTGGTTTTCGGTTGTCATCTGCCGCCTTGCGGTCGAGGGGGATTGATGAATGGGACTTCGGGGAGAGTGAGGTCCGGAAGACCTTTTCGCGATTCCAAGAATAGCACTTATCGCACGTGTGCGTAAAGTGTCCGACCGCGATGCTGACCTCCGAACGTGAGACGACGGGCCAGGGGTCGGGTGCTGGGCATGCTCGGGCGGCGTGAGGGCTGATGTCGGGCGACTCTCCGTACAGCTACCTGATCTGTGTGCAGCCACCTTGGGCGGTGCAGAAGGTGGCTGTGCACAGATGAGGTAGCTGCGGGCCGGGTCGCTGGCTCTTCGACCAGTTGGTGTGCGGCTCGGGCTAGTTCGGCGGCTTGTCGGCCAGTGGTCGGGTGCTGGGCATGCTCGGGCGGCGTGCGGCGTGTGGGCTGAGGTCGGCGGCTCTCGGTACAGCCACCTGATGTGCGTGCAGCCACCTTGGGCGGTGCAGAAGGTAGCTGTGCACAGATGAGGTAACTGCGCGTCGAGTCGCTGACTCTAAGACCAGCTAGTGCACGGCTCGGGCACCATGGCCGCGCTGGTCGGGATCGTGGTCGCCGCGCTCTACGCCCGGCGGGCGCGCGGCACGCTCAGCCGATGACCTGTTCGGTGCTGGCGTACTTCGCCTCCGCGTCGCCCTTGGCGGCCTGCCACCACGCGGGGTTGGCGCGGTACCAGTCGATGGTCGCCGACAGGCCGGAGCGGAAGTCGGTGTAGCGCGGTGACCAGCCCAGTTCGGTCCGCAGGCGCGTCGAATCGATGGCGTAGCGGCGGTCGTGGCCGGGGCGGTCGGTGACGAAGTCGAAGGCGTCGCGCGGCTGTCCGAGCAGTTCCAGGATGGTTTCGACGACGGTCCGGTTGTCCACCTCGCCGTCGGCGCCGATCAGATAGGTCTCGCCGATCTCGCCCTTCTCGATGATCGTCCAGACGGCGTCGTTGTGGTCGTCGACGTGAATCCAGTCGCGCACGTTGCGGCCGTCGCCGTAGAGCTTGGGCCGCACGCCGGAGAGCACGTTGGTGATCTGGCGGGGAATGAACTTCTCGACGTGCTGGTAGGGGCCGTAGTTGTTGGAACAGTTCGAGATGGTCGCGGGCACCCCGAACGATCGCACCCAGGCACGAACCAGCAGGTCACTGCCCGCTTTGGTGGAGCTGTACGGGCTCGACGGGTTGTACGGCGTCGACTCGGTGAACCGCGACGGGTCGTCGAGGTCGAGGTCGCCGTAGACCTCGTCGGTGCTGATGTGGTGATACCGCACGTCGTGGCGGCGAACCCCTTCGAGCAGGGTGTACGTGCCGACGAGGTTGGTCTGCACAAAGGCCGACGGGTCGGCGAGCGAGTTGTCGTTGTGTGACTCCGCTGCGAAGTGGACGACGAGATCGGCGTCGGCGATCAGGCGGTCGGTCAGCGCGGCGTCGGCGATGTCGCCCTCGACGAGGTTGATGCGATCCGCGACGGGTGCCAGCGTCGCGGGGCTGGCCGCATAGGTGAGCTTGTCGAGGACCGTCAACTGCGCGTCAGGGCGCTGTTCGAGCGTGCGGAGGACGAAGTTCGCCCCGATGAACCCGGCTCCGCCGGTGACCAGGAGCTTCAACGTCGTTCCCTTCGTACGTGCTGTGGACCCGCGCACAGGGGTCGCAGGGTGCAGGGTCATCAGAGTACCGAGCCGTTGGGAGGGGTGTTCCGGTGAGCAGCACCGTTTAGTCTGATCTGCATGCGTGGAATCATTCTCGCCGGCGGCACGGGGTCGCGGCTGCACCCGATCACGCAGGGTGTGAGTAAGCAACTCGTCCCGGTCTACGACAAGCCGATGATCTACTACCCGTTGTCGACGCTGATGTTGGCGGGTATCCGCGACATCCTGGTGATCACCACGCCTCAGGATGCCGCTGCGTTTTCCGGGCTGTTGGGTGACGGGAGTCAGTTCGGTATCGACATCTCGTACGTCACGCAGGCGTCACCGGACGGTTTGGCGCAGGCGTTTGTGTTGGGTGCCGATCACATCGGGAACGAGTCGGTGGCGCTGGTGCTCGGCGACAACATCTTCTACGGGCCGGGTCTCGGCTCGCAGCTCAAGGGGTTCGAGGCGATCGACGGTGGCGCGATCTTTGCCTACTGGGTGGCCAATCCGACGGCCTACGGCGTCGTCGATTTCGACGCGCAGGGGCGGGCGGTGTCGTTGGAGGAGAAGCCGACCTCCCCGAAGTCCAACTACGCGGTGCCGGGGCTGTACTTCTACGACAACGACGTCATCGAGATCGCGCGTGGCCTGCAGCCGAGTGCGCGAGGCGAGTACGAGATCACCGACATCAACGCGCACTATCTCGATCAGGGCAAGCTCGCGGTGAAGGTGCTGCCGCGCGGGACCGCCTGGCTCGATACGGGGACGTTTGATTCGCTGCTGGACGCCGGCAACTTCGTGCGCACCGTCGAGCAGCGACAGGGACTGAAAATCGCTGTGCCCGAAGAGATTGCGTGGCGGCAGGGGTACCTGTCCGACGATGAGCTCGCGACGCGCGCCGAGACGCTGCGCAAGTCGGGCTACGGCAACTATCTGCTCGACATCCTCGCCCGCGGTAAGGGTTTCGAGTGAACACGATGCACGAAACAAGGGAGCGCGCGTGAAAATCCGTCCGTTGTCGATCGACGGTGCTTGGGAGTTCACGCCCGTGCAGCACGGCGACGCTCGCGGCCTGTTCGCCGAGGTGTTCAAGGGAGATCTGCTCGACGACGTGATCGGTCACCGCCTCGACCTCGCGCAGGTCAACCTGTCTGTGTCGGCCGCGGGCGTCTTGCGGGGCGTGCACTTCGCCGACGTTCCGCCAGGGCAGGCGAAGTACGTGACGTGTCCGAAGGGTGCGATCCTCGACGTGATCGTCGACATCCGCGTCGGCTCACCGACTTTCGGCACCTACGACACGGTGCTCCTCGACGACGTCGACCGTCGTGCGGTCTACCTCTCCGAGGGGCTCGGGCATGCGTTCTGCGCACTCGAAGACGGGTCGACTGCGACGTACCTGTGCTCGACCGGCTACAACCCCGGTGCAGAACACGGGATCAATCCACTCGACCCGGAGCTGGGCATCGAATGGCCGACGCTCGCGCGTGACGGTTCACCACTGGTCTACGAATTATCCGAGAAGGACACTGCGGCACCGGGTTTGACCGCCGCACGCGAATCGGGGCTGCTGCCGGACTACGCCGACGTGACCTCTTATCTGCGGTCGCTGGCCGAAGGGGCGTCGTAGACGCGGCTCGTTCTGGTGAACGCGGCTGGTACACCAGCCGCGTGTGCAAGTTCGGGAGGCGTTTGGAGGCTGGCCGGGGCAGTCAGTCGCGCCGGTTCTCGACCTCGGCGTTCTGCAGGGCGACGGCGCGCGCGAGTCGTGCGTAGCGGATCTCCAGCTCGCGGAACCTGAGATACGTTGCGACAGTGGTGAATGCGAATGCGATCACCAGGCAGTAGAGCACCAGGTCGGTGCCGCGGCCGACGCCCACCCAGCCCGCGACGGTCGTCAGATCGTTGGGACGGAACATCGCGTAGACGCCGAACACCACGAACGCGACGAACAGAAGCTTCACTCCCGCAGATGATCTCGCGTTCCCACGGTTGGTGACGAAGAACCACACGAGTCCGAGGGCCGCGAGCAGGAGCAGTATCTGGATGACGATCATGGCTATCTCCTCATGCGCCCGTGCAGCAGACCGTCGGCGACGATGTTGACGCCGTTGATCAGTGACTGCCCCTTGGCGCGCGAGTAGTCGGTGTAGAGGATGGTGACCGGCTGCTCCGCGACCCGCCAGTGATGGTGGTCGATGAGCGCGACGAACTCCGACGCGTGGCTCATGCCGGCCATCAGCAGGTCGAGCTGGTCGGCGACGGTCTTGTTGAACGCGCGGAGGCCGTTGTGGGCGTCGGAGAGTCCGAGCCTGCGCGTGCGCGGACTCAGGAAGACGACGGTCCGCAGCACGATCCGGCGCAGCAGCGGCACCGACTCGCTTCGGCCGTCGGCGAATCGGGTGCCGACGATGATGTCGACGGGCTCGGTGCGCAGGCGATCGATCATCGCGATGACGTCGTCGACGCGGTGTTGGCCGTCGGCGTCGAAGGTGACGAAGTACTGGGCGCCGGGCCGCGCTCGCGCGTATTCGACCCCGGTCTGGATCGCGGCGCCCTGCCCGAGATTGACCGGATGGCGCACGAGGTGGATGCCGCCGGTCTGCGTGCTCTCGACGTCGGCCGCTGCTGACCTGATCTGAGCGACCGAGTCGTCGGAGCTGCCGTCGTCAACGCAGACGATGTTCGGGAAGGTCTTCGAGGCGTCGACCAGGACGTCGCGGATCACCTCGCCCTCGTTGTAGACGGGGATCACCAACCACACGTCGTCGTTGGTGGGGCGTTCCGTCATGGGGGTAACCCTATCGGAGCAGGTGCGGGGCACTTCGGACGTGCCCGGAAGGCGTGGGCGCGTCAACGTCTACCCTGATCGGGTGCCTATCGACGTCATGATGCCCTTCTACGGCGACGTCGAGCAGTTCAAGCAGGCAGTCACCAGCGTTCTGGAGCAGTCGGACCCCGACTTTCGGCTCGTCGTCGTCGACGATGGTTATCCGAGCGATGAGCCGCGCGAATGGTTGGCCGGCCTCGACGACGGCCGCGTCCACTACGAACGCAACGCGCACAACCTCGGCGTGAACGGCAATTTTCGACGCTGCGTCGACCTCGTCACCGCCGACCGGTACGTCGTGATGGGCTGCGACGACGTGATGCTGCCCGGGTATCTCGCGGGTGTCCGTGCGCTGGCCGACGCGCATCCCGACGCTGCGGTGATCGCGCCGGGTGTCGAGGTGATCGATGCCGACGATCAGGTGGTGCGCCCGCTCGGGGATCGGATCAAGGCGGTGCTCGCGCCGTCGTCTGCGACGGTCCTGCGCGGCGAGGCGATGGCCACCAGCCTGTATCGCGGCAACTGGACCTACTTTCCGTCGCTGCTGTGGCGCACCGATGCCGTGCGGGCGGTCGGGTTCAGGGAGGGCCTCGACGTCGTCCTCGACCTCGCACTCCTCGTCGACCTCGCCTTCGCGGGGGAGGCGCTCGCCTACGACCCGCGCGTGCTGTTCCGGTACCGCCGCCACGACGCGTCGGTCAGCTCGGTGCAGGCGGTCGACGGTCGACGCTTTGCCGAGGAGAACGCCTTCTTCGACGGCGAGGCGCGCCGATGTGCAGCGCGCGGATGGACGCGCGCGGCGCGGGCGGCACGGCTGCACGCGACGTCGCGGCTGCACCACGGCATGGCGCGGATCGCGGGCGCGGCGTCGAAAATCCGTCGCACGAACTGACTACCCCGAGAACGTGGCAAGTCGGCCCAGGTGCACGCTTGCCCCGACGAGCGGCCCGACGACCAAGGACAGCGCGACGCGGTCGGTCACCTCGAGCGGCACGGTCAGCAGCGCGGCGCAGGCGATCGCGGCAACCCACCACCCCGCCGCGTACCACCGGTGCGCGCCGACGGACAGCGTGGCCGCGCCGGTGACGGTCAGCAGTCCCAGGGCCGTGGCGCCGACCATGAACAGCGCGATGGTGCCGCCGCCGAGCGTGAAGTCGGCGCCGAAGATGTGGGTGAGCAGCCAGGAGCCGATCGCCCACGCCGCGACCGCGCCGATCGCACCGACCACGACGACCGCGGCCAGCGGCACGGCGAGCGAGCGCAGCAACGCGTCGCGCGCCGCGACGAACCGGGTGATCAGCACGCCTTGAAAGCTGTTGAGCGGCACCAGTAGTGGCGCTCTGGTCAAAGTGACCGCCAGGATGACGGCACCCACAACACGCGAATCGTCGTCGGCGCGCGCGGTGACGTTGATCAGCACCGGGAAGCCCATCACCACCACCGCCGACGCCAGTGCGGCCGCCATCGCGGTGAGGGTGTTGCCCGCCAGGCGTCGGTCGTCGACGTCGCCGGGCAATCCGACGGCGCGTCGGGCCGTCGACGACGTTGCGAGCACCACGAGCCACGACACCGAGCCGACCACCGTGATCACCAGAAACGCCAGCACACCCCAGCCGAAAGCGACTGCGATGCCCGCGCCGACCAGTCGGATCAGCGCGTCGACGCTCAGCAGGACGGCGAACGGCGACCACGACAGCGACCCCGACAATGCGCCGCAGAGGTGCGCGTACACCGCGAAGCTCGCGACCCCGACCGCGAGCAGCACCACCGACAGCGCGCGGTACTGGTCGAACACGTGGCCGCTCCACAGCGGCGACGTCGCCGCGACGATGACTGCGAGCGCCGCGCCGATACCGACGTTGACCAGCAACGGTCGGCCGAGGCGTGTGCGCGTCTCCGAGGCGGCGCGGATGGTGCGCGTCGTCTCCTGGAGCTGCCCGTTCTGTGCGCCGGTGACGAGGCCGTATGCCGCCCAGAAGACCGCGAAGACGGCGTATCCGATCGCGCCGAGCTGCCGTGCGGCGAGGAGCAGAACCAGGTAGCCCGACGCCGCCGCAATGATCGTCGCGATGGTGACGCGACCGACGGCGCTGCGCCCGCCGGAGCTGGGCCCGGTCGCACCGTCGGACACCGCGGGGATCTCGGGATCAGGACCCGAAGTCATCGACACATCGATGCCCCGGCGTCAGGACGGTTCGGGGAACGCCGGAAGCTCCGGTGTGAACAGCCAGGTCTGCCACAGATCGTTCAGCGGGGAGTCGGAGTAGTTTGCCGCGAGCGCGATGAAGTCCTCGGTCGTGACGGTTCCGTAGCGGTACTTCTCGGTCCAACGATGCAGGAGTGCGAAGAAGTTTCCGTCACCGATGCGAAGACGCAAGGCGTGCAACGTGATTGCGCCGCGTTTGTAGACCCAGTCGTCGAACATCTTGCGCGGGCCGGGATCGACGAGCGTGACCCGGACCGGATTGGCGGCGAGCTTGGCGTAGTAATGTCGCGCCCATTCGCCTGCGCTGCGTCCGCCCGATCGTTGGCTCCACAGCCACTCGGAGTAGCAGGCGAATCCCTCGTGGAGCCAGATGTCGTGCCACTGCTCGAGTGTCACCGAATTGCCGAACCACTGATGGGCGAGTTCGTGGGCGATCAGCCTCTCGGCGTCGCGGCTGCCGTCGCAGTGGTTGGCCCCGAATGTGCTGAAACTCTGTGCCTCGATGGGGATTTCGAGCGAATCGTCGGTCACCACGACGGTGTACTTGGCAAACGGGTAGGGGCCGAACATCTCGGTGAACGCCTCGACCATCTCCAACTGTTTGCCGAAGTCGACGCGGAAGTTCTCCTTCAGTCGTGACGGCAGGATCGCTTCCACCGGAACGGGTTTCGATGCCAGCCGGATGTGCTCGTATGGTCCGATCTGGATCGAGGCCAGATAGGTCGACATCGGTTCGATCTGTTCGTAGACCCACGTCGTCTGTGCTGCGCGTACGCGTTTGGACTCGAGCACGCCGTTGGCGAGTGCGTAGTACGGGCTGTCGGTGGTGATCGAGATGCGGTAGGGCGCTTTGGCGCTCGGGTGGTCGTCGCAGGGAAACCACGACGCCGCGCCGTTGGGCTGGTTGGCGCACAGTGAGCCGTCGGTCAGTTCTTCCCATCCGACGGTGCCCCACGGGCCTCGGATGGGGCGCGGGGTGCCGCTGTAGCGGATGACGATCGTCATCGCTCCGCCCGGCTGGATGGGGGAGTCGGGGGTGATGAACAGCTTGCGCTGCCGGTGGCTGTACCTGGCCCGCCTGTCGTTGACGGTGACCTTGCTGACATTGAGCGTCGACGCCATGTCGAGGCTGAAACGCGCCAGCTCCACATACGACGTCGCGGTCAGCGTCGCAGCGCCTTCGAGGCGGTTGCTGGCGACTTTGTATTCGAGGTCGAGGTCGTAGCGGGAGATGCGGTAACCGAGATTGCCGTTGTCCGGCAGGTAGGGGTCGACGCTGTCGGCCGGTGTACCGAGAACAGGTTGCCGTGAACTCTTTCCCGACTTTCCCGGCACGCAACGGCTCCTGTCTCTGGCCCTACTGGCTGACTCTTCGGCTCTACCATCTACCCGAGCCTGTCCAGCTTGTCCGGCTTGGGCTTTTTCGGCGTCGTTTTCTCGATCGGGACGCGAGAACTCACCCTACCCGTAGCGTTGGTTTCGTGAGGCGCGTCAGGTTGTAAACGGACTAGGGTCCGGTTAGATTCATGTTCGATACGAACAACGCAAGGGGCGAACACCGTCCTGAGAAAGGTGACAGCATGTACCCGATCCGCAGTCTGGGACTATTTGCCGCACGGGTGATCCTCGGCATCATCTTCATCGCGCACGGTTGGCAGAAGCTCCACACCTTCGGGCTCGATGGCACCAAGGCCAGCTTCTCCAAGATGGGTGCGCCCTTCCCCGAGTTCTCCGCGTACTACGCGACCTGGGTCGAGCTGATCGGCGGCATTCTGCTGATCGCCGGGGCCCTTCTGCCGCTCGTCTCCGTGCTGCTGATCATCGACATGATCGGCGCGATCTTCGTCGCCCACATCGATCATGGGTTCTGGGCGTCCGATGGCGGTTACGAGTTCCCGCTCGCGCTCATCGCGGGTCTCCTCGCGGTCGGCTTCGCGTCGGCGGGCGGTCTGGCCTTCGACACCCACGTCTTCCGACGCCGAAATCGCGTGGCCGACTAGCGGCAATGTGGTCCGCCCCGGGCGACGCGCGGCATCGCCCGGGGCGGTGCGTACACAACTGTGACGTCAGCGAGGCGCGGCGACGATTATTGTCGTGCCCTCGCGCTGACGACCGGATTGTGTACGTACCGGGCGACAACCATAGTGAATGAAACAGGCTATGGCACAGCCCAGCCCAAGGTGATCGCGTGGCCGACTAGCGGCAATGTGGTCCGGTCGGGCGACGCGCGGCGTCGTCCGGGGTTAGTAATCTCGCCAGGTGGAGCAGCCTCGCGACCCCTGGCCCGTCGACCGGCGACCTCAAGCGACATCCGCTGACTTCTGGTCTGGACCGACAAGCCCGCCTCCCGGGCCGGCGGTCTATCAGACGCCAGGCCACTATCCGCATCCGAACGGCGCGTACCACCTGGGGCCGCCCATGGGCGTTGGTATGGGGTACGGCGTTGATCCGGTGATGCTGGCCATGAAGCGTCCCGTGCAGGTCACGGTGTTCGGATGGCTGCAGCTGCTGGCATCGATTCTCAGCGTGGTGTCGGGGGCTTTTCTGCTGCTTTTCATCGCAGGAAGGCCGGGCGCTCAAGAGGTCGAACCATCGCAGGTCGCCGTCATCATCGGCGAGGTCGCGTGGCTTCTGCTCAACTTCGGACTGGCGATCGGGCTGCTTCGCGGGTCGAGAGGGCCCTACTTGTTCTACTGCGCCATCGCGGTGATCAGCCTCGTGCTACTCGGGATCGCCGTCGTGGGCACGATCGTCGGGGTCGTCCTCGTCGGCCTGCTCGCGTTGGCGGCGCTCTTGGTGGTCGCGGTGTGGGCTGCTGTAGCCGCAGTCTGGGCCTACCTTTTGTTCAACCGGTCCACGAAGGCCTATTTCTCGCGCCAAAGTGCCCAGATCCGGGCCGCGGGATGCGCCGCATAGCGCGGAATTCTCACTGGAGAAGGCCGTCGATGGTGACCCGGTGGGGAAGCTGCGCAACATCTGCGGGTGGTGTCGTCGAGACGCCCGGGGCGGTACGTACACAACTGTGACGTCAGCGGGGCGCGGCGACAATTATTGTCGTGCCCTCGCGCTGACGACCGGATTGTGTACGTACCCGGCGGGCGCCGCGCGATGTCGCCCGGGGTCAGTGATCTCGCGAGGTGGAGCACGCCTACTTCTCGCGCCAAAGTGCCCAGATCAGGGCTATGGGCTACGCCGCGTCGCGCGAATTTTCACTGGAGAAGGCCGTCGATGGTGACCCGGTCGGGGAGCTGCGCAACATCTGCGGGTGGTGTCGTCGAGACGAACTCCGCAAGTGCAGAGCCGAGCGCTCCCGCGTGATGGATGGGGACGCCGTCTAGTCGGTCGTCGGAGAGCAGCGTCGTCGGGTCGGTGTCGTGGCGGTGAACGGCTGCGGCGCCGAGTAGGCGGCGCGCTTGTGCCGGGTCGGTGTCCCAGAGGGCGTCGGCGGTCAGCACGTAGAGGCGCAGCGCGCGTGCGTAGTCGGCCAGGTGCACCAGTGCCCAGGCCCAGTGCTTGGCGACGTCGACGGTGTCGGCCTCGCCGCGGCCGTGGGTGTGCACGTACTTGCCGTAGAGCTCGTGGCAGAGCGGGTTGGAATCGGCCCACAATTCGAGTGCTGACATGCAGCGCACACAGTCGTGGACGTTGGCGAGGTATGACACCGAATACGGGCCCTCGCGTCGTGAACGCATCTCGCGCAGCACCGAGAACTCGGCGAGGGCGTGGTCGTACTCGCCGGCGGCGTAGAGCGACTCGGCATCCTGTTGCATTTCTGCCAACATCTCCACAGTTTCCCTGATCGCGAGTCGTCGCGTGCCGTCTTCTGCGATTCGCTCCTGCGCCTATCGTGGAGGTGTGAGCGACGAAAACGAATCCATCATCGAAGGTGACAGCGAGTACGCACTCGACCCCGACGATCAGTTGCAGCCTCAGGACTCACTCGACGACCGCGGCGTCGACGACGTCCTCGACGAGGGGTACTCGCCACCCGACTACGAGCCCAAGGCCGCGATGCGCGGGCTCACAGCATCAGAGATGCGCGAGGGTGAGTCGCTCGACGAGAAGCTCTCCGAGGAAGAGCCCGACCCGTGGCAGAAGGACGACCCGATCGACGAGATCGAGCGCGACGAGCACCCCGATTGGCAAGCGCACGAGAGTGATTCGAGTCCCGAGTTCGTCGAGGACGACCAGGTGGGCGACCGACGCGCAGGCCGACTCCTCGCACCCGATCAGGGTGGCGTCGTCGACAACGAAGCCGAGGCCGTGGCAACCGACTGCGGAATCGACGGAGCGGGCGCGAGCGCCGAGGAAGCCGCCGTGCACGTGGTCGACGAGGGCGAAGACGCCGCCGACGCCGAGTGGGAGGACGAGGCCGAGGGGCGCTGAGCGCTTCGGTCAGGGGTAAATGTCAGACCCCTGTGCTGGACTGGATGCAGGAGCACGCAACCGCCTGGTCGACGCCAACCGCGTTGACAGGGTGCGCGGCCCTGGCAACGATGGTGTTGTCGGCGAGTGATCGTCTGATCGCTTGTCCCGCGACGAACAGCCACCGGAGGTATTCCAGTGAGCATCACCAATCGCATATCCGCTGAGCAGGTTTCGGCACCTGCCACAGACGAAGCGTCGAGAACACGGCGATTCCTCGATATCCGCGCACTGACAGATCAGTTGTGCTCGACGCTGTCGGCCGAAGACCAGACACCGCAATCGATGACCGCGGCCAGCCCCACCAAGTGGCATCGCGCGCACGTGACCTGGTTCTTCGAAGAGTTCATCCTGCGCAACGATCCGTCGTACGTGGTGTACGACGAGACCTTCCGCTACCTGTTCAACAGCTATTACGAGACCGTCGGCGAGCGACACCCACGACCCGACCGCGGGCTGGTCACCCGCCCCGGTATCACCGACATCACGCGGTACCGCGAATACGTCGACGCCGCGATGAGTGAACTTCTCCAGCGCGGCGACTACGACGAGTCGACGCTGGGGCTGCTCGAGCTGGGCTTCAATCACGAGCAGCAGCATCAGGAGCTGATCCTGATGGACCTCAAGCACCTGTTCTCCACGCACCACTTCGATCCCGTCTACGTCGACCGCCCCGCCGACGAGCAGGGCGAGCCTGACGCCCTGACATGGCGCGAGGTCGCGGGCGGCGTCGTCGAGGTCGGGACACCGTTCGCCGGGTCGGGCACCACGCCCGAGACCTTCGCGTACGACAACGAGGGTCCTCGGCATCGGGTGTTCCTGGAAGACTTCGAGATCGCCGAGCGTGCGGTCACCAATGCCGACTGGCTCGACTTCATCGCCGACGACGGCTACCGACGACACGAACTGTGGCTGTCGAACGGCTGGGCACATATCAACGAAACCAGCTGGCGCGCACCGGGTTACTGGTCGTTCGACGACGGCGAGTGGACGACGTTCACGTTGTCGGGGCGTCGACCTGTCGTGTGGGATGAGCCCGTCGTGCACGTGTCGTTCTACGAGGCGGATGCCTTTGCGCGGTGGGCGGGGGCGCGGCTGCCAACCGAGTTCGAGTGGGAGTACGCAGCAACGGGCGCGCCCAGCGTGCCCGGAGGGCCGAACCCGGCAGGCGTCGGCGGCGCGCGTGGGGAACTGCTCGATCCGGCACGATGTCATCCCGGACGCGCAGGCTCGGCGATGATCGGCGACGTGTGGGAGTGGACATCGAGTGCCTACCTGCCCTATCCCGGTTTCGCGCCCGCGAACGGAGCCGTCGGCGAGTACAACGGCAAGTTCATGTGCGACCAACACGTGTTGCGCGGAGCCAGCGCGATCACGCCTCGCGGGCATGAGCGGGTCAGCTATCGCAACTTCTTCCCGGCCGAGTCGCGCTGGGTCTTCTCCGGGCTGCGTCTGGCCCGATGACCTCAACCACAGCCAATCCGGCCCTGGCCGCAGATGCCGCCGAGGGACTCTGGCAAACCCCGCCTGTCCTGCCGACCAAATGGCTCTACGACGAACGTGGCAGCAAACTCTTCGACGAGATCACCTTCCTGCCCGAGTACTACCCGACGCGCAGGGAGACAGCGATCCTCGCCGCGCATGCCGCCGACATCGCGTCGACGACAGACGCGACGATGATGGTCGAGTTGGGTTCGGGAACGTCGACCAAGACACGACTGCTGCTCGACGCCTTTGCCGCGCACGCCGCCGAACGCGGACGTGAGTTCACCTACGTCCCGGTCGACGTGAGTGCCGAAATGCTCGCAGGCACAGCCGAAATCCTCGCCGCCGACTACCCGTCGTTGACGATCGAGCCGGTGCTCGCCGACTTCACCGCCCCCGGACTCCAACTGCCACAGTCCGACGGGCCGAGGTTGGCGGCGTTCCTCGGAGGCACCATCGGGAACTTCGACGACCCTGCGCGCGACGAGTTCTTCTCCCGACTGTCCGAGGCGTTGAGTCCTGGTGACTACTTCCTGCTCGGCGCCGACCGCATCAAAGACACCGGCCGACTGGTTGCCGCCTACGACGACAAAGCCGGTGTCACAGCGGATTTCAACAGGAACATGATCGAGGTGCTGCGTCGCGGACTCGACGCGTCGGGGTTGTTCGTCGACGACTTCGACCACATCGCCCGGTGGAACCCCAAGCTGCACCGGATCGAGATGTGGCTACGCGCGCGACGTCCGATCAACGCGCACCTCGGTGCGCTCGGTCGCGAGTGGCAGCTACCCGAAGGCGCGGAGATCCTCACCGAGATCAGCACCAAGTTCGCGCCGGAGCAACTCGCCGCCGAGCTGTCCGACGCCGGGCTGCCGGTCGCGGAGACCTGGTCCGACCCTGCCGGCGACTTCCAGGTCACACTGAGCCGCCGCTGACGCGTTGGGGCGCACCGCAACTGGGCGCGCACGGTCGGCGGTATAGAGCGCACAGTCGACCGTCTCGAGCGCCCAGTCGGCGGTGTGGGGCGCACAGTCGACCGTCTCGAGCGCCCAGTCGGCTGTCTCGAGCGCACAGCGGGCAGGGCGCGCTCAGGACTCGGCGAGCAGCTCGCGGACGCGCGGGATCACCTGTGTCCCATAGAGTTCGACGCTGCGCATGAGTGCGGAGTGGGGGAGCGTGCCGTGCGAGTATTTGAGGTCGAACCGGCTCAGGCCCAGCGCCTTCGCGGTGCGAGCGATCTTCTGAGCAACGGTTTCCGGAGATCCGACGTAGAGCGAACCGGCGGGTCCCGTCGACTGGTCGAACTCGATGCGGGTCGGTGGTGGCCAGCCGCGCTCGGCACCGATGCGCCCGACGGTGACCCGGTAGTGCGGCCAGAGTTCGTCGCGCGCCTGCTCGTCGGTCTCGGCGATATGGCCGGGGGAGTGGACGCCGACGGGGAGGTCGGTGGGCTTGTCGAGTTGTTCGAGGGCGCGACGGTAGAGATCGACGTACGGCGCGAAACGAAGCGGGTCGCCGCCGATGATCGCGAGCATCAGCGGCAGTCCGTAACTCGCCGCGCGGACCACGGACTCGGGGCTGCCGCCCACGGCAATCCATGTCGGGAGCGGTGGATTCTCCAGCTTCGGATACACCGTCTGGTCGCGCAGCGGTGGGCGCAGCGCGCCTTCCCAGGTCACCGGCTCACCCGTGCGCAGCTTGGCGAACAGTGACAGCTTCTCGGTGAACAACTCCTCGTACTGATCGAGTTCGAACCCGAACAGCGGGAACGATTCGGTGAAGGAGCCGCGGCCGAGGATGACCTCGGCGCGCCCGGACGAGATCGCGTCGACCGTCGAGAAGCGTTCGAACACGCGGATCGGGTCGTCGGAGCTCAGCACGGTGACGGCAGAACCGAGTTGCATCCGCTCGGTGCGCGCGGCGATCGCGCCCAGGACGACGTCGGGCGCCGAGACCGCGTAGTCGTCGCGGTGGTGTTCGCCGACTCCCAAGAAGTCGACGCCGACGGAATCGGCGAGCACGGCTTGGTCGAGTACGTTGCGGATCGTCTGCGCGTAGGAGATGGTGTCGCCGGAGTCGTCGACTGTCACGTCGCCGAACGTGTCGAGGCCGAGTTCGATGGTCATATGTCTCATCATGCCCGACCAGCCGAATGGTTCCGGATGCTGAGAAACCATTTTGTGGACTTGATGAATCCGCAAGCTCGCACGTACAGCGTCCGCGATTACCTGTAGCGTCATCCACGGCCAATAAGGCCGTTTCCCGCCGAGCTAGGAGAAACCGAAATGTGGGAAGGCTTCTGGAACTTCTTGTGGACGATGGTCGTGATCTTTGCGTTCGTCGCCTACCTGATCGTGTTGTGGAACATCATCGCCGACCTTTTCCGTGACCATAAGTCTTCGGGGTGGGCGAAGGCTGCGTGGGTCATCTGCCTGATCATTTTCCCGTACATCACGGCGATCGTGTATCTGCTCGCCAAGGGCAAGGGTATGCAGGAGCGCGCGCAGGCCGCGGCTGCCGAGTACAAGAAGGAATCCGACAGCTACATCCGTGACGTCGCAGGCACCTCGCCCGCACAACAGATCGCGGATGCAAAGGCGCTCCTCGATTCGGGCGCCATCACTCCCGAGGAGTTCGAGCACCTCAAATCGAAGGCACTGGCCTCGAGCTGACGGCATCGAGCTGAATTTCGACAACACGCGAAAGTGCCCGCCCCGAATTCGGGGCGGGCACTTTCGCATTCATCACGGTGCAGTGTGCGACGGTCGGCAGGGTTACGTCGACGAGTCCGGCGTGACCGCGTCGCCGAAGGGATCGTCGGTGTGGCCGACGAGGTCGTTGACCGAATCCAGGATGAGTGTGGGGCGGTAGGGATACTTCTCGACGGACTCCCGGGTGGAGATTCCGCTGAGCACCAGGATCGTGCGCATTCCCGATTCGAGGCCCGCGATGATGTCGGTGTCCATGCGGTCGCCGATCATCAGGGTGTTCTCCGAATGTGAGCCGAGGCGTCGAAGTGCCGATCGCATCATGATCGGATTGGGCTTGCCCACGTAGTACGGCTCGCGTCCGGTCGCCTTGGAGATCATCGCGGCCACGGCTCCGGTCGCCGGGATCGAGCCGTCGTGCGACGGTCCCGTCACGTCGGGGTTGGTGGCGATGAACTTCGAACCGCGCTCGATCATGCGGATCGCGCTGGTGATCGCCTCGAACGAGTACATGCGCGTCTCGCCGAGCACCACGTAGTCGGGATTGGTCTCCGTCGTCACAAAACCCTTCTCGTACAGGGGAGTGGTCAGCCCAGATTCGCCGATGACGAACGCGGTGTCGCCCTGATCCTGTGACGCGAGAAAGTCCGCCGTCGCCATTCCCGAAGTCCAGATCGATTCCTCCGGAATGTCGAGGCCGATCTGCAGCAACCGAGCGTGCTGGTCGCGTGCCGTGCGGATCGAGTTGTTGGTGAGAACCGAAAAAGGAATGTCGTTGTTGCGTAATTCCGCGATGAAATCGTCTGCGCCGGGAACGAGGTGATCCTCGTTCGTCAACACGCCGTCCATGTCCATGAGAAACGTCCAGCCCATGGCCTCACCCTACGGTGAGCTTCGGGACGTTTATCGCGAGATGTAGCGGACTGTTATTGGTCCGCTACCTCTCAGACGATTCCCGTTCACGCACGTCGGACGTCGTTGTCGACACGCCACAGCGGATTGACAGGGCCGTGTCCGGCTCCGAGAGGATAGGCCGAGCGCAGGCCGCGGGTAACCCACTGCTTCGCGAAATCGATGGCGTCCGGCAAGGCATATCCGTGCGCGAGAGCGCACGCGATCGCAGCTGCAAGCGTGTCGCCCGCGCCGTGATCGTGCGGCGTGTCGACGCGAGCGGTCGCGAATTCGAGGAAGTCGGTGCCGTCGTACAGCAGGTCGGGACTGAGCGAACTCGAACGCAGGTGGCCACCTTTGACCAGTGCCCACTGCGGACCCAACCCGTGCAATTCGACGGCTGCCTTGCGCTGCGACGCAGCGTCGACGACCTCGATGCCCGTCAGCAGTCGCACCTCGTCGAGGTTGGGTGTGACGACCGTGGCGAGAGGAAAAAGTCTGCGCCGCAACACGTCCAGCGCATCGTCGGCGAGCAGCTGATCGCCGTGCATCGACGCACAGACCGGGTCGACGACGAGCGGGGTGTCGCCGCCACGGCCGATACCGCGTTCCGCGCAGGCGTCGGCGACGGCGTCGATGATCGGTCCCGACGCCAGCATGCCGGTCTTGACGGCACTCGTCCCGATATCGGTGACGACACTGCGGATCTGCGCCGAGACGATCTCCGGATCGATCTCCTGAAAGCCGCTGACGCCCACCGAGTTCTGCACCGTCACCGCGGTGACCGCGACGAGTCCGTGTAGTCCGAGCAACGCGAAAGTTCGCATGTCCGCTTGGATTCCGGCGCCGCCACCGGAGTCCGAACCCGCGATGGTCATCACCCGGACGGGTGTGGCCCCCGGTTCGGTGGTGGGCAACAGTGGTGTCGTCATGATCTGCTTGCGGCTCCCGATGTCGCATCGATCGGCAGGTAGACGCGGTTGCCGGCGTCGGCGAACTCGGCGGACTTCGCTGCCATCTCCTGCTCGATTCGTCGGTCGATGTCTTCTGCTGTCACCAGATTGTGCTCCTCTGCGTACGCCCGTACGTCGGCCGAGATACGCATCGAGCAGAACTTCGGGCCGCACATCGAGCAGAAGTGAGCCGTCTTGGCGGGCTCCGCGGGCAGGGTTTCGTCGTGGTACTCGCGTGCCGTGTCGGGGTCGAGTGCGAGGTTGAACTGGTCTGTCCAGCGAAACTCGAAGCGCGCCTTGCTCAATGCGTCGTCGCGTTCCTGTGCTCGCGGGTGGCCTTTGGCCAGATCGGCAGAGTGGGCCGCGATCTTGTAGGTGATCACACCGACCTTCACGTCGTCGCGGTCGGGAAGGCCGAGGTGTTCCTTCGGCGTGACGTAGCAGAGCATGGCTGTCCCGGCTTGCGCGATCATCGCCGCACCGATCGCCGAGGTGATGTGGTCGTATGCGGGCGCGATGTCGGTGGCGAGTGGGCCGAGGGTGTAGAACGGCGCCTCCTCGCACAACTCCTCTTCGAGGCGCACATTCTCGACGATCTTGTGCATCGGGATATGGCCGGGGCCCTCGATCATCACCTGCACGCCATGGGATTTCGCGATGCGGGTCAACTCACCGAGCGTGCGCAGTTCGGCGAACTGTGCCTCGTCGTTGGCGTCGGCGATCGAGCCCGGACGCAGCCCGTCGCCGAGTGAGAAGGTGATGTCGTAGCGCGCGAAGATCTCGCACAGCTCGTCGAAATGCGTGTACAGGAACGACTCTTCGTGGTGGGCGAGGCACCACGCAGCCATGATCGACCCGCCGCGCGAGACGATTCCGGTTACCCGGCGAGCCGTCAGGGGTACGTAGCGCAGCAGCACGCCCGCGTGCACCGTCATGTAGTCGACGCCCTGCTCGGCCTGCTCGATCACGGTGTCGCGGTACATCTCCCACGTCAGCTTGGTGGGATCGCCCTTGACCTTCTCCAGCGCCTGGTAGATCGGGACCGTGCCAACGGGGACAGGGGAATTGCGCATGATCCACTCGCGG
This sequence comes from Gordonia sputi NBRC 100414, assembly GCF_000248055.1. Lineage (GTDB taxonomy): Bacteria > Actinomycetota > Actinomycetes > Mycobacteriales > Mycobacteriaceae > Gordonia > Gordonia sputi. Next base: position 45,270 of record NZ_BAFC01000080.1, on the reverse strand, counting down.
GTGAGGTGGATGTCGTCGCCGGTGGACAGATCCATGATGGTGTCGGCGCCCCAGCGTGTCGCCCACACCATCTTCTCGACCTCTTCCGCGATGGAACTGGTCACCGCCGAATTGCCGATATTCGCATTGATTTTCACCGCGAACGCCTTGCCGATGATCATCGGTTCGGACTCGGGATGGCGGTGGTTGGCCGGGATCACCGCGCGTCCGGCAGCGACCTCACTGCGCACGAGTTCGACGTCGACGTTCTCGCGTGCGGCGATGAAACGCATCTCGTCGGTGACGAGTCCGGCTCGTGCCCAAGCGAGTTGGGTCGACGCTCCGTCGACGGGGTCGGGACGGTGCCACTCGTCGCGGGTACGGGCAAGGCCTGCCTCGACGTCGATCACCGCGGTGGAGTCGGTGTAGGGACCCGAGGTGTCGTAGACATCGAGGTGCTCACCGTTGGTGAGGTTGATGCGTCGCTGCGGAACTCGGAGCCCGTCGACGTCGACGTAGTGCTTGGTGCTGCCCTCGATCGGTCCCGTGGTCAGGATGTCGGAGTCGACCTTGTACGCGGAATTGCTGCCGCCGGATACACGTGTGCCCATGAGATTCTCCCTACGCCGGCATTACCCGGACAGGTTCATGCGGTCAGCGGCCGCCTGCCGCCATCTCAGCCCTCGGTTACGTGAGAGCCCCCGCGTTGATTCGGTTGTGTGCGCAGTTCACTGTACTGGCTTGCTGCCGATGCGTCAGGAAGCCGGGCGTAAGCCCTACCGCCGGGCCGTCGAACGCGGTGCGTCGTAGTGTCGCATGCGCGCGTCGTCGACGTCACGTCACGTCACGCGCGGGTGAACCGCGGGCGAACGTTTGCGATGAATCCGTCTCGATACCGGTGGTCTCGTCTCAAAGCCCTTGAAGCTACGCTTCCGCAGGTTACGATGTGACTGCGATCACACACCGTCGTGCCCGGAGGGGAACCGGACGCAGCGCTCAGTGAGCTGTGTAGACGCTGCGAACGAGCCTGAAGAGGGGATGGACGAGCCATGCACCGGAAGTATCACCAGCGGCCGACCCAGTCGGCCCGATCGATCCTGCAGCAGATAGCGCAGGTCGTGCACAACCCCACCCGCGACAGATTTGAGCTATGGGTGGCGGGCGACCTCGTCGGCGTTCTCGGATACTCCAGCGAGACGGTCGACGGCGAGACAACGCTGACCGTTCTCCACACGGTGCTCTACGACGAATACACCGGTCACGGCCTCGGTACCGGCCTGACGCGCAGCGTGATCAGTTATGCCAAGGCCCAGGGCGCCCGCTTGCGCCCGGTGTGCACGTTCACCAAGCACTATCTCGACGGACATCCCGGGGTTGTTCCGCTCGCTCCCGCCTGAGAGCGAGCCGGGCCTGCCCCGACAGGCCCGGCCCGAATGAACTCAGCGCCTGCTCTGTACCAACCCGACGATCCACAGCAGGATCACTGCGCCGAGAACAGCGGTGAAGAGTGTGAACCACCAACCGCCGGACGCTGTGTCGACGAAGAAGCTGAGCAGGAATCCGCCGATCAGTGCACCGACGATGCCGATGACGATGTTCATCAGGATTCCTGATCCGCCGCCCTTGACGATCTTTCCGGCGATCCATCCGGCAATGGCGCCGATGATGATGTAGCCGATCCAGCCGACGCTTGTCGTCGTCGTCGATCGTGCGAGTACCTCGGTAGCGGCGAGAATGGTCATGATCGACTCCCTACGTCGTGGGTTCCCCGTCTGTCTGCAGGGGTGATGTCAACGTAACCCTGTGCGGCACGGTGCAACAAGCATTCGGCCACATGCGCTGTAGTGGGTCGTTTGTCTCAGGGTGGGCTGCCTCAGCGTCGGTTGTCTCTGGGTGGTTTACCTCAGAGTCGACGGTCGTCGCCGACGGTGACGACGGTGACTCCCGCACGACGCCAACGGGTGATCAGCTCGCGTCGTCGATCTGCCGAGGTTTCGAGCAGCGTCGCAAAGGTTCTGTGCGGCACGGCGACGTCGCGATAGTGGTCGCGGAAGCGGAGCTGCGACGTCGCGAACCAGTCGAAGGCCTCGCGGTCGGTGGCGAGCAGGCGGTCGGCGTCGACGATATCGGTCAGGTACCCCGCGGGACTGTCGGTGGGGCCGGCGGAGTCGTCGAGTTCGCGCATGCACTCGTCGAACGCATCGGCATTGTGTCCGAAGTAGTCGGGGAAATCCCATGCGCGCGCATAGGTTTCGTAGAGACCATTGACGGTGGTCATCGTTCGGCCGGTCACCTCGCGGTACTCGTACGACGACGGCGCGCTCGGTGGTCGGCTGCCCACCCAGAGTCCGACGGCGGGCCCCTTCCGGGACGCGGCGTCGAGGAAACGCGCCAGGGGAATGCCGGTGTCGGAGATGCTGTCGCCTCCCGCGCCTGAGGTCATCGGAGTTGGCTCATCGGTTGGGGCCTCGGATCTGGACGAAGGTGTTGTAGTGGTCGGAGGTATACCAGGCGGAACCGTCGCTTCCCGTCACGATACGTTCCGCATCGCGGCTTCTTCCCGCTTCGCGACGGTTGACGTCCCACTCGGTGTAGGTGATCCGCTTACCCGAGGACGTCTTCTTCGGCAGCCGACCCTCGAAGTTCCCGAAGTTGGTCCCGCCCTTGGTCCCCGACGCGTCGTCTGGCGGCCACTTACCGGCGTCGATGAGCGACAGCGTCTTGGTCACCTGCGCCGGAACCGATGCCGCCGCGGTCGGTGCCACCGTTGTCCGAGAGGCGGTGCCGCCCTGAGAAGCTGTGCCCGACTGCTTCTTCGACGACGGCTTCGCGGTGGATGACGTCGATGAGGCCGACTGGGCGGCGGAGTTCGAGTCGTCGGATCGGTTGATCAGCCACGTCGCTACGACGACGAGCGCGATCACGACCAGCGCGACGGCCGACACCACGGCTTGTCGACGACGCTGCGCGACCGTCGGCTTACGTGCCGACATCAGGCGATCGACTCGTAGTGAGAGGTGTGGTGCAAGGCGAATCCCCTTCTGCGATACCAGCGTCCGGCAACAGCGTTGTCTGCTTCGACCTGTACGTACGCCGACTGCGCGTCGTGCGTGATTCCCCAGGTCATCAGGCGGGCGAGTACGGCGTCAGAGATATGGCGCCGACGGTGGGACGGCTCGGTCCACAGCGCGGTGATGCCGAGCCACGCGACGCCGGACGGCGACGAGGTGACGGCTGCTCGGCCGGTCGCGATCAGCGTCCCGCTCTCGTCGACGACCGTCGCGAACGTCACCGGCCCCTGTGCCGAACCGACCACGGCGGCAACGAGATCGGTGTCTCGACCGCGGCTGTACGACTGTGCCCACCGTGCGCTCGGCGTCGGAGCGAGTTCGACGTCGAGTTCTCCCGTGATGCCGAGTCCCGTTGTCATACCTGGGAAATCATCTGTGGCACCGGGAAAGTCGTCGAGGGTGCGGGTCAGGATGTGAACCGTCGGGCTGGCCGGTTCGCCCCCTACTGTGCGCGCGGCGATCAGTCGCTCGGGCAGCGCCAGTAGGACGGGCAGGTCCCGTTCGGCGTACCAGGAGGTGAGGGCGCGCAGCGTGGGGGCGTCGGCGCGTGCTGAACGGTCCAGTGGCACAGCAGAATTCGCGCGACGGGAGAATCCTGCACCCGCACGCGCCAGCCAGCCGTCGATCCACGTCGACTCGACGCCCGGCCATGCGAGCGCCGCTGCATGCTCGAGGTCGCGAATCGCGCTGTTGCGCACCGGTTGTGCCGACAGGAGGCGAATCGACACGACCGACTCGCGGGGGATGGACTCGACCGTTCCGTCGCGTTCGATCAGCAGCGTCGAGTCGAGGTCCCCGGTATCGGGGCGTTCGGTATCGGTGCATTCGGCATCGGTGCGTTCGGTATCGGGGCGTTCCACCAGAAACCCCGTGACGTCGGACATCGTGGGCGCTGCCGTCGACGCGGGAGCCGGATTCGGTGAGTGCCGCCAGTCTGCGGGTGTCGCGTCGCCGAGCAGATACCGCACGACGACGCGGTCGCCGGGGTAGGCGTCGGTGGGAAGACGTGCAGGGGGCAGACGTGCAGGGGGCAGACGTGCAGGGGGAAGACGTGCCGGATCGGGACTCGAGGGTTGCTCGCTCATCGCGTGTCCCGTCGGTGGGGGTCGATGGGTCGGGGTCGGGGTCGGGGTCGGGGGGGTCAGTCGACGTCGTCGTGGCCGAACGGGTCGGCCTGCTCGCCGGGGATCCAGGCCACGCCGGGAATGCCCCACTTGTGCTTCTTGATGGCCTTCTTGGCGGCGCGGGCGTTGCGTCCGATCAAGACGTCGACGTAGAGGAAGCCGTCGAGGTGTCCGGTCTCGTGCTGCAGCATGCGGGCGAAGAATCCGTTGCCCTCGATGACGACCTCGTCGCCGTTGCGGTCGACGCCGGTGACCCGCGCCCACTCGGCACGGCCGGTGGGGAACTGCTCGCCGGGCACCGACAGGCAGCCTTCTTCGTCGTCGTCGGGATCCGGCATGGTTTCCGGGATCTCCGACGTCTCGAGGACGGGATTGATCACCTCGCCCCGTCGCCGGGCCGAGGCGCGACCCGCGTCGCCGTCGGGACAGTCGTAGACGAACATCCGTTTGCCGACGCCCACCTGGTTGGCGGCGAGGCCGACGCCGTGCGCGGCGTCCATGGTTTCGTACATGTCGTCGAGGAGGGTGACGATCTCGTCAGACGGACGACCGTCGTCGTCGAGTTCGACCAACTCGGTCTGCTGGTGCAGGACCGGCTCGCCGACGATGCAGATCGGAAGCACAGACATGAGTGAAAAGCCTACTGCGCGCGGATGACGGCGACTGCCCTGGGCCTTCTGTGCTCGGCTCGATAAGAGCGACCGAACCGGGCGAGTCACACGCGGTTGACCGCTTGCGGGCGTGGTTAGATGGTCACGAACCACATCGGTGTCATTCGACGGTCAGCGCACTCGTAGCCCGAGTTCTGTCACCGGAGTGGTACGCCGATTGACCCCGTCGAGGAGCCGACGCGGGTAGGGCCGGAGGCGAGCGTGAGGGAGCAAGATGGACGGCGCAGCAGCGCGTAGTCGCAAGCACGGTGATCAACCCGAGAACGCACCCGAACCGACAACGCAGAGTGCGGCCGGCCAATCCGTCGATCCTCACGAGGTGGGTCCGGATGGTCTGTCGCGACGCGAGCACGACATCCTGGCGTTCGAGCGTCAGTGGTGGAAGTACGCGGGGGCCAAGGAAGAAGCGATCAAAGAGCTGTTCGGTCTGTCGGCAACGCGGTACTACCAGGTACTCAACGCGCTCGTCGATCGTCCGGAGTCGCTCGCTGCCGACCCGATGCTGGTGAAGCGTCTGCGGCGGCTGCGGGCATCGCGTCAGAAGGCCCGTGCAGCGCGGCGGCTCGGCTTCGACATCACGTAGCGCTGAGCGCGGTTGCCCGCCGCGTGTGCGTTAAGGTCATCGGTGATGAATGCTGATCGCGAGCCCAATCGCCTTCCCTTGCGGGCCGGGGCCATGCTGCTCCTCGCGGTGGCTGTCGTGTTCGTCGGACTCGGCTGGCACTCCGCTGCGACGTCGGGACAGAGTCCGGAAGAAGGCCTCCGCGACGCCCAGGCGAGCGTTGCCACCACGTCGACTCCCGCGTCGTCGTCTGCCACGAGCGCCTCGACAAGCGAGCGTCTCTGCGTGATCAACGCCGGGTCGGTCTCTGGTCTGGCATCGGAGGTCACCGACGACCTCAAGGCCAAGGGCTTCACCATGTCCAGCCCGTCCAACTACGACGGCGGCAGCTTCACCGAGAACACCATCCTCTACCGTGACTCGTCGCAGAAGGCGGAAGCACAGAAGGTGGCGACCGCGCTGGGTTCGAGTCCCAGTGTCGAGCAGCGCCCGTCGTCGTTCACGATGTGCCGGGACGGTATCGCTGTGGTGGTGGTCACCCGATGAGTTCTGGCACGGCAAGACTCTTCACCCGACTTTGTTCACTCGACGGCCCAACGGATCTCTAGGAGCTTTCATGACCACCGGCAATTCGACACTTGGCTCGAAGACCCTGCGCAGCGTGCTCGCGCTCGGTGCTGCGGGCGCCATCGCCGCGGCACTTGCCGGCTGTACTCCCGACGAGCCACGGTCGGACACCCCCGGCACCACGCCGTCGGTCGTGACCGGCAATCAGGCACCTCCCGGATCTGTCGACGACGCCGACAACATCCCGAACTCGGCCAAGGAGTCGGCGACCGCCCAACTCAAGGACACCAAGGGTCAGACCGTCGGCACCGCGACGTTCACGCCGAGCGGATCGTCGCTGCGCGTCGACGTGAAGGTCAGCAACGGCATCGCGGCGGGCTTCCACGGCATGCACATCCACGAGAACGGTGTGTGCGAGGCGAGCGGTTCGACGCCGTTCTCGTCGGCGGGCGGCCACCTGCAGGTCGACGGTCACACCGGTCATCCTTCGAGCGGCGACCTCGTGTCCATCAACGTGCTTGCCGACGGCACCGGCGAGACCGTGACCACGACTGACTCGGTGAACCTCAATCAGGTCGCAGGCAAGTCGATCATCATCCACGAGAAGCCCGACAACTTCGCGAACATCCCGACTCGCTACGCACCGGTGCCCGACGCCGAGACGATGAAGACCGGCGACGCGGGCTCACGCCTGGCATGCGGCGTCATCTCCGTCGAGGGCTGACGCGACACCGGTACCGGTCTGACCGGCACCGGTCTGAGCGGAAGGCCTGATCGATGCCGAAGATCATCCCGATCGAGTTCTCCGGTTCGCCGACGCCGACGCTGGGCGTCGAGTGGGAGTTCGCACTCACCGACAAGGTGTCCGGTGATCTGTCGAACTCGGCGGCAGAGCTGTTCGCCGAGGTCGGTCGCCGTGCCCCCGACCGAGCGGGCAAGGTCCACAAGGAGTTGCTGCGCAACACCGTCGAATTGGTGACCGGTGTGAGTACGACGACGCGTGAGGCGATCGACGACCTCTCGGCAACACTCGACGTCGTGCGGTCGGTCACCGACAGACTCGGCGTCGACCTCTACGGCGCCGGAACGCATCCGTTCGCGGAGTGGTCGACGCAGTTGCTCACCGAGGGGCACCGGTACGCGGAGTTGATCAATCGCACCCAGTGGTGGGGTAGGCAGATGCTGATCTGGGGTGTCCACGTGCACGTGGGTATCGACCGACGCGACAAGGTGCTGCCGATTCTCACGTCGCTGCTCAACTACTATCCGCACCTCCTCGCGCTCTCGTCGTCGTCTCCGATGTGGTCGGGTCAGGACACCGGCTACGCGAGCAACCGCGCCATGATGTTCCAGCAGTTGCCCACTGCGGGTCTGCCGTTTCAGTTCCAGACCTGGCACGAGTTCGAGGCGTTCGTCGCCGATCAGAAGACCACAGGAATCATCGACCACCTCAACGAGATCCGGTGGGACATCCGCCCCTCACCGCACCTGGGCACCATCGAGGTGCGGGTGTGCGACGGGATGACGAATCTGGTGGAGCTCTCGGCGATCGTCGCGCTCATCCACTGTCTCGTCGTCGATCTCGATCGTCGGCTGTCGGCGGGTGAAGAGCTCCCGCATATGGCGCCGTGGCTGGTGCAGGAGAACAAGTGGCGCGCCGCGCGCTACGGCCTCGAGGCCATCGTCATTCTCGATTCCGACTGCGATGAGCGGCTTGTCACCGACGACCTCACCGTGTTGCTCAAACGACTTGAGCCGATCGCCGAGGAACTCGGGTGCATCGACGAACTCGCGCGCGTGATCGACATCGTCGATCACGGAGCCAGCTACCAGCGACAGCGCAGCGTCCACGAGCACACCGGCGACATGCGTGCCGTGGTTGCATCGGTGGTGTCGGAACTGGATTGAGAATGCGCGCGTGACAATGCGCGCCGTTCACAATTGTTGCGAAAATGTCATTTGCGTACGGAGTGTGTGCCGTTGGATCTCGCGGGTAATTGATTTCACTTGCCGCTTTCCGGTAGGAAACCGGCACAATCAGAGGGTCGTCTCATCTCGCCCCCTGAAGGAAATCAGCCATGCCAGCTGTCCTGCCCTTGTCGAGCCCTGCCCCGAACATCCCCGGCCTGCTCGATCCGATCGTCGTCTCCGACGTCACCAGCGATGCAAGGATGATCGTCGCATCGCCGAGTATCGTCCCCGACCTCTGGCGCCAATACCTCGACGGCGCTCACGCCGCGTACTCGGCGCGTGGCGTCGACGACGCACTCGACTACGACGCGATTTGCGACGGTTCGAGCACTACGGTGTTCTGCGCGGTGATCAATTCCGCGGGTGATGTGGTCGGTGGGCTGCGGGTTCAGGGGCCGTATACGCTGCCGCATCAGTCGCATGCGGTCTCCGAATGGGACGGTCAACCGGGACAGTCGGCGCTGATCAGAGCGATCGGCGCGCGCCTTGCCGGAGGGCTGATCGAGGTGAAATCGGCGTTCGTCGATCCGACGTCGGTCGACGCAGCGGCGGCCGCGGGCTTTCTCGCTCGCACACCGTTGATCGTGATGGCGGCGACGGACACCCGACACATGCTCGCCACGGCGGCCGACTATGTGCTTGCCAGGTGGGAGTCGGGTGGCGGTCGGGTGGATACCGGCATTCCGTTCACGCCGTATCCGGACGAAAGGTATCGCACGCAGGCCATGTTCTGGGACCGCGATGCACTTGCGCGTCATGCGGAACCCGCGGTGTGGAGAACAATGTGCGCGGAATTCCGGCAAATCTCCCACGTATTCGATGCGGATTCCGTCGATGTCGCGTGAGCGATTACGACGACGCTATTCGGACGACGCTATTCGGAAGCGAGCGGCCTACCGGTCGTCGGTCGCTCGCTTGTGCTCTCGGTGAAGACCGCGGCGAACACATCGGGGGTGAGTTCGTTCCACTGCATCTCGTGGTATTCGCGCTCGGCCAGAATCATGTGCTCGATGTCGAGGACGTAGCGTCCGGACACGACCGGACGTCCGCACACGATGTTGCGGGCAGCCGCGGCCGCGAGGCCGCCTGACATCGCAGCGGTCGAGCCGAGCTGCGGCCAGGACGCTAGACTCCGACCGACCTGACCCGCGGAGAACGCCATCCGCGACGTCAGATTGTCGCCGACGATCGCCATCGCCATGTCGAGTCGCTGCGTCGGGTCGGCAGCGTCGGCGGGGCTGAAGTTCTCGCCGCGTCCGTGGAAGATCGGGTGCTCGGGATCGAGATCGTATCGCTCGATGTCGAGCATCACGTTCTCGCCGATGTCGGTGACGCTGACCACCGGAATGCGTGCTGCGCGAGCGCGTCGACGCATGTCGATCTTCATCGCGACGTCGTCGATCTCCTCGATGATCACCGAGACCGGCTTGCCCGTCGCCACTCCGAGGAATTCGTCGGCCACGTCGGTCGAGTAGCCGTGCGCGAACCGGGTCACCGACGAGTACGGATCACCCTCGAGGATGCGGCGTTCGGCGATGTCGATCTTGGAGAGTCCGACGTCGCAGATCGAAGCCGACATGCGGTTGAGGTTGGTCGGTGAGAGGCGATCAGAGTCGGCGATGTGGAAACCGCGGGCACCGGTCAGCGCGCACGATGCCAGCGCCGACGAGCCGACGGAAAGTCCCGCGACGGCGACCGTGGCGTCATGCCACCGCTCCTGCTCGGAGCCGGTGAGCAGGAATCGGTTGCGCGCTGTTTTGAGTCGGTAGAACAGTTCGGCGTCGGGCATTCGGACGACAGTGTTCCGCCAGTTGATCAGGACGTACCGTGTGCGGTCGTCGATGACGGCGGGGTCGTCGAAGTCGACGAGCCCGTGTGGTGAGTACCCCGGCTCGATGTGCTCGAGCGCGTCGAGCGCGCGGAGTTCCTCGATCGCCGACGGCCACATGTCGACCAGCTCGCGGTGTGACGCGTCGGTGAGCTGCGCGATCCGCGCGGCGTCGTAGTAGGGGTGCAGGATCTCGATCATGGACTCTCTCCTCGTCCGCACGCGGCTGATGGCGGCGGTATCCGCGAGTTCGCGCGGTGTGCTTGTTCCAGAGGTCGCCGGAGGGGCAGGCGCACGACCTGGCCGCGTCGCCGCTGTATCGGCGGCGCGCCAGCTGAATTCGGCGATGGACGAGACGACCGACCGGTTTCGACCGAGGTGCTTTGCGGCGTAGAGAAGGTGGTCGGCCGGAGCGATGAGCTGGTCGAGGCCATGAGGCGTCTGTGCGGAGTCGTCGTCGTAGAGTTCCTTGGGGTCGGCGGTTACGCCGCCGACGCTGATCGTGACTCCCGCATGTGCGTGCACGGTGAGACACAGCCGTGCAGCGATGTCGCGCAGTTGCCCCTCGTCGTCGACGACCGCCAGCACGGTGAACTCTTCGCCGCCCGTTCTCGCGACCAGAGCGTCGTCGGGGACGTTGTCGCGCAGCAGTGTGGTCACATCGACGAGGATCGCGTCGCCTGCGGCGTGACCGTGGGCGTCGTTGATGCGTTTGAAGTGGTCGATGTCGATGACGAGCATCGCGATGCTTCTGCCCGCCCGGTGGGCCGAGCGGAACATCGCTGCCGCGCCGTCGAAGAGGCCTCGCCTGTTGAGGGCCCCGGTGAGGGGATCGGTGATGCTCAGTCTCGCCTGCTCCGCGAGCAACGACAACAGGGTGCGACGCAGCATCGTGACCATGATCGTCGGGATTGCGATCGCCATCAGAACCGCGCCACCCCCGACGGCCAGAGCGGTCGGCGATGTGGCGCGTGCGGCCATGACCGCGCACGCGAGAGCCATTGCCGCGACGACGAAACTGACCACGAGACGTTGCGGCGATGCCATGGCGGTGAGGGCGGGCACCGTGGCGATCAGGACGAGTACGGCGATGGCCGAGCCATCGTCGGCGATGACGGCCGCAGAAGCCGCGATCCCCAGCATCCCGCCGAAACCGTCGAGCGTGAATTGCCGATCGGTGAGCTTGCCGGCGCGGACCGTGAGCGCAACCGAGAAGAGCGTGAAGATCCCGACGAGGACCAATACCCAGTGGGTGCCGGGAATGAGGAAGGAATTCGACGAGAGCCCGAATGCGATGAGTGGGACAGCACCGACCTGGCTGCACAGCATCGCGAGCGAGCGCTGATCAAACCGCTTCGCCACCGACGCCACTCCTTCACCTCCGCGTGCTCATCGTTCGCGCGGATGGCGCGAGGACGAATCCCCCACATAATTGTGACCGAACACTGTGTAGGAAGCGACGCTTCACAGGTGATTGTGACGAGATCAGTCGATATCGCCCCGGTCCAAACGTTCTTTCGCGATCAATCCGTCCTGGGCACGTTGTTCCTGGTATACCAATCGGCCTATTCTATGCGCGATCACCGGTGCCGTGATGATTGCGAAGAGGCCGGCGAGAATCAACATTCCAACGTCGACGTTGTCGCCGAGTTGGATGATCGCTCCCAGGAGGATCTGCAACAGTCCGAACGTCTGGGGCTTGGTCGCCGCGTGCATTCGACTCAACGTGTCGGGGAACCGGAACACTCCGAGCGCCGCGGTGAACGCCATCAGTGCACCGAGGATGAGGAAGACCGAGCTGACGATGTCGACGATCATGGTCGTTGCCCCCTCATGTCTGGTCGTCCCGAACTCGGAAGCGGGCGATCGCGATCGATCCGACGAAGCTGAGGAGCGCGAGCGCGACGACGCCGGGTACGACGGTGGTGTCGCCGCTGTAGGCAGCCCACACGGCGAGACCGCACATCGCGAGCGCGATGAGTGTGTCGAGCGCGACGAGGCGGTCGAGGGTTGTCGGTCCCATCAGCGCACGGGCAGCGGTCAGCACGGCAGCGACGAGCAGTAGCGCGGCCACGATCACCCAGACGACGCTCATCGGTTCTGCTCCGCTTTGATCGACGCCCGCTCGGCGGTGCGTACGTGGTGATAGTCGTCGTCGATGCCGTGGTACGGGCTCGGGTGCCATTCGCTATCGCGCTCGAATGCCTTGATGAACATTCGCTCGACAAACTCGATCTGCCGGTGGAACGCGCGCACCTTCTTGTCCGATCGGACGTCGAAGACGTGCACGTAGATCAGCCGACGACGGTGGTCGATTTCCAGCACCATGGTGCCGGGCACGAGATTGAGATAGTCGACGGCGAGAGTGAGCACCATGTCGGACTTGATTGCCACCCGCACTCGGATGACCGCGCCGAGCGGGCGGTAGCCGGGTCGGATCGCGGCCCATGCGACCTGCGCACTCGACACGAAGAAGTCGACGATCAGCCGTGCGACCAGCCACAGCACCGACACCGGGTGGATGCGACCCTCGACCGGCACCCGGGGCAGCGGCAACAGGATGGAGATGGCCAGCGCGAGCACGATGCCGCCGATGATGTTGGCCCACGACACCGTGCCCCACAGCAACACCCAGACGAAGGTGAGCCAGGCGAGAACCCAGAGTCGAACGGCCAGTTCACGGCCGTCGCCCGCGATGCGGCCGGGCAGGCGGATGTGTTCACGGAGCCACACGAACACGCGGACTGTGTTCCAGAAGATGAACAGCAGCGACACGCGCCACGCATTGACGAGGAACGACCTCACGGGCCCTTTTCCGGGCGCGCGTACCGCACCGGAGCTGCGACGCTGGGCTTGCTGAGCCGGGTCGTGCTTTCCGGGATCGCGCTTTTCGGGGTGTTCGTCCGTCATCTGTCACCTCCCAGCACGCTGACGATGTAGTTGTTGCGGTCGGTGATGTTGTCGGCGGCACTGTCGGTGAAGCGCAGAATCGGACCTGCCCAGAAGGTCAGCACGAGACCGGCTGCGACCATCAGCGCGGTCGGCACCACCATGGACGTCGGCATTCGGCCCACGTCTTCGCGGTCGTCGAACGAGATGTCGGCACGCTCGTCGATGAGGGCAGACGGTGCGCTGTCGGCGAGCTCGCCCTCGGGAGCGTCGGCACGCGGTCGCCAGAACGCCTTGGTCCACACACGGGCCATCACGTAGAGGGTCAACAGGCTAGTGATCACCGAACCGGCAACCAACAACCACGCGAGCACCGACCCGTCGCGTGTGCCCGCCTCGAGCAACCCGACCTTGCCGATGAACCCGGAGAACGGCGGGATACCGCCGAGGTTGAGCGCCGGGATCAGGAAGAGTCCTGCGAGCAGGGGGCTGGCGATCAGACCGCCGAGTCGGCGCAACGACGCAGAGCCCGCCTGTCGCTCGATCAGGCCGACGACCAGGAACAGCGTCGTCTGCACGAGAATGTGGTGCGCGACGTAGTAGATCGCCGCGGACAGTCCGAGTCGCGACGACAGCGCGATGCCGAAGATCATGTAGCCGATGTGCGAGACGAGCGTGAACGACAACAGTCGCTTGATATCGGACTGCGCGATCGCACCGAAGATGCCGATCAGCATCGTCAGCAGGCCCGCGACCATGAGGATCGAGTCCATCGATCCGCCGGGGAACAGCAGCGTGTGTGTGCGCATGATCGCGTACACACCGACCTTGGTCAGCAAGCCTGCGAACACCGCGGTGACCGGCGCGGGGGCCGTGGGATACGAGTCGGGCAACCACGACGACAGTGGGAACACCGCGGCCTTGATACCGAATGCGACGAGGAGCACCGCGTAGAGCGCGTTGCGGGTGCCATCGGCCACGGTATCGAGTCGCAGTGCCATCTCGGCGAGGTTGAGTGTGCCGGTCGTCGCGTACGCGAATGCGATGCCTGAGAGGAAGACCAGGGACGAGAGCATCGAGACCATCACGTACGACGCCCCCGCACGCACGCGTTCGCCGCTGGCACCCAGTGTGAGCAGTACGAAGCTCGCCGACAGCAGGATCTCGAACGAGACGAACAGGTTGAACAGGTCGCCTGCGAGGAAGGAGTTGCAGACGCCTGCGCACAGGATCAGGTAGGTCGGCAGGAAGATCGACACCGGCTGCTGCGACGTTCCGTCGCGGATACCCTGCCCGATCGCGTAGCTCACCACGCACAGCAGCACGACCGTCGAGACGACCAGCATCAACGCGGCGAGCGGATCGACGACCAACGTGATCCCGAGCGGACCGTTCGGGTACCCCTTCGAGCCCCACCCGCCGATGTGGAGGGAGAACGTCCCGTGTTCGTCGGTGAGGTAGAGCATCATGCCCGACGCGACGAGCGCGGTACCGATCGCGACGAGAGCGACTGCGCGCTGCAGGATCGGGCTGCGACCGGCGAGCAGTGTGATCGCGGCACCGAGCAGCGGTACGAGGGTCGGCAGCGTGATGAGAACCGGAATCCACGAGGGCTGGGGGATCATCGATCGTCTCCCGGCTGCGGTGGATCACGCGGGTCGGCCGTTCCGGGATAGGGCTTGTCCGGATCCTGCAGGTCGTTGCCGAGCGGCCACGTCATGTCGACCACGTCGAGGCCGGCCTCGGCGAGTTCGTCCTCTTCGCGCGAGACCTCGTCGACGACGTCGTCGTCTTCTGGCATGAGGTCGGTTTCGATCTTGGACCGGTGCAGTGCGGCGTACTCCTCGGGTGTCAGCGGGTTGCCTTCGTCGTCGAACAGGTCGCCGAGTGGTGTGTCGGCGCCGGTCTCGGGGTTGTCACTGCGGTCGCGGTCAGGTGCTGTCTGCAGGCTGGTGTTGAGCACCTTGAGGTCCTCGACGTCGTCTTCGACGTCGTCGTCGTCTCGGTTGAGGACGAACAGCCGGTAGACCATCGCGAGGATGAACGCGGCCACACCCATCGTGATGACGATCGCCGTGAGGACCATCGCCTGCGCGAGAGGGTCGGCGTCGTGCGTGCGGTGATCCGACGTCCTGCCGAGGATCGGCGGATTACCCGGAGGACCCGCGAGGGTGATGATCAGCAGGTTGATGCCGTTTCCGACGAGCAGCAGACCCAGCAGCATGCGGATCAGGCTGCGTTCCATCAGGAGATACGAGCCGCAGGCGGCGAGGACTGCGACGATGACCAGGAGTCCGAGGTTGACGCTCATCGGCTGACCTCCCCGGGTACGCGCATGACGGTGCCCGCCGGGACCGAGGTCTCGACGTCGAGGCGTGCGCCGAGGCTCCGCAGGATGTCGAGCACCAGGCCGACCACGATCAGGTAGATGCCGAGGTCGAAGAACAGTGCGGTGACGATCTTGACGTCGCCGAGCAGCGGCACCGTGACCTTGAGAACCGCAGACGAGAGCGCGGGCGCACCGAGCAGCATCGAGGTCGCCGCGGTGCCCGCGGAGATCAACAGTCCCGCACCGAGGAACTTGCCGGGTTCGATGGGCAGCGCCTCGCCGAGTTCGTAGCGGCCGCCCGCCAGATAGCGCAACACCAGGGCAAGACCCATCGTGAGGCCACCGGCGAACCCGCCGCCGGGAGCGTTGTGGCCGGCGAAGAAGAAGTAGACCGAGAGCACGACCATCGTCGGGAAGATCAGACGGGTTGTCGCCTCCAAGACCATCGACCGGTGGCGCGGGTCGCGGAACTCGCTGCCGCGCAGCCACGTCGTGCGGTCTGGTGGGATCGGGTCGTCGTCTTCGTCGTTCTGGCCGTTCGGGCCACCGTTGGGACCATTCGCGAGCATGCGTGCGGCGTCGGACACACGCGGCGCGGCACCGAATCTGCGGTTGCGGAACACCATCGACGCGACGCCGGTCGCCGCGACGATGAGCACGCTGATCTCGCCCATCGTGTCCCACGCGCGGATGTCGACGAGCAGTACGTTGACCGCATTGGCGCCGTGTCCCCACTTGTATGCGGCCTCGGGGATGTCGACCGAGACCGGCTGTGAATTGCGCGCGGCAGCGGCGAAGAGTCCGATGACCACGAGGCTCACACCGACCGCCGCGCCGATGAGCGCGCGAACCGCCTTGAACCTCGTCGCGTGGCGCGGTTCGGGTTCTGCGGGCAGCTTGCGCAGGACCAGCACGAAGATGACCAGGGTGAGCGTCTCGACGAGGAACTGGGTGAGCGCGAGGTCGGGGGCGCCGTAGAGCGCGAACAGCACGCCGCAGCCGTAGCCCGTGACACCGACGATCAGCGTCGCCGCGAGTCGGTTACGCAGCAGGACCGCTGCGAGCGCGGCCGCGGCCATGATCCCTCCGATCACCACCTCGATCGACGAGTCGAAACCGCGTGGCGAGAGTCGATCACGTGAACCGAGGAACAGCACCGTGATGGGCAGGATGATCGCGGTGCACATGATCACGCCCTGGGTGATGGGCAGTGAACCGCGCTGGGTGTTGCGAGTAAGCGTCAGCGAGAGTGTGTCGGCCGCGCGCAGCGTCGCGTCGTAGATGCGGTCGGCGTTGAGTAGCGGGCGGTAGCGGAACAGTACATCCCGAAGGCGTCTGATCAGTAGGAACAGTGCTGCGCCGCCGACGATGACGATGATCGAGAAGACCACAGGCAGGCCGAAGCCGTGCCACATGCCCAGGTGTTCGATCTCGTGGCCGTACGACGGCAGGCTCTCGGCGTAGGGCTCGAAGGCCTCGCCGATCAGCGGACTCAGGAAAGCGGTGACGACGCCGAGTACAGCCAGGATCGCGGGTGGCGTCTGGAACGCGACCGACGGCGGATGCATCTGTGCGACGACACGGCTCGGAAGCCTGCGCACCTTGCGGCCGAACGCGCCCCACAGGAAGCGGGTCGTGTACGCCATCGTGATGATCGATCCCGCCAGCAGCACGTAGTCGACCGTCTCCGCCTGCCAGTGCTGCAGCGAGCCGGTGTCCCAGATCGACGCGAACGCGGTCTCTTTGCCGACGAACCCCATGGTGAATGGCAGTCCGGCCATGCTCGCGCCCGCGATGGCGGCGATGACGGCGAGGACGGGTAGACGGTGTCCGAGGCGGGCCAGCTTGCGGATGTCGCGGGTACCCGTCGAGTGGTCGATGATGCCGACGACCATGAACAGCGCGGCTTTGAACATTGCGTGTGCCACCAGCATCGCCAGCGCGGCCATCGCGACGTTCGCATCGCCCATGCCGAACAGCACGGCGAGGAAGCCGAGCTGCGAGACCGTGCCGAACGCGAGGATGAGCTTGAGATCGAGTTCGCGCAGCGAACGCCAGCCACCGAGCACCATCGTGAAACAGCCGAGCCCGATCGTCATGACCTGCCAACTGGTGAGGCCCGAGAAGCCGGGTGCCAGCCGTCCGATCAGGTAGATGCCCGCCTTCACCATCGCTGCGGCGTGCAGGTATGCGCTGACCGGTGTCGGCGCTGCCATCGCACCGGGCAGCCAGAAGTGGAACGGGACGATCGCGGACTTGCTGACGGCGCCGATCAGCACCAGCACGATCGCGACGTCGACAAAGATGCCGCTCGACGGCGGGTGCGTAACGAGGTCGGAGAGCAGATACGACCCGGTGCGTTCGCCGAGCATGATGATGCCGACGAGCATCGCTAGTCCGCCGAGAGTGGTCACGAGCAGTGCCTGCGTCGCGGATCTACGCGAGGTGGCGCGGACGTGGTAGAAGCCGACGAGCATGAACGACAACACCGTGGTGAGCTCCCAGAAAATATAGAGCATCAGCATGTTGTCGCTGGCGACCAGACCGAACATCGCCGCGGCGAACGCGATCATCTCGCCACCGAAGATGGCGACCCGTGGGCGAGCGTCGTCGAAGTAATTGGCGCAGTAACAGAGCACGAGTGCCCCGACACCGAGGATCAGCACCGACATGATGGCCGTGAGCGTGTCGAAACGCATCACGAAATCCATCTGCAGCGTCGGGGCCCAGGTGACCGTCTCGACGCGAGGGGCGTCGTGCGCATGCGGCCAATTGAGGAAAACCCAGATCAGTCCGCCGAGCGGAGCCAACGCGAGTACGTAGAAACCCCTGGTGCCGAGCGCATGAACGATGGCGGGTGCGATGAGCGCACACACGGCCAACGCGGCCAACACCGAGATCAAAGGGCACTCCGTCTTTCGTCGTCTGGCGGGGTGTCACGGAGCAACTGCCCGCTCGTCTATCTTACCGTTGCAGTCATGTCGCGCTTAGTCAGGTTCACCGTCGTTCTGCTGACGTGCGCGCTTGCGCTGGTCATCGGTGCTTGTGCGTCCGAGGAGGAGAGCGGTCTCAAGGGAGTGGCACTACCGTCTGATTTTCCCTCCGATCAGGTACCCCTCATCGACGGAACGGTGTTGAGCGCGTCGGGCGCAGCGGGCAAGGGCTGGTCGGTGACGGTCCAGGCGCCCGCGAGCGATTCGAACGTCCTCGACACCGCAGTCAAGAAGCTGACCGACGCGGGTTACACCGAGTCGCAACGAACGTCGCAGAACGGCCAGTCCGTCGTGGTGCTGACAGCGGATAAGAGTGGCACAACGTATTGGGTGAGCGCGGGCGTCACCCCCGCCGCCGCGTCTGGCGGGTCGTCGGTGTTCTACACGATCACGACGACCTGAGGTTCACAGCCGATTGCCAGAGAGCGGGCAGTGGGCCGCCAGGGATGCCACGCACCGTGGACGGCACTGTTGATGCGTCGCGGACGCGCCGAACGTCGGCGCTGGCCGACGATGCACCCGAACGCAGGGAGTACCCCCAACGATGTCCGCACCCACCACCGGAGAACACCCGACGAACCCCGAGTTCCCGACGAGTCCCGGGAGTCCGACCGCCGAGCAGCCGACGTCCGCGCAACCCACCAGCGTGCAGTCGGCCTGGCGGGCAGAGTCACCAGCGGTGGCTGATTCCGCACAATCGCGAGCCGACCAGGTGCCGCCGAAGATCAAGAACGCGATCATCGCGGGCGGGATCGGACTTGCCGTCGGGTTCGGACTGCTCGGTTTCGGCGCCGGGTACGTCGTCGGCCACGACAACTCGTCGAGCCAGAACCAGATGCGCGGCCCCGGAGTGAACGGCGGCCAGATGCCTGGAATGAACGGCGGCGGCATGCCGGGAATGAACGGTGGCGGGATGAACGGCCCCGGGATGAATGGCGGGAGTACGAATGGCGGGGGAACAGGTCAGAACGGTCAGTTCCCCTTTGGCCAACAGGGGCAGACGCCCAACGGCCAGCTGCCGAGCGGCCAGGTTCCCAATGGCCAGGTTCCCGGTGGCCAGGTCCCCGATGGCCAGGCGCCAAACGGACAGGCCGGGCAGACTTCGTAATGTGATCGTATGATTCGATGCCCTACGTTCGGACGAATCATCGAATCTTCTCTAGCTCAACGTGATGCGATTGCGTAGCGTCGTCGATGCTCGGGGTTTCTGGTCGTCACGTCGCACTGTGATGATGTATTGGCCTGGCCCGCAACATCATTCAACGTTCGCGAGGGGAAGTCATGAAGCGCAAGATCATTGCCGGTGTGCTTGCAGCTGGAGCCGCAGCCACATTTGCCGCCGGGCCGGTATCTGCGGCGCCGGCGCCAGATCCGTTGTCGGAGCTCATCGGTACGCTGTTGGCCGGATCATCGGACCCGAACCCGGGCGCCCCGGTGAAGCCGTCGCCCAACGGTGTGGCGAGCATGTCTGTGAAGGTCTACAGCTGGTTCGGGCGAGACCTCGGACCCGCCTTGTACGACACGGGATTTGCGCCAGGAGTCGTCTGGTCTGCGCGCGATCGCTCGAATGCCGAGGTGAAGGGGAAGAATTGTCAGATCGAGGTGCAATATCCCGGTACCGGCTACGCCACGTACAAGACGGCAGAGTGTCAGGGCGATGTGGGATCGAACACGAAGCTCTACCGCACACCGGGGCACTACTCGATCGTGGTGGTCGACCGCGTCTCCGGAGCGTCGAAGACATCTTCCTTCACCATTGAGTGACGGGTCCGTAACACGCTGTGCGAGAGGACCTTGCATAACGGAACAGGTCTGTCACTCGAGCCGTCGCTCGGCGTAGGCGCGCAGGTTCTCGACCTGTGCGGCGTCGAGCGACGGCTTGACACGCGTGCGGGCGTCGACGACGTCGTCGGCGGTGACGGTCGCGGCGTCGATGTCGCGGCGCATGGCAGCCAGCGCCGCTTCACGCAGGAGTGCGGCGCAGTCGGCGGCCGAATAGCCCTCGAGGTCGGCGGCGAGGGCGTCGAGGTCGATGCCGTCGGCGAGCGGCACCTTTCGGCCCGAGGTTCGCAGGATGTCGGCGCGCGCCTGCGTGTCCGGCGGCGGCACGAACACGAGTCGCTCCAACCGCCCTGGGCGGAGGAGCGCCGGGTCGATGAGGTCGGGCCGGTTGGTCGCGCCGAGGACCACGACGTCCTGCAGCGGTTCGACGCCGTCGAGTTCGGTCAACAGCGCGGCAACCACGCGGTCGCCGACGCCTGAGTCCGTCGACTGGCCGCGGCGCGGCGCGAGGGCGTCGACCTCATCGAGAAAGATCAGCGAGGGTGCCGACTCGCGTGCGGCGTCGAACAGGTCGCGGACCGCCTTCTCCGACGATCCGACCCACTTGTCCATGAGCTCGGCGCCCTTGACCATGTGCACCGAGAGCATGCCCGACGCCGCGAGCGCGCGTACGACGAACGTCTTGCCGCACCCGGGTGGCCCGTAGAGAAGCACACCGCGCGGCGGATCGACGCCGAGTCGCGTGAACGTGTCGGGGTGCTGCAGCGGCCAGAGCACGGTCTCGGTGAGCGCCTGCTTGGTCTCGGTCATGTCGCCGACGTCGTCGAGGGTGATGGACCCGACAGCCACCTCGGGTGTGCGCAGACGTGAAACGGGTCGGATGACGTCGAGTGCTCCGACGAGATCGTCATCGGTCAGCGCGGGCGTCGCATCGGTGGCGCTTGCCCTCGCAGCCGCACGCAATGCGGCCTCGCGGGCGAGTGCCGCCAGATCGCCTGCGACGAAACCTGGTGTGCGCGCGGCGATCTGGTCCAGGTTCAGTGCGCCGTCGGTGGGGACTCCGGTGAGGATCACCCCGAGTATTCGCGCGCGCCGCGCGGCGTCGGGCAGTCCGATGACGAGTTCGCGGTCGCACAGGTCGGGAGCGCGCAGACGTTCGTCGAGGCCCGCGGGTTCGGCAGTGGTGACGATCAACGCGATGTGGTCGTCGGAGGTCGACGTCGCGTCGGTGGGACTGATCGCCGCGCGCAATTCGTCGAGGATCAGCGTCGAGACCGGCTCGGACTTGGCGGGCAGCAGGGCGTCGACGTCGGTGATGAGCAGTACCCCCGAGTCGGAGCGTCGGAGATCGGCGACCGCGTCGCTGACCGTGCGGAGGCGGGCCGACGCCTCGAGTGATCCGATGGTCGGTCCGTCAATCGTGGTCAATGTCCTTGCGGCACAGACGGATCGCACGAGCGTCGCCTTGCCCGACCCTGCCGGACCGGAGATCAGCACGCCGAGTCGGGGAGTGGCCCCGAGTGCGCGCAGCACGCCTGGCTCGTCGAGCGTGATGCTCAGCCACTCGGTGAGCTTCGCGACCTGCGCGTCGACGCCGACCAACTCCGACGCCGGCCGCGCCACGTGCCCGGGCGAGGCGACGCCCGGCGGCGTGGTGAGCCAGCCGCGCCCGACCCCGCCGACGGCACCCGATGCGGCGCCGAGGGCGCCACGATTCTCTCCGCGAGCGCCACGATCGTCGCCGACACCTCCGCGATTCGTATCGACGGCGCGTGCGTCACTGCCGACGGCGCCGGGCGTGGTGTCGACGCCGCTCGTCGCCCAGAGAACGGCGGTCGACGGCTGCACGCTGACCGGCGACCCGGGATCGGTTGCGGTGACCGTCACCAGCTCGTTGGTCCACGTGATCCCGACCGACAGGGTCAGCGCGCGGGTCGCGGCGCTCGCGGTCAGTTCTGGGCCGAGGTCGCGTGGAAGAAGCGACACCGCATCCCCGACCGACAGCACTTTTCCGAGGAGCGCGCGACGCAGCGTCGCCTCGTCGACGCCTCGACTCGCGACAGCCGAACCGGTCACGACGACCCGCGCCGCGCCGGACACGGCAACCCCGGCGAGCACGACCGACGCGTTCTCCTTGATGCCCGCGTTGGAGAACGTGATGTCGTCGAGCAGCAACGTTCCGGTCGGCGTTCCCGACGGTGCTGCCGCGACGACGGCCGCGGTGACCCGTGCACCGGTGATCGACACTGCGTCCCACTCACGCAGTCCGAGCGCCGTCAGCGCTTCGGGATGCGCCCGGACGATCCCGCGTCGGGAATCGGCCGCCGACGTGTTGAGCCGCGCGGTCAGCGTGAGCTGCGCGTTCACCGGGCGTCACCGCCGGCTGGAGTATCAGAAACAGGGACGTCGGCAGCAGGGGCGTCGGTGGCGGAGGTGTCGGAAACACTCTGGGCGGTCGTGGGTTCCGAGCCCGGGATGTGCAGGCCGAGTCGCGCGGTCGATTTGCGTGGCGGCAGCACGCGGCGCGGCTGGCCACGCGCGATTGCGCGACGCTCGGCCCGGCGCTCGGCGGGCGGGGCCTCCCAGTGTTCCGGCCGCGCCTGCACCCAGCGCCGACTGCGCCACGCGAACGGAATGTGCACGGCGTAGGCCGCCACCAGGATGATCATCAGCACGTACGGGTATGTGAGCAGCAGCGCTGCGCCTATCGCGACCAGGATCAACAGGCCCGCCAGCTTGCGCGGCTGTACCGACGACGTCTTGAGCGATGCCGTCGGAACCCGACTGACCGCGAGTAGCGCCACCACGACCAACCACAATCCGACGACCAGTGGAGAGGTCCACCATCCGTCGCCGAACTGCTGTGCCAGTCCGATCGGCAGCAGGACCACCAGGGCAGCAGCGGGTGCGGGGACGCCGACGAAGAAGTCGCGGGTGTAGCCGGGGGCGTCGGTGTCGTCGAGCAGGGTGTTGAATCGCGCGAGCCGCAGCACGATCGCGCAGCAGTAGATCAGCGCGAATCCCCAGCCGAGGTCGTATCCCTGCAGCAGATACAGATACATGATCAGCGCAGGCACGACACCGAAGTTGATGGCGTCGGCGAGTGAGTCGATCTCGGCGCCGATCTTGGTGGTCGCTCCCATCAGCCGCGCCACGCGGCCGTCGATGCCGTCGAGCAGCGCCGCGGCCACAACGAGTGCCATCGCCAGGTTGACGTTGTCGTCGATGACAGCGCGCACCGCCGTCAGCCCCGCGCAGATGGCGAGAATCGTCAGCGCCGACGGTACGAACATCCGCCCCGCGGCCGCCTGTCGCCGCAGTCTGCTCTGCTCGTCGTTCGACGTCGTGCGCCGAGGAACACGACGACGCGTCGACCTCATCGACGGATTGCGGTAGTGCAGCGGGGTGCGGTCTACGCCCGCACGATTGTTGGTCGGCATGTCACCCGCCGTCGCCGACGCGGGTGGTTTCCGGGGTGTTCAGTGTCGCGAGTGCGGTCTCGGCGCCGACGGTGCGCTGCCCGACCAACACGCGTTGCTTCGTGCCCGGCGGCAGGTAGACGTCGACGCGTGAGCCGAACCGGATGAGTCCGTACGTGTCGCCGATGGAGAGGTGATCGCCGACCTTCGCGGTGCAGACGATTCGACGTGCCAACAGACCGGCGATCTGCACGACGACGATGTCGGAGTCGCGGGGTGTCGGGTCTGGATCGGCTGCGCCGCCAAGATCGTGTGCGCCGTCGGGATTGTCTGCGCCGTCGGGATTGTCTGCGTC
Organism: Gordonia sputi NBRC 100414; assembly: GCF_000248055.1. GTDB lineage: Bacteria > Actinomycetota > Actinomycetes > Mycobacteriales > Mycobacteriaceae > Gordonia > Gordonia sputi. The sequence continues at coordinate 21,730 of NZ_BAFC01000080.1, read as the reverse complement.
GTCGGGGCGGACGACCATCGTCGTGCGCTCGTTTGCCGAACTCGCTTCCGGGAGATCGGCGGACACGAACGAGCCGGGCGAATGCGTCACCGACACCACCCGACCGCTGATCGGAACGCGCTGCACGTGGACGTTGAAGATCGACAGGAATGTCGAGACGCGGGGTCGGGGTTGGTCGCCGAGGCCCGATTCCGGCGGCGGGGCGGCGTCGTCGACGAGGCTGACGATCCCGTCGGCCGGAGCCACCACGACGCCAGCCTCGGTCGGCGGAACCCGTGAGGGGTGCCGGAAGAAGGCTGCGCAGGCTCCTGCCGCGGCGGTTGCGGGCACCGCAACCCACCGATGTCGTCGACCCACCACGGCCACCGCCGATGCCGCGGCGACGAACGGCAGTCCCGCCGGATGGATCGGGGGAAGGGTCTCGCGTGCGAGTGCGACGAGATGCGTCGGAGTCAGGCCGGAGCGGATCGGACCGTCGGATTCGGTTGCCGGATGTTGTGCTGATGCGTCCGGTCGCGGGCGCCTGGCCACCTGATCATCCTCCCGAGTCGGTCGCGCCGGAATTGCCCGTCGCGTCCGTACAGCTTAGCGATGCCAGACATCCGCGGCTGTGGGGTCCGGGGGTCGCGGACGTCACAGAACGACGACGTCGACGTCCGAACCCGCAGGCAGTGCGGTGATCTCGGGTGGGATGTCGATCAACGCGTTCGAACCCGCGAGAAAACGCAGATGATGCGACCCGGGAGGACCGATCGGCTCGACGACCGGCCGCCCGTCGGCATCTGGCCGCGCTGTGTCGACGACGCCGCGCATGAACTGCCTCTTGCCCTCGGGCGATCGAATGTCGCTGCCGAGTGTGGCTGTGACGTGCGGACGGTCGGGTGGCAGTCCCATCGCCGCGCGCAGGGGTTGGCGGATGAACACCTCGAACGACACGAGCGAACTGACCGGGTTTCCCGGCAACGTGATGATCGGGACCCGACGACCGGCCGGGTCGAGGTGATGACCACAGCCCTGCGGCATTCCGGGCTGCATCGCCACCTTCACGAACTCGACCGGCCCGCCATGCTCGGTAGATCGACCGCCGAGCGCGTCCTTGACCACCTCGTAGGCCCCGGCGCTCACGCCGCCGGAGGTGATGATCAGATCGGCGTCGGCCGACGCCTCGTCGAGGCGCTCGAGGAAGTCCGCGACGTCGTCGGGGACGAAGTGGATGTGCCGTGCCAGCGCGCCGGCCTCGGTGAGTGCTGCTGTGAGCATGGCGCCGTTGGATTCGTAGATTTGCCCGTGCTGCAACGGTTTTCCCGGCTCGACGAGCTCGGAGCCGGTCGACAGCACCACCACGCGAAGGCGTCGGGCAACCGCGACGTTGGCGAGGCCGAGCGCCGAGAGGAGTCCGATCTGCGCCGCCCCGAGGACCGTGCCCGCGGGCAACGCGACGTCGCCGTGCGCGATGTCGGAGCCCGCGCGCCGAATGTGCTTTCCCACCTCGACGCTCGAGCTGAACCCAACCGTCGAGTCGGGCACGTGGTCGACCGAGAAGTCGCCGTCGGTGAGCTCCACCGGCACAACGGCGTCGGCGCCGTCTGGCATCGGTGCGCCGGTCATGATTCGCGCGGCCGTGCCCGGCGCGAGTGTCACCAAGCCTGTGCGGCCGGCGGGAATGTCGTCGACGACGGGCAGCCGAATCGGCTCTGCAGCACTGGCACCGGCGATGTCGGTTGCACGCACCGCGTATCCGTCCATCGCGGAATTGTCGAAGGCAGGCATCGCGAATGCCGCGACGGAATCGTCGACGGTGGCCATACCCAGCGCATCGGCAACCGCGACGCGAACGGTTTCCGGAGGTCCGAACAGCTCGCTGACGATCTTCTGATGCTCGGCGACGGAACGCATTGGCCCAGCATGCCATGTGAATCGGGCCCGTCCTGCGCTCGCGCCCGACGGGCACTAGATTCGATGCATGACGCTGGGGCTGCTGCTCGACATCGACGGGGTGATGGTCACCTCGTGGCATGCGCTGCCCGGCGCCGTCGAAGCGATCGAAGAACTTTCCGAGCGCGGCTACCCGCGAATGTTCTTGACCAACACCACATCACGGTCGCGATCACAGATTGCGGAGGCGCTCGGAAACTGCGGATTCGAGGTCGAGCCCGAGGAGATCCTCACCGCTGCCAAACTCACCGCCGAATTCCTGGCCCGCAACTATCCCGGCAAGCTCGCCTGGGTGCTCAACGAGGGACCGATCGCCGAGGACATGACCGGCGTGCCCCTCACCGACGACCCGGACGAAGCTCAGGTCATCGTTCTCGGCGGCGCCGGACCCGTGTTCACACACACTGCGCTGTCGACGGTGCTCGAGAAGATGCTCGCCGGAACCCCGGTCGTCGCGATGCACCGTTCGATGATCTGGTCGACGGCGCGCGGGCTCTCGATTGACACCGGCGTCTACCTCGAGGGCCTCGAGAAGGCCTCGGGACGAAAGATCCGCGCGATCGGCAAGCCGTCGCCGCTGGGCTTCCGCGCCGCCGTCGAACTCATGAATCTCGAGCCGACCCAGGTGGTGATGGTCGGCGACGACATGCACAACGACATCCTCGGCGCCCAGGCCGCCGCACTCATGGGCGTGCTGGTGCGCACTGGCAAGTTCCGCGAGGACGCCCTGCGCGCCCTGCAGCGCGACGAGTTCGGGCCGGTACCCGACCACGTCATCGACTCCCTCGCCGACCTCCCCGCCCTGATCGAGAAGCTCGACGGCACCTGAGCCTGCCCACTCGACTGTCTGGGGCGTCGACTGGGCGCTGTATCCCGTCGACTGGGCGCTCGAGAGCGTCGACTGGGCGCTCTATCCCGTCGACTGGGCGCTCGAGAGCGTCGACTGGGCGCTCTATCCCGTCGACTGGGCGCTCAGGCGGCCCGGGCGGTGCTCGATTCCGCGGCGCGCTTGATCTTGCCGAGGGTCTCGGCCATCCCGACCTTGAGCTCCTCCTCGAACGAGTCGGAGCCGCCGAAGACGAGGTCGACGAGCGTCGACGACACCTTGGTGGTCTTGCCGCCCGCGGCTTCGCGACGTTCCGTCACCGTCACGCCGCCCGACTGGTTCGGCTCGATGGTGTAGCTCCACACCGTGTGGTTCTCCGCGACGCGGAACCCGATCTCCTGGTTGGGTGCGAACCGCACGACCTTCGACGTCGTCGGCCAGACGAGCGGCCCGCGGCGGTTGATGTTGACGGTACGGGTGCCCAGCTTCACCGGCCCGCCGATGATGAACATCTTGGCGCACTGCGGACTCCACTCACCCATGCGGGCGAGGTCGGAGATCACGGACCAGACCTGCGTGGGTGTGGCGTCGATGTCGATGGACTCTTCGATCAGTGCGGCGGTCATGGTTCCCCCGGGTTGTGCGTCGCGAACGGTCAATGACCGACGGTGTCGCCGGTCACAGCTCGCATCACCCTAGAACGCCTATTGTCGGACAGTCAATAACACTCAGACGATCAGTACGGTCCCGATCATCGCCGCGACGCCGACGAAGACCGCCGCAGAGATCCAGCCGGCGGGATGCGCGTCGTTCTCGAGCAGAATGGTCCCGAGCTTGCCGGGCGTGAGCCAATCGATGAGCACGAATGACCACATCATCACCGCGATGGTCAGCACCGCGTAGGCGAGCGTGTAGAGCAGCGCCTTCCACAACACGAGGGTCACCGTGTCGACCACCGAGGCGACCAGCACGAACGCGATTCCGACGACCATCGACGTCGTCAGGATCATCGCGTTGCGGTTGTTGTCCACCCAGACGAGCTGCCGCAGTCGGCCCGGGGTCACGAGGTCGAGGGCACCGAACCCGACGACCATGAGCGCAACCCCCAGGAGGCTGAACGACGCACCCCAGGCCAGATTGGTGCCGAACACTGCGTCCACCTGTGATCTCCCCTCGTCGCCGACCCTGTGGCCGGTGCGTGGTCGCCGGTGCACGCGGGCGCGACACCCACGAAAACCCTAACCCGCGACGACCCCCGCGAGCCCGAGGTTCTCACGCAGTGTCCGACCCGGATACTCGGTCCGGTACACGCCGAGGTCTTGGAGTTCGGGAATCACGTCGTCGACGAAGCGGTCGAGGCCGCCGGGAGTGACGTGCGGAACGAGGATGAAACCGTCACTCGCGTCGGCCTGCACGAACCGGTTGATCTCTCCTGCGACGGTGCGCGCCGATCCGACGAACGCCTGACGCCCGGTCACCTCGATGATCAGCTCTCGCGTCGTGAGCTTCTTCGACTCGGCCAACGCGCGCCAGCGAGCTGCGATGTCGCGCGGGTCCTCGTGGATGCGCACACTGGCCCGACCCTTCGCGACGGTGTTCTCACCGGGCAGCGGGTCGATGCTCGGTAGCGGGCCGTCGGGATCGTGGTCGTGTAGGTCGCGGTTCCAGAGTTGCTCGAGGAACTTGATCGCGGTCTGTCCGCTGACCTGCGCGAGTCTGATCTCGTGCGCGAGTTCGGCCGCGTCGGCATCGGTATCTCCGACGACGAACGTCGCTGCGGGCAGGATCAGCAGATCGTCCGGTGTCCGCCCGTGGGCGGCGAGGCGTCCCTTCACGTCGGCGTAGAACGCTCTGCCGTCGTCGAGCGTCGAGTGTCGCGAGAAGATCGCGTCGGCGCGCGCGGCGGCGAACTCCCGGCCCTCGTTCGAATCGCCCGCCTGGAAGATCACCGGCCGCCCCTGCGGGCTGCGCGGCACCCCGAATGTGCCACGGATGTCGAACTGTGAATCGAGGTGCGCGAACTGTCCGGCGTGTGGCCTGCGTAGGAACTCGCCCGCGGACCGATCGGCGACGATGTCGTCGTCTTCCCACGAATCCCACAGTTCCACAGCGGTTTCGAGAAACTGCCGAGCCCGCACGTAGCGCTGATCCGCGGGAAGGTAACCGCCGCGTCGGAAGTTCTCGCCGGTGAACGCATCCCACGACGTCACGACGTTCCAGGCGGCGCGGCCGTCGGAGAGGTGGTCGAGCGACGCGAATTGCCTTGCCACCTCAACGGGTTCGTTGAACGTCGAGTTGATCGTCCCGGCGAGTCCGAGATGCTCGGTGACTGCCGCGAGTGCGGCGAGAATCGTGAAGGTGTCGGGCCGTCCGACGACGTCGAGGTCGTAGATCTTGCCGTTCTGCTCGCGCAGCCGGAGTCCCTCGGCGAGGAAGAGGAAGTCGAACAATCCGCGCTCTGCGGTCTGTGCGAAGCGCGTGAACGACGAGAACTCGATGTGACTCCCGGCGGCGGGATCACTCCATACCGTCGTGTTGTTGACGCCGGGAAAATGCGCCGCGAGGTGTACCTGCTTGGTCATCGGACACCGCCTGACACGGTCGTACGTGAGTATCGATTGATGGGATGGCGCAGACCCAAGGTCTCCCGAAGGGTGTGTGCTCCTGGGGGTTTGGCCTCTGGGGCGAGGAGGAGACCGCGTCGACGCAGCTCGGGGGCGAGGTCGTCGGCGATGAGCCGAAGGTCGTGTCCGATCGCGGCCGGATGCAACCGGACACCCTGTGCCGCACCTGCGCGCTCTTCGATGAGGTCGGCCAATCCTGCTGCGGTACCGACGAATTCCTGTGTGCCGTCGTCGAAGTGGGTGCCGAGCCAGTCGTCGTACTGCGCTCGACGACCAGCCGCCGACGCCTGTGGGTCGTCGAGGTAGACGATGAGATCGTCGTAGAGTCGCAGGTCTTCTCGTCGATTGCTGTCCGACGCTGCGAGCACCGTGTCGAGAGTCGCGCGATCATCCGGACTCGTGAAGAACCCGATATCGGCGCTGCCGCCGAGCAATTCGAGCGACGCCTGGTCGCCCGCCGAGACCGTCGTCGCGATGAGCGGCTGCCCCTGCGGTGGTCGTGGTGTGATCGACGGCCCGCGCACGGAGAAGAACTCGCCCTCGAAGTCGATGTAGTGCGACCGATCCCGGTCGATGAAGCGACCGGTCGCGACGTCGCGGATCTCGGCGTCGTCCTCCCATGAATCCCACAGTCGGCCGATCACCTCCGCGTATTCGGCGGCTTCTCGGTGCAGCGCAGCACGATCCGACGCCACCTCGACGTCGCGACGCCCGAACAGGCCGACGTTCTCGGGCCGGTCGTCGACGGCCAGCACAACGCCAGCGCGTCCGCCGCTGACATAGTCGAGCGTGGCGATCGCCTTCGACGTGTGGAACGGCTCGGTGTGCGTCACGGTCACGGTGGGCAGCAGTCCGATGCGCGTGGTGAGCGGCGCGATGCGTGCCGCAATCAGCACGGTGTCGAGTCTGCCGTTGACGAGGTCGGTACGCACCTGCGGCGCGGCGGCCGACGACTCGCCGGGCAATAGCGGCCGAGGCTCGAATCCGTCGTCGAGGGTGACGAGATCGGCTCCCGCACGTTCTGCGGCGCTGATCGCGTCGCGCCAGTAGCTCGCGCGCAACAGTGCGTCCGGTCTGGCCTCCGGGTCTCGCCATGCGGCCGGGTGTCGACCGGCGCCCCGCAGTCCGATGGCCAACGACAGCGTTGATTCACTCACGACTCGTCTCAACGGTCGGCCCGCGCTGGTCTCTTCCCGACCGAGGTCAAAAGATCAGCGTGAGCGCAACCGTTCACCCGATCGGCGATTGGGTGCTTACTGGGACATTGCGGACTGGGAACAGAGCTGCCGAAATTCGAGCTGCGGGAGTGACGATGAGCTGGTTGACCAAGATAGGCGTGCTGTCGCAGATGGTCGACACGCACCACCAGATGCTGTTGCGCGGAGCAGCGGGGATGACGCCCGAATCGTCGGCCGCTTACTACCCGGGAGTCGGCCATGCTGACCCGAGCATCGGCACCCACACCGCCGGCGCCCCACACGACAACCCGCAGCGTATCCCTCAATGACCGCGGAACGAACTGCGCCGCTGCCCCTCTCAGTCCTCGACCTTGCGCCGATCAGTGACGGGTCGACTCCCGCAGAGGCGGTACGGCGCAGCATCGCGCTGGCGCGCGCCGCCGAGGAGTGGGGCTATCGACGCTTCTGGCTCGCCGAGCACCACTTCGTCTCGGTCGGTTCGTCGTCGACTGCCACGCTGATAGCCCTGGTCGCTGCCGCAACCGAGTCGATCCGGGTCGGCAGTGCGGCGGTTCAGCTCGGACATCACACCGCGGCGTCGGTCGTCGAGGCGTTCGGCACCATCGACGCGGTGTTTCCCGGTCGCCTCGACCTCGGGCTCGGGCGGTCGGGGCAACGGCGCACCGAAGCACTCGCCGCGGCGGCGGCTGCGCCCAAGGGGCCGCCACCCGCGGCCGAACCCGAACGCCTCGTCGACGGTCTGCTCCTACCCGAACCGTTCGCCGGCGCGAGTATTCTGTCGTCACCGCTGATCGGTGCCACCGCGGCGGCACTGGAGTTCGAGGGTGCCACGCAGCCCGACTTCGCCGACGCCGTGTCCGACATCCTCGCGCTGCTCGACGGGGGGCTGCGCGTCGGCGACGTCGAATTGCACGCTGTCCCAGGCGAACACGCCAGCGTCGAGGTCTGGGTATTCGGTAGCAGTAAGGGGCAGAGCGCGCAGGTCGCAGGTGCCGAGGGTCTACCGTTCGTCGCGAACTATCACGTCAGTCCCGCGACAGTTCTCGAGGCGGTCGAAGCCTACCGGGCCAACTTCCGTCCGTCGGCCCGTCTGTCCGAGCCGTACGTAGTGGTGTCCGCGGACGTAGTCGTTGCCGAAGATGATTCGACCGCAACACATCTCGCGTCGACATACGGCCACTGGGTGCACGACATCCGGACCGGCAGGGGAGCGCAACCCTACCTCGATCCCGATAGCGCAGGGCAGCTGACCGGTGAGCAACTGGCCTTTGTCGATGACCGGATTCGGACTCAGTTCGTGGGCTCGCCGTCGACCGTCGCCGAACGACTCGACACGCTGGCGCGCGTCACCGGCGCCGATGAGCTCGTGATCACCAGCGTCACACACGATTTCGACGACCGGCTTCGCTCGCACCAGCTCCTGGCAGCAGAATGGGGGCTCACCGACTCACGTCGATGAACCCCCATCTGGTGCGAACCTAGTTGACGGTCACCATCTCGTAATCGCCGAGCTTGCCGGCGAGGACACCGAGGTGTTCGTCAGCGTCGCCGAGGGTGCGAGAGATCGCGGTCAGGCGTGCAACGTAATGTCCCACAGGGTATTCCGCTGTCATGCCGATGCCGCCGTGCATCTGGATCGCTTCCTGACCCACCTTGCGTGCCGAGCGGCAGACCTGCAGCTTCGTGCGGCTGTAGACCGACGGGTCGTCGACCTCGTCGTTGAGCGAAGCCGTCGCATACAGGCTCATGCTGCGTGCCAGCTCGAGCGCCACGTACACGTCCGAGGCGCGCTGCGTCAGTGTCTGGAAGGTCTTGAGCGGTACCCCGAACTGCTTGCGCGACTTGAGGTATTCGGTCGTCAGCTCCATCGCGCGTTCCATCGCGCCGACTGCCTCGGCGCACTGGGCCGTCTGCGCGAAGATGTCCGCGTAGGCGATCGCGTCGGACTGATCACCCTCGGCCAATTCGATCGCCGGGGCGTTGGCAAAGGTCACCCGGGCGGCTCGACGGTCGTCGTAGGTGCGGAACCCGTCGACGGTCACCCCCGATGCGTCGGCGTCGACGATGAACAGACCGATGGTTCCGTCGGCGCGGCGGGCGCTGACGACGAACTTCTGTGCCACGTCGCCCGCGAGGACGGGGTACTTCACTCCGTCGAGGGTGACGCCGTCGCTCGCGCCGGTCGCCGTGGTGGCGACTGCCGCTGCGGGCCAACGATCTTCGGGTTCTGCGTGTGCGTATCCGAGCAGCAGCCGTCCCTCCGAGACCTCTGTCAGCAGGCTGGTGCGGCGGTCACCCGACGCGACCCTGTCGATGACGACGCCCGGCAACAACGCGCCGTACAGCAGTGGCTCGGGTGCGAGGCTGCGACCAACCTCGCCCATCAGCGCACTGACCTCGACCGGCCCCGCGCCGGTGCCGCCCGCGTCCTCGCTGAACGGCAGTCCGAGGATGCCGATCTCGGCAAGCGACTCCCAAATCGACGCCGACCAGCCGGTGTCGGTCTCCGACACCGCGCGGATCTTCTCGATGTCATAACTCTTGAACACGCTGCGGACGGTGTCGCGCAGCAGTGACTGCTCTTCGGTGAGCTCGAAATCCATTGTGTTACTCCAGGTGTGGTTGTCGGGCTACAGGCCGAGGATCGACGACGAGATGATGCTGCGCTGGACCTCCGACGAACCGCCGTAGATGGTCACCTTGCGGTAGTTGAGGTATTCGGGCACCGCGAGCTGCGCCCAGTCGGGTGTTCCGACACCCGGCGCGTCAACCGCCAGACCGCGCGCACCCGCAACATCTGCGAGCAACTCGGTTGCCGACTGCTGCAGCTCACTGCCACGCAGCTTGACCAGTGACGACACCGGATTCGGCTTGCCGTCGGCAGAGCCTGCGACGACGCGCAGCTGGGTGACCTCGAGCGCGAGCAGTTCGGTTTCGAGTTCGGCGAGGCGCGCGGCGAACAGCGGGTCCTCGAGCAGCGTGCCGGTCGCGGTCTTCGTCGCGGCGGCGAGCTTCTTGGCCTCGGCCAGCTTGGTCTTGGTCCAGCCGACACGTGCGATACCGGTGCGCTCGTTGCCGAGCAGGAACTTGGCGTAGGTCCAGCCGGCGTTCTCCTCGCCGACGAGGTTCTCGACGGGCACCTTGACGTCGTTGAAGAAGACCTCGTTGACCTCGACGCTGCCGTCGATGAGCTTGATCGGACGCATCTCGATTCCCGGAGTGTCGAGATCGATGAGCAGGAAGCTGATGCCCGCCTGCTTCTTGACGTCGGGATCGGTGCGTACGAGGCAGAAGATCCAGTCGGCGTACTGCCCGAGCGTGGTCCAGGTCTTCTGGCCGTTGACGATGTAGTGGTCGCCGTCGCGGACGGCGCGGGTCTTGAGGGACGCGAGGTCGGAGCCCGCCTCGGGCTCGGAGAATCCCTGGCACCACCAGATGTCGAGGTTGGCGGTCTTCGGGAGGAACCGCTCCTTGATCTCCTGTGAACCGAACGTCGCGATGACCGGACCCACCATGTTGACGTTGAACGTCAGGGGATCGGGCACGAAGTTCAGGCTGAGCTGATCGTGGTAGATGTTGCGCTGAATGGGCGTCCAGTCGCGGCCACCCCACTCGGTCGGCCAGCCGGGGGTGGCCAGACCCTCGGCGTTGAGGATGCGCTGGGTGGTGACGATGTCGTCGGGCAGGTTCAGCGTGCCTGCGGCAGCACGCTGACGGATCTCCTCGGGGATCTTCGTCGTGAAGAAGCTCTGGAGTTCTTCGCGGAACTTCTGTTCATCTGAATCGAACTTCAAGTGCATGTAACCAGTCTTACCCTGTGGCACCTGTACTGCGAAAGTGCGGCCCCGCGAGATTCCTCCAGATCGTGATCTCGGCCACGCTGTACCCGCAGCCTGAGTCCTCACCGTAGTGAGTCGAGACCGTGGCGTCGCATCGAGCGCCGAGGCGTTCGGTAAGTGAGGACGCGTCAGGCGCGAACGCGATTGTTTCTGGTTCGCGTCCATGCGGTGACGAGTGCGCCGAAAACGGTGATGGCGAGGACATAGGCGACGTAGCAGACGACGGTCTCCTGCAGACCGATGTGCGACACCACGAGTCCCGCGATCACCGCGGGAACACTGAAGGCGACGTAGCTCGTGATGAAGACTGCCGAGAACACCTGCCCGCGCTGATGCGACGGAGTCTGGCTGCTCAGGTTGTCGAGTGCCCCCAGGAACGTAGCCGCGAAACCGGAACCCGCGATGATCGACCCGACGATGTAGAGCGGAAGCATCGACGTGAGGACTCCTGCCAGGGAGATGATCGCGCCGCCGGCGAGTGCCGGATAGCCGTAAGTGAGTTTGGTACCAGCGTCCCAGGTGGTGATCGCGAGCGAGGTGACCGCGCCGGAGGCGAAGAATACGAACAGCACGGCGCCCGCGGCTCCGTGGTTGCCGATGCCGAATACACGCGCCACCACCGATGAACCAAGCGAGAGGTAGAGGCCTCCCATCGACCAGGTCGCCACGAATGCCGGGATTGCCGTGACGAACAGCTTCCGCAAGGCCGATGGCACCGACGCTTGAGGCGCGAGCGTTCGCCACAGGTGGCGGCGGGAATCGAAGCCGACGCGTTCCGATGTCTCCGGGATGATCAGGAGTGCGACGAGCAAAATCGCGAACACCGCCAGCGTCACCTCGTAGACGAGGAATCGCGGCGCGGGTGCGTACTGGACCAGCACGCCCGCAACGACGACGCCTGCCGCCAGTCCGAGTGTGGGTCCCGCGCCGGTGATCGCTGAACCCAGTCGCTCCGACGGCTGCATGTCGACGACCGTGGCGGTCAGTGTGCCGATTGCCGCTCCTGTCGCGAGTCCCTGTAGGGCCCGTGCCGCGATCAGGAGTCCGACGCTGTCGGCGGCGACGAACAGCGCCATGCTGCCGATGAGCAGCACGAGCGCGACCGCGAGGACCGGGCGTCGGCCGATGTGATCTGACAGGGAACCCACAGTGAGCAGGCTGATGAGCATGGTGAGGACGTAGATCGCGAACACCACGGTCAGGGTGAACGGCGAGAAGCCCCATAACTGCTGGTAGACGGGGTAAAGAGGGGAGGGGGCCGCCGAGGCGAACAGGACCGTGATGATGGTTGCGGTGACGATCCAGAACGCGCGATGCGGATGCAGCGGTCGTGCGCCGCGGCGACGTCGAGCTGTGTTCTCCAACGTGGCTGTCACGACTGTGTCTCCTAAGGCAAAGCTGGTTGCATTAAGGCCAATGTATGCGGCCGCCGTTCTAAAAGCAATGGAATTTGCAATAATGGTGACATGGCTGGAACGTCGCAGGCAACGGAGAGTTCGTCGATGGACAGCGCAGCGTCGACGACCGTTTCATCAACGGCCCCATCGCACGGCAAGCGTCCCGGCGGCCGGAGCGCTCGCGTGCAGAGTGCGGTCTTCACGGCTGTCGGTCAGCTCGTGGGTAGTGGAGAGCGGGAGACGATGACCATCCCGCAGGTCGCCGAGCTGGCGGGCGTGAACCCCACGAGCATCTACCGACGCTGGGGGACGATCGGCGATCTGCTCGAGGAGGTCGCGGTCGCCGCGCTGACGCAGGGCGAGGAACTGCCCGATCACGGCACACTTGCCGACGACCTCGCCGACTGGTCGCGCATCATCGCCGCCGACATCAGCCGTCCGAAACGCCGTGCGTATCTGCGGGCGATGACGTCGGCGCGCGACGGCATCGTAGAGGCGTGTCCGTGCTGGGAGACCCGGCGGGAGCAAGCGACGGAGATGATCGACCGCGCCACCGCGCGCGGCGAGAGCGCACCCAGCGTGCCGCAGGTGCTCAACCACATCATCGCCCCGCTCTATCACCACGCGGTCTTCGCGCTGCCGATCGACGACGACTACGCCACCGACCTCGCCGCCGACGTCATGGCCATGGTTCGGTAGGGGTTCGGTGAGGTGGGGTGCGATGAACTGTTCCCAACTGATCGTGTCCTGACGGCGGTCCGCTGCGGCTAGGCTTCGGCCATGCAGTACGTACATGCCTTCCGCGACGATGCGCTGGGCGAACTCGACGGGGTAGGTGTCGGCGCGGCCATTGCCGCAGGCGAGATTTCGGCGGTTGAAGCGGTCGACGCAGCGCTCGACCGCATCGACGCGGTGAACTCGACGCTCAATGCGGTCGCCTTCGACGATCGTGAGCGCGCCCGCACACGCGCCGTCGAGGCGGATTTCGGTGCGGGGTCGTTCGCGGGGGTGCCCTCGATCGTCAAGAACAACACGGACTTTGCCGGGATTTCGACTCGTAACGGCTCTGCCGCTACTCCTGACACCCCCGCGTCGACCACCGAACCGCTCCTCGAACAGTTCGTCTCAACCGGTGTGAACATCGTCGGTGCGTCGACCTTGCCCGCCTTTGGGCTCACCGCGACAACGGAGTTCGTCGACAGGCCGCCCACCCGCAATCCGTGGAACACCGAATTCTCCTGTGGCGCTTCATCGGGAGGGTCGGCCGCTCTGGTCGCGGCAGGCGCGCTTCCTATCGCGCACGCGAATGACGGAGGCGGGTCGATCCGTATCCCCGCGGCCGCGTGCGGCCTGGTGGGTTTCAAGCCGAGTCGGGGACGGCTGTTGCTGACGGCCGAATCCAAGCAGATGCCGATCGACCTGATTGCCAACGGAATCGTGAGCCGCTCGGTGCGCGACACCGCACACTTCCTCGCCGATACCGAAAAGTACCGACCTGCAGCCGATCTGCCCGCCATCGGACTCGTGGCCGGCGAGAGTCGACGTCAGCTCCGCATCGCGATGATGACCGAACCGATCACCAGACAGTTGCTCGACCGCGACACAGAGACCGCCGTGGCAGGCGTCGCCGAACTGCTCGAGACGCTCGGGCACGGCGTCGAACATGTGCCGGTCCCCGTCGACAGACGATACGTCGACGACTTCACCGAGTATTGGGCGCTGCTGGCCTTCTTCATCGACCATTTCGGAAAGCGGTCCTACGGCAAGGGATTCGAGCGATCACAGCTCGATGCGTTCACGCGCGGACTGTCACGGAAGTATCTGCGTCGCATGTGGCACACCCCCGCGATGATCCGCGCGCTCACACGCTCCACCGCGACGTTTCGGGAGATGTTCACACGGTTCGACGTGGTGCTCTCGCCGACACTCGCACATACCACCCCCGAGATCGGATACCTCGACCCCGCAGGCGATTTCGACGTCGTCTTCGAGCGGTTGATGCGATACGTCTCGTTCACGCCGATCAACAACACCTCCGGTACGCCCGCAGTGAGCCTGCCGCTGGCACAGTCGTCGACGGGATTGCCTGTGGGAGTGCACTTCTGCAGCGACATCGGCGACGAACGGACGCTGCTGGAACTGGCATACCAACTCGAGGCGGCCCGGCCGTTCGCGCGGATTCAGGACGCGCGCACGACGGCCGGTTGAACTTGCCTGTGCACAGCACGATGCCGGGCACTCGGTTGTCGATCGAGTGCCCGGCATCGCTGGCCCTACCAGGCTGTACAGCTCCGCTACATCAGTGCGCCACAGCCTTTTCGGCGCCGATCCCGGTGAGTGAACGCACCTCCATCTCCGCATTGCGTTCCGGAGTGCCCCGATCCGTGGGCGCAGTCAGCGTTCCGACGATCCCGAGCAGGAACGCGACCGGGATTGCCACGATCCCCGGGTTCTCCAGCGGGAACCACGCGAAATCGGAGCCGGGAAGCATCGATGTCGCCTTGCCTGACACTGCCGGTGAGAAGATGATGAGGATCAACGTCAGCCCGAGCCCGCCGTAGATGCTCCACAGCGCACCGCGGGTGTTGAATCGCTTCCAGTACAGCGAGAACAGGATCGTCGGCAGGTTGGCTGCTGCTGCAATCGCGAACGCGAGTGCCACGAGGAAGGCGACGTTCTGACCGTTGGCGAGAATGCCGAGCACGATGCCGAGCACACCGAGAGTCACCGCGGCCATCCGTGATACGCGCACCTGGTCGGCTTCACTTGCCCTGCCGCGCTTGATGACACTGCCGTAGATGTCGTGCGCGAAGGACGCTGACGCGGTGATGGTCAATCCCGCGACGACGGCGAGGATCGTCGCGAAGGCGACCGCGGAGATCACTCCGAGCAGGATGACACCACCGAGTTCGAAGGCCAGTAGCGGTGCTGCGGCGTTCTCCTTGCCCGCTGCGGCCATGATGCGGTCCGGACCGACGATCGCAGCAGCGCCGTAACCGAGCACGAGCGTGAAGAGGTAGAAAGCGCCGATCAGAGCAATGGCCCAGACAACGGAGCGTCGAGCCTCCTTGGCGGTGGGAACTGTGTAGAAACGCATCAACACATGCGGGAGCCCCGCGGTACCGAGCACGAGTGCAACAGCCAACGAGATGAAGTTGATCTTCGATTCCACCGAGCCGCCGTATTTGGCTCCGGGCGCGAGCACGTCATGCGAGGCGATCTTCTCACTCGACGACCCCGAAATGGCATGCTGCGCAGAGCCGAGGATCTCCGAGAAGTTCATCCCGAATTTGCCGAGTACCATGAGGGTCATGATGGCCGCGCCCGCAATCAGCAGGACGGCCTTGATGATCTGCACCCACGTGGTTCCCTTCATTCCGCCGACGAGCACGTAGACGATCATCAGTGCGCCGACCACGGCGATCACGATCGACTGGCCGGTGCGCGATTCGACGTCGAGGAGGAGCGCAACGAGGCCTCCGGCGCCCGCCATCTGCGCCAGCAGATAGAACAGGGAGACAACCAGCGTCGAGATCGCGGCGGCGAGTCGGACGGGGCGTTGCCTCAATCGGAAACTCAGTACATCCGCCATGGTGAACTTCCCTGTGTTGCGCAGCAATTCGGCAACGAGGAGGAGTGCGACCAGCCATGCGACGAGGAAGCCGATGGAGTAGAGGAACCCGTCGTATCCATAGACGGCGATGGCACCCGCGATGCCGAGGAAGCTTGCCGCAGAGAGGTAGTCACCCGCGATCGCAATTCCGTTCTGCGGGCCGGAGAATGCTCGGCCACCGGTGAAATAGTCCGCGGCGGTTGAGTTGTTTCGGCTCGCGCGGATCACCACGAACATGGTGATCGCCACGAACGCGGCGAAGATCGCGATGTTGGCGACGGGGTTCCCGACCGTTCCGGCGGCGAGATGAAGTGTGGCAGAGGAGTTCATCGGGTCACTCCCTCATCGGTGCCCTGTGTGGCGTTAGAGCGCTGTGCGGCGCCCGCGCATTCTGCGTCCATCTCTTCGCGGAGAGCGGCTGCCCTGGGGTCGAGCTCACGATTGGCAAACCGCACATAGGCCCCGGTGATGACGAAGGTCGAGACGAACTGCAGCAGACCCAGAATCAGACCGACGTTGATGTTGCCCCAGACCGGAGTGGCCATGAAGTCGTGCGCGAAGGCGCCGAGGGCCACGTAGAGGCCGTACCAGATGAGGAAGAACGCAGTCATCGGAAAGACGAACCGGCGCAACGTCGTACGAAGATCCTGAAACTGGTCACTGCGCTGCATGTCGATGAACTGTTGCCCCGTCGGCGCGGAATGCGCTTCGGGTACGTGCTCTGTGGTTGACACCGTGCCTCCGAAAGAACTCGTGTGATGTGGATACCCGTCAACTCTCGAAGAGACGGAGATCACTCACAAGAGGTGTCGCAGGTCACACGATGAAGACCGCGAATCGTGCGCCGAGCGGTCGTTACGGGCCGACGAACGGTTGCCCTCTGGGCGTCGTCAAATACTCGTACAACCTTGTCGCCGCGGTGTCATGGCTCCTCTGGCACCCGTTCGACGCTCAGGCCGAGCCGTTCCGGCACATGCATCCGCGCGAAGATCTGCGACACGTCGGCGATCCTGTGGCGGTGGGTCATCGCGCTCACACAGATCATGGTCACGAAGGCGAGTGGAACGGTGACAGCGGCCGGGTAGCCGATGATCGCCGACGGCCAGCCGTTGCCGAGCTCGTCGTCCACGACGTCCGCGATCGCCAGTGACGTCGCGATGCCGGACGACAGCCCGCCAACGGCAAGGCCCGCGATGGCGCCCGCGGGCGTCAACCCGCGCCACCAGATGCCGAGTACGAGAAGCGGACACAGCGTCGACGCGGCGATGGCGAAGACGAACCCGACGGTCCGCGACAGTTCGAGATCGGACGCGGCGAACGAGATGACGATCGCGAGTGCACCACCGATCGCGGCTGCGAGTCGAAAGTCGCGGACCCGACCTGGCAGCACGTCGGTCGACAGTGCCCCCGCAACGCTGATGAGCAGACCAGACGACGTAGCGAGGAACGCCGCGATGGCGCCTGCCGCGACCAGCGCGGCGAACAGTTCGCCGAGAATGCCTCCGACCGCTGCGCTCGGGAGCAACAGCACCGCGGCGTCGGCGGTTCCGGTGATGAGGAGTTGGGGGACGTACACCCGGGCAAGCACGCCGAGGAGCAGGGGGAAGAGGTAGAACACGGCGAGCAGGACGATGACGGTTACCGCGGTTCGACGCGCCGAGCGTCCATCCGGATTGGTGTAGAAGCGCACCAGTACGTGCGGCAGCCCCATCACGCCGAGGAACGTTGCGACGATCAGCGAGAAGACGGCGAAAAGTGCGTGCGGGCCACCGAATCCGCCGCCGGACGCGAGCCATCTCTGGCCTGTCGACGGTGCGCCTGCCACAACGGGCGTCGCTGCTCCCGCGCGCAGGTGGATCGTGCTCCCCGCCGCAACGGTGTGTTCACCCGCCGACGCAAACGGTGCGTCGTTGACGGGCTGGCCGTCGATGACGCCTGTCACTTCGACACCGTCGGTTTCCGGTACTGCCACAACCACATCCGTGGTGACGTCGACCGTCGTCGCTTCGGACACTCGAGGGGGTGCGGGTTCGCCCAGTGCGGGCCGATCGGCGAAGAACACCACGAGAAGCGCAATCGTCGGAATTCCGATAGCCGTCAGCTTGAGCCAGTACTGAAACGCCTGGACGAAGGTGATCGACCGCATGCCGCCGCCCACCACGTTCACGACGACGATCGCTCCGACGAGAACCACCCCCACCCACACGGGTGCGCCGAGCAGGATGTTCAAAGTCAGTCCCGCGCCTTGGAGCTGGGGAATCAGATACATCAGGCAGACCACGACGACGACAACCATCGCGGTCTGGCGTGCCGCTCGCGAACCGAGTCTGAACTCCGCGAAATCCGGCACCGTGTACGCACCGGATCGGCGCAGCGGTGCCGCAACGAACATCAACAGGCCGAGGTATCCCGCGGTGAAGCCGACCGGATACCACAGCGCATCGGCGCCGTACTTGGCGACCAGCCCCGCCACTCCGAGAAACGATGCCGCAGAAAGGTATTCGCCTGAGATCGCCGTTGCGTTGCGCCGCGAACTGACCGCGCGCGAGGCGACAAGGAAGTCAGAGGTCGTGCGCGACCTCCTGCCACCGTAGACACCGACCGCCACCGTCGCGAGCGCAGCGAGGAGCAGCGCCGCCGCGGTGACGATGCGAATTCCGTAGTCGGTCACGGGTTCTCGCCATCCTCGACGACCCCGTCGGTCACATCCTCAACGCCCGCGTCGGTGCCGCTGTCGACGCCCACGTCGGTGTCCTCCTCTATGAGTCCGAGAAAGTCGTCCTCGGCCTGCTCCGCGATCCGCACGTACACCCGGCCCACCAGATAGAGCAGTGGATAGATCAGCACACCGAGAACAAGCCAGTTCAGTCGGACGCCGGCAATCGTCGCCTCGCCCAACGTCGGAAAGACGGTGCCCAGCAACGGAATGGAGGCAATGAGCAGAGCCGTCGTGACGCCGAGCCTAAGCGCGAGACCGAGCTGGGCGCGCATCAGACCCCGCACCAATGCATCGCCGACCTCGGTTTGCTCCCGGACCTCGACGCGCGTGCGAACCCTCCTGGCACCCCGTCGCTGTGCCAGCACCACGCGCTCACGGCGGGGAGTCGACGGCTCGCTCATGTGTCGTCGCCGGACGGCGTCCGGTAGGCACGAAGGGGGTCGTGGACGAGGCGCTCCTTCAACTCCCGGGATTGACGTCGACTCACCGGAAGCTCTACGGCGGGCGACGCGCCGTTTGCCCGTACACAGACCAGGGTCTGAGATCCGCTGGTGCGCATTCCGCCGACCATCGGCAGATACACCAGGTACGAACGGTGCACGCGGCTGAAACCGTGCTCACGCCAACGGGATTCGAGCGTCGAAAGCGGGATTCGCACCAGGTGCGCGCCGGAGTCCGAATGCAGCCGGGCGTAATCGCCGACGGCCTCGACCCAGGAGATCGAATCACGCCTCACCAACGACGTCACTCCGGACAGCTCCACGGGGATCACATCGTCGCTGACGTCCTGACGTGACTCTGCACCGACAGCCGACTGCGCGGCAACCGCACGTTCGACGGCCTGCCCGAGCCGCTCCTCGCGCAGTGGCTTCAACAGATAGTCGACGGCGCCGACGTCGAACGCATCCACCGCGCGATCCTCGTGTGCCGTGACGAACACGATCGACGGCGGGTCGGAGTAGTTGCCGAGCACACGGGCCAGTTCGATTCCCGAGAGCCCAGGCATATTGATGTCGAGAAAGATCGCCTCCACCGAGTTCTCGGCGAGTTCGCGCAGAGCGGCGGTGGCGTCACCCGCGCGGATCACCTCGCCGACATCTGTTCGCCGTTCGAGCAGGTACACCAGCTCGTCGAGCGCCGGAGGTTCGTCGTCGACGGCGAGAACGGTCAGGGTCATCGCGGGTTCGCCTCCTGCGTCGGCGGTGCTGGGTGCGTCGGCGACTGCTCAACACGCACACCTGCGCGAAATTTCGGCACCCGCATGGTGACCTTCGTGCCGGCACCCACACCTGTCTCGACCACTAGACCGTAGTTGTTTCCGAACGCAGCGCGCAGGCGATGGTCGACGTTGGTCAGCCCCACCCGCGCGCCCGAGGTCTCCTCCGTGGGTTCGGTCGACGTCGCGTCGAGTGCGTCGATATCTCCAGAGCGCAGCAACTCCGGGTCCATTCCCACACCGTCGTCCTCGACGGCGATGACGCAGTCGGTGCCCTCGTCGCGGGCGGTGATCGAGATCGTTCCACCACCTCGCGCCGCGACGCCGTGCCGCACCGCGTTCTCCACCAAGGGTTGGAGGGCGAGGAAGGGGAGTACCACGCCGAGCACCTCCGGGGCGACCTGCAGCCGCACGTCGAGCGCCGAGCCGAAGCGAGCACGCTCGAGCGTGAGGTAGCGGTCGATGTTGCGCAGTTCGTCGGCCAGCACCGTGTACTCGCCCGCGGCGCGGAAGGAATAGCGGGTGAAGTCGGCGAAGTCGAGGATCAGCTCGCGTGCGCGGTCCGGATCGGTTCGTACGAACGACGCGATGGTGCTCAACGCGTTGTAGATGAAATGCGGACTGATCTGTGCGCGCAGTGCGAGAACCTCCGCGCGGTCCAGACGAGCTCGTGACGCGTCGAGGTCTGCGAGCTCGAGTTGACTCGACGCATAGCGCGCGACCTCCGAGATCGCGCTCAGCATGCCCGGACCCGGTAGCCGTACGGATGCGACGACGAGTACACCGACGGCGACGTCGTCCACCACGAGCGGCTGGGCGATCAGCGCACGTATGCGCGCGTCGACGCCGACAGGATCGCGGAGCAACACGTGCCGCAGTTCTTCACCCGCGGTCGCGGCGATGTCGTCGGCCCGACTCAGCAGTCGTTCGTCCCAGATGTGCGGCTCGTCGTGGGCGAGCCGTGTGCCATCCGCGTCGTACAGAGCGATCGCATCGGTGGCGGTGAGGGTTCGCAGCGGTCCGAGCGCCTCCTGCGCCGACTCGGTTGTCAGACCTCGCCGCAACGGGCGGGCGGCCCGCGACGCGGTGTTCAGCGTGGAGTGCACAGCGCGTTCGGTGGGCGTCGCTACGACGCGGCGCGTTCGGAGCAGCACCGCGATCATCGCGATCGCGGCAATGACGAGCACCGCGATCAGTACGGCCACACCATCAGACATCAGACATCGACCTCAACGGCGCCTCGGTGGGGTCGGTACTTCTCATGCGACCATTCTTGCGAGCATGCGAGCGGTGTGTGGCAGAAACGAGTGTCTGCGATGACGGATTTGCGGCGATGGATTTGCGATGACGGATTGTGCGGCGACGGACCAGGTGGGAGAGGAACTACGATGACGCTCCTGTGGGACCAGCACGCGTGTCTGCCGTTGCAACCCGACGCAGACGTCGGCTACCTGACCAGGTTCTCGCGACCGGGCACGACGTATGTCTCGGTCAACGTCGGCTACGCGCCACAGACCTATGCCGACTCGACAAACCTGTTGGCGCACTTTCGTTCTGCCATCTCGCGCCGCGGTGACCTGAGGGTTGTCGCATCGCTCGACGACATCGACGCCGCGGGTGACCGCGGGCAGATCGCCGTCGGCTTCGATCTCGAGGACTCCAACCCGCTCGACGGCGACCTCGACAACGTCCACCGCTTCGTCGAACTCGGCGTGCGCACCATGCTGCCCACCTACAACCACGCCAACGCGGCGGGTTGCGGGTGTCTGGACGCCACGGACGCCGGACTCACCGCATGGGGGCGGCGGCTGGTGGCCGAAATGAACTCTGCCGGAATGGTTCCCGACGGTTCACACTGCAGTGTCCGTACCGGCCTCGACCTGTGTGAGACGTCGACCAAGCCGGTGATCTACAGCCATTCGTGCATGCGCTCGGTCTGGGACCATCCGCGCAACATCACCGACGATCAGGCACGCGAATGTGCCCGCACCGGTGGTGTCGTCGGCATCACCGGCGTCGGAATCTTCCTCGGCCCCAATACGCCGACCCTCGACGCGATGACCCGCCACCTCGAATACGCCGTCGACCTCATCGGGATCGACCACGTCGGCGTCAGCACCGACCATTCGTTCGACGCCGCCGACTTTCTCGCCGAGATCCTCGACCACCCGGACTCCTTCGACGAGTCGTACACCCGGTGGGGGCCGATCCAGTGGATGGCTCCCGAGGTGTTCATCACCCTGGGGGCGCACCTGTCGCGGCGAGGCTGGGGCGACTCCGACATCGCAGCAGTGCTCGGCGGCAATTTTCGACGGGTGGCCGCGGCAAGCTGGTGACCCGTCGACTGTGCGCTCGGGACCGT
>NZ_BAFC01000081.1 GCF_000248055.1 Gordonia sputi NBRC 100414 | reverse complement strand
CCCGGCCGCGGTCTATGGGTATTGGGGAAGTTGGGATCATCCATCTGATGCAATATGCAGTGCTGTACTGGATACCGTCAATATCGAACTGATCATATTCCCCAGCAGGGGGTTTCGAGGTCTGCAGTCGTGTGGTGGCGATATATCGGACTATTTGACGTGGAGCCAGGATGCCACCATTTCGACATATGTCAAGGTTGCTGGGTAGGCTGGGGGTATGCCGAAGACATTGCCGATCGTGGATATCAGTGCGCCGATTTGCTGTGCCCCGGTGTCGTCGGGTCCGCTCGATGATGATGACGCACTGGAGATTGCGTTGCGGCTCAAGGCGCTTGCTGACCCGGTGCGTATCAAATTGGTGTCGTTGTTGCTTGCCGATGAATCGGGTGAGGGTGTGTGTACGTGTGATCTCGCGACGGCGGTCGGGGTGACGGAGGCGACGACCAGTCATCATCTGGGGCAGCTACGCAAGGCGGGGATGGTGGCACCGCAGCGGCGGGGGATGAACGTGTATTACCAGGCGCGGCCGGAATCGTTGCAGGCGTTGTGCGCGGTGTTGGGGACGAGCACCGGCTGCTGAGGATGCGGTCAGTTCACGGTCGCGGTCGTCGTGGCCAGCGACCGGGCGTAGCGGGAGTAGGTGGTGGCTGCCAGTGCGGCGTGGCGTTCGGTCACCTTGCCATGAGGTCGCGTTCGGGGCGATCTGCATTCCTTGGTGACCGATGACCCTGGGTCTCACGGTCGTTGCCCATGCTTCTCGAATGACGCGTGCCGAGGTGGAACCCCTTGATTGGCAGCATTTTTGAGGGAGGAGACCGTGGCTCAGCTGTGATTCATCAGATGTAGTACTCGATGATTTACTGGTAACCCTGCATATTCGGTTGTTGCATATTGTCTGGACCCTGTCGAT
The DNA here is from genome assembly GCF_000248055.1 of Gordonia sputi NBRC 100414. Classification (GTDB taxonomy): domain Bacteria; phylum Actinomycetota; class Actinomycetes; order Mycobacteriales; family Mycobacteriaceae; genus Gordonia; species Gordonia sputi. The sequence goes on along the minus strand of NZ_BAFC01000081.1, from coordinate 12,159 downwards.
GAGAGACTCGAGCTGAGGTCAGCTCTCAGCTCAGGGGCGACTCACGGGTATGACGCGAACAATGCCGTCCAAGCCTTCGAAGTCGTTGGGGTTGGTGGTGTAGAGGGGAAGCCTGGCTGCGGTCGAAACAGATGCGATCATGAGGTCCGCCAGTCGTCTCCGCGGCGTTCTTCCGCGAGCTTGGACCGCGGCGCTGATGCGGCCGAATGCGCGAGCAGCATCAGTGCCGAACGGTAAGGGGTCGAACTCGTTCTCGACGCGCTGGAGAACATCCGCGCGGCGTGCGCGTTCGTCGGAGGCCTGTGGGTCGTCGCCAGTAACCAGGTGTACGCCTGCGGAGAGCTCAGCCAGGGTGATCGCACTAATTGCCATCTCGTCCGGCAGTTCCGCAGGCTCGATTGCGTGGCGAAGAATCAAGATGTTGGTGTCGAGTAGCCCCCGCCGTACTTCGTCAGGCATACGGGTCGCTCAACGTTTCGTCATATACGCGGTCCTGATCAGACCGGAACTTCTCCACATCAATCAATGGAGCCGACACCGAGCCGCGGGCGAACTCTGTGCGGGAAACAAAGCTGCGTCGTCGACGTAGGGGGACGAGTTCTCCTATCCCACGGCCGTCGCGGGTCACCGTAAAGGAATCACCGGACTCCACCGCATCCATGATCTCTTTGGAACGCATGCGGAGGTCGCGTTGGCTTACCTCGCGCGGCACACTCATGTGCTACATGATAGCACGGAATGGCACGAAGTAGAGCCGTAGCGAACGTCGTCGAGGGCGGGACGCTCGGTGGCGGCTCGTGGAACTCGAACGGTAGCTTGGCGATGAGTTTCGGCAGTAGTTGTGGTCAACAATCACGCAAAGCCGTTCCACCCCGGAGCGGCGGTTAGCCGTTTCATCACCAGGTCCAGGAGAGTCATGCGCACACTTGTCGTCTCAGCTTTCGTTTCACTCGATGGAGTCATGGAGGCCCCTGGTGGGGAGCCCGGGTACCGCAACTCGGGTTGGACGTTCAGGGATGTCGCTTTCGATCCGGCGGCGTATGAACTCAAGGGCCGCGAGCAGCACGAAACAGCTGCCTTGCTGTTAGGGCGCCGATCGTATGAGGCGTTCGCGCCGGTCTGGCCCACAATGGACGAATTCGCGGGGTACAACTCGATGCCCCGCTACGTGGTGTCAACGACTCTCGACGGTGACGACAAGCGGTGGCCGGCGACGGTGCTGCGCTCAATCGACGAGGTGCGCCGACTCAAGGAGGGTGACGGTGGCCCGATTGCGGTGCACGGCAGCGCCACGTTGGGTGCCGCGCTGGCCGACGCCGGTCTAGTCGACCGATACCACCTACTGGTGTTTCCGCTCCTGCTCGGCGCCGGAAAACGGCTGTTCAGCCAGACCGATAAAGACGCAACCAAGCTCGTCCTAGTCGAACATGAGGTCTACAACAACGGAATTCAAAAACAAGTTCTCGACGTCCAACGTTAACGCCTGCGATGTTGGGGTGGACCGACGACGACGATCCGTGGGCGGCGATTTGGACGGCGTCCCATGGTGATCCCAGGGGTGGGGTGTAGGACAGGTCGAGTTCGCTGAGCGCTTCGACGGTCATGCCGTGGTGCAGGGCTGTGGCGTAGGTGTCGATCCGTTTGGCGATTTCGGCGGTGCGGTGGCCGATGAGTTGGGCTCCGAGCAGTGTGCCGGTCTTGTGGTCTGCGGTGATGCGGATGTTGATGGGGGTGGCGCCTGGGTAGTAGGCCTTGTGGTCGTCGGGTGTCGAGGTGGTCGATACTGGTGTCCAGCCGCGGTCGGCTGTGAGGGCTTCGGCTTCTTTGAGGCCGGTGCGGGCGGCGACGAGGTCGAAGATTTTGACGACTTGGGTTCCGAGGGAGCCGGTGTAGCGGGCGGTGCCGCCGAGGGCGTTTTCGCCCGCGACGCGGCCCTGCTTGTGTGCGGTTGTTCCGAGTGGGAGCCAGGTGATGCCGAGTTGGCGGTGGTGGGTGTGGACGGCGTCGCCGGCGGCGAAGACGTCCGGCAGGTTGGTGCGCATCTGTTCGTCGACTGCGATGGTGTTCTTGATTCCGAGGTTGGCGCCGGCGGCGGCGGCGAGGTCGGTGTCGGGGCGCACGCCGACCACGACGAGCACGAGGTCGGCGGTGAGGTGGTCGGTGTGGCCGTCATTCGCGGTGGTGACGGTCAGGTCGCCGTTGTCGGCGCGGTCGATGGCGGTGACCAGGGTGTTGGTGCGTACGTCGACTCGGTTGCGGACCAGTTCGTTGTGGACGAGGGTGCCGAGTTCTGGTTCGACGGTGGGGAGGACTTCGGGGAGGGCTTCGATCTGGGTGACGGCTAGGCCTCGGGTGGTGAGCCCTTCGGCCATCTCCAGGCCTATGTAGCCGGCGCCGATGATGATCGCGGTCTTCGGGTCGGTGGTGGTCAGGGTGTTCATGACGGCGAAGGTGTCGCCCATCGAGTGCAGGAGGTGAACGCCGTCGTCAGGGCCTAGTTGGTCGAGGCCGGTGATCGGTGGCCGCACTGAGACCGCGCCGGTCCCGACGATGAGAGCGTCATAGTCGAGGTCTCGTGAGACGCCGTCGGGCCCGGTGACGGTGAGGCGGTGCCCGGCGGTGTCGATCGCGGTGGCCCGGGTGTCGGTATGAACGGTCATGCCGGTGGCGGCGAGGTCGGCGGCGGTGCGGTGGGCGAGGTTGCTCCAGTGCGTGACTTCGCCGGAGACGTAGTACGGGATGCCGCAGATGGAGAAGTTCGGGTAGGCGTCGGCGACGACGACGGTGACCTCGCTGGTTGGGTCGAGCTCGCGAGCCCGCAGTGCGGCGGAGATTCCGGCGTCTGATCCGCCGATTGCGATGATCTTGCGTGCAGGCATGGGTGTCGGTTCCTTCCGAAGGGACACGGGTATGTGAGGTAGAGCAGGGTGCCGCGCTGTTGGGAGAAGTCGCGGGAGCGTGCGGGCAGGCCGATCAGCGGCGGTCAGGTAGTGGCAGGTAGGAGCTCGGCGAGGAGGTTGCGGACGCGGTAGTTGAGGTCGTCGCGGATCAGACGAACGGTCTCGATGGGGTGGTTGTCGGGGTCGGCGACTTGCCAGTCCAGGTACCGCTTGCCCGGGTAGATCGGGCAGGCGTCGCCGCAGCCCATGGAGATCACGACGTCCGCGGCCGCGACCACATCGTCGGTGAGCGGCTTGGGGAACTTGGCGGCGAGATCAAGGCCGATCTCTGTCATGGCTAGCTCGACGATCGGGTTGATGTCCGCCGCGGGTAGAGACCCGGCTGAACGTACGTGCACTCGTCCTGCCGCGTGGTGGGTCAGGAGCGCGGCGGCCATCTGTGAGCGGCCAGCGTTGTGGACGCAGATGAACAGCACTTCGGGCACGGTCGTGGTGGTTGCGCCGGTGGACTGCGCTAGGGCGGCGAGGCGTTCTGCGGCGAACCTGCCTGTCAGGGTCACCAGGTGAGTGTGGATGCGGGAGGTGCGCCGCAGCGCGGTGTAGGACTCGAATACGACCCGTTCGACGGTCTGTTCGGACACGATCCCTCGGTACTGGGCGGCGAGCCTCTCCGCGGTTCGCGATAGCAGGGCTTGGGGCATCAGCAGATCTGGTGTCCCGGCTGATTCGGTCGTGGCGTCGGCGTTCATCAGGCTTCACCCCGGTTCGTAGATACCGACCCAGCTCCGGCGTTAGCGCGCGGTGAGTTCGGCTGCCAGCGCGGTGACGCGGGCAGCGATGTCGTCGCGGACCAGGCGCATCCGTTCGATCCCGTCGATTCCGCGCTCGGACGGTTCGTCAGTGTCCCAGTTGATCAACCTGACCCCGGCGGGGGCATCGACCACGGCTTCTCGGCCGAGAGTGACCACCAGGTCGACGCGGGCGAGCAACTCGGGATCGATGGGCTTGGGAGTCTCGCCGGTGATGTCGATGCCGACCTCGGCCAGGCTCTCGGCAGACAGCCCGTTGACCGCGGTGCCGGGTTTGGTTCCGGCCGAGTGCACCTCGACGGCCTCGCCGACCGCCTTGCCCATCAGGCCGGCGGCCATCTGAGACTTGCCGCCGTTCTTCACACACACGAACAGCACACTCGGCGTGGCCGCGTTCTCGGTGATCGTCAGGTCGTCGGGCATCAGTTCATGCTCCTAGAAGAGTCCGCGGAAGCGGAGGTAGAGGACGGGGTGAGGGGGAAGCGTTTGCGTAGGGCAAGGGAGACATAGACCAGGCCGACCAGCACAGGGACCTCGATCAACGGACCGACCACGCCGGCGAGGGCTTGGCCGGAGGTCGCGCCGTAGGTGGCGATCGCGACGGCGATGGCGAGTTCGAAGTTGTTGCCTGCCGCGGTGAACGCAAGCGTGGTGGTGCGTTCGTAGCCCAGGCCCATAACCGCACCCAGGAGGTAGCCGCCGCCCCACATCACTGCGAAGTAGACCAACAGTGGCACGGCGATGCGGACGACGTCCCAGGGACGGGAGGTGATCTGTTCGCCCTGCAGGGCGAAGAGGATGACGATCGTGAACAGCAGTCCGTAGAGTGCCCACGGCCCGACCTTGGGCAGGAACTTCGCTTCGTACCAGTCGCGGCCCTTGGTCTTCTCGCCGATCCGGCGTGACAGGTATCCGGCGAGCAGCGGGATGCCGAGGAAGATCAGCACCGACTTGGCGATCTGCCACGGAGAGGTGCTGATGGTCGTCTGTTCCAGGCCCAGCCAGCCCGGCAGGATTGAGAGGTAGAACCAGCCCAGGACGGCGAACATCACCACCTGGAACACCGAGTTGAGCGCCACGAGGACGGCTGCTGCCTCACGATCGCCGCAGGCGAGGTCGTTCCAGATGATGACCATGGCGATGCACCGTGCGAGGCCGACGATGATCAGGCCGGTCCGGTACTCGGGTAGGTCGGGCAGGAAGATCCAGGCGAGGGCGAACATGAGCGCTGGGCCGAGCACCCAGTTCAGTAGCAGCGATCCCAGCAGTAGTTTGCGATCGCCGGTGACGGTGTCGAGGCGGTCGTAGCGCACCTTGGCCAGGACCGGGTACATCATTATCAACAGGCCCAAGGCGATAGGCAGTGAAACGCCGTCGACCTGGATCTTCTCCAACGCGGTGTTCAGTCCGGGGATCATCCGGCCCAGCAGCAGACCGGCGACCATGGCGACGCCGATCCACACCGGCAGGAACCGGTCCAGAGTCGAGAGCTTGCCGACGACCGGCTGATGCCCGGCCGTCGGGGTGGGGCTGGTCACGAGTGAACCTCCATCGAGCTGGCGAGCTCGCCGGACTGCAGGATCCCGGCGAGCGAGGACAGAACATCGGGGATAACGCGGTAGTACACCCACGACGCGCGGCGCTCAGACTCGAGCAAACCGGCGTTCTTGAGGACCTTCAGGTGATGGGAGATCGTCGGTTGCGAAACGTCGACGGCCGGGGAGATGTCACACACGCACGCCTCACCGCCCTCGTGGCTGGCGATCAAGCTGAACAGTCGCAACCGGATCGGGTCGGCGAGTGCTTTGAACACCACAGCAAGATCAACCGACTGCCGCTCCGAGAGGGGCTCACGCACCAACGGTGAGCACCGCACAGTGACATCGGTCAACGGAATCGAGTTCGACATACATCGATATTGACAGATATCGATACTGGTTGCAAGGGTGCATGCAGTCCACGTTCGAAACGGGACTGGTCGCCACCCCGGCATCGGGTGGCGACCAGCCTGGCAGCCCTAAGAGAAGGTCGCGTTCAGCAGCAGTTCGCCGCGGGAGTGCAGCATGCCGCGGACGTAGATTCGCCGACGGGGGCCGCGGCGGCGACCGGTTCGCCGTTGAAGGTCTCAGCGTCGGCCAACACGGTGTAGACCTCCCACCGCTCGGCGTCGGGAGCAGTGACCCACACCTTGTCCTGAGTGGCAAAGCAGCAGGTTGCTCCGATCTCCTCTTCGGTGAACAGCTTCTCTTCGGTGAATCGGGCGATCTCGGCGTGCACCTTCTCACTGGAATCGACCTCAACGCCGAGGTGATTGATGCTGCCGCCCTGGCCGGGATTCTCCAGCAGCACCAACTTCAGTGCGGGCTCAGTGACGGCGAAGTTGGCGTAGCCCGGCTTGACCTTCGCCGGGCCGACGCCGAACAGCTTGGTGTAGAAGGCGATCGACTGGTCGAGATCGTCGACGTTGAGGGCGAGTTGCACGCGTGACATGAGATCCTCCAAGGATTCGACATACATCAAAAGTGTTGCGACTCAAGTTCTAGACCAGAGTTTGACATATGTCAACGGATGGGTAGGTTGGGGTCATGCCCAAGACGCTCCCTGTGGTCGACATCAGTGCTCCGATCTGCTGTGCACCGATCTCCGCAGGTCCAATGGAAGCGGATGCGGCCCTAGAGCTGGCTCTCCGGCTCAAGGCGCTGGCCGATCCGGCGCGAATTCAGCTGGTCTCCATCCTCATGGGCGCCCGACCAGGTGCGATCAGCACCAGTGATCTCGCCGAGGCGCTCGCACTCTCGGCGGGTACGGTGAGCCACCACCTCGGTCAACTCAAAAAGGCGGGCCTAGTCAGCTCCGAGCGTCGAGGCGTGAACGTCCTGCATCGCGCCGAACCGGACTCGCTGGAAGCACTGAGAGGAGTGCTCGACACCTGCTGTTAGCCGGGGTGATCGGCATCGCGCCGCACGGCGTTAGCTGCGTAAGTCCGATACTGGCGTTCGACGGTGTAGTCGGGGAGCGACTCGGCGATGAGGTCGGCCAGTGTATCGCCTTCGTGAAGCCAGCCGGCGACGTCGAATCCGCGACGCCACGTGTGCTGGTCGTCGCTCGGTGCGTCGGCGAAGTTCGCCGTCCACGCGTCGAGCCACGTACGCAGCCGGACGACGACGGAGTCGGGAAACCCGAAGTTCGCGGGTGTCAGCAGTTCGGATCTCTCTTTTCTGGGCGAGTCGGGGAAACTCGAGCTATGCAAGTTGAGGTCCTGTATGTCGATGGATGCCCACATTGGAGGGAAGCTGCGGGTCGAGTTGAGGATGCTGCGGCGGCGTTGAATGTTGGAATCGACCTTCGTTTCAGGCTGATTTCGTCGGAGGTGGAGGCGGCGTCGTTCGCTGGATCTCCGACGATTCTTGTTGATGGACGTGATGCGTTCGAAGGTGCCGCTGGGGTTAATGATCTTGCGTGTCGCGTCTACCTCACTGACTCGGGTCTTGCTGGAGTGCCGACTGTCGAGCAGTTGGCGTTCGTGCTAACGGAGCGTAGTCATCGGTAGCGAATCTATGGTCGGCCGGGATGTTATGGGGCTGCCTCTATCTGGGTCGGGGTGTCCGAGTTGCGCGGAACTTGGCTAATAGTACGTTTTCTTGAACAGATGTTTCTGTGAGCGGCAACTTCTTGAGTTCGGGGAGTAGTTGGCCGGGTTTGATGAAGCGGTGCGGTGCGCCTTCGAGTCGGTGGAGAATGCGGGCCGGTGGGGTACTGAGGAGGTCGTAGCCGACCAGGACTCCTCCTGGTTTGAGTACTCGGACTGCTTCGGCTAGTGCTTGCTCCCAGTCGACGACGTGGTGGAGCATGATGAACGAGACGACCATGTCGAACTGGCCGTCGGCGAATGGTAAAGCAGTTGCGTCTGCAACCCGGGTGTGCGCGCGGTCACCGAAGGCGCGGAGGCGGTCTTGAGCGGCTGTGACCATTCGGGGGTCGAAGTCGGTGACGGTAATGGTTGTCGTCTGCGGTTCTGGGCTTGCCGCCAGAATGTGGGCCGCCATAGCGCCACCGCCGCCGCCAATCTCGAGGAGGGCGCCGTTGGGCTGGACTCCTTGTAGAGCCCAAGGGAGCACCCACCGACTGGTCGCGGTCTCCCATGGTGCGCTTCGGCAGAACAGTGCTTCGACTTGTGACATCGACGGCATCGCGGATTGCTCCTTCGGGGTGCGGGTGAGGTGGGAGCTTCGATTCCACCGTGCCTGGACGCTATCATCGTCGTATGACGATGAATAGATGTTCGGTGATGGTGGGGACGGAGCTCGATCCTGCGGTCGCGTTGTTTCGGAGTTTGTCTGACGGGACCCGGCTAGCGATCGCGGCTCGATTGGCCCGCAGTGGTGAGGCTCGAGTGGCTGATCTGATGGCTGAGTTGGGTCTTGCTCAGTCGACAGTGTCCGCGCATGTTGCGTGCCTGCGGGACTGCGGATTGGTGGTGGGTCGGCCAGAGGGCAGGCAGGTGTTCTACCGTCTGGCGCGGCCGGAGCTTCTCGACCTGCTGGCGGCGGCTGAGACGGTGCTTGCTGCGACGGGCAGTGCCGTAGTGCTGTGTCCCAACTATGGGTTGGACAGTGCCTGCGATGGTGAGGCCACTGCCGGCGCGGTCGTTGAGGAGATCCGCGGTGTGGGGGGTGATCGACGATGAGTGATGCATGTGGATGTGGGCACGACGAGATCGGGGAGGATGAGCAGGCGCCTGGACATTGGTGGAACGTCCGAGAACTTCAGGCAGCTGCGGTTGCCGGATTGTTGTTGGTGGCCGCCTATCTCACTGGCTGGGCAGATGGTCCGAGGACGATCAGTACGACCCTGGAGTGGGGTGCTCTGCTAGTAGGCGCGGCGACGTTTGTCCCGTCGACACTGCGGCGGCTGGCATCGGGGAAGATCGGCGTTGGAACGCTGATGACGATCGCTGCGGTGGGTGCGGTGATTCTCGGTGAGGTCGGGGAAGCGGCGATGCTCGCGGTGTTGTTCTCGATTAGCGAGGGCCTTGAGGAGTACGCCGTTGGTCGTACTCGTCGGGGCCTGCGGGCGTTGTTGGATCTGGTCCCAGATTCGGCGATGGTGTTGAGGGCGGGCGTCCCGACAGCGGTGTCGCCGTCAGTTCTTCGTGTCGGGGATCAGATCCTGATCAAGCCGGGTGAGCGTATCGCCACTGATGGGCGCATAAGCGAGGGGCGATCGTCGCTGGATGTATCGGCGATTACTGGCGAATCGGTGCCGATTGAAGCGAATCCTGGGGACGTCGTGTTCGCGGGATCGATCAACGGCACTGGTGTGTTGGCCGTTGATGTCAGCGCTACTGCGGAGAACAATTCGCTGGCGAAGATTGTGCAGATTGTCGAGGCGGAGCAGTCTCGAAAAGGCGATGCGCAGCGGTTAGCTGACCGGATTGCTGAGCCGCTGGTTCCGGCAATCATGCTCATGGCCGCTGTGATCGCGGGTATCGGCGCAGTGTTTGGCGACCCGGCGACGTGGGTGGAACGAGCTCTTGTGGTGCTGGTGGCAGCCTCACCCTGTGCGCTGGCAATCTCGGTTCCGGTGACAGTGGTTGCTGCTATCGGCGCCGCCAGCAAGATTGGTGTGCTGGTCAAAGGTGGTGCGGCGTTGGAGTCTCTCGGCCGGGTCCGGATCGTGGCTGTTGACAAGACGGGAACGCTCACCGCGAACAAGCCGGTTGTTGTCGGTGTTGCTGTTGGCGGTCAGGCGAACGAGGTCGCGGGAGAACCCGGTGTGACCGGCGACGTTGGGCATTCGATTGAGCAGGCGCGAGTGCTCGCGGTTGCCGCGGCGCTGGAAGCTCACAGTGAACATCCTCTGGCTCGTGCGATCCTTGCAGCTGACGGTGGGGTGAGTAGGGCTGCGACTGATGTACAGGCGGTGCCAGGAGCGGGTCTGACCGGTCTGGTCGAGGGTCGCCCCGCTCGGCTTGGGCGGCCGGGTTGGATCGATGCGGGTGCTCTGGCCGACCGGGTCGCGGCCTTTCAAGCTGATGGTGCAACCGCGGTTCTCGTCGAGGAAGACCAACGTCTCCTCGGAGTCGTCGCGGTACGTGATGAGCTTCGCCCCGAAGCACGGGAGGTCATCACGCACATGCACGATTCTGGAAATGCCGTGGTGATGCTCACCGGTGACAATGCCGCGACGGCGACTGCTCTTGCACAGATCGCCGGGATCGACGATGTCCATGCGGATCTGCGTCCAGAAGACAAGGCACGAATCGTGTCCACGCTGCGCGGCGACGGATTCATCGCAATGGTCGGTGACGGGGTCAACGATGCTCCCGCACTGGCCACAGCTGACTTGGGAATCGCCATGGGCGCGATGGGTTCTGATGTCGCGATTGAAACCGCGGACGTGGCACTGATGGGCGAGGACCTGCGGGTGCTGCCTCAAGCGCTCGATCATGCTCGTCGGGCGCGGACCATCATGCTGCAAAATGTGGGGCTGTCCCTTGGTCTGATCGCCGTTCTCATCCCGCTCGCACTGTTCGGGTTGCTCGGGTTGGCCGCGGTGGTCGCTGTCCACGAACTCGGTGAGATTGTCGTCATCGCCAACGGCGTCCGTGCTGGGCGGGTCAAGAACCGCCTGACGATGGCCGATACCGCTGGAGCATCGGTAGCAGTCGGGGCGAACCGATGACCCCGTCTGGTCCGGCGGTGTCAGGCGGTAGGTCGGGATATGCCCGCCGCCTGGGGATGCTGCTGCTGGCCCTGACCTTCGTCATCGTTGACGTGGCCGTCAAGGCATGGGCAGTCGATGCACTTGACGGCACCCGAATAGAGGCCGGGCCGGTGGACCTGCAGTTAGCGTTCAATTCGGGCGCGGCCTTCTCCTTGGCCGCCACCGCTCCGGGGTGGGTACTGCTGGTCATTCCCGCCGCGGTCACGTGTGGGGTCGCGGTCCTCGGTTGGCGTACCGCAGACTCCCACGGACTGCTCTGGCGCGTCGCGATTGCCGCCGTCCTGGGCGGAGCGATCGCTAACATCATCGACCGCATACCGGACGGAAAAGTCACAGACTACCTACACACCGGTTGGTGGCCCACGTTCAATCTCGCCGACACGTTCATCGTCCTAGGCGCCCTCACCCTCGTCGTGTGCATCATTGTCGACCCACACGAATCACCATCGCAGAACGAGGGGCAGGTACCGGCTGAGGACCAGTGAGCTGGTGCAATGTTGTGCTGTCTCCGGACCGTGATGGTCCGGCCGACGTCACCGCAGTCGTCGGCCGGCATACCGAGCCCACGTTTCGCCGGAGCGTTCAGCGTGAAGGAACGCAACCTGATGGCTGTAGCCCAATGCGTCGGCGACGACGGACGGAGGGCACTCGAGCACGAGGTCGTCGAGTGCGCTGTTGCGGGCACCGAGGTTGCTCATGCCGATCAGGCGCAGGCGATGCATGATCGTGTCGGGATGGAGATGATCTCCGGCATGCGTGCCGGGAAACAACCAGGGATTGCCGTGTCCACTGGTGCGTAGATTCGTGCGATGGGCGAGCACGTCGCGGATGAGTTGAGCGAACGGTTCGGGCACGTCGACGGGGTGCTTGCCGAACGTGATCGCCATCGGATTGCCGTCGATGATCGATGATGTCTGCAGTCGGACAATGCTTTTCAGCGGCTGCGCATACAGCAGAATCAGGACCCCAGCGACTCTGTAAGGGAGAGTCTCACTGTCACCAGAGAGCAGTTCGCTGATCCAGGCGATCCGCTGGTCTTGAGTCAAGGATGGTGTCGTCTTCGGAGCCCGGTGGCCGAGCTGCACGGCGGTATTGAGTCTGTCTTGTTTGCAGATGACCAGGTGGCGTGTCCCCCGTGAACCGGTCCGGGTTGCTTTAGAGTCCCGATTGCCCTGATGAGGGCGGAGAAGGGACGATGAGGACCATGGCAGGACGCAAGCGTCACTCGGCGGAGGACATCGTGCGCAAATTGCGCCGGGCCGATGAGTTGGCTGCGGAAGGCAAGACCGGCGAGGCGATCGCCGCCGATCTCGAGGTGTCGGCGGCCACCTTGTACAACTGGCGCCGCCAGTACGGCGGTATGGACGGTGACGCCGCGAAGGAACTCAAAGAGCTGCGCGAGCAGAACAGCCGACTCAAGCGGTTGCTCGCCGATGCCGAACTCGAGAAAGACGCGCTGCGGGAGATCGCCAAGGGAAAATTCTGAGCCCGACCGCCAAACGCGCCGCCATCGACATGCTCAAAGACGTCAAGAACATGTCAGAACGTATAGCGTGCAGGGTAGTTGGGCTTTCCCGTTCCGCCTATCGACGGCTGCCGCAAGCGCACACCCCGGCCGATCCGGACGCCGCACTGCGCGAGCAGCTACGCACGTATGCCCGCAAACACCCCCGGCACGGGTTCCGGCGAGCGTGGGCGCACCTGCGCTTCGACGACGGTATCGA
>NZ_BAFC01000082.1 GCF_000248055.1 Gordonia sputi NBRC 100414 | reverse complement strand
CGGTCAGCGGGCCACCACAGGTTTGGTCTCAAGCCGCGCAGGGATTGTGACGCTCTGTCAATCGATCCGTGAAGTAACAGATAGTTCAGCCCAGCAATGTTTACAAGAGGATGATTCGAAGTGAGATCGGCGATTGCCGTGTTTCCCTCCCATATGGCAAACCAGCAAGCAGCGGGTTGACCCGTGTGCGGAGCTAGCGCTTCAGCTAAAGATTCAATCAGATCGTCCGTGACACCATCGATCCGAGGTGGACCGAATGTCCACGTTTGCCGACTCGGCGGGGTCGAATCCGTCAACGGCAGCCACTGCATGTCGGCGTGGGCTACGCCCCCAGCTTCACGAGCTGCATCTGCCCAACTGACAGACTCCGAATGACTAACGCTGACCTCACGCTCAGCAGGGTAGAGAACACGAACGTAGTGTTCGAAGACTGGTGGGACTAGGGACAATACTGTGCAACGTCGCGACGCGTCGACGGATCGACTGAGCCATCCAGCCTGTTCGGTGTCGCTCGAAATGTCTTCCACGCTCCAGCTACCCATTCATCGACTCCGTTCGTGTCCACCGTGTAGGAAGCCTACGGGGGGGCTGG
>NZ_BAFC01000083.1 GCF_000248055.1 Gordonia sputi NBRC 100414 | reverse complement strand
GTGGTGCGGGGCATTACTGCATTTAGAAGCATTTACAGTTCACTCACGCGGGAGCTCCGGGTCGCTGCGGATTCCGCACCAGGACCCCGCAGGGCATAGATTGAGAGTCATGAACGATCGCGATCGGGGACAGGACAGACGAGGCCGCGGGCGTGGGGCGGACAGTCGCGGACGAGGGCCTGACGGGCGAGGACGCGCGTCGGATCGACGCGGTTCGGATCGGCGGGGCTCGGAAGGTCGGCCGGCGGGTCCGCCGTTGCCCGACGACGTCGTGGCGTCGGATCTCGACCAAGAAGTCCGTCGGGATCTGCTGACGCTGGACAAGGCGAACGCAGATCGGGTGGCGCGTCACCTGGTGATGGTCGCTCAACTGCTCGATTCCGATCCGGAGTTGGCGCTTGCTCACGCACGTGCAGCGCGGGAACGCGCCTCCAGGGTCGGATTGGTCCGTGAAACCGCAGGAATAGCGGCGTACAACGCAGGTGAGTGGCAAGAAGCTCTGACCGAGTTGCGTGCCGCACGCAGAATCAACGGCGGTACATCGTTGCTGCCGTTGATCGCCGACGCGGAGCGCGGACTCGGCCGCCCAGAACGTGCCATCGAAATCGCTCGTAGTGAAGAGGGGCGCTCGCTCACCGGCGACGAGGCGACAGAAATGCACATCGTCGAGGCAGGCGCTCGCATCGATGCCGGCGAACCCGCGAAAGCACTCGTGACGCTTCAGGCGGAAGATCTCGCACCAGGTCGGACGGGCACGATGGCCGCACGGCTGTTCTACGCCTATGCATCCGCACTGTTGGCCGCTGACCGTCGCGATGATGCGGTGACCTGGTACATGAACGCCGCGGCCGCAGACGTCGACGATGCCACCGATGCGGAGTTCCGCCTGATGGAGCTCTCGGAGGACATGAGTCCCGACACCGCATCGGAAGACGAACATTCCGATGGGGGAGATGTCGTCGACGTTGTCGGTGCCCCCGAAGACACCGAAGAGATCGACGACACCGAAGAGACCGACACCGTGGTGACCGATCACAGCGACGACACAGTGGTTCCGGCCGCTGGTGGTGCAGACGCCGCGTCGGTGAACGAGCAGGTCGATGACGCAGTAGATGATGCTGCCCGGTCGGAGACCTCCAGCGCGCCTGCGGAAGCCGCAACCACGTCGGCTACAGAACCATCCGATCAGGAATCTGCTCCCTCGAGCACGGCTTCGACGGCTACAACTCCTGTGCAAGCTCCTGAACCGTCGACGCAAGCTCCTGAACCGTCGACGCCGGTGGCGGAGCGTTCGGCACCAGTTGCCGAGCCTTCTACGCCGAGCGCGGCTTCCGTTGAACAGGCTGACATCGCCACGACGTCGAAACCAGCAGCGTCGAACGCATCCTCGCCGGAGCCGCAGGCTCCGCCGGAAGGGTCGCTGGCCGATCACTACGAGGCGTTGCTCCTCGATCTCGACGGCACCGTGTTCGCAGGCAAGGAGCCGACCCATGGAGCGCGAGGAACCCTCGACGCTCTCGACCTTCCCCAGATCTTCGTCACCAATAACGCGAGCCGACGTCCGAATGAGGTTGCAGCACATCTCGCTTCGATGGGTTTCTCGGCGACCGAGGATCAGGTTGTGACAAGCGCCCAGACTGCGGCTCGTCTGCTTTCCGAACATGTGCAGCCAGGCTCGCGTGCGCTCGTGCTCGGTACGGACGGACTGGCGCAGGAGGTGCGCGAGGTCGGAGTCGGAGTCGCGAGGAGCGCCGACGACCGTCCAGCCGCCGTGATCCAGGGATTCTCGCCGGATACGAACTGGTCGACGCTGTCGGAGGCCGCTCTCGCGATCCGCGCGGGTGCGCTGTGGATTGCCACCAACACGGACGCGACGTTGCCCTCCGAGCGTGGACTGCTTGTCGGGAACGGGTCACTGGTCGCCGCTGTCGCCAACGCGACCGGCGCCGAACCTCTCGTCGCGGGTAAGCCTGCTGCACCGCTGATGGCGGATGCGATGAAGCGTAGCGGAGTCACCAATTCGCTGGTCGTCGGCGATCGACTCGACACGGACATCCAGGGAGCGCATTCGGTGGGCCTCGACAGCGCGCTCGTCCTGACAGGTGTCAGCACTCCGAAGGATCTGCTACTTGCGCCACCCGAGCAGCGACCCTCACACGTGATCGAAGATCTGACGGGCCTGCTGGACGACGAGTCGTCGGTCCGAATCGGAGTCCAGCCGGACTGGAGCGTCACGGTGTCCGGTTCGACCGTCACGGTGACTGCCACCGGGGAGCAGCCCGCGCACGCCGCGCTTCTGCCTGCACTCGCGAACACCGCGTGGGCACTGATCGACGGCCGCGACGTCGACGCCGAGGCGGTGGATCCATCAGATGTCACGATCACGAGCGACGATCCGAATGTTCGAGCGCAGATCGACAAGCTCGGCGTCGGTGACCTGCGCTAGCGTGGTCGTGTCATGAACAACCAGCAACCGCGCCCCGTTCCCGGTGCACATCTGCGGCCCGGGTCGCAGATGGCCGCACCCTCCGACGTTGCGTCCGAGCCACAGATACCGGTCGCGGAGTCGGTCCAGTCGTTGCTCGACGAGGTCGACCACATTCGCGAGCAGGCAGGCGAGA
The DNA here is from genome assembly GCF_000248055.1 of Gordonia sputi NBRC 100414. Classification (GTDB taxonomy): domain Bacteria; phylum Actinomycetota; class Actinomycetes; order Mycobacteriales; family Mycobacteriaceae; genus Gordonia; species Gordonia sputi. Next base: position 131,362 of record NZ_BAFC01000083.1, on the reverse strand, counting down.
CCTTCGATCTCGCGGCGCTCGCGCGGCAGACCGAACTGCTGGAGAAGGCTCATGACGTGCTCACCGCAGCGTTGGCCGAGGTCGATCCCCGATGACAGCCAACCTGTCGAGGATCATCAACCTGTTCGGGGCCCACTGAGTGGCTACGCGCGCAAGGCTCGACGCCGAGCTCGTCCGCCGGAAGTTGGCGCGCTCGCGAGAGCAGGCTCGTGAGCTGATCGAGGCGGGGCAGGTCACCGTGAATGGGGTGCTCGCCGCGAAACCCGCCACCAATGTGTCGCGCGACACCCCCATCCTCGTCTCCGACGACGGTCCCCGCGACGACTGGGCGTCACGGGGTGCGCACAAACTGCTCGGTGCACTCGAACGATTCGAGCCGCAGGGTTTGAGTATCGCCGACAAGCGCTGTCTCGACGCGGGGGCGTCGACCGGAGGGTTCACGGACGTTCTGCTTCGACGTGGAGCGGCCGAGGTCGTAGCGGTGGATGTCGGCTACGGGCAGCTCGTCTGGCGGCTCCAGTCCGACGATCGTGTCGATGTGCACGACCGTACCAACGTTCGTCACCTGAACGCCGACGACATCGGGGGCCCCGTCGACATCGTCGTAGCCGACCTCTCGTTCATCTCGCTGTCGCTGGTCTTGCCGGCCTTCGCGGCGAGTGTCCGGCCTGGCGCCGACCTCTTGCCCATGGTCAAACCGCAGTTCGAGGTCGGTAAGGACCGGGTGGGCTCCGGTGGCGTAGTGCGCGACCCCGAGTTGCGTGCCGAGGCGGTGTACCACGTCGCGCGGGACGCAGCGAAGCTCGGGCTGATCACCAGGGACGTCGTGGCGAGCCCGCTGCCGGGGCCGTCGGGCAACGTCGAGTATTTCTTGTGGCTGACATACCGTCCCACTGACCACCACGCACGGGCCGACGTTCCCTCGAGCGATACTCTCGGGGAGACTGGTGGCGGCGCAGACGATGTCGCCGACATTGCGGATGATGCGCAGCTGCGGGGGATGATCCACCGTGCCGTCGACGAGGGACCTCGCTGAGTGTGCCTGCAGATCGGGAATGGTGAAAGGAACTCGGGAACTGTGAAAGGAACAGGGTGATCGACGAATCAGTGGTCGCCGTGTCCGGTCAGCGCGAGTTCATGGTGGTGGCGCACACCGGACGTGCCGTGGTGACCCGTACGGTCGAATCGATCGCACGCCACTGCGCAGCCGCGGGCGTCGGCCTACGCATCATCGACCACGACCTCACTGCCGATAACCCCGCAACGCAGGACGACGTCGACCTCCGTGGACGAGACGATCGAGCAGGTCCCGACGACGCGAGCGACGACGATCCCGCCGACCGCGATCACGGCCCCAGGCGGCCTCCGAGCCACCCGCTCGACATCGACGGACTCCGCGAACTCGGTGCAGACGTCACCGTCGCGATGGGCGACCCGGAATCGGCCGTGGGGTGCGAGGTGGTGATCGTGCTCGGGGGCGACGGAACATTCCTACGCGCAGCAGAACTCGCCTATCCGGCGGGTGTTCCGGTGCTCGGAATCAACCTCGGACACATCGGTTTTCTCGCCGAAGCCGAGGCCAATCGCATCGACGACGTGATGGCCCAGCTGATCTCGCGTGATTACCGCGTCGAACCGCGCATGACCCTCGACATCTCGATCAGCCATCCGACCAAACCGGACGAGGTGCGCCGTAGCTGGGCACTCAACGAGGTCGCCATCCTCAACCGAACCAATAACGGCGTCCTCGAGTTGGTGACCGAAGTAGACGGTCGGCCGGTGTCCGCGTTCGGAGCCGACGGTGTGCTCGTGTCGACACCGACAGGATCGACTGCCTACGCCTTTTCCGCCGGCGGGCCCGTGATGTGGCCCGACCTCGAAGCGATCCTGATCGTTCCGAGCAATGCGCATGCGCTGTTCGCCCGGCCGATGGTGACCAGCCCTCGGTCGCGGATCGCGGTGGAGATCGACAAGCACGGACGGTCGGCGATCGCCCTGTGCGACGGTCGACGCCAGATCTTCGTCCCTGCTGGCGGACGCGTCGAAGTGGTCCGCAGCGACCGATCGGTGCTGTGGGTGCGCATCGATTCCGATCCGTTCGCCGACCGGCTCGTGACGAAATTCGACCTGCCGGTGACCGGTTGGCGCGGGCGGCAGGGTGAGGGGAACTAGTGCTCGAAGAGCTGTCGATCTCCGGCCTCGGCGTCATCGATCAGGCCTCCGCACAATTCAGTCCCGGTTTCACCGTGTTGACGGGCGAGACCGGTGCAGGCAAGACGATGATCGTGACCAGTCTGCGCCTGCTCTCAGGGGCGCGTGCCGACGCCGGGCGAGTGCGTTCGGGAAGCCAGAAGGCCACCGTCGAAGGGCGGTTCCGACTCGCTGATTCCGCCGACGCCGCCACGCGAGCCGCCGTCGCCGACATCGTCGAGTCCGCTGGTGCAGAATTCGATGACGACGGCTCGGTCATCGTGGTCCGCACCGTCGGCTCCGACGGTCGTTCGCGCGCGCACCTCGGCGGGCGGTCGGTGCCGGTCGGTGTGATGGGCAGGTTCACGGGTGCACTGCTGACGATTCACGGCCAGAACGACCAACTGCGTCTCCTCCGCCCTGACCATCAGCGTGACGCCCTCGACAGTTTTGCCGGAGACAAGGCGGCCGCCGCGCTGAAGCGGTATCGCTCAGCGCGCGAGAGCTGGGTCGCGGTTCTCGACGAACTCGACGCGCGACGCGCCAACCATCGTGAACTCGCGCAGGAGGCCGACCGACTGCGCTTCGGCATCGACGAGATCGCCGCTGTCGACCCGCAGCCGGGAGAAGATGACGCGCTCGCCGACACCATTCGCCGACTTTCCGATCTCGAGTCGATCCGCTCGGCGGCTGCGGGATCGCACGACGTCGTCGCGGGCGACAACAGCTCACTCGTCGACGGTCTCGGGCAGGTCCGCTCGCTCCTGGAGTCTGCGGCCGACGCGCAACTACGGACCCTGGCCGGTCGCGTGTCGGAGACACTGACCGTCGTCACGGATATAGGCGACGAGTTGTCGTCCTTTCTGTCCGGATTACCCAGCGACGCAGACGAACTCGAGAAGCTGCTCGCCCGCCAGGGCGAGCTGAAGGCTCTGGTGCGCAAGTACGCACCCGACATCGACGGCGTCATCGCGTGGCGTGAGACCGCGGAACGTCGGCTCTCCGAGATCGACGACCCGCAGGGCTCGATCGACGAGCTCGAGGTGGCGGCCGCATCGGCACGCACCGACGTGGAGTCGGCGGCGTCGACGCTGCGAACCATCCGTCGTAAGGCGGCCACGTCCATGTCGAGCAAGGTGTCGGCCGAGCTGGCCGGCCTTGCCATGGGCGACGCCGCACTGTCGGTGAGTGTCATCCCCGACGCCGCGGCGCCCGAGGATCGGCTGACGATCACGGTCGACGGTGCGGCCGCGCATGCAGGTGGCGATGGCGCCGACCGTGTCGAGTTCGCGCTCGTCGCGCACGCCGGAGCCGATCCGTTGCCGATCGCGAAATCGGCGTCCGGCGGCGAACTCTCACGACTGATGCTGGCGCTCGAAGTGGTTCTGGCAGAGCCGACGTCGGGATCGGTCATGGTCTTCGACGAGGTCGACGCCGGTGTCGGTGGACGGGCAGCGGTGGAGATCGGGCGCAGGCTCGCGGGGCTCGCACGGGCACACCAGGTCATCGTCGTCACCCATCTCCCGCAGGTCGCGGCCTTCGCCGACAACCACCTGGTGATCGGGAAGACCTCGAAATCCGGCGATCGTGCGCAGACCAGCACCCTGAGGCCACTCGACCGTGACGCGCGCATCGCCGAATTGGCGCGGATGCTCGCAGGACTCGGCGAATCCGACACGGGCCGGGCGCATGCGGAGGAACTACTGGCCACCGCCGACAGCGAGAAGGCGCACGCCGTCGGATCGTCGGCAGACGAGGCGACGAGCGCAGCGACGAAAGCAAGGAGCACTCGCACGAAGCGCTGAAACAGCTGATACTCGTGTGACAAAAGTTGCCCATGTTGCGGCGCGCCTCCCCGAGGCTGCGCGGCGCACGGTCAATCATGTGGTGCATGAAGATGCCCGCACTGCTCGCACGTAACTCCGAAGAACTGCCTGGCGTGTCCGGTATCGCCAGGATCGACAAGAACACCCGCCGCCTCATCGATCGAGTCGGACCGGGTGACATAGCCATCCTCGACGAGGTCGACCTCGACCGCGTCACCGCCGACGCACTGGTCGAGGCCAATGTCGTCGCCGTCGTCAATGCGTCCCGCTCCATCAGCGGGCGCTACCCAAACCTCGGACCGGAGGTGCTTGTCGGCTCTGGGATCGTCCTCGTCGACGAGGTCGGACCCGAGGTGTTCAAGCGAGTCAAGGACGGCGCGAAACTCCGGGTCGACGACGGCAAGGTGTTCGTCGGTGAGCGACGCCTCGCGCGCGGCACCACGCTCGACGAGCACGAGATCGCCGACATGATGATCGAGGCCAAGACGGGGCTCGTCGATCACCTGGAAGCCTTCTCCGGCAACACGATCGAGTTCATTCGGAGCGAGTCCCCACTGCTGATCGACGGCGTCGGCGTGCCCGACATCGACGCCTCGCTGGTCGGCAAGCACGTCGTGATCGTGGGCGACGGTCCCGACCGTGCCGCCGATCTGCGCGCGCTCAAGCCGTTCATCAAGGAGTACTCACCGGTGATCATCGGTGTCGGTGCCGGCGCGGACACGCTGACGAAGGCCGGGTACAAGCCCTCGCTGATCGTCGGCGATCCGGAGGAGATGAAGATTGCGACGCTGAAATGCGGTGCGCAACTGGTGCTTCCGGCAGACACCGACGGCCATGCCTCGGGGCTCGAGCGAATCCAGGACCTCGGAATCGGGGCGACCACGTTCCCCGCTGCCGGCGCGGCGTCGGATCTCGCTCTGCTGCTCGCCGACTACCACGGTGCCGACCTCATCGTCACCGTTGGCTATGGCGGCACCCTCGACGACTTCTTCGATCGCTCGCGGCGCGAGAGCAATCCGTCGACCTTCCTCACCCGGATGAAGGTCGGACCCAAGCTGGTCGACGCGAAAGCCGTTGCGACGCTGTACCGGAGCCGCGTGTCGGGAGCCGCCGTGGCCTTCGTGGTGCTCGCTGCGCTGATCGCGGTGATCGCCGCGGTGATGTTGTCGAGCGCGGGCGGCGAAGTGACCGATTGGGTTGTCGCACAGTGGCATCAGCTCGTCGAGTGGGCCCGCGGGGTCTGGAACAGGTAGGCAATGATTTCGGTTCGGCAGCATGCGATCTCGCTCGCCGCGGTGTTTTTGGCACTGGCGGTGGGCCTGTTCATCGGCTCCGGTTTCGTCGGCGACAGAATGAACTCGTTGACCGGCACCAGTCGCGATCGCATCGGGGCGTTGCAGGACGAGCGTGATCAACTCAACGATCAGCTCAACAGCGCCAACAGTTTTGACACCGCGATCACCGGACGGGTGATCGACGGAACGCTGCGCGGGCAGTCGGTCTTGGTGGTGACCGCGCCGGGCGCGGTCGACGCCGACGTCGCTGCCGTCAAGGACGCGATCGCCGGCGCGGGCGCCAAGGTGTCGGGTCAGATCGCGTTGACGCCGCAGTTCGTCGCTGATCAGAAATCCGAGCAACTCTCGACGATCATCGACCAGACGATTCCTCCGGGGTCGACGCTGCGCGCCGAACTGGTCGATTCCGGTGGCCGCACGGGCGACCTGCTCGGCGCTCTGACGCTCGACCGAGGTGGGAAGGGTGCCGCGTCGGCCGACGACAGGCGCACCGGACTGCAGGCACTACGCGACGGCGGGTTCATCGACTACGACGGGGCGGGCTCGACACCTGCCGATCTCGCCGTCGTGGTGACAGGCGGTGGCTACCCCAAGGATTCCGGAGCGCAGGGACAACTCGTCGCCCGCTTCTCCGCAGCACTCTCGGGGCGCGGCGATGGGGGAGCGCTACTCGGTCGGACGGGTTCGACCGCTGGTGGCTCGCCGATTGCCGTCGTTCGCTCGGACCCCGGTCTGGGCAACGCCGTCTCGACCGTCGACAACGTCGATCAGCAGACCGGGCGCATCACGTCGATCCTGGTCCTGCAGGAGGAGAAGGGCGGACGGACCGGCGCCTACGGCACCGGCGCGGGTGCCAAGGCGATCACGGTCGGGGCCACCGACCGACCGTCGACCTGACTGATGGCGGCCCGGGCAGGGCTGTCCGAGAGGACTTCCGAGAGGACTTCCAAGAGGACGACTCCAGCCCGGCCGGCCGGAGAGATCAGGACGCGGATCACACCTCCCGCGAGCACGCTTCCGGTGTGGCGGAGCGGAGAACCGCCGATGGGTGTTACCCTGGAGTCCCGTAGGTCAACAGGTTTTCCGGCCTGATCCAGCCGACGGGAGAGACGGGTTTTGCGACCACTTCGCCACGTGCATGAAGGCACGAAGCACATATTCGTTACGGGCGGCGTCGCATCGTCGCTCGGAAAAGGTCTGACGGCGTCGAGCCTCGGCCAACTACTCACAGCGCGCGGTCTGCGCGTGACCATGCAGAAGCTGGATCCGTATCTGAACGTCGATCCAGGCACGATGAATCCGTTCCAGCACGGTGAGGTCTTCGTCACCGAGGATGGCGCCGAAACCGACCTCGACGTCGGACACTATGAGCGCTTCCTCGACCGCAATCTCTCGCAGTCGGCGAATGTCACCACCGGACAGGTGTATTCGACAGTCATCGCCAAGGAGCGACGCGGCGAGTACCTTGGCGAGACCGTCCAGGTCATCCCGCACATCACCGACGAGCTGAAATCGCGGGTGCTCGCGATGCGTGCGCCCGGTGACGACGGTGAGCCACCAGACGTGGTCATCACAGAGATCGGTGGAACCGTCGGCGACATCGAGTCGCTCCCGTTCATCGAAGCCGCTCGCCAGATCCGACACGACGTCGGCCGCGACAACGTCTTCTTCATCCACGTCTCGCTGGTGCCCTATCTCGCGCCGTCGGGCGAGCTGAAGACCAAACCGACCCAGCACTCGGTCGCCGCGCTGCGCAACGTCGGAATCCAGCCCGACGCGCTGATCCTGCGGTGCGATCGCGACGTCCCCGAGGGACTCAAGAAGAAGATCGCGCTGATGTGCGACGTCGACATCGACGGCGTCATCTCCACGCCCGACGCCCCGTCGATCTACGACATCCCGAAGGTGCTGCACTCCGAGCAACTCGACGCCTATGTCGTGCGCAAGCTCGGGTTGCCGTTCCGCGATGTCGACTGGACTGTGTGGGGCGAACTGCTCAACCGCGTGCACGAGCCGCGTGAGACCGTGCGAATCGCGTTGGTGGGCAAGTACGTCGACCTGCCCGACGCGTATCTGTCGGTGACCGAGGCGATCCGCGCGGGCGGATTCGCGTGGCGCGCCAAGACCGAGATCAAGTGGGTTCCGTCCGACGAATGCGCCACCGAAGCGGGTGCGCAGGCAGCGCTCGGAGACGTCGACGGCGTGTTGGTCCCCGGTGGCTTCGGCATCCGGGGGATCGAGGGCAAGCTCGGCGCGATCCGGTACGCGCGGCGTCGAGGCATTCCCCTACTCGGCCTGTGCCTCGGTCTGCAGTGCATCGTGATCGAGGCTGCGCGTTCAGTGGGCCTCGAGGACGCGAGCTCGACGGAATTCGATCCCGACACCCCGTTCCCCGTCATCTCGACGATGGCCGACCAGACCGAGATCGTTGCCGGAGAAGCCGATCTCGGCGGCACGATGCGGCTCGGTGCCTACCCGGCGACGCTCAAGCCCGACAGCATCGTCGCCGAGTCGTACGGCTCGACAGAGGTGTCCGAGCGGCATCGGCACCGCTTCGAGGTCAACAACTCCTACCGCGACAAGATCGCGGCGTCGGGGCTCGTGTTCTCCGGTACCTCGCCAGATGGCCACCTCGTCGAGTTCGTCGAGTACCCCACGTCGATTCATCCGTTCCTGGTGGGCACCCAGGCTCACCCCGAACTCAAGAGCCGGCCGACGCGGCCCCATCCGCTGTTCCGTTCGTTCATCGACGCTTCGTTGAAATACAAAGCAGCAGAACGGCTTCCGGTGGACCTGGGCGACTACGATCCACCGCCCGCGGCTGCGGTCGAGGACGACGTCACCGTCGAGGTCGAGGAACAGGACGCTTGAGCGAGAGCACCGGACCCGGCGCCCACGTCTTCGCGGTGAAGTCGAGCGAAGTGGTCTACGACGGAGCGATCCTCGCGCTTCGCCTCGATCAGGTCGAGATGCCGGGCGGTCGGGTCGCCGAACGCGAAGTCGTCGAGCATTTCGGTGCCGTTGCCGTCGTCGCGCGCGATGAGGACGGCAGGATCGCGATGGTGCGTCAGTACCGGCATCCTGTCGGCCGCAGGCTGTTGGAGATTCCCGCGGGGCTGCTCGACAAGGGCGGTGTGGAGCAGCCGCTCGCCGCCGCACAGCGCGAACTCGCGGAGGAAACCGACCTGCGGGCGCAACGCTGGCAGGTTCTGGTCGACCTCGACCTCTCGCCTGGGTTCACCGACGAAGCGCTGCGCGTCTACCTCGCCGAAGAACTGTCTCAGCACCACGTGGCCGAACGCGAGGACGAAGAGGCCGACATGTCGTTGGAGTGGGTCGCACTCGACGATGCCGTGGCGATGGTGCTGTCGGGCGAGATCGTGAACGCGACCGCGGCATCGGGGATTCTCGCGCTCGACGCCGCGGACCGCACCGGGACGCCGTTACGGACGCCGGATTCGCCGTGGCGCGATAAGCCCCACGCCTTCGCCGATCGCAAGGCGGGTAAGGCGTCGACGTGACCACCACCGGGACGCGAGTCGACGACGTGGTGTCGAGGTACCTCGACCACCTCACCGTCGAACGCGGCATGGCGCCCAACACGCTTGCGTCCTACGGCCGTGACCTCGACCGCTACCGTCGCTATCTCACCGGGCGGGGGATCGTCGATCTCGCGGAGGTCACCGAGAACGACGTGCGCGAGTTCCTCGTCGATCTGCGACGCGGCGACGAGGAAGCCGGGACAACACCCCTCGCCGACAGCTCGGTGGCACGAACCCTGGTGGCCACCAGAGGTTTTCACAAGTTCGCCGCTGCCGAAGGTGTCGTGCCCGCCGACGTCGCGCACGGGGTGCGGCCACCGCGTCCGGCGCGACGCCTCCCCAAGGCGTTGCCCGTCGACGACGTCGTCGCGATCCTGGAGGAAGCGGGTGCGGGCGACCATCCGCGCGCGCTGCGCGACCGCGCGCTTCTCGAACTGCTCTACAGCTGCGGAGCACGAATCACCGAGGCGACGTCGCTCGACGTCGACGACCTCGACACCGATGCTCGCACCGCCCTGCTGCGAGGCAAGGGCGGAAAGGAACGTCTCGTGCCCGTCGGCGGACCCGCCGTCGGCGCTATCGAGGCGTACCTGGTGCGTGGCAGGCCCGCTCTGGTGACACGCTCGACGCCCGCGTTGTTCCTCAACGCGCGTGGCGGCAGGCTCACTCGTCAGGGCGCGTGGCAGGTGCTCGCCGACACTGCCGAGCGGGCCGGAATCGGTACGGCCGTCTCACCGCACACCCTCCGGCACTCATTCGCGACGCACCTCCTCGATGGCGGCGCCGATGTGCGAGTGGTCCAGGAGTTGCTCGGGCACGCCTCGGTGACGACGACGCAGGTCTACACCCTCGTCACCGTCAACACGATGCGTGAGGTGTACGCCACGGCCCATCCGAGAGCGCGCTGAGCATCGTCGAAAGGGCCGTGCGGCGATGCTCCACGGCTTCAGTGCAGTGAACCATTAGGCTGACAAGCGGCGTCGATACGTGATCAGTGAGAAAGGCGGGTACGTGAGCACACCGAGTACACCGCGGTCGGGAGGTCATACCGACGATCAGTACCGCCTTCATGTGACGTCCGGCATCGACATCGACGAGGGCGATCATCCCGACGACGAGATCGGCCCCACCGGGCGTCCCTACCGCGACGTTCCGACGCCTGCGCCCCTCGACCGACACGGACCGGCGACCGTCATCGCCGTGTGCAATCAGAAGGGCGGCGTCGGCAAGACGACGTCGACGATCAACCTGGGTGCCGCGCTCGCCGAGTACGGGCGACGCGTACTGCTTGTCGACCTCGATCCGCAGGGTGCGTTGTCCGCGGGTCTCGGCGTGCCGCATCACCAACTCGACGAGACCGTCTACAACCTGCTGGTCCCGCCGCACGCGTCGATCGAGGATGTGCTGATGCGTACGCGCGTCGAGAACCTCGACCTTCTGCCGTCGAACATCGATCTGTCTGCCGCCGAGATCCAACTCGTCAGCGAAGTCGGACGCGAACAAGCCCTCGGCCGGGCGCTGCATCCCGTTCTCGACCGCTACGACGTCGTTCTGATCGATTGCCAGCCATCGCTCGGGTTGCTCACCGTGAACGCCCTTGCCTGCGCCGACACAGTGATCATCCCGATGGAGTGCGAGTACTTCAGTCTGCGCGGTCTGGCGCTGCTCACCGACACGATCGAGAAGGTGCGCGACCGACTCAACTTCCGTCTCACCCTCGGCGGCATCCTCGTCACGATGTTCGACGCCCGAACCCTGCACTCGCGTGAGGTGATGGCTCGCGTCGTCGAGGTCTTCGGCGACGCCGTGTACGACACCGTCATCGCTCGTACCGTTCGCTTCCCGGAGACCAGCGTCGCGGGCGAACCGATCACGTCGTGGGCGCCGAAGTCCGCGGGCGCCAAGGCATATCGCGCGTTGGCGCGCGAGGTCATCGCGCGCAACGTCAAGCAGGCATGACCGAGACCGGCACCGTCGAGGCCGACGCCGCTGAGGTTGGCAACTCGGAGGTCGGCACGACCGACGTCGAGGCCCCAGAGGCAGGCACCACAGAGGCAGGCACTGTAGAGGCAGGGGCGACGGCGGGCGAGGAGCAGGGCTTTCGGGTCAAGCTCGCCAACTTCGAGGGTCCGTTCGATCTGCTGCTGAACCTCATCAGCCAGCACCGTCTCGACGTCACAGAGGTCGCGCTGCATGCGGTGACCGACGAATTCATCGCGTACACGCGGGAGATGGGTTCAGAGCTAGGACTCGAGCAGACCACCGAGTTCCTGGTCATCGCAGCGACACTGCTCGACCTCAAGGCGGCGAGGTTGTTGCCGACCGGAGAGGTCGACGACCCGGAGGATCTCGCGCTGCTCGAAGCACGTGACCTGCTCTTCGCGCGACTCCTGCAATACCGCGCGTACAAGCAGGTGGCCGCGCTGTTCGGCGAACTCGAAGCCGCGGCGCTGCAGCGCTATCCGCGCGCGGTGTCGTTGGAGCAGCAGTTCACCGATCTGCTTCCCGAGGTGACGCTCGGCGTCGATGCGAACGGATTCGCCGAGGTCGCCGTCGCGGCGTTGACACCACGTCCTATCCCGACGGTCGGTTTCGATCACCTTCACGACATGCACAAGGTGTCGGTGCCCGGGCAGGCGCGACGCATGGCCGCGCTGCTGGCCGCCAGCCCTGGCGAGTGGATGACGTTCCGCGCGCTCGTCGCCGATTGCGAGAACGGACTCGAGGTCGTCGGCAGCTTCCTCGGACTGCTCGAACTCTTCCGTGAGCGTGCGGTCACCTTCGAGCAGCCCGAGGCACTCGAAGAACTCCAGGTGTCGTGGACGGGCGAGCGCGACCGCGACGAACTACGCATGGAGAAAGCGGAGGACTACGAATGACCGACTTCGACGCGGGTCCAGACGATCCAGGCGCCGACTCGTCCGAGAGCGTTTCGCCCGAGCAGACGGCGCTCGATGTCGGCGACGTGGTCGACGAGGCAGACTCCGAACCAGTTCTCGACGACGCGCGCCTGCGTGCGGCGCTCGAAGCCGTGCTGCTCGTCGTCGACACGCCGGTGACCGCCGACGAACTCGCCTCGGCGGTCGGCGACAATCGCGCACGCGTGCATTCGACGCTCACCCAGATGGCGGCTGACCTGACCGAAGCGCGCAGCGGCATCGACCTTCGATTCGCCGGTGATGGTTGGCGGTTCTATACACGAGCCGAGTATGCGCCGTACGTCGAGCGTCTCCTCCTCGACGGGGCGCGTTCGAAACTGACCCGAGCAGCCTTGGAGACGCTCGCCGTCATCGCGTATCGACAGCCCGTGAGCAGGGCGCGCGTCAGCGCGATCCGAGGTGTGAACGTCGACGGCGTCGTCCGCACACTCGTCGCCCGAGGACTCATCAACGAGGTCGGGTCCGATACCGCGTCGGGTGCCACGACCTACGGGACAACCGAGCTGTTCCTCGAGCGTCTGGGGCTCGCGTCGTTGAGTGAACTACCCGATTTGGCCCCGCTGCTGCCCGACGTCGACCTCATTGACGACCTCGACGAAGAGCTCCTGTCTGACCCGCGATTCGCCAAACTGAGTAGTGGGCGTTCAGACTCAAAGGGAGACGACACACCCGACGCCTCGTCGGGAACCACAATCGACGACCAGGAATGACATATGGCATCCGCTAGCCGTGACGGCACACCGGGCGACCGCAGGAAGAACAATGCGGGTCGCACCAACCGAAAGAACACCTCCAACGACAACCCGCGCGGGCAACGCTCCGCAGGCGGGTCGGCCGGACGCGGCGCGTCAGGCAAATCCGCGAGCGGTCGCAGCATCCCCGCGGGCGGTAAGGGACATGCGCATAAGGGCCAGCAGCCCAGCACCAAGAAGCGGCACCGCAAAGGCCGTTCGACGCCCGACGTCGAGGCAGGGCGCATCAGGCTGAACAACGCGCGACCAGCCCGTCACCAGGGCGGCTCCGACGAGAGTGGCCACGCAACCTATGTCGACGACGGCGTACGACTCCAGAAGATTCTCGCACAGGCCGGCGTCGCGTCGCGTCGCGGCGCGGAGGAGATGATCGCCGCCGGTCGCGTCGAGGTCGACGGCGAGGTCGTGACCGAGCAGGGGCTGCGCATCGACCCCGACACCGCGGTCATTCGCGTCGACGGTGCCCGCGTCATCATCGACGAGACCAAGCAGTACCTCGCGCTGAACAAGCCCAAGGGCTGGCAGTCGACGATGGCCGACGACCAAGGCCGCCCGTGCGTCGGCGACATCGTCGCCGAACGCGTCATGGCGGGTCAGCGCCTCTTCCACGTCGGCCGACTCGACGCAGAGACCGAGGGTTTGTTGCTGCTGACCAACGACGGCGAGCTCGCCCATCGGCTGATGCACCCGTCCTACGAGGTCCCCAAGACCTACCTCGCGACGGTCAAGGGCGAGGTTCCTCGTGGACTCTCGCGCGCGCTGCGCGACGGCGTCGAACTCGACGACGGCCCGGTGTCTGTCGACGGATTCACCGTGATGGACGTCAACGAGGGACAGTCGCTGGTGCGAATCACTCTGCACGAGGGCCGAAATCGGATCGTGCGTCGACTCATGGAATCCGTCGGATTCCCGGTGACCTCGTTGGTGCGCACCCACATCGGCAACGTGGCGCTCGGCGAGCAGCGTCCAGGAACGCTGCGAGTGCTCGGTCGCGACGAGGTCGGTGCGCTGTACAAGGCGGTGGGGATGTGAGCGAGTCCGTCACGTCATCGCGCGTGATCGCGATCGACGGACCCGCGGGGACTGGAAAGTCCACTGTCTCAAAGCTTCTCGCGCAGCGGGTCGGTGCGCACTACCTCGACACCGGGGCCATGTACCGTGCCGCGACGCTCGCCGTGCAGCGGGCAGGTGTCTCGCCTGATGCTCCCGACGCGATCGCCACGGTCGTCGCAGACGCGCGGATCGAACTGCGTGCAGACGGATCGGGTGGATCCCGGGTGTTCCTCGACGGTGAGGACGTGTCGGCGCCGATTCGCACCGACGAGGTGACCAACGCGGTCTCCGCGGTCTCTGCGGTACCCGCCGTGCGGTCGAAGATGGTTGCGCTGCAACGGCTTCACGCCGTCGACGATTTCGTCGTCGTCGAGGGCCGAGACATCGGGACCGTCGTCTTTCCCGACGCGCAGGTCAAGATCTATCTCACCGCGACGCCCGAGGCGCGAGCACTACGACGACATCGGCAGAACCTTGCCGCCGGTCGTGACAGCGATTTCGAGCAGGTTCTCGACAGTGTGAACCGCCGTGATCATCTCGACTCGACGCGCACCGTATCGCCGCTGCGACCAGCAGACGACGCGGTCATCGTCGACACCAGCGACCTGTCACTCGAGCAGGTTCTCGACGAACTCGCCGGACTGGTCCAGACACGAACCGGAGGTGCCGTGTGACCGAGCACGATGACTTCATCACTACCGACGTAACCGCCCAACCAGGCGACGGGATCTGGTCGGACGAAACCGATTGGGAACTCAGCGAATTCGACCTCGGCGAGGAAGGTGGCGAACCCGAGCGCCTCCCCGTCGTCGCGATCGTCGGCCGTCCCAACGTGGGCAAATCGACGTTGGTCAACCGCATCCTCGGCCGCCGTGAGGCCGTCGTCGAAGACATCCCCGGCGTCACCCGCGACCGTGTGTCGTATTCGGCGTCGTGGTCGGGACACCGATTCACCGTCGTCGATACGGGCGGTTGGGAACCCGACGCCAAGGGCCTGCAACAGGCCGTCGCGAAACAGGCCGAATCGGCGATGGAAACCGCCGACGTCATCGTGGTCGTCGTCGACGCCACGGTCGGCGCCACCGCGACAGACGAGGCCGTTGCGCGCGTGCTTCGACGGTCCAAGACGCCGGTCATCCTCGTCGCCAACAAGGTCGACAGCGAGAAGCTCGAGGCCGAGGCTGCATCACTCTGGTCGCTGGGACTCGGTGAACCACATACGGTTTCCGCTGCGCACGGCAGGGGAGCGGGTGATCTCCTCGACGTGATCCTGGAGAAGATGCCCGAGACCCCGCGGGATGCTGCGCCTGCGTTCGGCGGTCCCCGTCGCGTGGCGCTCGTCGGTAAGCCCAACGTCGGGAAGAGCTCGCTGCTCAACAAGCTCGCGGGTTCCGACCGTTCGGTCGTCGACAATGTCGCGGGCACCACCGTCGACCCCGTCGACGAGCTTGTCGAACTCGACGGACGGCCGTGGCTGTTCGTCGACACCGCGGGCTTGCGCCGCAAGGTGCACACCGCCAGCGGGCACGAGTACTACGCGTCGCTGCGCACGAGGTCGGCGCTTGAGGCCGCCGAGGTCGCGATCCTGCTGATCGACGCTTCGGAACCGATCACCGAGCAGGATCTACGTGTGCTGTCGCTGATCATCGAGACCGGACGTGCCTTGGTGATCGCGTTCAACAAGTGGGATCTGGTCGACGAGGATCGTCGCTACCAGCTCGACAAGGAGATCGACCGCGAGCTCGCGCGCGTGCCGTGGGCACGGCGTGTGAACATCTCGGCGATGACCGGACGCGCGGTCCAAAAGCTGGTGCCTGCTCTCGAAGGTGCGCTGGAGTCGTGGGACAAGCGCATCTCCACCGGCCAGCTCAACAACTGGCTCAAAGACGTCATCGCGTCGAATCCGCCTCCGCTGCGCGGAGGACGGCAGCCGCGCGTGATGTTCGCGACCCAGGCATCGGTGCGACCGCCGACGTTCGTGCTATTCACGACCGGATTCCTGGAGGCGGGCTACCGCCGTTTCCTGGAGCGTCGCCTCCGCGAGGAATTCAACTTCGACGGCTCGCCGGTCCGGATCAACGTGCGCGTGCGCGACAAGCGGGACCGCCGGAAGCGTTGACCGCCCCAGACGGCGAGTCCCGCCCGAAGTCGTGACATACTCCCATGCGTGCTTATCTTGGCGATCATCGTATTCGGGATGGTTATCGGCGCCCTCGCGCAGCTGATCATCGGTGGCAAGAACATGTGGAACATCGACTGGACCTTGGCCATCGTCGCGGGCATGGTCGGCTCCTTTGTCGGCGGACTGTTGATCAGCCTGCTCTCGGGTGACGGACTGTCGTTGCGTCCGAGCGGGATCATCGGATCGTTGGTCGGCGCACTCATCGTGACCGGTGGCTGGATCTGGTACCGGAAGCGCTCCACGGTCTCTTAGCAGAACCGTCGGCGCGGCCGTGACCAGGCGATTAGCCTCCAACGGGCGCCGTCGGCTAATGTTGTCGAGGCCCTCGCGAGAGGGCAACGGGCTGTGGCGCAGTTTGGTAGCGCACTTGACTGGGGGTCAAGTGGTCGCAGGTTCAAATCCTGTCAGCCCGACGTAAAACCCAGGTGAGAGAGTCTCTCGCCTGGGTTTTTTTGTATTCAGACGTGGACCCCTCTGGTCCGCGGTCCGGTCGAGCCCCGCACTCGTCAGTGCGCATCGTCCTACTCCGCTGCCGCAAGAGCTGATGGCCCGGTGAGTGCGCGTACCCAGCCTGCATTTGAGGTCAGTTTCCGACCTGCGCTGGACGAATTCCTCCCAGTATTGAATACTTAACAAAGTCGTTAAATGACCGGAGGTGGATATGGCTGGGACGGATCAACTCAGCGTCGTGTTCTCGGCGCTGGCAGACCCGACTCGGCGTGCAATCCTCGCTGAGTTGGCGAAGCGCGACGCCACAGTCACTGAACTGACTGCACCGCTGCCCATGTCTATGCCTGCTGTTTCCCGACACCTGAAGGTGCTTGAGCAAGCCGCACTCATCTCGCGTACACGTTCAGGCAAGTTGCGAGCTAGCCACCTAGAAGCCGAGCCGCTTCGCGAAGCTGCCGATTGGATCGCTCGATACAAAGAGTTCTGGGACTCGTCTCTTACCCGGCTCGATGCCCATCTTGCAGCCATCCAGGAGGCGGCTCCCACGCGCCCCTCGTGCCAGGAGGCCACTGACACCTCTGGCGAGGAGGAACTCTGATGCATACCGAAACCCCGCAGATCGACATCACCCATGTGCTCGCGGCGCCTCGGGATCTTGCCTTTCGGGTTTTCACGGATCCGATGCATTTCGCGGCCTGGTGGGGCCCGGTCGGCAACACTTTGCCCGCAAGTGAGATCGAGTTCGATATCCGATCAGGCGGTTATCAGCAATGGACGGAGGTATCCGCCGCCGATCCACACATCCGCGTCCGGGTGCGCGTCGATTTGACCGACGTGGTGGAGGGCGAACTCATCGACGGTCTGATGCATGTCGGTGGTCAGCTTCCGGGAGGAATTGAGCCATTCCAGACCAGGATTCGGTACTAGTTTTCCGACGAGAACGATGGACGGACTCGGCTCACGATCCGCCAATGGCTCCCTCCAGAGCAACGGGGCAGTGCTCGGCGAGGCTGGAGCGAGGCATTGACCAAACTGGACGCCGAAATACTCGCGGCCAGACCCCATCATCCGAGATAGGAGAACAGTGAAGTGGCCAAGCTGATCTATGCCAACAACATGTCGCTTGACGGGTACGTGGAAGACGAAAGTGGCAAGTTCGATTGGTTCCCCGTCGACGATGAAGTTTTTGCGGCGCACACCGACCTTCTTCGCTCCGCGGGCACCTTCCTCTACGGCCGGCGCCTCTACGAAGCGATGTCCGTTTGGGAGACCGATCCCGCCTTTGCAGAACAATCGGACCTCATGGCCGAGTTCGTAAAAGTATGGAAGGCGGCGAGCAAAGTCGTGTACTCGTCCACCTTGACCGACGTGGCAACCGGTGACACGCGAATCGAGCGCCAGTTCGATGCCGCAGCGATACGCGAAATGAAGGCAGCGGCCACCAGCAATCTCACCATCGGCGGCGCACAGGTAGCCTCGGCGGCGTTCAATGCAGGGCTGGTCGACGAGTGCGAACTCTTCGTCCTCCCCATTGTTGTCGGCGGCGGTAAGCCAGCTCTGTCGCGCGGCGTTCGAGCCGCGCTCGAACTGCTCGACGAGCACCGTTTCGGAAACGGTGTAGTTCGCCTTCGGTATCGCGTTCTGACCTGAGTCGCCGCAGGGACTAACGGCCAGTCGAGTTCCGGTTTCCCAGAAGCGCGGATTCCGCGCGTGTGGGCAACCGCAAGCGGCACCGCCAGGGAGCGGCGGGCCGGGAGGTCCCGCCCTCGGCAGGAGCGCTAGTCGTTCTCGTACCGGTCGCTGAGGCGCATCCACGAGTACGTCGGTTCCTGCGGGACGCCGGGTGGCGAGTTCTCCCAGTCCTCTTGACGGCCGAACGGCGTGAGGTCGAGAAGGTCGAACACGAGCATGAATGTCTCTTCGCCTCGACCGAACGTCGACCACGTATGAAATACACGGTCGCCCCGGCGAAGGAAGACGCTGATCGCTTGGCGCTCCTCGCCGTCGACGGTCGCACCGAAGTCGGTGTTGAATGCGTCGCCGACGGTCGAGTACCACGGCAGCTGCCAGCCCATGCGATCTCTGAAGGCACTCAGCCGATCCAGTGGTGCACGGGAGGTCAGGACGAACGACGTCCGTCGAGCGTGGAGGTGGGAGAGCGGACCAATATGGTCGGCCATCATCGAACAGCCGTCACAGCCTTCCTCCCAGTCAGGACCAAACATGAAGTGCTGCACGATGAGCTGAGGCCGTCCGTCGAAGAGGTCAAGCAGTGTCACGCGCCCATTCGCGCCCTCGAAGGCATAGTCCGAGCGCACTTCGACCATCGGCATGCGGCGTCGTGCCGCGCTGACCGCGTCCTTCATGCGGGTGAGCGCCTTCTCCTGCTGCAGCAGAACACTCCTGGCATCGTCCCAGGCAGCGCGGTCGACGATGGCCGGCCAGTCGGGGTCGCTGCTCGTCATCGGCGCACCTCTTCCGTGCCGTCACTACCGCGCTGTAACCATGCCTTGAGCGATGCGAGCATTCTGCGTCCACCCTTCACCGTGATGTCCACCATTCAGCACCACCGGACGTCGCATTGTTCCCATTTGGGTAGATTGCCGGGAAATCTGCCGCCAATCCGGCGCAACAACTATCGCGGTCGCCGCCTGGATCACTCGACGGTCACGTGCCCGCCGTCGACGTGCCATCGGGTGTCGATGCGCACCTTCTCGAGCATCCGACGGTCGTGGGTGACCAGGAGCAGCGCGCCGTCGAACGACTCGAGTGCCGCTTCGAGCTGTTCGATCGCGGGCAAGTCGAGATGGTTGGTCGGTTCGTCGAGCACGAGTACGTTGACTCCGCGCGCCTGAAGCAGTGCCAATGCCGCGCGGGTGCGCTCGCCGGGCGACAGGTCGCCGACGGCGCGGTCGACGTGATCGGCGCGGAGGCCGAACTTGGCCAGTAGTGTTCGCACTTGTTCGGTCGAGTAGTCGGGGACGAGTTCCTCGAACCGGTCGGCGAGCGGTTGTGGACCGGTGAATTGTCCACGCGCCTGGTCGATTTGGCCGATCGCCACACTTGCGCCGAGACTTGACGTGCCCTCGTCGGGCGTCACGGACCCGGTGAGGAGGCGTAGGAGCGTCGACTTTCCGGCTCCATTGGGTCCGGTGATGCCGATCCGCTCGCCGGCGTTGACCTGGAGCGACACCGGCCCGAGGGTGAAGTCTCCCTGTCGCACAACGGCGTTGGCGACGGTGGCGACCACCGAGCTCGATCGCGGCGCCGACCCGATGGTGAACTCCAGCACCCACTCCTTGCGGGGCTCGGCGACTTCGTCGAGTCGAGCGATGCGACTCTCCATCTGGCGCACCTTCTGCGCCTGCTTCTCGCTGGACTCGCTGGCTGCGCGGCGTCGAATCTTGTCGTTGTCGGGAGCCTTGCGCATGGCGTTGCGCACACCCTGACTCGACCATTCGCGTTGAGTGCGCGCCCGCGCCACGAGGTCGGCCTTCTTCTCGGCGAACTCCTCGTACTCCTCGCGGCGGTGGCGCCGCGCGACCTCGCGCTCCTCCAGAAAGCTCTCGTAGCCGCCGTTGTAGACGGTGTTGGTGTGCTGGGCGAGGTCGAGTTCGATCACGCGAGTCACGCAGCGCGCCATGAACTCTCGGTCGTGACTCACCAGCACAACGCCACCGCGCATGCCGCTGACGACTTCTTCGAGTCGCGCGAGGCCATCGAGATCGAGGTCGTTCGTGGGTTCGTCGAGGAGCACGATGTCGAAACGTGAACACAGCAGCGCGGCCAACCCGACGCGAGCCGCCTGGCCTCCCGACAGCCCGGTCATCAAAGCGTCTTCGGGAGGAGTGTCGCCGGTTCGTAGACCGACGTCGGCGAGTACGGCCGGCAGTCGCTCGTCGAGATCGGCGGCACCGGTGGCCAGCCAGTGGTCGAGCGCCGCCGAATACACATCGGCCGGATCATCCTCTGCGCCCGACGCCGGCGCCTCGTCGGCCAGTGCTGCCGCTGCTAGCTCCATGGCCTCGCTGGCCGCAGCGCAGCCCGTTCGTCGAGCAACGTACTGGGCGACCGTCTCACCCGGCACGCGCTCGTGCTCCTGTGGCAGCCACCCGACGAAGGCGTCGGCCGGCGCGCGCGTGACAGTGCCCTCGAGCGGAGCGAGGCTGCCCGACAGGACCGCCAGCAACGTCGATTTGCCCGCGCCGTTGGCGCCAACAACTCCGACAACGTCGCCCGGCGCGACCGTCAGATCGAGATGATCGAACAGCACACGATGGGCGTAGCCGCCGGCGATGTCCTTGGCGACGAGTGATGCGGTCATTGCTATATCGTCGCACTCACGTCGTTGCGACATGCTCGCCGAGTCCGGCCGTGGTGTGCAGGCGGTATCGTTTCTTGATGCCAAGCACCCAGGTCGAAGTTCGTCGGACGTACGCCCCAGAGACCGAGGCGGCGATTCTGGACGCGGTTCACGACTCCTTGGTCGCAGCGTTCGCGATCCCCGTCGAAGACAAACACGTGAGACTTGTTGTGCACGAGCCTCATCGCTTCGCGGTACCGCCGACCCTGTCGTCTCCGGAGGCGTACACCCTCGTTGTCGTCGACTGCTTTGCCGGCCGGAGCGTCGACGCCAAACGTGCTCTCTACCGAGAGGTTTCACGACGACTGGGCGTGCTCGGCATCCCGGCCGACCACATCACGGTCATCGTTCGCGATATCGAGATGGCAAATTGGGGTATTCGAGGCGGGCAGGCCGCCTGCGATGTGGACTTGGGTTTCGACGTCAACGTGTGAGTGAAGCGCACGCTCGCCGCGACGCACGCGCGTGAGAAGACATCGTCGACTCATGTCCGTTATGGGAGAATCAACCGATGCGCAGACTCGTCTACTACGTGGCAACGACGCTCGACGGATTCATCGCTGGACCCGACGGTGGTGACCCTTCCGGGGCCGACTTCTTCCCGATCACCGACGACGTTGTGCAGTTCATCGTCGAGAACTATCCCGAGACGCTACCGGACCCGGTGCGCACAGCGCTCGGAATCGACGGTGCGGGAACAGTTTTCGACACGGTCGTCGAGGGGCGTGGATCGTACGAACTCGGTCTTGCCGCGGGTATCCCCGACGCGTACCCACATCTTCGTCACCTGGTGTTCTCGACGACTCTTCCAGGGAGCAACTCTGGAGCCGTGGAGATCGTGCGAGACGAACCCGCCGAGACAGTGCGCGAACTCAAACGCGAAGAGGGACTCGACATTTGGCTTGTCGGCGGCGGAACGCTGGCACATGCGTTGCTTCCCGAGATCGACAGGTTGGTGCTCAAAGTGAACCCGTCGATCATCGGCAGTGGGGTGCCGTTGTTCAACGGGCCGTTCGCGCCGACCCTGTTCACCCCGGTGGACGAGACAGATCTCCCCGGCGGTGTACGGGTGCTCACCTACGACCGCCGCTGACGCCGGCCCCGGCCGTCGGGCCGGGCGGTCGGTGAGAGAGTGGGAGTATGCATGTTGATCGAGTGGTTCCCAATCTCACCGTCTCGGATCTCCACCAGGCCGTTGCTGAGCACTCTGCGATCCTCGGCCTGCGCGTCCTCATGGATCACGGATGGATCGTCACTCTGGGAGACGACGACGGGCATCAGCTCAGCGTCATGACCTCCGACGCGTCCGCGCCGGTCAACCCCGACGTCTCGATCTTCGTCGACGACGTCCGAGAAGCGCTCGCCCAGGCGCATGCCGCGGGAGTGGAGATCGTGCACCCGCTGACCGACGAACCGTGGGGCGTCACACGATTCTTCTACCGGGCATCCGACGGTCGCGTGATCAACGTCGGCACCCACACGCAATGAACGACGGCGGGGCCGCGTCCCACAACCGGCCTGACCCTTTCACGGTTGTGTCATTCAACGTCAACGGGATTCGAGCAGCGCGACGTCGAGGATTCGACGCGTGGTTGGCAGAACGAAGCCCCGACGTCGTGGCGCTTCAGGAACTGCGCTCTCCGGCAACGGAAGTCGGCAGTTTTCCCGGCTACTCGATCGCGCTCGACGTCGGATCGATTGCCGGACGTAACGGCGTGGCAATTCTGACCAAGACACCACCGACCGCAGTGCGGACCTGGCTGACCGATCCGCCGAAAGCACGCGGACTCAACGAATTCGCCACGCACGGAAGGTACATCGAAGTCGACCTCGCCGACCGACCGGTCACTGTCGGGTGCCTCTACCTGCCGAAGGGCGGACTGCCCGCGCATCGTCAACGAACAGGAGCCATGCGCGACGCCCCCGACGGTGGGGCGAAGTACGACCGAAAGCAACGATTCCTGAGTGCATTCGCTCGTGAGCTGAACCGAAATCGCCTGTCGGCCCAACGTGACGGTCGGGAGTTTCTGCTCGTCGGGGATCTGAACATCGCCCATACCGAACACGACGTGACCAACTGGCGCGCTGCCCGGTCGATGGACGGCTTCCTGCCCGAAGACCGCGCCTGGTTCGATTCGGTTTTGGGTTCGCGTCGACTCGTCGACGTGGTCCGGCGTATCCATGGTGATCGACCCGGACCGCTGACCTGGTGGAGCTGGGCGGGGGAGTCGTTCGCCAAGGACGTCGGCTGGCGCGTCGACCATCAGCTCGCCACGCCAGGTCTGGCTCGCCGCGCCGTGTCGGTGACAGTGGACAAAGAACCATCGCCGGCGCAGCGATTGTCAGACCACGCGCCGCTCGTGGTGACCTATCGCGAGCGACGACCTTTTCAACTGGTGGACGGCCGCCAGCGAGGTGCGCAGGTTTACTCGTGACGCCGTCGACGCGAACGCCGCGACGGCCACCGAGAGCGCGAGCATGATCGGGTATTGGGTGACGAGCTGATCCGCCGACCAGTAGTTGCAGAGCTGAAACGCTGACAGCAGCGCCACAGGCAATGTGGCGAGTCCGAGGACCAGCGCAATACCCAGTGCCACTTCGAGCAGCGGGACGCCAACGCCGAAGGCAGTCGGAACATGTCCGACGACGTCGCGGGTGAACGCGCGGTAGAAGCCGGGTACTCGCTCGTTGCTTGCTGCACTCTGCACGACGAGAAGAATGTCGGCCCGCCCGAAACCGGCGTGATACTTGACGATCCCTTCGTGCAGCCAGAGCGCGCCGAGTGCCACACGTGCGAGGGTGGCGGTGACCACCGTTGCCACCCTCGCTCTGCGCGCGACGCGGGAATCCGTTGTCGTCACTTCATCAGCTCTGCGGCACCGAATACGGCTTTTGCCTTGTCGCAGTGCACCACCACGTCCGAGTAGGCGGCAGCATCGACGCCGGTGGGCACCTCGAAGGACTGAGAAGCCTTGTCGTAGGCGACTTTACCGAGTGCGACTCCGTTGCTGACGTCTGATTCCGAGGTGCCCTTGGCCAGGTAGAGATGCAGATCGGGACCCTCGTCGGACGAGAAGCCTGACAATTCCACCTTTCCCGCCGTGAGAGTCGCTGTGCCCGACACCTTTTTGTCGTTGAGTCCCGCGAACGCTCCGTGTGCTGCAGCTGTCGAGCTCATGGGGGCCATCGACGTCTCGGCCGATGCGGACATCGGGGCCGCCGAGGTCGTCGTCGCAGATGTGCTCTGATCGCTGCATCCGGCGATGGCGCCGACGACTACAAAGGCTGCGAAGGCGCTGGCGATGAAGGTCTTGATCCGCATGTGTTTCTCCTGACGTGGTGGATGTGCCGACTCGGCACGACAGGAATTACAGCAATCGCGGAGGGCGCAATCGGCGATCATTTCAGCGTCGTAAGCCCACATTTCAGCGCCGTAATGATTTCAGCACCGTAATAACTGAAGCTGGGGGACACGCGATTTCGCGGTTACGCTCGACTGATGCAGCAAGGCGCACGAGTGATGGTCGTCGAGGACGACCCGGCGGTCCGAACCGTCGTCGCTGATCACCTTCGTGCTGCGGGGTGCGAGGTCGCGATGCACGCCGATGGAGAGAAGGCATGGGTTGCGCTCAGCGCGGAGATGCCCGATCTGCTGATTCTGGATCGGATGATCCCACTGATCGACGGCGATGAATTGTGTCGTCGGGTGCGCGCAGTGTCTGAGGTACCGATCATCATGTTGACGGCGCTCGATGGACCCGACCATCGAATAGCCGGACTCGAGCGAGGCGCCGACGATTATCTCGGCAAGCCATTCGCGTTGAGGGAGTTGCAGCTTCGAGTGAACTCGTTGTTGCGCCGCAGCGCCAACACCAGTGCGCCGTTGACATTCACCGCGGGGCTGTTCCGCGTCGATCCCGCTCATCGCAGAGTGTGGGTCGACGGAAAGGAGATCGCGTTGACAGCCCGCGAGTACGAACTCCTGCTCTATCTGGTGCGCACTCCGGATCGGGTTGTCAGCCGGGAGGAGATCCTACGCGAAGTGTGGCAGTGGGCCTTCGGCGACGCATCGACGGTGACAGTTCACGTGCGACGGTTGCGCGAGAAGATCGAACCCGAGCCTCGCTTTCCGCGCTTTCTGCACACCGAGTGGGGCGCCGGATACCGATTCACCGCACGGGGCGAATGATGTTGGGCCCTTATGAAGTCCTGCTGATCGCGGGCACCACGTTCGCGGCGACCGCGCTGGTGACCATCCTTACGGTGCTGGTCCTCAGGCTCACGCCGCACAGAGGTATTGCCCTGCGATGCGCTGTCGTCCTCGCGGGATCGTTGGTGTCGATCGTGGTGTCCACCCTGGCGGTTGCCGCGGAGATGTACCTGTCCGGGCACGACGTCGTCGTGCTCGCGTATGTCATCGGAATCTCGGCGCTGATGAGCATGATCGCCGGCTGGGCGGTGACGGGGCGCGCCATTCGATCGCCGGTTGAGGCGCTCGTCGCCGATGCCCGCCGGGTCGGCGACGGTGACGTTGTTACCGCGTCGCTCACAGGATGGCGCGAATTCGACGAGGTGTCAGCAGAATTGGCCGAGACATCGCGACGCCTGGCAGACGCCCGCGCACAGATTGCTGAATTGGATGCCGCGCGACGGCAGTTCTTCGCCTGGATCTCGCATGATCTGCGAACACCTCTCGCCGGAATGAGGGCGATGGCTGAGGCACTCGAGGATGGCACGGCAGCCGAGCCGGGACTCTACATCGCAACGATTCGCACGAAGGTCGACACAATCAACAAAATGGTCGACGACCTGTTCCAGCTGTCCAAGCTCCAGACTGGTTCGTTGGAGCTGTGTTGCGAGCCTGTTGTCCTACGCGATCTTGTCAGCGACGCCGTGGCGGACGTTCAGGCAATCGCGACCGGTCGAGGTATACGCATTGTCGACGATGGAATTGACGGTCACGTCGTCTGGGCGGATCCCCGCGAGATCACACGCGCGATCGGCAACCTGCTGAGCAACGCCGTACGGCATGCGCCGGATGAGAGCACGATCACCGTCCGTGCAGTCGAAGGCGACGCGACGCTGGTGCTCAGCGTCGTCGATCAGGGCGAGGGCGTGTCGTCGGAAGACCTCGGGTCGATCTTCGACATCGGATGGCGCGCAGACACCGCGCGCACCTCTGACCGCGTCGATACTGCGACGACGGGGGCCGGTCTGGGCCTCGCGATTGTGCGAGGCATCGTCGAAGCGCACGGTGGAAGCATTCGGGCGCAACGCACGGCCGCCGGCTTTCAACTGGATCTGGAACTGCCGACCGCCGCAGCCGGTTGACCTCATATCGTGCTGGCTGGGCATCATGGAGGGTATGCAGATCACCACGCAGGCACAGTTGCGGGAGGTCGTCGGGCATCCGGCAGAGATCATCGCGAACAAGGCCATGCCGCAGCTGCTGGCGGCGCACGTCGAATGGCTCGCCGCGACACCGATGATCTTCCTGGCCACATCGGACGCGTCGGGACGCGTGGATGTATCACCCAAGGGCGACCCCGCGGGCAAGGTGGTGCACGTCATCGACGAACACACCATCGCGATCCCCGAGCGCCCAGGTAATCGACGCGTGGACGGTTACGAGAACATCCTCACCAATCCGCACGTCGGCGCGATCGCGGTGATCCCGGGGCGTGGCGACACGTTGCGGGTCAACGGATCGGCACGCATCGTCGACGATGGTCCGTACTTCGACCACCTCGCGGTCCGCGGCAAGCGACCCATCCTCGCCGTCGAGGTCGACGTCGAGGAGGTGTTTTTCCACTGCTCCAAGGCATTCATGCGGTCCGAACTCTGGAAGCCCGAGACGTGGGACCCCACGAGGGTGCCGAGCACTGCGAAGCTCGCCAAACAGGTGATGGCGGGCCTCGACGACATTCCGGACGAGGAATTCGGCGACGAAGCGTACCGACCGTGGCTCTACTGAGCTGAGCGCTCGTACGGCGTCTTCTCACCGGCGGTGACCTCGACATCGAGGTGATTGCCCGCGGGCGGTAGCGGGCACGTGGCGAAGTCGATGAACGCGCACGGCAGATTGGTCGCGCGATTGAAGTCGAGCACCACACGTCCGCCGTTGCGCAGCACCTCGTCGGCGGCGTCGACGGCCAGGCTTCGATTCGCCGCATACGTGGTGATTCCCGAGGTTGTATCTGTGAACAGCACGCTCAGCCCGCCCTGCTTGCCGTTGAAGGCAATGAGTCGACGCTGCTGCCCGTCGTGGTCAAAGACCAGCTCACCGGGGGAGACGTACACGTGGGCCAAACCCTCCGCGACGGCGCCGACGGTCACCGGCCGCGGCTGTTCGTACGGCTCGAACCGCGCTTCGACGACCCACGCGGGATCGGCGTCATATGCCGGAACGCCACGAAAATTGCGCACCGTGGGCGCGTTCTCGTCGTGCACGCGGATCAGATAGCCGTCGCCGCGTCGTGCTACCTCGATGTGTACGTTTTCGATGTCCACGACCTCACCCGGGCCGGTCGGTTCGAGGTCGAAATCGCGGGTGTCGAAGGACTCGCCGTCGCCCGGTCGAAGGTGGGCGGTCGGGCCGTCGAACCACCAGGTTCCCGGCAGCCCCTCGAAACGCGACGGTTCAGTGTCGAGCCATTCGAGGCGGTTGATCGACAGCCAACCGAGCGGAGCCGCGAGATCGCGCTCGCGGGTGGCGTGCCACTGCTGCCATTCCTCAGCGAAGCCATCCTCGGCAGACGTTGCCGATGTGGACACTGTTCGGGTCATTCGATGCTCCCTGGATCGTTCGCGTTACTGACGTCCACTGCAACGACGAGGAGTAGACCGTCATGCCCACAGACGTCCGCTGGGTCCAACCCTTGACTCGGCGTCGGCCGCCCCTGCAGTCCCTCGTGCACGCGCTCACCGGGCTGGCATCGTCTGTCCGAATGAGCATCGGACAGCAGACGCTAGCCTGGCCGGATGAACCCGTCCCGATACTGGCGTAACGACTTCGACGATGCCATCCCACGACGCGTGCGCGCAGGCGAACCCGACTGGGGCTGCGGTTCGAAACTGCCGCGCTCGGTGGTCGAGAGTCTGCAGAAGTTCCAGGTCGGAGAAAGCGGTGACGGTGCGCACCTGATTGCCAAAGCGGACTCGACCGGCGACACGGATTACGCACACGCGGTGCGGCTTTTCGTCGCAGAGGAGCGCAATCACGCGCGAATGCTCGAGGAACTGCTATGTGTCGCTGGCGCTGTTCCAATCGATCAACACTGGTCGGATGCCGTGTTCGTGCGAATCCGACGCTCGATGGGGCTGCGGATGGAGATCATGATCCTCGCGATCGCCGAGGTGATCGCGCTGCGCTACTACCGTGCGCTCGCGGAGGGGGACGACGCTCTTCTCACCGAGGTTGCCGAGCGGATTCTCGCCGACGAGGTGCGCCACGTGCCGTTTCAGTGCCACCGCCTGCGCGTGGCATTTGCGCGCACTCCGACGTGGCAGCGCGCCGGTATCGCTGCGGCCTGGCGTGGGCTGGCGCTGGCGGTCTCTGCGCTTGTCGCCGTCGACCACGGTGGTGCGCTCAGGGACCTGGGTGTCGGGAAATGGCGGTTCGTCCTCGAGACCCGACGGTTGTTCGCCGACGCATCCGACGCGGCGTTCGGTCAGGCCCGCGAACTCGCGGACGACGGCTTGCCGACGTCCAGACAGCCCGCCGGGGTCCACGCGGGCTGAAGCGATCAGGCCTCGAGCGCGTCCACGAAAGCGCCCTGCCACACCGTGTCGAACGGGGTGTGCCCCGACACGCGGCCGTTGATGCCCGCCGTGGTGAATTCCTTGGCGAACGCCACAGCCTCACCGATCTCGGCGCCCTTCGCCAACTCGGCCGTGATGGCGGCGGCGAGCGTACATCCGGCCCCGGAGACTCGCTCGGACCCGACTTTCGGCGCGGCAAGGACTGTCACGTCAGACCCGTCGAACAGCACGTCGACGGCGTCGTCCCCGGGAAGTTCGACGCCGCCCTTCGCGATGACGTACTTCGGCCCGAGATCGGCGATGCGGCGCGCGGCCTCAGCGAGATCGTCGACGCTGGTGATCTCGTCCATGCCGGACAGGATCTGCGCCTCGAAGAGATTCGGGGTGACCACCGTCGCGAGCGGAATGACCTTCTCGCGCAAGGCCGTATCGGTGTCGAGTGCGGCGCCCGGCTCTTGGCCCTTGCAGATGAGGACGGGATCGACGACGACATGCCGCCACTGTCGCGCGGCAAGAGCGTCGGCGACGACGTCGATGGTCGCGGGAGTCCCGAGCATGCCGACCTTGACCACGTCGAGGTCGTGGGTCGCTGTGGCCGCCTCGATCTGGTCGGCGATGACGTCCGGTTCGACGGGGACGAACCGGTGCGCCCACCCGTTCTTCGGATCGAACGAGACGATGCAGGTGGTGGTGCCCACTCCGTAGACACCCAGCTCCTGGAAGGTCTTCAGATCGACTTGAATCCCGGCGCCGCCAGTCGCTTCCGAACCGGCGATGACATATGCAAAATCAACCACACATCAAGCCTACGACTCCGCAGCTCGCGGCCTGAAGTCGCCTTTCACGAGGCGGCAGTGGAGCTCGAGCGCGAGGCCGTCGACTTGTTTGACGATCAGGCTCCGATCAGGCAATCCATACCGTCTTGATGTTGCAGAACTCGTGGATGCCGTGGGAGGTCAGTTCGCGGCCATTGCCTGATCGCTTGATCCCGCCGAATCCCAGTTCTGGATACGAGGTGGTCATGCCGTTGATGAACACCTGGCCCGATTCGATCCGGTCGATGAACTGATCCTGTTCGGCCTCGTCGGTGGTCCAGGCGTTTCCGCCGAGGCCGAAGGTGGTGTCGTTGGCGATCGCAATCGCCTCGTCGATGTCCTCGACGCGGTACAGCGCTGCTACCGGACCGAACGCTTCGGCGGAGTAGATCTCCATGTCGTCGGTGATGTCGGCGAGGATCGTCGGTTGGTAGAACCATCCGGGCCGCTCGACTCTGCTGCCACCGATGAGTACCTTCGCGCCCTTGCCGACAGCGTCGTCGACAAGTTCTTCGAGATCGGTGCGCCCCTGTTCGGTGGCGAGCGGTCCGACGTCGGTGGCGTCGTCGGTGGGATCTCCGATGACGAGGCCGCGGAATCCCTCGGTGAAATGGTCGACGAACTGGTCGTATACGTCGGCGTGGATGATGAATCGTTTTGCGGCGATACAGGATTGGCCGTTGTTCTGTACTCGTGCCGTGACGGCGGTCTTCGCGGCGGCCGCGATGTCGGCGCTGGGCATGACGATGAAGGGGTCGCTCCCTCCGAGTTCGAGCACGGTGTGCTTGACCTCGTCTCCCGCGATCGCGGCCACCGACCGACCCGCGGGTTCGCTTCCGGTCAGTGTCGCCGCGGCGACCCGCGGATCGCGCAGGATCGACTCGATCATTCCCGAACCGATCAGGAGCGTCTGGAAGCAGCTCTCCGGAAAACCGGCTCGATGCAGGACGTCTTCGAGATACAGGGCTGATTGCGGAACGTTGGAGGCGTGCTTGAGAATGCCGACGTTGCCCGCCATCAGCGCGGGTGCCGCGAAGCGCACCGCCTGCCAGAGCGGGAAGTTCCACGGCATGATCGCCAGTACGACGCCGAGTGGTTGATAGCGCATATATGCGCGACTGGCGCCAACAGCTTCGGCGTCGGCCTGCTCGTCGGCGAGCATGGCGGCGCCGTGGTCGGCGTAGTAGCGAAAGCCCTTCGCGCACTTCAGTGTTTCTGCCTTCGCCGAGGCGAGGGTCTTGCCCATCTCCTCGGTCATCATGGCTGCGACGCCGTCGGCTTCGGCTTCGAGTAGGTCGGCGGTGGCGCGCAGCCAGGTCGCGCGCTGCTCGAACGAGGTGGTGCGATAGCTCGCGAAACCACTGACCGCTCGGTCGAGCGCCTCGTCGACTTGGTCTTCTGTCAGGGAATCGAACTCCCGGACGATCTCTCCGGTCGCCGGATTGGTGGTGGCAATGGCCATGTCGCTGGTCCTTCCGCGTCGGGTCCCCTCTCATGCCTACCACTCGTGATCGAAACGTTGCGTCGATGCGGAATCAGCGCGGCGCGGAGGGCGTTGTGCGACCCATGAGCGAACAACCGGAATTGAGCCCGAGCGACTGGGTACGTGATCAGACCAAGAAGATCCTCGAGCAGGGGACGACCGACGGTGTGCTGGTTGCCGATCGTCCCGTCGTGCTGTTCACCACGACGGGTGCCAAGTCGGGGAAAAAGCGCTACACACCATTGATGCGCGTCGAGGAGAACGGCAAGTACGCCATGGTCGCGTCGAAGGGTGGCGCTCCCGAACATCCGGCGTGGTACTTCAACGTCAAGGCGAATCCGCAGATCACAGTCCAGGACGGCGACAAGGTGTACGAACTCACCGCCCGCGAGGTCGAGGGCGATGAGCGTGAGCACTGGTGGGAGCTCGCGGTGGCCGCATACCCGCCCTACGCCGAATACCAGACCAAGACCGATCGTCAGATCCCGGTGTTCGTGCTCGAATGACGATATCGGCAGCTCCCGCGGGGTGATTTGCCTCCCATCTCATGGACTTGAAGTGCTGTTGAGGTTTTATCGTCGACGGTATGCAGTCGCTTTCTGACGCGGTGGATGCGCGCACTGCCTTCACCACCGCGTTTCGTCTTCACCCTGCGGGAGTTGCCATTGTCGCCGCCGAGACTTCTGGGGGTCTCGCGGGCCTGACGGTCTCGAGCCTGGCGTCGGTGTCCGTCGACCCGCTCGCCGTTTCGTTCTCTGTGACCAGTTCGCGGGGGAGCGCCGGCGCGGTGCTCGGCGCCGACACCATCGGAATCAGTTTGCTCGACGCCCGACACGTCGACGTTGCCGACGCCTTTGCCCGTCCAGGGGCACCCAGATTCACGACGAATCAGGGCTGGACCAGTTTCGAGTCGGGCGAGCCGGTCCTGCGTGATGCAACCGCTGCGCTGCGGTGTGTCGTCGTCGAAACGATTGCGGTGGGATCGTCAACCCTCGTCGTTGCCGAGGTACTCGAGACGCGGCTCGGTTCGTCGACGCAACCGCCGATGGTCTACCGCGACCGCGCTTTCCACGGGCTCACCTGATCAGTCCTCGGGCAGCCCTGCGAACGTCTGCTTGACGCCCTTGTACCAACCTATCGACTGACGAGGGTGGCGCCAGCGACCCTTCATCGCGTCGCGCGCGTCCTGATGTGTTGTGTCACCGGCTTTTTCGGCATCCTTGAGATGCTGGTCCTGCGCTTTGATGATCTCGTCGGCGGTCGCGCCGTGGTGCGCCAGCTCGCAGGGGCCGCCGAGTTGCGTGCAGGTCATGGTTTTCATCGGATCTCCTCAATAAAGGGCCGTGCTTTGTGTACGGGCGGTTCTTGGTCATAGATTTCTTGGTGCTGCACAGGGATGACGAATCGGCGGCCTCGAATGTGACCGAACGAGGTCAGGCGCGGTACTCGTTCTTCTCGCGTCGGACAACACGGCCGAGAACGTCCTGATCGGCGCGGAACGTGATCCGGGCGACCATGCCGTCGACCACGTCGAAGTCGAACAGGACCATCGCGGCGCCGCGACGGAACCACGCCGACGCCGGGCGGTCGTCGACGAAGACCGCCAGCGCGCCCTTGGCGCTCCCGTTGAAGAAATCGGCGATGCTGCGTCGGCCGTCGATCTGGGCGGGGGTGCCGGTGGCTATCGCAACGTCGTCGGCTCTGACCTGGGCGTCGGGAGCCAGGAGCTCGAGAAGACGCTCGAAGTCACCGTCGCGGGCTGCAGCCATGAACGCGTCGACGACCTCCCAGTCGGCGAGGGTGTCGTCGGCCGCGGGTTGGCGAACTTTTGCCCTGGCCCTCGAGGCGAGTTTGCGTGCGGCCGTGGGCGTGATGTCGAGTGCTGACGCGATGGTCGCGAATTCGAAACCGAAGGTGTCATGCATGACGAACGCGACGCGTTCGGCGGGTGACAGGCGGTCGAGAACCACGGTGAGCGCGATCCCCACTGAATCCGACAGCGCGATCACGTCAGCGGGATCGGGATCCTCGGAGTGTTCGTCGATCGCGGGTTCTGCGGCCTCGGGGATTCGGGCCCGCAGTCGGTCGAGACACAGCCTGCTGGTGACGGTGGTCAGCCAAGCCGGCAGATTTTCGATGTCGGTCTCGGTCGCGTTCATTCGCAGCCAGGCCTGCTGCACAACATCCTGGGCTTCGGCGTCGTCGCCCAGAATGCGGCCGGCCACGCGGATCAGGCGTGGGCGCTCCGCCTCGAATTGGTGGGCGCGATCATCCGAGTTCAGAACCATGTCACCACCTCGTCTCTGGCTGGCTGGTCCCAGCCCGTTGTGTCCAGTCCCAGTGTCTTGTTGTTGACTCACACCTTGTTGACGGTTCACAGCACGCAGATGTGACAGCTCCGCGGCGAGGACGGGTCACGTCGTCGCGAATCCCCAGCGGATCGCGTCGACGA
Organism: Gordonia sputi NBRC 100414; assembly: GCF_000248055.1. Classification (GTDB taxonomy): domain Bacteria; phylum Actinomycetota; class Actinomycetes; order Mycobacteriales; family Mycobacteriaceae; genus Gordonia; species Gordonia sputi. The sequence goes on along the minus strand of NZ_BAFC01000083.1, from coordinate 98,259 downwards.
AGCGGTCGACATCGTCGGTGGTCGTGTCCCAGGCGGTCATCCAGCGCACCTCGCCGACGCTTCGGTCCCAGTCGTAGAAGTGCACGCGTTCGCGGATGCGGTCGGCGATGTCGACCGGCAGTCGGGCGAAGACGGTGTTGGACTCAGTCTTCTGGGTCAACGTGAGCCCGGCGAGTGAGCCGTCGTCGATGCCCTTCTCCAGCTCGGCGCGCAGCCGGGCCGCCAGGGCGTTGGCGTGCGCGGCGTTTCGGAGACCGAGGTCGTCGTCGAACAGCGCGAGCAGCTGTGCGGAGGTGAACCGCATCTTGCTCGACAGTTGGGTGGTCGATTTGCGGAGGAATCCGGCGCCGGGAGCGCGGTCGGGGTCGATCACCACGACCGCCTCGGCGGACATGGTTCCGTTCTTCGTCCCGCCGAGGCTCACGATGTCGACACCGGCGTCGGTGAGGAACTCTCGAAACGGTTGCCGCAGAGCGGCGGCGGCGTTCCAGAGCCGCGACCCGTCGACGTGGACCGCCATTCCGAATCGGTGTGCCGTCTCACTGAGGTCGGCGATTTCTGCTGCGGTGTACAGGGTTCCGAGTTCGGTAACCTGTGTGATGCTGACCGCCAGAGGCTGTGCGAGCTGCTCATCGCCGAGCGCGTCAGCTCCTGCTTCGATCTGCGACGGAGTGAGCTTGCCGTCGCCGGTGCTCATGCCGATCACCTTGATGCCCGAAAGACGCTCGGGCGCAGCGCCTTCAGAGGTGTTGATGTGTGCGCTGGATGGCGCGATGACAGCACCCCACCGTGGAAGAAGTGCCGAGAGTGCGACGACGTTCGCGCCCGTGCCGTTGAAGAGCGGGTAGACCTCGGCACGATCGCCGAACTGACCACGGACCACGTCGCGGAGACTGCGCGTGTACTCGTCTGCGCCATACGGAGACTGGTGTCCGCCGTTGGCGGCTGCGAGCGCTGCGAGCACGTCGGGATGTATTCCCGCGTAGTTGTCGCTGGCGAAGGAGCGGTGGTTGTCGTCGTGTAGCGAAGAGATGGTCACGCTGTCCACGTTGTCACTCTCGGCGAGCCGGCTCAATCTACGGGCTGCAGTACGCGGCGAGGAACTCGGCCAGCAGGCGGGCGGTGACGGGGCGTGGCAGTGATTCGACGGCCGCGATGATCGCGGGCATGTCCAGGTCTGACACGCCACCATGCCGACGCGGGTCGATCCCGGCAGCAATCAGAACCTCTTCCGCTGCCGCACTGGGCAATGCGAGCGCCTGGTCGAGAGTGACGGCGCCGCTGTCGAATGCTCCGGCCAGTTCACGTAGGGCCTCGGGCGCCGGCCGGGCGGGCGCGCCGCGGACCTCTTCTGCCGCGAGCGCGAGCACCTCGACGAGTTCGTCGACGACGGAATCGGTAACCGGTGTGATCGTCAGGTGTGTGGTGGCAGGCAGGACTGTGCCGTCCGGCTGCGTGAACGCCGGCTGAGCCTGCAGTGCGAATCCGCGGGCCGACACCGCGGAGCCCCACAGGTGGGTGTCGACGGGTTCGGATGCCTCAGGGTCGGTGCGTACGGCGAGAACCGGTCCCGACGGCGCGCCGACGACGCATAGCCCGTCGATCCCGTCTATGGCTGTGACGACGTCATCGAAGGCGTGTCGGATTCGTCGCGTCAATGCGGCGTACCCGTCGGCACCCAGGGTTCGGCTGACCGCCCATGCCGAGGCGAGTCCCGCAGCGGAGCGCGAGCCGAGCAGCGTCGGATTGACGATCGGGTAGCCGGGCCAGTCGGTGATGGAGAAGAACTGGGCGCGGTGTCGGTCGCGGTCGCGGTGCAGCAGAAGCGACGAGCCTTTTGGCGCGTAGCCGTACTTGTGCAGGTCGGCGGAGAGGCTGGTGACTCCGTCTACTCGAAAATCCCAGGGAGGCAGACCATCCCACCACGCCAGTGCGAAACCGCCGAGGCAGGCGTCGACGTGGAAGGCGAGATCGCGCGACCGGGTGATCTCGGCGATCTCGGCGATCGGATCGAGCGCTCCCGTCGGGTAGTTGGGTGCCGAGGCCACAACGAGAATCGTGTCGTCCCGAATGGCATCGGCGATGTCGTTGGCGCGCACCGCAGTCGATGCCGTCGGCACGGGCACCCGAATCGCCTCGACACCGAACAACGCGGCGGCTTTGAGGAACGCCGCGTGTGCGGTCGTCGGCACGACCATCGACGACTGCCCGGGTGCGGCGCCCGCGCGATCGCGGGCAGCCTTCACGGCGAGCAGGCAGCTCTCGGTGCCACCGGAGGTGACCGACCCGACGGCGTCCGGACCGTGGAAAGTAGTGCGGCCGAACTCGATCAGATCGCGTTCCATTGCCGCCACGGAGCCGAAGACCGTCGGGTCGAGTCCGTTGACCGACTGCACCATTCGTGCTGCCGATGCCGCGACCTCGTCGAGCACCCCGAGTCCGGAATCGTAGACGTACGACAGCACATGTCCGCCGTGGGTCGGAGCATCCGCCGATCGATAGTCAGCCAGCACCTGCAGAGCCGCGTCGGCTCGATCCTTCAGGTTCGGTGGTTCCTGAGCCCGTGGAGCCACCGGGTCGGTTGCCTCGGGTTCGGGAGCGGTCATCGACATCGTCCTTTCGGGTCACTGAGTGGGGTGCCCCGTCGGGCTGGGGTGAGCTGACAGAGCGTCGACGCCGGCGTCGTCGCGATAGCCGCGGAGGAAGAGCAGACTGAATGCGACGAGTAGCGCCGGTACCAGCGAGAAGGCGAGTGCGATAGCGGTGAGCGCCGAATCCGGTTGTCCGACTGCGGTATCGCCGCTCGAAGACACGAACCCGCCGATCGCCAGAATCAGCAGGAACACGCCCGGTCCGAGAGCGAGGCCAACCGTCTCACAGGCGGTCCACACCCCGGACATGGCACCGCCCCGGTCGTGGCCGGTGGTGCGGCGATCCGATTCGATGATGTCGGGCAGCATCGCGAGCGGGAATGCCTGCATCCCCGCATATCCGACGCCTGCGACCGCCACAGAAGCCAGCATCCACCAGCCAGGGGCCCACGCCGCCACCAGCAACGACGCCGTTGCGGCGATGAACAGCACTGACGCCAGGACCAGCCCGGCCACCTTCCCGAATCGGTGTCCGAGTCGATACCAGAGCGGCATCACGATTAGCGCGGGTCCGACCAGCGCGACGAACATGTACGTCAGCGCCGACTTGTTGCCGAGGAGATACGTCGCTACGTATTGCGCGCCACCGAGCATGACCGCGCTCGCGAGTGCCTGAATCACGAAGAGTGCGACGAGAAGTCCGAAGTTGCGTACCTGTGTCAGCGCTGCGACACCATCGCGCAGGCGGGTTCTGGGCGGTTCGACGACTCGTGACGGCGCAGCGGATCGGGGCGCTGCGCCGAACGTCGCGATGAGCATCCCGGTGCCCAGGACCAGTGCTGCCACGACAGCCATGACCGCGTACCCCACGTGGCCGCCGCCCGCCGCGTCGCGAATCGCCGGACCGCCCGCGCCGACCAGCAGAATAGCGAGCGCCAGTACCGCGATTCGTGTGGTGATGAGGCGGGTCCGTTGGTGATAGTCGTGCGTGATCTCTGCGGGTAACGCGACGTAGGGCACCTGGAAGAAGCCGTAGGCGATAGCCGTCAACGTGAAGAACACGAACACCCAGGTGGCGGCCAGCGCAGGGGACGCGCTCGGTGGGACGAGGAACGTGAGTACGAACAACGGGACGAGTGCCAGCGCCCCGAAGACCATGAAGGAGCGTCGGCTCCCGGTGCGGGCTGCGCGTGCGTCCGAGCGGGCGCCGATGATCGGGTTGACCACGACGTCGATGATCTTCGGTGCGACCACGACTATCGAGGCAACCGTCGCCGCAACCGCAAGCGTGTCGGTGAGGTAGTACGCCAGTACCAATCCGGGGAGCGTGCCGAAACCACCCGTACCGACACTGCCCGCGGCGTACGACAGCAGCGTTCGACGTCCGAGCACGGCTGCAGGTGGCGCGGGCCGGTCAGCCACGGTATACCTCGACCCGTTCCCACATTCGGGTGTACGCCTCCGCGGCGGCGAACAGGTCGTCGACGACGCGGGGGCCGTCGACCGGCCCCGCCTGGACGCGAAGGCTCTCGATCCAGTCCGGCAGAAGTCCGTAATGTGCTGTGCCGTCGACGTTCACGTCGAAGACGCGTTTCCCGGAGACCTGCCTGCTGATCTCGGTGACACCGTCGGCTCCGCGGAACGGATATCTCACCGGGTTGCGACTCGCTGACGGTCGCGGGTGTGCCTGGGCGCCGAGACCACCCATGTCAGGGCCGAACCCGACGCCGAAGAAATAGTCGGGACTGCGCTGCTCGCGCAGCACACGCCACGCGGAGAGGTAGTCGGGTGGCAGGTCGCCGTGTCGCCCCTTCTCACCCGGTTTCCCCTCGGCAGGTGTCGCGAACAATCCGACGATGCCGCCGGCGGAGAGGATGCGGCCATAGTTGCGCGGATCGGTCCACGTGTGCGACGAGATCACTCCTGGATAGTGACGCCTGGAGATGATGTCGAGGACGGCTTCGGCCGATTTGGCGCTGAAGTGGTCGATGTCGATGGCCATGTTGCGGTCGATGAGTCCGTTGACCGCGTACGCGCCCAACGACGTCAGCCCGCGAACGTTGCACTGCTGCCCGCGCGGGTAGCCGAGGACCGGGTTGTCCTTCTCGGCGGTCTGGCACTTCTCGACCTGCCACGGATGCCCGTTGGACAACTGCTCGCCGGTGTTGACGGCGGTTCCGGTGACGCCCTGGTCGAATCGCGTTCCGCCGAGCGCGTTGTCGAATTTGTGCGTGAGGATCACCTGGCGAATGCCCATCGACTTCAGTTCGTCGAGTCCTCGATCGATATCGGTGCGCGAGCACAGCGAACGACCGGAGACCTCACGGCACCCGAACGGCTCGGAGATCTCGATGCCGAGAGTCACGGCCACCTTGCCGTCCGCGATGACTCGACGGGCGTCTGCCGCCGAGGACACGATGCGCAGGAATCCCTTTCCGGGGCCACCATTTTGGGCGTCGACGTAGTCGACGAGCTGGTGTAACAGCCGGTGTTGGATGCGCACCGATTCCATCTCGTTGCACGGCTGATCGCCGCGCCAGTACTTCTCGCACAGCACGCGGTTCTGCACGTAGTAGTTCTGGATCATGCGCAGTCCCGACCGCCAGGAACGTTCGATCCAGCGGTAGTAGGTCTGCTCGTGCGTTAGTGAATCCCATCTCGGCCACTGCGAGAACGTCGGCCAGCCGTCGGTGGCGTGCGGGCCGGGGCGCGACAGCACCTGCTCGGACACCGCGGGAATGCCGTCAGGCTCGTGGTCGGGGCAGTCGCGCAACGCAACCGTCACACCCAGCGGATCAAAAGGCTTACCGCAGTGCAGTTCTCCGCCGAGGAACTGCTCGGAAAGCAGATGCGCGTGCGAGTCGACGAAGCCGCGGAGATTGCCCTGGGCGTCGGTGCCACGCATGACGGGACCGGTCACGTCGATCTCCGGTTCGGGAAACGGTCGACATCCCATCGCGGGCGTGAGATGTACTTCTCGAGGTCCGCCACTTCCTGCGACGGCGGGTGTCAGTGTGCAGTCGCGACCGCTGCCTGTCACATTCCACTGGGCGCGAGGGCTGACGGGGTGCGTGAGTGTTGGCGTGCCCGCAGTCGCGGTGAGTAGACGTTCGTCCCTACCGGAGAAGAGATAGCTGCCGAGGCCGGCGGCCTTGGCGGTGAACGGCCCGGACTGCCCGCCCACGTTCTTCCCGCCTCGATCGGCGATCTGCACGCAGGTGTTCGCCAGGGCGTAGACGTCGCCCGTGACCGCTCCCGCACGTGCAGGGAGAAGGACGGTGAGGGTGCCGACGGCGAGGCAGCACGCGAGGATGAGTGCGGTCGGTGCGACCCGAACGCGGTTGTGAAGGCGAGGCGTCGCCGTTCTGGTCATTCCCGGCACGGTAACCGAGCGCGCTTGTACCCGCCGACTTTTCGATACCGGTGAGCCAAAGTCGGACGTGGTCAGGTCATCGCACCGACGTGCATTTCCTGCGACGACGCTCCGCGACGCGCGGCAGGGATGGACGGGGTATCACTGACAGGAGAGCAGAATCACGATGGGAGATGTGATGCCGCGCGAAGGCGAATCACTACAGAAGATGGGGTTCCTCACGATAGGTCGGTTCGACGAGGCCGACCCGAGGGCTGGTCACCTCGAGACGCTGCGCACGATAGAGGCGGCCGAAGAACTCGGCTTCGACAGCGTGTGGTTGCGTGACCGGCACCTGCAGCACGGCATCTCGTCGCCGGTTGCGATGCTCGCGGCCGCGTCGATGCGGACGACGCGGATCGAACTCGGTACGGCGGTGATACCGCTCGGACTGGAGAATCCGTTCCGCCTCGCCGAAGACCTCGCCACGGTCGATCTTCTCTCCGGCGGTCGTATCAATCCCGGTGTGTCCGTGGGTACTCCGATGAGATACGACGATTTCAAGACCGCGCTCTACCCGGACACCTACGACCGTGAGGACTTCTCCAAGAACCGGGTGCTGCGGCTGCTGTCGCATCTGCGGGGTGAACCGGTGAGTGAGTTCGAGGGAACCGTCGGGATCGAGACCTTCTCCCGAAGCGTTCAGCCGCAGTCACCGGGTTTGGCCGGCCGCGTCTGGTATGGCGGCGGACTCGAATCGGCGAAGTGGGCCGCTCAGCACGGATTGAACTACCTGACTTCCTCGGTGGTCAGTATCGAGGGCACGACGTCGCGGGACTTCGCGACAATTCAGGCCGAACACATCGACGCCTACCGGGCAAACCATCCCGATCCGTCGTCGGCGCGCGTGTCGCAAGGGCTCGTGGTGATCCCGACGGACTCCGCGACACCCGACCAGGTACGCAAATACGAGGCATACGCGCAGTCTCGCTTCGAGCGGACGCTGAGCCCGCAGGGTCCGCGCGGAATGATGTTCTCGCCGGACTATGTCGGAAGTTCCGCTGAGTTGGCTGAGAAGCTGTTCTCGCACAAGGGGTTTCAACGAGCGACCGAGGTGGCGTTCGCGTTGCCCTTTACCTTCGACGCCGCAGACTACGAGCAGATCATCACCGACATGGCGCAGCATCTCGGACCAGCGCTGGGTTGGATACCCAAGAGCGCCGAGTCATAGGCGGTCGGGGTCGCAGGCAGTCGGGGGTCATGGGCAGTCGGGTTCACGCCAGGGTGGAGTCGAGGAATTCGGTGATCTCGGCTGTCAGCGCCAGGCAGGCCATGCCGTGTTCGCGTGGTTGGCCACCGAGATCGATCCCGCCGACCACCTGGACCTGCGACGGGTAGAGACCAGGACGCAGGAGGTGCCCCGCGCCGTCGTAGCGGATATGCGTATCGGACTGCGACCCTCGGCGGCCGAGCAGCGCGTCAGCCATCTGCTCGGATGGCCACAGGTGATCGTCGGAGCCGCTCACGCACAGGATCGGGCACGCGATCTTCTCCCACGCGATGACGGCATCTGCCGTCTGCGAGCGGTTACGTGACACGGTGTCGAGGCCCGCACTGTATGCGGGTGCCAACCTCAGCAACGTCGGCTTGGTGCGTGCGACATCTCGCGAGAGATGCCATGCGTTGCTGATCAATTGTGGCATGAGGACTCCGCTCGGCAGCGGCGCGTACGAGCACGATTGGCCGCGGTAGCTCCACGACGAGGTGTCGGGTATCTCGCCGCCGTCGCCGATCGCCTGCCAGGTCACCGAACTCGGGCTCAACAAGACGAGGGCTCCGACGGGAAGGTCGGGTTCGCGCGCGAGGGTGGCCGCCACGCCTTCGGCTCCACGGGAGATGCCCAGCGCGGCAACGGTGGTCGAATCAACCTCGGTGCGCCGTGACAGCCACGAGATCGCGGTGGCGAAGCGCTCGAGTGGAATGCCTGCGACCGGAACTGCTTCCGGGTCGGCGTCGAGCCAGTCATAGGCAAGGGCGACGATGCCGCGCGATGCCAGTGCGCAGATCGTCGCCCGCTGGGAGTCGTATCCGCCCTCCGAACCACCGAAACAGACCACGGCGCGTCGGGCATGGCCCTCTGCCGGCAGTGCGAGGAGACCGGGTCTGCCGTCGACGTCGACCTCGCTGACGCGAACGCCGGGAGCTGTTGCGGACCGGAGTCGCGTGACGTCGGAGCGATGCTGGCCTCCTCTCGCCTCGATGCGAAGCTGCCACGGTTCCGCGGGAGGAATGAACAGGTCGGCGCGGTCGGGTTCGCCGGTGAATGCCATTGCCCAGAGGATGTCGTCGACGGATTGTCCGGTGCCGGCCAGGCGGCCCTGCCACCGCCAGAGTCGGCCGTAGAGATCCTGCCCGGACACCGACACCGCGATGTCGGGGATGCCGGGGGCGTCGACGCCGATGGAGAACGGTTCGTCGTGGCGGCTGGTCGACGGCGCGCGTACGACGACGCGGGGGTCCTGATCGTCGGCAGGAGCGTCGGGCTGGGCGACCGGATCACCCGGATGCGTCGCGTCCTGTCGCTTGCTGATCGCATCGGTGTGCGACGAGAACCACGCGGGGAAGACCCCCGGAGACGGTGCCTGCGACACCCAGGAGCGTGAACGGCACAACCCAGTAGCAGACGATCGACAATGTCGACGCGCCGTCGCGGATCGTCGCCTCGCCCTGTACGAGGGGCGGGATCAGCGACACCACTGTCATCACTCCGAAGACCGCGATCCACATCCACGTCATCGCAGAGGTGATCACGCGGAATCCGTCGCTGCGCGCGACGTCGTCGGTGACGGACGCACGCGCGTACTCGCGGACGAACGGTCGACCGATCACCATGCCGACGAGGGCGATGAGGAAGATCGCGGCGTTGCCCAGTGGTTGTAGCCAGCGCTCCAGAAACGAGTCGCTGACGGTGAATGCGAGGACGGTGAACATCGCGAAAACCAATACAGCACCGGCCTCGAGGGTGTGCCAGGGCTGTCGACGCAGCCGCTGCACCGCGACAGCGAGCACGGCCAGGCAGAGGGCGACGATCACGGCGACGCGAAACGAGGTGTTGCCGACCAGAATCCAGTAGATGATCCAGGGGGAGAAGCCGATCAGGAATCCCATGTGGCACTCGATTCTCGGATAGCGGACCCAATGGTGGTGACCCCCACCGGCCGATCTTACGGCTGGTCCCGGAGGTGCGGGACGGAATCGCTTGCCGCATCCGCGACGATGTCGTCGACGACACGCACATCCACCGCACGGATCGTTGTCGGCGCGCTTCGGTAGGGTGCTCCGGGTGACTTCGAGTGCATCCGAGACGGTTTCCGGAATCAAGTCGGTCAACGCACGCCTGGCGGACGAACTCCAGGTCGGCGAGCATCAGGTGGCTGCGGCGGTCAGACTCCTCGACGAGGGTTCGACGGTTCCGTTCATCGCGCGCTACCGCAAGGAGGTGACCGGCTCGCTCGACGACGCGCAACTGCGACTGCTCGACGAACGGCTGCGTTACCTGCGCGAACTCGATGAACGACGCGCCGCTGTGCTCGCGTCGATCGAGGAACAGGGCAAACTCACCGACGAGCTGCGGAACGCTCTGCTGACGGCGGAGACCAAGTCGCGCGTCGAGGACATCTACCTGCCGTACAAGCCCAAGCGTCGAACCAAGGCGCAGATCGCGCGCGAGGCAGGCCTCGAACCACTCGCCGACCGATTGCTCAGCGACCCATCGCTCGATCCCACTGTCATCGGAGCCGAATTCGTCTCCGACGCGGTAACCGACGCCGCTGCGGCACTCGAGGGTGCCCGACACATCCTCATCGAGCGGGCCAGTGAAGATGCACAACTCGTCGGCGAGGTGCGCGAGACGTTCTGGCGACAGGGATCGTGCGCCAGCGCCCCGCGCTCGGAGGAGATCGCGAAAAGCGCTGCGGGACAGAAGTTCCGCGACTACTTCGACTTCGCGGAGCCGCTCGACGAGATGCCGTCGCACAGGGTGCTCGCCGTGTTGCGCGGCGAGAAGGAGGGCGTGCTCGCCGTCGACCTCACCGGAGGCGACGACGAGGGCTATCAGTCGATGGTCGCGGCGAGCCTCGGCGTCGACCTGTCCGGGAAGGGCGCGGCGTCGACCTGGCTGGCCACCACCGTGCGATGGGCATGGCGCACCAAACTCATGATCTCCACGGCCGTCGACGCTCGGGTCCGTCTGCGTCAGCGCGCCGAGGACGACGCCGTCGCGGTGTTCGCGAAGAACCTGAAAGACCTGCTCCTCGCAGCACCCGCGGGCAACCGCACCACTCTGGGCCTCGACCCGGGGTTCCGGACAGGCGTCAAGGTCGCCGTGGTCGACGGCACCGGAAAGGTGCTCGACACGTGCGCGATCTTTCCGCATCAGCCGCAGAAGCAGTGGGACACGGCGAAGGCGACGTTGGCCGCGTTGGTGGCGCGCCACGGCGTCGAATTGATCGCTATCGGAAACGGCACGGCGTCGAGGGAGACGGATTCACTTGCCGCCGAACTCATCTCGGATATCTCGGCATCGGGAGCACGGCCGCCGATCAAGGCAACGGTGAGCGAAGCGGGAGCATCGGTCTACTCGGCGTCGGAGTACGCGTCGGGTGAGCTACCCGACCTCGACGTCTCGATCCGTGGCGCGGTGTCGATCGCGCGCCGCCTGCAGGATCCGCTGGCAGAACTGGTGAAGATCGATCCGAAGTCGATCGGTGTCGGTCAGTATCAACACGACGTCACGCCGGGCACGCTCGCCCGTAGCCTCGACGCGGTGGTCGAGGACGCGGTGAACGCCGTCGGCGTCGACCTCAACACCGCGTCGGTGCCGCTGCTGGCCCGGGTGTCGGGTGTGGCACCGACACTCGCCGAGGCCATCGTCGCACATCGGGATGCCGCGGGCCGATTCCGCAGTCGAGCGGCATTGCTCGAGGTTCCTCGATTGGGGCCCAAGGCATTTGAGCAGTGCGCGGGATTCCTGCGGATCACCGATGGCGACGACCCGCTCGACGCGTCGGGCGTGCACCCCGAGGCGTATCCCGTGGTGCGTCGCATCCTCGACCGCACAGGCCTCGAACTCGCAGGACTCATCGGCGACGAGCGATCACTGAAGTCGTTGAAGCCCGCAGAGTTCGCCGACGAGAGGTTCGGCGTGCCGACGGTCACCGACATCCTCGGCGAGCTCGAGAAGCCGGGACGCGATCCGCGCCCCGCCTTCACCACCGCAACCTTCGCCGCGGGCGTCGAGAAGGTCTCCGACCTCCAGCCCGGCATGGTCCTCGAAGGTGTCGTCACCAACGTCGCCGCGTTCGGCGCGTTCGTCGACGTCGGAGTACATCAGGACGGGCTCGTCCACGTGTCCGCCATGTCGACTCGGTTCGTCTCCGACCCCCACGAGGTGGTCAAGTCCGGCCAGGTGGTCAAGGTGAAGGTCGTGGAGGTCGATGTCGATCGACAGCGGATCGGACTGAGCCTTCGGCTCGACGATGAGGTACGTAGTCCGCGCGGCGATCGTGGCGCGCGCCGCAACGACGCCCGCACGGGTCAGGATTCGCGCCAAGCCCCTCGTGGCGGGGCAGCGAACGGACGCGGCGGAAACGACGGCCGCGCCGATCGAGGCCGCGCCGGAAACGGGCAGGCTCGTGGCGGTCAACCGCGCGGGGGGAAGGGACGTGACGGCAAGGGACGGGACCGACGAGAGTCCCAGCCGATCAACGGATCGATGGCCCAGGCGCTGCGCGACGCGGGCTTCGGAAAATGACGCGGGTGTGTGGACATGACGCGAGCTCGGGGAACGACTTCGCTTACGTCGCACCGTGAGTGGTCACACATGAGCGCAGCGAGCCGATGACGTCGCCCGGCGGGCCCGCCCCGGTCATCACGGTTGCCGCGGTCGTCATCCGCGACGACGACGGCCGGTTGCTGACGGTCCGGAAAAAGGGGGCCGTCAGATTCATGCTGCCCGGCGGTAAGCCCGAACCGGGGGAGAATCGTCGACGTACGGCGCTGCGCGAGTCCCGAGAGGAACTGGCGGTCGAGCTACGCGCCGACGACCTCGTCGAACTGGGTGTGTTCCGCGCCGACGCCGCCAACGAGGTCGGTCATCTCGTCGAAGCCACGGTGTTCGAGCACCCGTACGTCCGCGTCGACGCGCCTGCCGCCGAGATCGCGGAACTTCAGTGGATCGACGTCGCGTCGGCGGATGTCCCGCTGGCGCCGCTGCTCGCCGACCACATCATCCCGCTGTTGCTGGCTCGGGGCTGACTTCACCGAGCGCGTCGGCAGCGACGACCGGCACAGGCCACCGCGGACTGATGCTGTCACCCGACGACACCCCACGCACGCGACGCATGAGCCAGGGATAGAGAAATGTGCGCGCCCACTCGACGTTGTCGCGTCGCCGTTGCTCACGTGTCTGCACTGGTGGCGGGGCCAGTGAGGGTACGTCGATAGTGTGCGGTGCGCCGATCAGGTCGAGTACCTCGCATGCCATGCGTGCGTGTCCGAGCGACGACATGTGCAGTCGGTCGGTGTCCCACATCCGGTAGTCGTCGTATCCGGCGAGCCGCCAGAAGTCGAGGATGCGCGCGCCTTGGCGCTCAGCAATCGCCCGCAGCAGCTCGTTGTAGATGGCGCTCCGACCTCGCGTGAGCCGGAAAATGGGAGCCCAGCCGGCGTCGTACGCGGTGAACACGATGACCGTTGCACCCGTCGAGCGCAGTCGGGCCAAAGCCTTCTCGTAGCGGGACATCATGGCGTCGAGGTCGATCGAGCCACGCATCAGATCATTCCCACCCGCGTAGATGGTGATCAGATCGGGTTGCAGCGATAAGGCGCGGTCGATCTGCTCGTCGAGCACCTGATCGAGCAGGCGGCCACGGATCGCAAGGTTGGCGTAGCGCAGCGCGGGGTTATCGACGGCGAGCTGTTCCGCGACACGATCGGCCCATCCGCGTAACCCGTTGGGGCGGGTGGGATCCGTATCGCCGACCCCCTCCGTAAACGAATCACCAAGTGCCACATATGTGTTCCAGCCCACAGAATCGACCTCCTGAAGTCTCGGTGCGACCAACGACGAGGCTACGACGCGACTCGTCGTGCTGTCACATCGTCGTTCTGTCGATCGAAGTGGCGATGCGGGCAGTAGCGTGGCGCGCATGCCGATTCTCAACAAGGACATGACCCTGTGCATCTCGCTCGCCGCGCGGCCGTCGAACATCGGCACGCGGTTTCACAACTATCTCTACGACGAGCTCGGTCTGAACTACATCTACAAGGCATTCACCACCACCGACATCCACGGCGCGATTGCCGGTGTTCGTGCGCTCGGCATTCGTGGGTGTTCGGTGTCGATGCCGTTCAAAGAGGCTGTGATCGACCTCGTCGACGAGGTGGAGAAGTCTGCGGCGACGATCGACTCCGTGAACACGATCGTCAACGACGACGGCTATCTCAGGGCGTCGAACACCGACTACGAGGCGGTGGCCACGCTCATCGCAGACATCGATCCCGCGTCGTCGGTCGTGGTGCGGGGATCTGGTGGAATGGCGAAAGCCGTGGTGGCCGCGTTTCGTGGCGCAGGTTTCGACGACCTGACGGTGTGGGCTCGTAACGCTACAGCGGGCGAGGCGTTGGCGTCGAAGTACGGCTACCGAGCCATCGATAGCGCGCAAGCTCCGGGAACGCAGATCCTGGTCAACGTGACCCCGCTGGGCATGCAGGGCGCCGACGAGAACGTGCAGTCGTTCGACGACGACGCGATCGCCGCTGCTGATCTCGTATTCGACGTCGTCGCGCTGCCGGCACAGACGCCCCTGATCCGCGCGTCCTCGGCAGCGGGGACACCGGTGGTCACCGGTGCGCAGGTCATCGCACTGCAGGCGGCGGCGCAGTTCGAGAAGTACACCGGCAGGGTACTGACTGCGGATCAGGTCGCCCGAGCGTCAGAGTTCTCGCGCTCCGAAACGTGATCGTGACCGTGCCCATGTGTGAACGGTAATACCCATACGCCACAATGGCCTCTTGAATCACATCTGCCACACACGTGACAGATGTGCTGCAGCCGACCCGCAGTCGGACCGTTCATCGAGAGGACCATCGACCATGCTCCGAATACGAGCAGGTGCACGCAGACTCGTTGTCGCGGCGCTCGTGGCGACCTCCGTGGGCGCTTTTCTCGTCGCTGGTGAGGGACGTGCGACTGCGGCACCCTGCGCGAATGCGGGTAACGGCTCGCTTCCCGATCTCGGCAGCGCATCCGGGTCGCTGGGCGGGACGGGCTCACTGGGGACCGGCTCTCTGGGAACCGGGTCACTGGGGTCGGGTTCCGTGGGTTCTGGCTCGTCCGGTGCGCGCCCCGGCCTCGGAACGCAGGGCCCGCTGCCGATCTACATCACCCCACGCGCCCGGACGGTGTCGTGGGTGACCGGGCCACGCAGCATCAACCGCACGTTCAGTCGATTCACGATCAGTGGGACCGACCTCGGCATCTCCTGGGACAACGGCTCCGGGCAGACTCTGATGGCGTTCGGCGACACCTTCGGCGACTGCAACGCAGCCGGTCAGGAGTGGCGACACAACACGCTCATGCGGACACGCGACACCAAGTTCGACGACGGCGTGAGCGTCCCGCCCGGCGTGCCCGGCGACGTGCAGTCAGGCAGTCCCGTCGACGCTGCCCGTCCCACCTTTGCGCGCGAACTGATCCCGGCACTCGGTGTCAGTCCCATCGAGACGACCACCATCCCCACCGCCGCGATATCGCTGCCCTGGGGATCGGGGTATCGGCAGTTCATCAACTTCATGTCGGTACGGTCATGGGGCTCCGCCGGTCACTGGGTGACCAACTATTCAGCCGTCGCGCACTCTGACGACAACGGACAGAACTGGACGGTCGATCGCGACACCATCCTGGTGAATTCGCCTGTGGCCGCAGCCCTTCCGTTCGATCTGCCGCCTGCGGAACCCAACAACGGAAAGTTTCAGCAGAACGCCTACGTACGCGGGCACGGTGCGCAGAGCGACTATGTGTACCAATTCGGTACGCCCAACGGACGATTCGGCGCAGGCTTCCTCGCACGGTTCAAGCCGACCGACATCCTCGACGTGACCAAGTACCAGTACTGGGCAGGTCGCGATCGCAAGTGGGTCGACAACATCGCCGACGTTCCCGACGACGGATCGGCGATCGTCGTGCCAGCTCCCGTCACGGAACTGTCGGTGGCGTGGAGTCCGTACCTGAACAAGTACATGATGCTCGACGGCGACAACGGGATTCGCATCCGCACAGCGGATCGACCAGAAGGTCCGTGGAGCGCACCGACCTACCTCGTGGAGAAGGGTGCCGTCGTCCTGTACGGACCCATGATCCAACCGCACTCGCCCGCAGTCGTCGGGTCATCGCCCGAACTGTTCTTCAACGCCTCGCGCTGGAGCGACTACAACGTGATGCTGCTGCGCGCCGACCTCAGCAAGGTGCCGCACTGAGCGCTGCGGGCCTCAGTCGAAGAGCCTGCGGAAGACGTTCGTTTCGGCCAGGTCCATCAGTTCGTCGCCGCGTCCGGAGAGAACGGTCCGAATCGCATACAGCGTGAATCCCTTCGCCTGCGCTGCCGATACCGTTGGCGGGATCGACAACTCCTGTCGCGCAGTGACGACATCGAGCAGCGCAGGCCCGTCGTGAGCGAGGAACTCGCGTACCGCGGAATCGAGGTCGCCGGGATTCTCGACGCGGTCGCCCTTGATCCCGATCGCACGCGCCAGTGCGGCGAAGTCGGGGTTCTCCAGGTCGGTACCGAAGTTCACGAACCCCGCGGCCTTCATCTCCAACTCGACGAAGTTCAGCGACGAATTGTTGAAGACGACGATCTTCACCGGCAGGGCGTTCTGCGTGAGCGTCAGCAACTCGCCGAGCAACATGGCGAGCCCGCCGTCGCCCGCCATGGCGATGACTTGCCTACCCGGGTAGCTCGCCTGTGCGCCGACTCCCTGAGACACCGCGTTCGCCATCGACCCGTGCGTGAACGAGCCGATCAGTCGCCGTTTCCCGTTCATCTCGAGGTATCGCGCCGCCCAGACGACCGGCGAGCCGACGTCCGGGATGAACACTGCGTCGTCGGTGGCGTGGTCGGAGAGCAGTTTGGCCAGATACTGCGGATGGATCGGCGTCTTGCCGTCGTTCACGGCAAGGTCGTTCAGCGACGCGCGCGCCTTGATGTAGTGCTCACGCGACGAACGTAGATGTTCTGAGCTGCGGTTCCGGTCGATGAGGGGGAGCAGGGCAGGGATCGTATCGGCGACGGACCCGACGAGCCCGACGTCGACCGGTGTGCGTCGACCGATCTGCTCGCCGCGGATGTCGAGTTGGATGATCGTCGCCTTGGAGGGGAAGAACTGTTGATACGGAAAGTCGGTGCCCAGCATCAACAACGTGTCGCACTTCTCGATGGCGCGATACCCCGAGCTGAAGCCGAGCAGTCCGGTCATCCCGACGTCGTACGGGTTGTCGTACTCCAGAAACTCCTTGCCGCGCAGTGCGTGGACAACAGGTGCCTGGAGAGCTCCTGCCAACTCGACGACGGCGTCGTGGGCGCCCGCAGTGCCTGCGCCTCCCAGGATGGTGACCTTCTCGGCAGCATTCAGCGCGGCCGCGACGTCGTGTAATTGGGCGTCGGTGGGGCGGACGATCCTGTCGATGGCGCGGATCGCCGCGCCACCCCGACGCTGATGCTCCTTCTCGAGGAAGTTCTCACCGGGGATCACGAGCACGGCAACACCGCGTCGTTCGACGGCGGTGCGGATCGCGATGTCGAGCAGGCGGGGCAATTGTGCTGGGGTGCTGACCATTTCACAAAAGTCGCTGCACTCGACGAACAACTGCTCGGGGTGCGTCTCCTGGAAGTACCCGCTGCCGATCTCCGCGGCCGGTATATGAGCAGCGATCGCGAGCACCGGAACGCGACTGCGCTGCGCGTCGAAGAGACCGTTGATCAGGTGCAGATTGCCCGGCCCGCAGCTTCCGACGCACACCGCGAGCTCGCCGGTGAGTGCCGCCTCCGCAGAGGCGGCGAATGCGGCACCTTCCTCGTGGCGCGCGTGGACCCACTCGATCCGCTGATCCTTGCGTAACGCATCGGTGAATCCGTTCAACGAGTCGCCGGGGATTCCGTAGACCCTCTGCACTCCGGATCGATCGAGCGTTTCGATGATGCTGTCGGCCACGGTTCGTGCCACGTGCACACTCCTTGATCGGGGACGGGGCGTTCAGTTCGGCGTGCTCTGATCCCATCGTAGGCACGCCGCGCGCGGTACCTGCCGCGCCTGCGTCGGTTACGCCCCCTCTCGGATCACCTTTGGGCCGATGGTCTCAGCGCCCAAAGCTTCTACCCGAGAACGTAATTCGCGATCGGCGGTGACCACCGCGACCTGCCTGTCACGGTTCTCCGACACCACGTCGACGATGGTGTCGTCGCCCGATCCAGTCGCTTCGACAATGCGGATGCCCGGCCGGCCCACGGCCCCGCGAGCGCGCCCCTCCACGACAACCGTGATGTCGACGGGGCCGGGCATACCCGGCACGCCGGTGTGGGCGAACGGTGCCACCGAGTCGAGGAGGCGTTCGGTCGCTGCACGACGGTCCCGCCACCAACCGTCGGGAACCGAACCGACGACGTTGGCGGCGTCGACGACAAGGAGGGGAAGCGCTGGACGCGGGGCGTCGTCGAAGCTCATCTACCCATGGAATGCGCCCGACGGCAGGAAGTCAAGCACGTAACGAGGTGACGCGCGTAGCGTCTGCCAGATGGGCTTCACCAAAGCCGAACTGGCTACGTATAGCGATCGGCTGGTTCCCGACCTCGTCGGGCCGGGTTGCCGATTACTGTTCGTCGGCATCAATCCCGGTCTGTGGAGCGCGGCAACCGGCGCGCATTTCGCCCGACCCGGCAACAGGTTCTGGCCTGCGCTGTATCGAGCGGGCATCACAGACCACGTCGTCGACGCGTCGGCCGGGATGAGCGACGCCGATCGCGATGAGGTCATCGGCGCCGGGGTGGGAATCACCAACGTCGTCGAAAGGGCAACGGCGACAGCCGCAGAACTCGACAAGGCGGAGCTCGTCGCGGGCGGCGAACGACTGCGGGCGAGGGTCGAACACATCGGTCCCGAGGTTGTGGCTGTTGCCGGTATCACCGCGTACCGCAGCGCATTCGGCGATCGCCACGCACAGCCGGGCGATCAGGGCGAACGCTGGGGCGCCGCCCGGGTGTGGGTGGTGCCCAACCCGAGCGGACTCAACGCACACGAAACCGTCGACACCCTTGCGGCGGCGTATCGCGTCGTCGCTGCCGAGGCCGGAATCGTCGACCGTTGAGTCGGTCAGCCCGCTGAGTCGGCGATGTCTGCTGAGTGAGCGGTCTGCGTGCCGGTCAGATGTCGGTGGACGACAGTTCACGTCTGCGCACCGACAGCAGCTCGACCTCGGGGCGCGCCGCCGCGAACCGCTCCACCGAATCGAGGATCTCGACGACATGCCCCCGATCGGCGGCGACGACGCTGACCCCGATCGTCGTGCGCCGGTGGGCGTCGAGATGGCCGACCTCTGCGACTGCCACCGCGAAACGTCGTTTGCACTCCGCGACGAACGGGCGGACAAGCGAGCGTTTCGTTTTGAGCGAGTGCACGTCACCGAGCAGGAAGTCGAATTCAGCGATACCGATCCACATCGCGACTCATGCTACGCAGGTGTTCCGTTCTGGTCGCCGGGTTTTCGGGTCAGTCACCGGTCTTCATCAATCACCGGTGTTCATCAATCACTGTGTCCCATGAGTTCTGAGACGTGGTCGGGAACGTACTTCGACAACGAGCGCGGCGGGCGGTGATAGTTACCGCTCTCGATCGGCTTCTTCGGCAGTGAGACCTGCGGGCGTGGAACCTCGTGATAGTCGATGGTGGAGAGAAGGTGCGACATCATGTTGAGTCGCGCATGCTTCTTGATGTCGGATTCGACGACGAACCAGGGACTCAGCGCGGTGTCGGTGTGCACCATCATCTCGTCCTTCGCGCGGGAGTAGTCCTCCCATCGGTAGACGGACTCCAGATCCATCGGGCTCAATTTCCACTGTCGCACAGGGTCGTTCATGCGCGAGCGGAACCGGCGGAGCTGCTCGTCGTCGGACACCGAGAACCAGTACTTACGCAAGAGGATTCCGTCGTCGATCAGCATCTGTTCGAAGATCGGGGTCTGTCGGAGAAAGCGGGTGTGTTCTTCGGGGGTGCAGAAGCCCATCACCTTTTCGACTCCTGCACGGTTGTACCAGGACCTGTCGAATAGCACGATCTCGCCGGGAGCGGGCAGCTGAGCCACGTAGCGCTGGTAATACCACTGGCCGCGTTCACGATCGGTGGGGGCGGGCAGAGCGGCCACGCGCGCGATCCGAGGGCTGAGGTACTCGGTGATGCGCTTGATGGTGCCGCCCTTACCGGCTGCGTCGCGGCCCTCGAAGACGACGACCACGCGAGCACCTGTCTCGCGTACCCACTCCTGCAGCTTGACCATTTCGGTCTGCAGCCGGAAGAGCTCGGCCTCGTACACCTTGTTGGAGATCTTCTTCTGCTTGGGCTCGGCGGACTGCGACTTTTTCGACGTCGACTTCTTTGACATGTCGGAAGTTTAAGCTGCCGTGAACGATTGGGTAGTCAAGAGTGACCAACAGGAGACCTAGTGGTACCCGGCGTGGTACTCAGCTGCCCCCGCGTCAGCGCCGTGCGGCGACCGCGTCGAGTTCTGACTGCAGTTCGGCCACCGACGCGTCGATGCGGGCTCGCGAGAACTCATTGATCTCGAGGCCGTCGACGATCTGCCACGCGCCGTCGACCGATCGGACGGGGAACGAGCACATCAGGCCTTCGGGAACTCCATACGCACCCGGGGAACTGACCGCGGCCGACGTCCAGTCGTCGGTGGGGGTACCGAGGACCCAGTCGCGCACGTGATCGATTGCCGCATTGGCGGCCGACGCCGCGGACGACGCGCCCCGCGCCTCGATGATGGCGGTGCCTCGCGCGGCGACCGTCGGAATGAAGTCGTCGACGAGCCAGTCGGTGTCCGCGGCGACGTCGGCTCCACTGCGATCTCCGACGCGCGCGTGGAAGATGTCGGGGTATTGCGTCGCCGAGTGATTGCCCCAGATGCTCACCCTGCTGATGTCGCGCACGGGGGCTCCGGTGTGTGCCGCGAGTTGCGCGATGGCCCTGTTGTGGTCGAGTCGTGTCAGTGCGGTGAATCGCTCGGCGGGCACGTCGGGGGCGCTCGCCGCCGCGACCGCCGCATTGGTGTTCGCCGGATTGCCGACAACGATGACGCGGATGTCGTCGGCCGCGACGTCGTTGATGACAGCACCCTGCTCGGCGAAGATGGCCGAGTTCGCCGACAGCAGATCCGCACGTTCCATACCTTTGGAGCGCGGCTTCGCGCCGACGAGGAGCCCGAAGTCGGTGCCGTCGAAGGCCGCACGCGCGTCGTCGAAGATGTCGACGGAGGTCAGCAGCGGAAATGCTCCGTCCTGCAACTCCATGGCCGTGCCGTGTGCCGCGGAGATCGCCTGGGGGAGTTCGAGTAGCCGGAGCTTGATCGGGCGGTCGGGTCCGAGCATGTCGCCCGCGGCGATGCGGAACACTGCTGCGTACCCGATGCTTCCGGCGGCGCCGGTCACGGTGACGACCACAGGGGTGGTGTCTGTCATCTTCGATTTCCTGTCTCGTTGTAGGTGACGTGTCGATGTGTACCCGAGGCGGCGTCGGTCAGGTCTGTGGGGCCGGTCAGGTCTGTGGGGAGGTGTCAGGTCGGCGGGAATACGTCAGGTCTGTGGAGAACCCTCGGTCAGAACGACTTTCGTGTCGCCGTGGGTGAGGGTCAACGTGTTTCCCTGCAGATCCCAGGTGACCGAATCGGAGAGGAAATCGGTCAACCACTTGTCTGCGCCGGCACGCGGCGGGGGACACGCCATCATCGTGGTGGCGAGCTTGTCGGTTCGGAACGTGTTGTCGACGAAGGTCAGCGCACCGTTGTGGCGATTGCAGCCTGCCGTTGCCGAGATTCGCCCGGTTTCGGGGAACGAGACCTGCATCGGCCCGCCGCCGGGAATCGGTGTACCGGTCACCGAGGTCGACGAGTAGTTCTTGCCGACCAGCACGCCAGGGTCGACCTCTCGTGATGCCGAGTCCGTGCTCCCACCACAGGCGGCGAGGATGAGGACACATGCAGCGACCAACGACGCGACGAGCAGTCCCACCGGTGAACGAGACGGTGCTGGTCGGTACTGACACGTCGAACCCCGGCGTCGGATGCTCACGTGATTCACGGTAGTCGAAAGCGTCTGTTGGATGCGTCGTAATTCGCGGCCGCGTGGCCGCGTACCGTGGTTGTCGATCCGGGCCGTGACGTCGGAGTTCGGATGAAACGACGAGGTAGGAGAATCGTTCGGTGGGAAAGCTGACGAACAGCATGTGGCGGTTGCTGGGAGCCCAGTCCTCACGTAACCAGTCCAAGTCGGTCGGGTTGATCAAAGAGGCTGACAACTACACCGACTGGGCCGCGGGCTTGGACACCGAGCACTTCCGTGAAGAGGCCGAGAAACTCGAGATCAGTGCCGACGAGAAGGACCGAGCCAAGTTTCTCGCGTTGGCTCGGGAGGCTGCCGACCGCACCCTGGGCCTGAGGCCGTTCGACGTCCAGCTCCAGGGCGCGTTGCGTCTGCTCGAGGGCGACGTCATCGAGATGGGTACGGGTGAGGGCAAGACCCTCGCCGGCGCGATCGCTGCCGTCGGCTATGTCCTCGACGGCCATCAGGTGCACGTCATCTCGGTCAACGACTACCTGGCCACTCGTGACGCGGAGTGGATGAAACCGCTGTTCGATTCGTTCGGGATCGTCGCAGGCGCGGTGTCGGAGAACTCGACTCGCGAAGAACGCAAGAGGGCGTACGCGGGCGACATCACCTACGGATCGGTCAACGAGATCGGGTTCGACGTGCTGCGCGACCAGCTCGCACAGTCAGAGGATGATCTGGTCTCGCCGACGCCCGACGTCGCGATCATCGACGAGGCCGACTCCGTGCTGGTCGACGAGGCGCTCATCCCGCTGGTGCTCGCAGGCTCGACCGAGGCCGAGGTTCCCGACCAGGCGATCCACGAGGTTGTCGGCCGGTTGAAGAACAAGCACTACGACATCGACGCCGAAGGCCGGAACGTGACTCTCACCGACGAGGGCGCCGCCTTCGTCGAAGAGGAACTCGGCCGCATCAACCTCTACGACGAAGAACACGTCGGCACCACGCTCGTCCACGTGAACATCGCGATGCACGCGCACTATCTGCTCGAGCGCGACGGCCACTACATCGTTCGCGACGGCGGCGTCCATCTCATCAACGCCTCGCGTGGTCGCGTCGCGCAGTTGCAGCGCTGGCCCGACGGCGTGCAGGCCGCGGTCGAGATCAAAGAAGGACTCGCACAGACGGATTCGGGCGAGGTCATCGACACGCTCACCGTGCAGGCGCTCATCGGCCGCTACCCGCGGGTGTGCGGTATGACCGGTACAGCGCTCGCCGCCGGCGAGCAGTTGCGCCAGTTCTACGAATTGCGCGTCTCGCAGATCCCGCCGAACACCGCCAACATCCGTACCGACCTTCCCGATCGTGTGTACGACACGAAGGCCAACAAGGTCGAGGCGGTGGTCAACTACGTCAAGGAGATCCACGAGACCGGGCAACCGGTGCTGATCGGAACCCACGACGTCGCCGAATCGGAGGAACTGGCCTACTTCCTCGAAAAGGCGGGTGTCCCGAGCGTCGTCCTCAACGCGAAGAACGACGTCGAGGAGGCGAAGATCATCGCGGAGGCGGGCGTGAAGGGCGCGGTCACCGTGTCGACCCAGATGGCAGGCCGAGGCACCGACATCCGGCTCGGCGGTTCCGACGACGATCCGGCGGCACGCGAGGAGGTCGTCGAACTCGGCGGCCTGTGTGTGGTGGGAACCGGCCGTCACGACACCGAACGACTCGACAATCAGCTCCGCGGCCGTGCAGGCCGTCAGGGAGACCCGGGTTCTG
Source organism: Gordonia sputi NBRC 100414 (assembly GCF_000248055.1). Taxonomy (GTDB): domain Bacteria; phylum Actinomycetota; class Actinomycetes; order Mycobacteriales; family Mycobacteriaceae; genus Gordonia; species Gordonia sputi. Next base: position 75,160 of record NZ_BAFC01000083.1, on the reverse strand, counting down.
CGGTGTTCTTCAGCAGTCTCGAGGATCCGGTCGTCACCAAGAATCTGGCGTTCAAGCGGGACCCGGTCTCGTCGGAACCCGACGGATCGATGGGACAGAAGGGCATCGACCTGATCGAGCAGGCCCAGCGTGTAGCCGAGGGCGTGATGCTCGAACTCCACGCCAACACCTGGCGCTACAACAAGCTGGTCAACCAGCAGCGTGAGATCGTCGTCGCGCGTCGGATGAAGCTGCTTACGACGGACACCGCGCTCGAGGAGCTCGCCGAACTCGAGCCGGAGCGCTACGCCGAACTGACCGGGACCGCGAGCCCGTCGGCAGACCGAGGAGACAAGGCAGACAAGGCATCGGCGAAAGAGTCGGCGGCTGACAAGGAGCCGGAGGACGCGGGGGTCGAGGACAAGGCGGCCGACACGACCGACGAAGCTGAATCCACCCCCGCGGCACCCGTCGAGCCAGTCGACCGCGGTGTTCTCGTCCAGGCGGCCCGCGAGATCATGCTCTACCACCTCGACCGCGCCTGGGCCGATCACCTCGCCTTCGTCTCGGATGTGCGCGCAAGCATCCACCTGCGCGCGATCGGCAAGGAAAGCCCGCTCGACGAGTTCCATCGGCTGATCCTCGCCGAGTTCGGCGAACTGCCGAACGAGGCCGTCGAGAATGCGCGTGCAACGTTCCGCGACGTTGCGATCACCGCCGACGGCGTCGACCTCGGTTCCGCCGACCTCCACCGATCGACGACGACGTGGACCTACATGGTCCACGACAACCTGTTCGCGTCGGGCGGGGCCAAGACCCTGCAGGGCGTCATCGGCATCTTCCGCTGACGTGGACGACCACCCCGAGTCCGTGAGCTCGACGTCGCGGATCCTCACGGTGCCCAACGTGCTGAGCGTGCTGCGTCTGGCGCTCATCCCGGTGTTCCTGTGGCTGTTGCTCGACGTCAAGGCCGATGCCTGGGCGTTCTGGGTACTCATGTTGTCGGGCTTCACCGACTGGGCCGACGGCAAGCTGGCTCGTCTGCTCAACCAGTCGTCGCGGCTCGGTGAACTGCTCGATCCGCTGGCCGACCGGCTCTACATCGTGATCATTCCGGTCGCCTTTGCGATCAGGGGGATCATCCCGTGGTGGATCATCGGGATCATCGTGGCGCGTGACGTGCTGCTGTTCGCGTCCGGTCCGCTGCTTCGCAGTCGGGGTCTGTTGGCTTTACCGGTGCTCTACATCGGCAAGGCGGCGACATTCGCGTTGATGAGTGCGTTCCCATGGTTGCTTGCGGGACAATTGGATTCGGTGATCGGCACGATCTGTTACCCGATCGGTTGGGCATTCCTGATCTGGGGCGTCGCGCTGTATGTGTGGTCATTCCTGCTGTACTGGGCGCAGACGATTGCGGTGGTCACGAAGATGCCGCGTGCTGGCGTGCCGACCGGCAGGGACATGGCCTAAAGTCTCGGAGGACTAGAAAGGGGTCGACGTGACCGATACCAATGTGCCGGCTGAACTGAGCTACACCCCCGAACACGAGTGGGTGCGCAAGGTCGGTCCGACCACGGTCCGAGTGGGGATCACCGACTACGCGCAGGGACAGCTCGGCGACGTCGTGTTCGTGCAGCTCCCGGAGATCGACAGCGAGGTCGAGGTGGGCGAGTCGTTTGCCGAGGTCGAATCGACCAAGAGCGTCTCCGATATCTTCGGGCCGCTCAACGGGACGATCTCGAAGGTCAACGACGAGCTCGACTCGTCGCCCGACCTGGTCAACTCGGAGCCCTACGACTCCGGTTGGCTCGTCGAGATCAGCCTCGACGACGCATCGGTCCTCGACGCGCAACTGGCCGACATGCTCGACGCAGATGGCTACCGGGCCGTGATCGAAGGCTGACCATTCCCGGGGTATGGGAAAGTATGATCGTCGTTGTCGTGGCCGAGTCGCACGTGGTTGCGTTCGGCACAGGCGGTACGGTTTAGCCAACGGAAATCGACGTCGCATCCGCGGCGTCGGGTGGCCTGGTGCGAGACCTCGCAGCGCGTGAGCGCGGACGCCGACGGTGAGTGCACTCAAGGTGACGAACGGATGAGGACGAAGGAGAAGCGGTGAGCGATAACGACAACGGCTACGAGGCGCCGGTGGAAACCACATCGGTGTTTCGCGAAGAGTTCATCAATGAACTCGACGCGGGCGCGGCGACCTCGAGCGAGCCGGCCGACACGGGTGTCGAGCGGTTGTCGCCCGGTACCGCATTGCTCGTCGTGAAGCGTGGCCCGAACGCCGGTTCGCGCTTCCTGCTCGACCAGCCGACCACCTCGGCGGGCCGGCACCCCGACAGCGACATTTTCCTCGACGACGTCACGGTGAGCCGTCGACATGCCGAATTCCGATTGGGAGACAACGAGTTCCAGGTTGTCGACGTCGGCAGCCTCAACGGCACCTACGTCAATCGCGAGCCCGTCGACAGCGCGGCTCTCAGCAATGGTGACGAGGTCCAGATCGGAAAGTTCCGGTTGGTCTTCCTGAGTGGTCCGCGCGACGGTTCCGGCGCCTGACACCGTGCCGGCCTCGACTGCGGACGCGCGCGGCGGGGGATCGATGTCCATCGGGTCGGTCCTCGCGCTGCTGCGCGAGGACTTTCCCGATGTGACGATCTCAAAGATTCGTTTCCTCGAAGCCGAAGGGCTTGTCACGCCTGAACGCGCGCCGTCGGGCTACCGGCGATTCAGTCAGTCCGACTGTGAGCGCCTGCGTTTCGTGCTCACGGCACAGCGCGATCGCTACCTGCCGCTCAAGGTCATCAAAGAGCAACTCGACGCCATCGACCACGGCGACGGGGGATTCGGCGCAGGGGGCACCCCCGTACTCTCGACGGCGCGCAGCGTCGTCGCACCGGCCACCGACTTCTCGGCGCGCGGTGGTCGCGTCTCCCGCGAGACCCTCATCGAGCGAACCGGAGTCGATTCGGCGTTCGTGACCGAACTCCAGCGCAACGGTCTACTGACATCCGGACCTGCAGGATTCTTCGACGAGGACGCGGTACGGCTCGTCGAAGCCGCAGCGGCCCTCGCCAACTACGGCGTGGAGACAAGACATCTGCGCGCGTTCAAGGTGTCCGCGGATCGTGAGGCAGGACTCGTCGCGCAGATCGCCAACCCGATCGCGAAGGGTAAGGGCACCGGTGCCCGCGACCGTGCCGAGGAACTCATCCGCGAAATCGCCGCACTGTCGGTGACCCTGCACACGCAACTGGTCAAGCAGGCCGTGCGCGGCGTGCTCGATTGACGTCCTTCTCGACGATTGCGGTACGGCGCGCCGGGGCTGTGTATCTCGCCACGACGCCGCTGTGGGTCCAGTCGGTGTAGCGTCGATGGCAATTATTGACGGCTCGGGAGGTGCGAGATGAGCGAGATGCGTGTGGTGGGCATTCGGGTCGAGCCGCCGCAGAGTCAGCCGGTTCTGCTTCTGCGTGAGGTAGACGGCGAGCGCTACCTGCCCATCTGGATCGGGCAGAGCGAGGCGGCGTCGATCGCGTTGCGCCAAAAAGGGATCGAGCCGCCCCGGCCGCTCACCCATGACCTGATCGTGAACCTCATCGAAGAGTTCGGGCAGACACTCGTCGAGGTGCGCATCGTCGACATGCAGGAGGGCACCTTCTACGCCGAGATGGTCTTCTCCGGCGATGTGCGGGTGTCGGCGCGTCCGTCGGATTCGATCGCGGTCGCGATGCGCGCCGAGGTGCCGATCATCGCCGACGAGGAAGTCCTTGCCGAGGCGGGCCTGTTGATTCCCGACGAGGAATCCGAAGACGGTCCCGAGGCGAAAGAGGACGAGGTGGAGAAGTTCCGCGAATTTCTCGACAACGTTTCGCCCGACGACTTCAAGGCCAGCGGCGGAGCCTGACTCGGCGGATGGTTTCGTAGCTTTCTGTACGGCGCTGCAGCGACACGTCACGGTTCCATATCCCGGAGATCACCGTTTGTCTCGATCTCAAGTTGAGGTTGAGTCTTAGGGCGCGTCGCATTGATTCGGTGCATCGCCGCGACATACGGTCACGCACGTGATCGTCGGGGACACACCCGATGGTGGAGAGCAGATCGGGTTCGGCGGCGTATCGTGGTTGCAGGTCCGCACCGGTCCGATCCGAGCGTGGCGAGGGAGTCTGCAGTGGGCGATATGCCGTTCGACGGTGAAGATGGTCAGCCGTCAGACAGCGAGACGACGACCGACGGCAGCGTCGGCGTGGAAGCCGAGCACCCGTCGGACGACCCGACCCCGCGTCGCAGGGCTACCCAGGGCAGCCTCGACGACATTGCGCCGGGACTCTTCCCCAACGACACCGTTCCCGACGAACTCGTCGGCTACCGGGTGCCGAGCGCGTGCCAGATCGCCGGAATCACCTACCGACAACTCGACTACTGGGCACGCACGTCACTCGTCGTGCCGTCCATCCGCGGTGCGGCGGGCTCGGGCAGTCAGCGCCTCTATTCCTTCAAGGACATCCTGGTCCTCAAGATCGTCAAGCGTCTGCTCGACACCGGTATCTCGTTGCAGAACATCCGCGTCGCCGTCGATCACCTGCGCCAGCGCGGCGTCGAAGATCTTGCCGGGATCACCCTGTTCTCCGACGGCACCACCGTCTACGAGTGCACATCTGCCGAAGAGGTCGTCGACCTCCTGCAGGGCGGACAGGGCGTGTTCGGCATCGCGGTCAACGGTGCCATGCGCGAGCTGACCGGCGCCATCGCCGATTTCCCCGGCGAACGAGCCGACGGTGGAGTCACCGAGTCGGCCCCCGAAGACGAACTCGCAGCGCGTCGCAAGAACCGCACTCGCCGAACCGGATGAGCGTACGGGTAGACTGAACAACGCGTCGCTGCAGTACGGGAGAGCGTCATCTCGAATGGCCGCCGAAGGAGCAACACCTCCTCGTCAAACTCTCAGGCACCCGGACCGTACTGTCGACGGCGTCTCTGGAAAGTGGTGACGGCCAAGCCGTTACCCGCCCACGGTGAAAGGTTCTCGTGTCATCGCTGACACGATGACTGAATCTCTCAGGCGCCGCCCCGCGGCATGACAGAGGGGGAGGGCCGACCCGCCGGTACGACCGGTGCGCGCGAGAGGTTCCACCCCATGACATCCGTCGATGCCTCGACCCCTGAGATCCGCGGCTCCGAGTTCACGTCTGCTGCCTTCGTCGACCGCCACGTCGGGCCGGACGCGGATGAGACCGCCAGAATCCTCGCGCTCCTCGGCGTCGAGTCACTCGACGACCTCGCTCGGCGGGTCGTGCCGTCACTGATCCTCGACGATCCGTCGGACAACGGGCTGTCGGCACTCGACGCCCCGCTGACCGAGCAGGAGGCGCTCGAGCGTCTGTCGGCGCTGGCATCGAAGAACACCGTCAACCGGTCGATGATCGGTCTCGGCTACTACGACACCATCACGCCCGGCGTCATCCTGCGCAACGTCGTCGAGAATCCGGCCTGGTACACCGCGTACACGCCGTACCAGCCGGAGATCAGCCAGGGCAGGCTCGAGGCGCTGCTGAACTTCCAGACGATGGTCTCCGACCTCACGACCATGGAGGTGGCGAACGCGTCGATGCTCGACGAGGCCACCGCCGCCGCCGAAGCCATGACGCTCATGCGGCGTGCCGGAAAGTCGAAGTCGACTCGGCTCGTCGTCGACTCCGATCTCTTCCCGCAGACCAGGGCTGTCATCGACACCCGCGCACTGCCGCTCGGTATCGAGGTCGTCGAGGCGACGCTGAATCCGGGGCTGCCGGGATGTGGGCTTCCCGACGGCGACTATTTCGGTGTCATCCTCCAGACGCCGGGAGCGTCGGGTCGAATCCTCGACGTCGCGCCGATCATCGACGCCGCGCACGAGGCCGGTGCTCTGGTCACGGTCGGGGCCGATCTCCTCGCACTGACCCTCATCACGCCGCCCGGAGAGCAGGGTGCCGATGTGTGCTTCGGGACCCCCCAGCGATTCGGCGTGCCGATGGGCTTCGGTGGACCGCATGCAGGCTACTTGTCGGTGCGCGCCAAGCTTTCTCGTCAGCTCCCCGGGCGTCTCGTCGGTGTCTCCAAGGACGCCGACGACAACCTCGCCTATCGGTTGGCGCTGCAGACACGTGAGCAGCACATCCGCCGCGAGAAGGCGACAAGCAACATCTGCACCGCGCAGGTGCTGCTGGCTATCGTGGCGGCGATGTATGCCGCATACCACGGCCCAGAAGGCTTGCGCGCCATCGCACGTCGGGTACACGCACATGCCGTGACGCTCGCCGACAGTCTGAGCGCCGCCGGATTCAGCGTCGAACACGCGACCTTCTTCGACACGGTGCAGGTCCGCGTGGACGGTCGCGCAGACGCCATCGTCGCCGATGCCCACCGCGCGGGAATCAACCTGCGCAGGGTGGATGCCGACACGGTGTCGATCGCGTGCGACGAGACCACCTCGGCCGCAGACATCGATGGGGTCCTCGAGGTGTTCGAGGTGGCAGGTGTGACGCCGCGCGGTTTCGCGCAGTCGATCGAGACTCGGACGAGTGAGTTCCTGACGCATCCGGCTTTCAACAGGTACCGCACCGAGACGTCGATGTTGCGTTACCTTCGTGCCCTGTCGGACAAGGACATCGCGCTCGACCGGAGCATGATTCCACTCGGGTCGTGCACCATGAAGCTCAATGCCACCACCGAGATGGAGCCCATCACCTGGCCCGAATTCACCCGGCTGCACCCCTTCGCGCCGGACAGCGACGGCGCAGGCATTCGCGAACTGATCGCCAACCTCGAACAGTGGCTGGTGACGATCACCGGCTACGACAGCGTGAGCCTTCAGCCGAACGCCGGTTCGCAGGGTGAGTTCGCCGGCCTGCTCGCGATTCGCCAGTATCACCTCAGCCGGGACGACGCGGCTCGTGACATCTGCTTGATCCCGTCGAGCGCGCACGGCACCAACGCGGCGTCCGCGGTGATGGCGGGCATGCGCGTCGTGGTCGTCGCGTGCCGCGAGAACGGTGATGTCGACGTCGATGACCTGCGCGCCAAGATCGACGCTCATGGTGAGTCACTGGCAGCGATCATGATCACCTACCCGTCGACCCACGGTGTGTTCGAGCACGACATCCGCGACATCTGCGCGGCAGTCCACGATGCAGGCGGTCAGGTCTACATCGACGGTGCGAACCTCAACGCGCTGGTCGGAGTTGCGCGCCCCGGTCGGTTCGGCGGCGACGTCAGTCACCTGAATCTGCACAAGACCTTCTGCATCCCGCACGGCGGTGGTGGTCCGGGCGTCGGGCCGATCGCGGTGCGCTCGCACCTGGCGCCGTTCCTGCCCGGACACCCCCTCGCCGACGAACTGCCCGGTGCGGCAACGATTTCGGCGGCGCCGTACGGCTCGGCGTCGATCCTCCCGATCACCTACGCCTACGTCGCCATGATGGGCGCCGACGGGCTGCGTCGCGCCACACTAACCGCGATCGCGTCGGCAAACTACATCGCCCGACGCCTCGGCGATCACTACCCGGTGCTCTACACCGGCGACGGTGGATGGGTCGCGCACGAGTGCATCCTGGATCTCCGCGGGCTGACGAAGGAAACCGGCGTGACCGTCGACGACGTCGCAAAGCGATTGGCCGACTACGGTTTCCACGCGCCGACGATGAGCTTCCCGGTGGCGGGCACCCTGATGGTCGAGCCGACCGAGAGTGAGAACCTCGACGAGATCGACGCCTTCTGCGACGCGATGATCGCCATTCGTGCCGAGATCGACAAGGTGGGCGACGGCACCTGGACCGTCGACGACAACCCGCTGCGCGGAGCACCGCACACCGCGGAATGCCTTGTCGCCGAATGGGATCACGCCTACTCCCGCCAAGAAGCGGTCTATCCCCAGGGATTGCCGTCCGCGGGTGCGCGCGCCAAGGTCTTCCCGGCGGTGCGTCGTATCGACGGCACCTACGGAGACCGAAACCTCGTCTGCTCGTGCCCGCCGATCGAGGCGTTCGCGGACTGACCGTCTCGGTTCAGGCGGAGGGGCCGAAGTCGCGTCCGTAGACGAGTTTGTTGATCGTCACGATGGCCGAGTTCTCGGGCTGCGGCATCGGCTCCTTGGTGATCGGGAATCCGACGGTCTTGGTCGCGGGCGGTAGCGGTGCATTGCCGCGGAATCCCTGCGACGTCAGCAACGACAGGTGCTTCTGGTCTTGGGCGAAGCGGAAGAAGTCGGCGATCGCGGCGCTCGACACGGGCGAGACCTGATCACCGGCGAGCCGGATGATCGGGAAATCGGCAAAGGGTGTCGGGCCGCTCGGCACGATCTCGGCGAGTCGGGCCGTCGCATCCTCGCGGGTGAGTTTGTAGAGCTGCTGCTCGGTGATCGGAACAGCGTGGATGGGCGAGGTTTTCGCGTCGGTCGCGTCGCGCATGACCGTCGCCGCGCCGACAGGGCTGCCGTCGGGTGATTGGGGCGCGCCGTCGAGCATCGCACCGACGCTCGACGCGACGCGATCGGATGAGGCGTCGTCGTTGGTCAGTGGCCCGGTGGTGCGCATGACGCGCATGGCTACCGCCTGTGCGGCGAGCGAGGACGCGTCGGACTGCGCGCCGAGCGGCATCGCCATGCGCAGCGAACCCCAGCCCGTGATGTCGAAGTCGCGGAGGCTGTCGTCGCGTTGCTGCAGCGTCGGGACCTGGCCCCAGTCGATCTTGCCGTCGATCTTGCTGCCCAGTTCTGCTGACGTCGCAAGAACCACCGGTGAGGTCACCAACGACGTCGGTGTGCCCTCGAGTGCCGACGGTTTCGCCTGAGCCAACTCTGCGGCCCATACCGACGACTGCGGAATCCACGCGGCGGGAAACGCGCCCATCGACGCGGCGTCCCAATTTCCGGCCAGCCCGTCCAGGGTGGTCTTCGCGTCGCCCGCACGCACGGCGACGGTGATGCAGTGGTCGCGGACGACGGGTTTGCTCGCACCGAACTCGCGAGCGATCGCGATCAGTGCCGGAGCGACGTCGGCGTCGGCTACGACGTCGACCGTCGCGGGCCCCTCGATGCACGAGGCAGCGGCAGAATCAGCCTGCTTGTCGAGGTGGTCGCCGAGTTGCTGCCATGCCACGATCACGGCGGCTATCAGCACGAGAGCGAGTAATACGAACACCAGCCCGCGGCTGATCCCCCGCTGCCTGATTCCGCTTCCGCCACCGGTTACCCGATGATGCGCCACTACCGCCTCCGTTGTCGCGTGCGAGGTCCCGGACAGAAAGGGCGTCCGTCCGGGACCTCACGCGTGTTCACGCCTTGGCCGCGGCAGCCTTGTACTCGCGGCGCTTGCGATGCAGGATCGGCTCGGTGTAGCCGCTCGGCTGCTTCGCTCCCTCGAGGATAAGTTCCTTGGCGGCCTGGAATGCGATATTCGTGTCGAAATCCGGAGCCATCGGCGAATAGGTCGGATCGTCAGCGTTTTGCCGATCGACCACCGGGGCCATCCGCTCGAGCGCAGCGACGACGTCGTCGGCGGTGACGATCCCGTGATGAATCCAGTTGGCGAGCAGCTGGCTGGAGATGCGCAGCGTTGCGCGGTCTTCCATGAGCGCGACGTCGTGGATGTCGGGAACCTTGGAACAGCCGACGCCGTGGTCGATCCAGCGCACCACGTAGCCCAGGATCGACTGGCAGTTGTTGTCGAGTTCTTCCTTCTTCTCCGCGTCGGACCAGTCGGTCTTCGGTGCCAGCGGAATGGTCAGGATGTCGTCGACCGATGCCGGGTCGCGCTTGGCGATCTCGTCCTGGCGCTCGAACACATCGACGAGGTGGTAGTGCATCGCGTGCAGTGTCGCGCCGGTGGGTGAGGGCACCCACGCGGTGCTCGCGCCGGCCTCGGGCTGTGCGATCTTCTGCTCGACCATGTCGGCCATCAGGTCGGTCATGGCCCACATGCCCTTACCGATCTGCGCCTTGTGCTGGAGACCGGCGTGCAGACCGATGTCGACGTTGGAGTCCTCGTAGGTGACCATCCACTTGGCCTTCTTCATCTCGCCCTTGCGGATCATCGCACCCGCCTCCATGGAGGTGTGGATCTCGTCGCCGGTGCGGTCGAGGAAGCCGGTGTTGATGAACACCACACGGTCTTCTGCGGCCTTGATCGAGGCCTTGAGGTTCACCGAGGTGCGGCGCTCCTCGTCCATGATGCCGACCTTGAGGGTGTTCTCCGGCAGGCCGAGAACCTTCTCCACACGACCGAACAACTCAACGGTGAACGCGGCCTCGTCGGGTCCGTGCATCTTGGGCTTGACGATGTAGATCGAACCCGTGCGCGAGTTCTGCAGACCGTCCTCGCTCAATCCGTGAATGCCCGCGAGCGAGGTGACCAGAGCGTCGAGGATGCCCTCGGGCACCTCGTTGCCCTCGGCGTCGAGAACAGCGGGGTTGGTCATGAGGTGGCCGACATTGCGCACGAACAGCAGCGAACGACCGTGCAGGTCGAAGCCCGTGCCGTCGGGCGCGGTGTAGGTCCGGTTGGGGTTGAGCACGCGGGTGAACGTCTTGCCGCCCTTGCTGACCTCTTCGGACAGGTCGCCCTTGTTGAGTCCGAGCCAGTTGCGGTAGCCGAGGACCTTGTCGTCGGCGTCGACTGCGGCGACCGAGTCCTCGAAGTCCATGATCGTGGTGATCGCCGACTCCATCACGACGTCCTTGATGCCTGCCGGATCGGTCTGCCCGATCGGCGACGACGGGTCGATCTCGATGTCGAGGTACAAGCCGTTGTGGCGCAACAGGACCGACGCGGGGGACGCCGCGTCGCCGGTGTAGCCCGCGAACGCTGAGGGATCGGCGAGGGTCGACGTCGTGCCGTCGGCGAGCGTCACCTGGACCGCGCCGTCGACCACGGCGATCTTGGTGACGTCGGTGTAGCTGCACTGTTCGAGCGGAACAGCCTTGTCCAGGAAGCTCTTTGCGTACGCGATGACCTTGTCGCCGCGAACCTTGTTGTAGCCCTTGCCCTTCTCGGCGCCGCCCTCGTCGCTGATGACGTCGGTGCCGTACAGGGCGTCGTAGAGCGAGCCCCAGCGTGCGTTGGACGCGTTCAGTGCGAATCGCGCGTTGAGGATCGGCACGACGAGCTGAGGTCCGGCCGTCTCGGAGATCTCGCGGTCGACGTTTGTGGTGCCGATCTGGAAGTCGGCGGGCACCTCGGCGAGGTAGCCGACCTCGGTGAGGAACTGCTTGTACTCGCCGAACACCGCGGGGTCGGAGAAGTCGACGCCCTTGTGGTCGCGGTGCCACGCGTCGATCTTGCTCTGCAGGTCGTCACGCACCGCGAGCAGTTCACGGTTGCGGGGTGCGAGGTCGTTGATGACGGCAGCGGCGCCCTTCCAGAAGGTGTCCTTGTCGACACCCGAGCCCGGAAGCGCCTCGTTGTTGATGAAGTCGTAGAGGACGGTGGCGACCTGAAGGCCCTCCACATTCGTGCGGGCGGTGGAGTCAACGGCAGGGGTCTGGTCCGACATAAGAGCCTTCCTTCTCCGGTGGCCCGGAAGCCGGTGGCGTTGCGGCTTCGGTGTCGAATCCGCGCACGTCATCAGCCCTCATCGGGACAACAGGGGCGATCGTGAACGCGCTCCATGTTACCCGCGAGGTAAATCGCGTCGTCAGCAGGCGTCGAGCAGCACGCCGAGGTGAGAACGCAGCGTGCCCCGCAGCTCGGCGCCACGATCGGCGATGGCCGACTGCTCGCGGACGTACTCGGCCCGCCCCGCGGGCGTCTCGATCTCGACCGGCGCGTAGCCGAGGTCTCGCAGGTCGTAGGGACTCGCTCGCATGTCGAGCTCGCGGGCGGTGAGTGCGAGCTCGAACGCGGCGAGTGTCAGCTCCGCGGGAATCAGCGGCGCGAGGTTGATGCATGCGCGGTACAGGTCCATGGTCGCGTGCAGACAGCCGGGTTGTTCGTGCTCGATCTGTGTCTGCCGCGACAACGTCGACTCGTTTCGTGGACGAGCCGCGTCGGTGAAGAAGCGGAAAGCGTCGAAGTGCGTGCACCGCAACGGCATCGATTCGACGACGGCGTCGGTCGCCGCGGGTCCGAGCCGCAGCGGGACGGAATGTCGGGGAGCGTCGGTGCGGTAGACCATCGCCCACTCGTGCAGACCGAAGCATCCCAGGCGGGCGGGGCGGGAGGCGGTGGCGTCGAGCAGTGCACAGGTGGCGAGCAGCGCACCACGCCGTTCGGTCAGGAACGCCGGGTCGACCGTCACGCCCCCGCCGGGAGTCCGGGTGTAGCCGCGAAGGGTCGACAGCTCTTCGAGGACGCGCGCTTGGCCGCGGTCGCCCGTGGTTCCCGGTGCCGCCAGCACGACGCCGTAGCCGGGGTGCCAGCGTCGTATGTGGGAGGGGCGTGCCGAGTAGTAGGTGAACAAGAAGTCGAGGACGGGGTGCTTTTCGCCCTGCGCCCTCGACCGCAGGTAGGGCCCGACGAGTTCTTCGACGCGCGCCTCGTGATCGGCGCGACGCGCCTGCCAGACGTCGGGAGATAAGACGGCAGGGGATAAGACGTCGGGGGATAAGACGTCGGGGGAGAGGACAGGGTTCGAGAGCTCGACAGGGCTGGGAGTCGCGTGCGCCATGGTCACACCCGGTGCGTCTCGTCGCGGACGGTGCCGACGAACTCCTCCACGAGGTCGGCGAGCGCCACGATGCCGACGGTGCGTCCCGAGTCGTCGACCACCGCGCCGAGGTGCGAGCTGGTGCGGCGCAGGGCGCGCGTCGCGTCGTCGAGTGGGGTGTCGATGCCGATCACCGGAAGTGGACGGATCTTGTCGACGCCGATGATCGTCTCCTGGCCGACGTTGCCGTCGAGGATGTCGTCGAGCACGTCCTTCAGGTGGAGGTAGCCGGTGAAGGTGCCGTCGAGGCCGCGCACCGGGAACCGGGAGAAACCGGTGTCGCTGACGGCTCGCTCGACCGACCCGAGGGTGGGGCCGACGCCACCGGTCACCGGATCGACCTCGACGTCGACGCTGCGCATCCGATCGAGCGGGATCATCACCTCCGACACCGTGCGGGCGACCGACCGCAGTGCGCGGGTCAGACGCTCGTGTTCCTCCGCGTCGATCAGGCCTTCCTCACGGGACTCGCCGAGCATCTGCGCGAGTTCGACGGGCGAGACCGTCGAATCGAGCTCGTCCTTCGGCTCGACGCGCAATGCGCGAAGCGTGATGTTCGCCAGCCAGTTGTAGAACGCGATGAGCGGGCGGACGATCTTGATGAAGCCGAGGTGAACAGGGACGAGCAGCATGGCTGCGCGTTCCGGACCGGCGAGCGCGATGTTCTTGGGCACCATCTCGCCGAGCAGGATGTGCAGCACCGCAACGAGTCCGAGCGCCACGGCGAACGAGATGGGGTGCAGCAGCGACTCGGGGACATGTGCGACCTCGAGTGGTAGCTCGAGGATGTGTGCGACGGCCGGTTCGCCGACGCGACCGAGCAGGATCGAACAGATCGTGATGCCCAACTGCGCGCCCGCGAGCATGAGCGAGAGATGCTCGCTTGCGCGGATCACGGTGCGTGCCCGCGATTTTCCGCTCTCGGCGAGCGCTTCCAGTCGGTCGCGTCGTGCCGAGATGAGGGAGAATTCAGCGCCGACGAAAAATGCGTTGCCCGCGAGCAACACCACGGTGAGAACGATTGCCCATGCGTCATTCATCGTGAGCTCCCGGGCTGTCGCTCGATGCGTCGTCGGATGTGATGGGTGTCAGTCGCACGACGTCGACGCGTCGACCGTCCATCGCGACGACGGTCGCATTCCACGGGGTGGTGTCGAACTCCTCGTCGGATTCGTCTTCGTCGTCGTCGCGCAGAGACACGACCATCGGGAGGTCGACGGAATCGCCTGCTGCCGGGATGCGACCGAGTTCGTTCATCACAAGCCCGCCGAGCGTGTCATACGGGCCATCGGGAGCGCGGTAGCCGGTGGCGTCTGCGACCTCGTCGGTGCGGAGCAGTCCCGAGAGCAGGTATCCGTTGGCGTCGACCTGGACGTCGGCGCGCTCGTCGTCGTGCTCGTCGGTGACGTCGCCGAGAATCTCTTCGATGAGGTCCTCGGTCGTCACGATGCCGGCAGTGCCGCCGTACTCGTCGATCACGACGCAGACCTCCATGCCGTCGGCACGGATCTGCTCCATCAGCGCGTCGCCGTCGAGAGTCGTCGGGACGGTGGGTACCGAGCGCGCTATCGACGAGAGGGACGTCGAGAGTTGTTCTTCCGGGGCGACGGTGAACGCCTGCTTGATGTGGACGACGCCGATCATGTCGTCGAGATCGCCGTCGTTGACGATCGGGAAGCGTGAATGTCCGGTCCGCGACGTCGCCATGACGAGGTCGCGAATCGTATCGTCGCGGTCGAGGTATTCGACCGTGACGCGCGGCGTCATCAGATCCTCTGCGGTGAGTTCACCGAACTTGAGTGACCGATCGACGAGCATCGCGGTCTCCGGGTCGATCGACCCCTGTTTGGCCGAGTTGCGTACGAGCGAACCGAACTCCGACGGTGACCGCGCCGACCGCAGTTCCTCGGCGGGCTCGATACCCATCCGACGGACGATCCAGTTCGCGGCGCCGTTGAGACCCCGGATGACCCAGCGGAACGCCAGCGAAAAGTAGGCGAGAGGGGCTGCGGTGGCGCGTGCCACCGCCATCGGACGTGCGATGGCGATGTTCTTGGGGACCAGCTCGCCGAGCACCATCGACAGCGACGTCGCGATGAGCAGCGCGAAAACGAGTGAGAGGACCGACGCGACCGATTCGCTCACGCCCATCGCGCGGAATACGGGACCGAGGATCTGTGCCAGCACCGGCTCGGCGATATAGCCGGTGATCAGCGTCGTGATCGTGATACCGAGCTGTGCGCCCGAGAGCTGGAACGACAGCGTCTTGTGCGCGCGTTGCACAATGCGTGAACGACGGTCGCCGCGCGTGGCGACCTCGGATTCGACAGCTGACCGTTCGAGCGCCGTGAGGGAGAACTCGGCTGCGACGAAGATCGCGGTACCAAGTGTCAGCGCTATGAAGCCGATCAGGCTGGCGACGATGATCAGCGCCTGCACGTGTCACCTTCGTGTCGAGGTAGAGCGTCCGGTGCCTGTGGCACAGGCGATCCCTCCATGACGCACCGAGTGGCTGGGGACAGCGCCACGGAGTCGGTGCACTCCGTGGGCAACGCAGACCATTCTAGGTGCGGCGTCGGTGGCGAGGGCTCACCAACCTGTCGGTAGCGGTTTGCCCTCGGCGAAGCCTGCGGGCGACTGCACTCCGAGAACCACGCGCTCGCGCAGCTCGCCGAGTGATCGCGCGCCGGTGTAGGTCGCCGTGCTGCGCACACCCGAACAGATGTGGTCGATGAGGTCTTCGACGCTCGGACGCTCGGCGTCGAGCTTGATCCGTGAACTGGAGATGCCCTCCTCGAACAGAGCCTTGCGGGCCTGGTCGAAAGCGCTGTCGGCAGAGGTGCGTGCTGCGACAGCGCGCTTGGACGCCATCCCGAAGCTCTCCTTGTAGAGCGCGCCCGACGCGTCGCGCTTGAGGTCGCCGGGCGACTCGTAGGTCCCCGCGAACCACGACCCGATCATCACGTTCGACGCGCCTGCGGCAATGGCAAGCGCGACGTCGCGAGGATGGCGGACACCTCCATCGGCCCACACGTGCTTGCCGAGTTCTGCTGCGGTGGTTGAACATTCGGCGACCGCGGAGAACTGCGGCCGTCCGACGCCGGTCATCATCCGCGTCGTGCACATCGCGCCGGGCCCGACGCCGACCTTCACGATGTCGGCTCCGGCGTTGATGAGGTCGCGTGTGCCCGCGGCCGACACGACGTTTCCGGCGGCCAACGGGACGCCGAGGTCGGCCGTTGCGACAGCTTCGAGCGCCGAGAGCATCTTCTCCTGGTGGCCGTGTGCCGTGTCGATGACCAGGAGGTCGGAACCGGCGGCCACGAGTGCCTTCGCCTTGCCGACGACGTCGCCGTTGATGCCGACGGCTGTCGCGATGCGGAGGCGGTTCTCGTCGTCGACGGCAGGGCGGTAGATGCCGCTGCGCAGTGCGCCAGTCCGGGTGACCACGCCGGTGAGGCGTCCGTCGCCGTCGAGCATGATCGCCGCGTGCTGGTGCGCGGCGTCGAGGATCTCGAAGACCTCCCGGACGTCTGTTCCGGCAGCCACTGAGACGAACCCGCGGTCGAGGACGTCGCCGAGTCGGGTGAAGCGGTCGACGTCGGTACAGGCCGCCTCGTCGACGGTGCCGACGGGCCGGCCGTCACGGTCGACGACCACGACGATGCCGTGCGCACGTTTGGTGATCAGTGCGAGCGCGTCGCTGACCGAATCGTCGAGTTCGAGCGTGACCGGGGTGTCGGCGACGAGGTCGCGCGACTTGACGAACGCGATGCTCGACTCCACGGCCGGGATCGGTAGGTCCTGCGGTAACACGACCAATCCGCCCCGGCGGGCGACGGTTTCAGCCATCCGCTTTCCGGCGACAGCGGTCATGTTCGCGACGACGACGGGGATGGTCGTGCCGGAGCCGTCGGAGGAGGCGAGGTCGACGTCGAAGCGGGAGATCACGTCACTGCGTGACGGAACGACGAAGACATCGTCGTAGGTGAGGTCGTAAGCGGGCGAGTGTCCCGAGAGAAAGCGCACGTACACACACTGTACCCGGCGATGACTCGGCTGCGATCGCGGGTTGTTGCCGTTCGGCGCGTCGGGCGATCGGAGTCTTTTCTTGCGGGGAAGGCTAGGCTAACTTTGCTGGCAAACCGCTGTGAAGTGACTGAGGGCGAGGAGTGACGTGGGCAAGGTGGCGCCGACGCCCGATCAGACGCGCCTGTCCGTAGTCATACCCGTGTATCGGAGTGCGCGGTACATCGAGCCGTCTCTGCGCGCGATCCTGCGGCAAGTCAGGCCAGTCGACGAAGTCGTCCTGGTCGACGACCGTGGCGACGACGGGTCGATCGCGGTGGCGACGTACATCCTCACGTCGGCTGGTGTCGACCACCGCGTTGTCGAACTCGACCGCAACCGTGGCGCGGGCTATGCGCGCAACGCCGGCGTGCGTGCAGCAACCGGCGACGTGATCTGGTTCTTCGACAGCGACGACCTCGCCGACCCCACATTCACCGCGCGCATGCTCGACGCGCTGGTCCGAGAACATGCCGACTTCGCTTCCTGCCGAACGATGTTCGTCGATCCTGCTGGGGCTGCTCTCGGCGTTGCCGAACGTCGAATGCGGCGGCGATTTGTCGACGGCCACGAATTCGCCCGAATGCTCATGCGGGGCAGGGTGAAGGCGTATCCGCCGGCACGATTGTTCCGCCGCGCGGTGCTCGGCGATGCACCCTGGGATGAGCGCAGAGCGTATGAGGACATGGCTGCAACGCTGCGCATCGCGCTGCGGGCCGACCGCGTCGCGCTCGTCGACGAGCCGCTGCTCTGGTATCGACAGCATCCCGAGTCGACGTCGCAGGTCACCTGCACGCACACCGCCGATGTCTTCACGATGGGCGACGAGGTAGCCCGGCTTGCCCCGGAACTTCGCGAGCGCGACGCGTTCTGGGGATCGAGTCGGTGGGGATCGAGTCGGAACCGCTCGCTCGCCCGCGCGTTTCGCTACCGGGAGGTGCTCATACCTGCCGCACACATGGCCATGCGCGCTGCGCAGGCCGGCACCGGTGACCCCGACGTCGTGCGGTCCCTGATCGCGGAGTCGCGTCGGCGGTCATCGCTCGGCGACGTCGTACCGCTGGTCGCCACCGGTCAGCTACGCTCCGCGGCGTTCGCGGTCGGCATGGCGGCCTCGCCGTCGGCATACGCGCGGGTGCTGAGCAGGCGCTGACCTCCGTGAACGCACGCGCTCGTGGGAGCGCGGCCGAGGTGCGTACACAATCCGGTCGTCAGCGCGGCGCCGCGACAATAATTGTCTCGGCGTCCCGCTGACGTCACAGTTGTGTACGCACCCCTGCGGCATGGACGTGCGTCGGTCCCGGCATCTCGCGAAATCGCCTCCGACCGCGGTCACTGAGCAAATGTCCGGCGCCGGCGATGCGGCGTGTCGCCGCTGCTCGCGCGGCGTACGTGTCTGGTCGGGCGCGCGATTCCGCACTACGGACTTTTGCGCGGCTGAGGGTGCCGCGGTTCGTACACAATCCGGTCGTCAGCGCGAGGCCGCGACAATAATTGTCTCGGCGTCCCGCTGACGTCACAGTTGTGTACGCACCGCTGCGGCACCGGCGTGCCAGGTTCAGTATCTCGCGAAATCCTTACGACTCCGGCGACCAGTCGGGGGCCCGCGCCGTCCGCATGTCGCCGCGTGAGATCAGGCGCGGGTGCTGCGCACCCGGTAGCCGTCAGAGATCACGCGAGACGGCCCAAAAACGTTCGGGCGCAACGATTTTGTTCATGTCGAACTGCGTGTTCTGGGTGGGGTAGCACTCGACGGCCGCGCGTTTGAGATCCATCGAACCAGCAGCCGGTTGCACATCGTCGAGCACGCATCCGCGCCAACGCAACACGTCGCGGCTGGCCATCTCGTCGCTGCGGCTGTAGTTGCAGTACGGCAGGTCCGCGTACATCCACAGGGGGACCGGCACCCGAGCCGCCAGAACCGCGTTGCGTACGAGCAGGTGGTCGGCATGCCTGACACCGAGCGGCCCGATGACGATCTGCGGTCGGTGGGTTTCCACCAGTTCGGATACCGCGCCGCTCAGCGCCCCGAGGTCGGCGCCACCGTACTGCTGGTCGAGGAAGTCGAGGTGCACCGCGCGACCACCTATCGTCGCGACGGCCTTCTCGTCCTCTGCTCGGCGGACGTCGAGTGCTTCGGTCGACGACGCGAAGCCGGTCGAGCGATCCCACTCCGTGTGCTGAGGCGGATCCGGCCGACCGGCCAACATCGTCACGACGATGACGTCGTCCATCGCCGACAGCGCCGCACCAGCCGAATACACCGCATCGTCGAGGTGCGGAGAGAGGATAAGCACCCGCGACAGATCCTCCGGGTCGAGTCGCTCTCCGCCCGCTGCGTTCAGACTGTCTTCACCCTCGACGTTCAGTCGGTCTTCACCTCGGTGCGATCCTGGCCCCAGAGCGTGTGGAAGGTTCCGGGCTTGTCGACGCGCTTGTAGGTGTGCGCGCCGAAGTAGTCGCGCAGGCCCTGCGTCAGGGCGGCAGGCAGCCGGTCGCTGCGCAATCCGTCGTAGTAGGAGATCGATGAGGCGAACGCCGGTACGGGCACTCCCATCAGCGTCGCCGCCGACACCACTCGTCGCCAACTGTCGAGGGACGACTCCACGGCGTCGGTGAAGTAGGGCGCGAGCAGCAGGCTCGGCAGGTCGGCGTTGTCGGCGTACGCGTCGCGAATACGGTTGAGGAACTTCGCGCGGATGATGCAGCCGCCTCGCCAGATCGTGGCGAGCGAGCCGCGGTCGACGTTCCAGTTGTACTCCTGGCTGCCCGCGCTGATCTCGTCGAATCCCTGGGCGTAGGCGACCATCTTGGAGGCGTAGAGCGCGCGGCGGATGTCCTCGACGAACTGCTCTTTGTCTTTCGGAGCCTCTGCGAGCGTTCCCGACGCCAGCGACGTTGCCGCGGACCGCTGGTCGGCAGCACTCGACAGCGCTCGGGCGAACACCGCCTCCGCGATCCCGGTCACAGGGATGCCGAGATCGAGTGCGGCCTTCACTGTCCACCGGCCGGTGCCCTTCTGGCCCGCCTGGTCGACGATGACGTCGACGAGTGGTTTTCCGGTCTCGGCGTCGACCTGGGCCAGCACCTGCGCGGTGATCTCGACCAGGTAGCTCTCGAGTTCGCCCTTGTTCCACTCGGCGAAGACGTCGGCGATCTCGGCGGGTTCCATGCCGAGGCCGCGACGCATCAGGTCGTACGCCTCGCCGATGAGCTGCATGTCGGCGTACTCGATGCCGTTGTGGACCATCTTCACGAAGTGGCCGCTGCCGTCGGGGCCGATGTGGGTGCAACAGGGTTCGCCGTCGACGTGTGCGGAGATCTTCTCGAGCATCGGACCGACCGATTCGTACGACACCGCGGGGCCGCCGGGCATGATCGACGGACCGTTGAGTGCGCCTTCCTCGCCGCCGGAGATGCCCGCGCCGATGAAGTTCAGGCCGCGCTCGGCCATCGCGGCCTCGCGACGGATCGTGTCGGTGTAGAGGGAGTTGCCGCCATCAATGATGATGTCGCCCTTCTCCATCACGTCGGCCAGCTCAGAGATGACCGCATCGGTGGGGTCGCCCGCCTTGACCATGATCAACACGCGACGTGGCTTCTCCAACGCGTCGACGAACTCCTGCATCGTCTCGGTGCGGATGAAGTTGCCCTCGCTGCCGTGCTCATCAAGGAGAGCATCGGTCTTGGCGATGGAGCGATTGTGGAGTGCAACGGTGTAGCCGTGGTGGGCGAAATTGCGGGCGATGTTGGAGCCCATGACTGCCAGGCCGGTGACTCCGATCTGGGCCTTCGACGACGCGGACGGTGTGGCGGAGTTGGTCATGTCACCAGCCTATTGCCTAGGCGGCGTCCTGTGTTCTGTGGTGTCCGAAGTGTCGCAACCACACCGGTCGACGGTGTCGCACGCCGACCCGGCGCACGAGAGCATCAGTGAGCCGCGACGAGCCTGCTCAGTTCGGTCAGCCAGGGGATTGCGACGGCCAGCGTCGGCACCACCAGGATCGCGGTCGCGCCCGAATACGCCACCGTGACCAGCCAGATCGGCGCGCGGTCGTGCCGGAGGCGATGGACGCGGGTCAGCGTTGTCGGCCCGCCGACGGCCATCGCGCCGCGTGGTGCGACGGCGTCGGCGCATGCAACAAGCGCGCGCCCGAGTGTCGTCGGTGCGGTTGCTCGAACCGCCTGGTCGTCGGCGAGGGCCTCGACGAGAAGCTCGACCGAACCGAGCGCGGAGGAACTACGTACGAAGCGGGGAAACGCTTCATGGAGCGCGATGAACGCTTCGAGGACGAGGTCGTGGCGTGCGCGCAGGTGTGCACGCTCGTGTGCGATGACGGCGATGAGTTCGTCCCGCGAGAGCCTGGCCACGACGCCCTCGCTCAGCACGACGCGCTGCCGAATGCCGGGCAGGCAGTAGGCGAGTGGCTGCTCGACGTCGATCATGCGGATATCGCGACCGAACAGCGGATGCGACTGATCGGAGCGGTCGCATCGGTCGAGGATGTCGATGAGTTGGCGATGCGTCGCCCGTCGAGCACGGGTGCGTACGCCGACGCGAACGACCGTGAAGATCAGGCGGGCGCCGATGAGCAGCGTGAGCGCGAAGACGCCCACATAGGCGATCCACAGAGGAAGTCCGACCCGTTCGATCTCCCGCAGCGGATGGGTCGTCGGCGCGCCGTCGGGGCCGGGGGAGAGCAGATTCGCCGCGATTGCCAGACCGCAACTGAACGCAGACAGCACGGCAGCGAGTGCGATGGCCTGCCACAGCGTCATGGCCGCCCGGGGTGCACGAATCGGCCACTGGGCTCGCGACAACGCCTCAGGGGCAGGGCCGACGAAAACCAGCGTCATGATGCCGAAGAGCAGTGCGGTCATCGAGTGCTGTCCTAGCGGTGGGCTGTATAGCAGGGTGAATCAGTCGTGCAAGTAAATACATAGAACGAAAGCGAGTGAATCAACGGTACTAAAGCGAATCTAGCTGGTCTCTTGAGTACCGCGGGCTGCTTCGAGCTCATCGAGCGCACGACGCAGCGCGGCGGCTTCGTCGGCGCCTACTCGACCGACAAAGCTGACGAGGGCCGCGTGCCGAGAGCCGGGGGCGTGCGCTTCGCTGAGCGCATCGACCATCAACGACGCCACGAGGTCTTCGCGTGGATGGGTGGGAACGTACTTGTGGGCTCTGTCCTCGCGGATCTGCGTGACCAGGTTCT
The DNA here is from genome assembly GCF_000248055.1 of Gordonia sputi NBRC 100414. Classification (GTDB taxonomy): domain Bacteria; phylum Actinomycetota; class Actinomycetes; order Mycobacteriales; family Mycobacteriaceae; genus Gordonia; species Gordonia sputi. Next base: position 53,213 of record NZ_BAFC01000083.1, on the reverse strand, counting down.
TCTTCGCCAGACGCTGCAGCACGGTCATCACCGTGGTGTAGGCCAGCGAGCGGTCGCGGGATAGATCCGCGTGGACCTGGCGAACCGTCTGAGGCGTGGGACTCTCCCAAAGGGAGTCCATCACCGCACGCTCCAGATCGCCCAATCCGTTCATCTTTCGCATTTTACTGCCGTTTCCTCTACTTGCTCGACGCCGGGGCCAACTTGTCCCGCGGGGTGCCTTGACAATGTTGGTAAGGCTAGCCTACGTTAATCACAACGTCGGACCGCGCGAGAGTCCTGAGGGCTGCAGAGACCCCCGGTCCACGTCGCGGTAAGCCCCACATCCCCAACGGGATGTGGGGCTTACTGGTTCCCGGGGATGTCCACAGGGCCAGCGATGCTCGGCCACGTGAGTCGTGACACTCTTGTTCGCATGACTGTTGACGACACGGACAATTTTTCGAAGTTCGCGGGCAAGGGTCTCGACGCCCTGCTCGGCCTGCAGATCACCGACATCGACGACGACGGCGCGGTCACCGCGACCTTGGAGATCGATTCGCGACATCACCAGCCGTTCGGCATCGTGCACGGCGGTATCTACTGCGCGATCGCCGAAAGCGTTGCCAGCACCAGTGGCTTCGTGTGGCTGTCCAAGCAGGGGCCGGGTCAGACCGCGGTCGGCGTCAACAACAACACCGACTTCCTCCGTTCGGTCAGCAGTGGCGTCGTCACCGCAAAGTCGTCGCCCATTCACCGCGGACGCCGGCAGCAGCTATGGCGTGTCGAGATGTCCGACGACGCAGGTCGCCTGCTTGCCACGTCGCAGGTGCGTCTCCAGAACATCGACATGCCTGCGGGCGCGTGACCTCGCGGCACACGTTGGGCGCCGACGTTCGGCGCTCGGTCGAAGAGCTGCTCGCGCCGGTCGACGACGATCTCGCGGCGCACTACCCCGGCGATCGGACTGATCCGCAGCCGGTGCACACCGTCTACGTGAGCGCGGCAGACGTCGACGAACAGACGCCGCAATCGTGGGGTGACGAGGCGCTCCGGATCGCCGACGCTGCGTCGGGTGTCCTCGGCGAACTCGCGGACGACGACGTGGTCGGAATCGCGCTCGAGCGGTTACGAACCAACCCGATCGAGGATCTGCGGATCGATCTCGAAGACGGTTACGGATGGCGTCCTGACGCCACCGAGGATGCCGACGCCCGCCGGGCAGGCGAGACCCTCGCCGCCTGGACTCGCCAACGACCCCACGCACCTCGATCCGCGGGTGTGCGGGCCAAGGGACTCGGAGCGGTCGAGCGCAGCCGCGGTCTGCGCACGCTCGAACTGGTCCTCGACGCCGCGGGCGGTATCCCCGACGGTTTCGTGTTCACGGTGCCGAAGCTGCGCGACGTGCGGCAGGTCGACGCCGTGAATCTGCTGTGCGCCGAGTTCGAGCGCGTCCACGGCGTGCCCGTCGGCTCGTTGCGATACGAACTGCAAATCGAGATCCCGCAGGCGATCCTTGGCCCGGACGGGAGCGCAACGGTTGCCGAAGCGGTGCATCGGGGTGCCCCGCGGCTGAGTGGCCTGCACTACGGCACCTACGACTACAGCGCAGCATGCGGAATCGTCTCGGCTCAGCAGTCGCTTGCGCACCCGGTCGCCGATCACGCCAAGAACGTCATGCAGGCCGCGGCGGCGCAGACCGGCGTCTGGCTCAGTGACGGCTCGACGCAGGTCATGCCGACCGGCGACGACGCCCAGGTCGCGGCCGCGTTGCGGCGTCACCACTCGCTGGTGCTGCGCTCGCTCGAGCGCGGCTACTACCAGGGATGGGATATGCATCCGGGGCATCTGATCACCCGATGGGCCGCGGTCACCGGGTTCTACCGGTCGGCGATGCCGACCGCGGTGACCCGACTGCAGAGCTATTTCGAGCGACGAGGCGGCGACGTCGTCGACGAGCCGGCCACCGCGATGTCGTTGGCGCTGGTCGTCGGCCGAGGGTTGGCGGCAGGTGCGTTCACCGAAGACGAGGTCACCGCGATCGCTCCGCAGTGCACCGTGACCCGCCTCGCGCAGTTGCGCGCCACCGGCGGTGCACTCGTCGACGAGTGACGGCGCTTCGACGCGCCGCCGCGCAGCGCGCGTGGCAGTATGACCACACCAGCAGTGGGGTGTGTCGACCCCGGATCGTTGTGAAGAGGGGTTCAGGTGCGGCTGTCGCCACATGAACAAGAACGGTTGCTCATCTCCTACGCCGCGGAACTGGCCCGGCGCAGGCAGGGCAGGGGCGTGAAGCTGAATCATCCCGAGGCCGTCGCGTTGATCACCGATCACGTGCTCGAGGGTGCGCGGGACGGACGCAGCGTCGCCGAACTCATGGCATCTGGGCGTGAGGTACTCGCTCGCGACGACGTGATGGACGGTGTGCCCGAGATGCTGCACGACGTTCAGGTGGAGGCGACGTTCCCGGACGGGACGAAGCTCGTCACCGTGCATCATCCGATCGGGTGATCCTGATGAACCACCGCGCGCCCGCGACGCTGACGAGCACGGCGATGCCCCAGCGCAGAGCATCGATGCCCCAGCGCAGAGCATCGCAGAAGCGCACGACGACAACGTTTTCCGAGTTCGTGATGCCGTGTCTCGGCGTGTCGGCGACACCCGCGCGGCTGCCAGAACGAGAGGTGCCATGTCCGACAACAATCCCGCGGTGATCCCCGGCGAGGTGATCGCCGCACCGGGAACCATCGAGCTCAACGCAGGAGCCGACCCCGTGACGTTGACCGTCGTGAACTCGGGTGATCGACCCGTCCAGGTCGGGAGTCACGTGCACTTCCCCCAAGCCAATTCGGCGCTCGATTTCGACAGAGCCGCCGCGCGTGGCCGTCGACTCGACATCGCCGCCGGCACCGCGGTGCGATTCGAACCCGGCATCGAGATGACCGTGACACTCGTACCGCTCGGCGGAACCCGTGAGGTGTACGGGATTTCGCTGGACGCGCCTGGAAAGGTTGACTGACATGGCAATTCTGGGACGCGACCGTTACGCACAGCTGTTCGGTCCGACGACCGGCGATCGAATTCGCCTCGCCGACACCGACTTGCTCATCGAGGTGACCGACGATCGTTCCGGCGGACCGGGTCTCGCGGGCGACGAAGCGGTTTTCGGCGGTGGCAAGGTGATTCGTGAGTCGATGGGACAGAGTCGCGCCACGCGCGCCGACGGCGCTCCCGACACCGTCATCACCGGTGTGGTCGTCCTCGATCACTGGGGAATCATCAAGGCGGACGTCGGTATTCGCGACGGCCGGATCGTCGCGCTGGGCAAGGCGGGTAACCCCGACACCATGGACGGTGTCCATCCCGATCTGGTTATCGGCGCCTCCACCGAGATCATCGCGGGCAACGGCAAGATCCTCACCGCGGGCGCCATCGACTGCCACGTCCACTTCATCTGCCCGCAGATCATGGACGAGGCGCTCGGCAACGGCATCACCACGCTGATCGGCGGCGGCACCGGTCCGGCGGAGGGGAGTAAGGCGACCACGGTGTCGCCCGGTTCGTGGCACCTCGCGTCGATGCTCGCCGCCACCGACGGCTGGCCGATGAACATCGCGCTGCTCGGCAAGGGCAACACCGTGAGTGCCGAGGCGATGCACGAACAGATCCGGGCGGGTGCGTCGGGCTTCAAACTGCACGAGGACTGGGGGAGTACCCCCGCCGCGATCGACGCGTGCCTGCGCGTCGCCGACGAGACCGGGGTGCAGGTCGCCCTGCACTCGGACACCCTCAACGAGGCGGGCTTCGTCGAGTCGACGCTCGGTGCGATCGCCGGACGCAGCATTCACGCGTATCACACCGAAGGCGCCGGAGGCGGGCACGCACCCGACATCATCACTGTCGCATCGGTTCCGAATGTGCTTCCGAGTTCGACGAATCCGACGCGCCCGCACACCGTCAACACACTCGACGAGCACCTCGACATGTTGATGGTCTGCCACCACCTCAATCCGACGGTGCCCGAGGATCTCGCGTTCGCCGAGAGTCGTATCCGACCGTCGACGATCGCCGCGGAGGACCTGCTCCACGACCTCGGGGCGATCTCGATGATCGGTTCGGATTCGCAGGCGATGGGTCGCATCGGTGAGGTGGTGTTGCGTACCTGGCAGACCGCGCATGTGATGAAACGCAAACGCGGATCACTGCCGGGCGACGGCGCAGCCGACAACAATCGCGCGCAGCGCTACATCGCCAAGTACACGATCTGCCCGGCCGTCGCGCACGGATTCGATTCCGAGATCGGGTCGGTGGAGACGGGTAAGCTCGCCGACCTCGTGCTCTGGGATCCCGCATTCTTCGGTGTCCGACCGGATCTCGTCATCAAGGGTGGCGCGATCGCGTGGGCACAGATGGGCGACGCGAACGCGTCCATCCCCACACCGCAGCCGGTACTACCGCGTCCGATGTTCGGGGCGAGCGCACCGTTGGCTGCCGCGACGTCGATCAGTTTCGTCGCACCGGGCTGCGATCCCGACCTCGCCGAGCGAATCGGTGTGCGACGCAAACTCGTTCCGGTCACCGACACGCGCGGAATCGGAAAAGCCGACATGACCAACAACGACGCGCGGCCGGAGATCACCGTCGATCCGGACACGTTCACCGTCACCGTCGACGGCGAGGTGTGGGATGCGCCGCCCGTCACCGAACTGCCCATGGCACAACGCTATTTCCTGTTCTGAGTTGTTCATGCTCCCGCTCCGATCTCGAAAACCACACCATGACCCCACCTGACCAACCATCGCGCTACGCGGGCGCGCCGCTGGCAATGATGTTGTCGCTGGCCGATTCTCGGCTACCCGTCGGCGGGCACGTGCACTCGGGGGGTGTCGAACAGGCCATCGCCGACGGTTTCATCCGTGGGGTCAGCGATCTCGCGTCCTTCCTCCATCGCCGTGTCACCACGAGCGGTCTGGTTGCTGCGTCCATCGCGGCGGCGGTCGCCGACGGCGGCCTCGACGTCGAGCGTGCGCTGCAGGAAACGGACGCACGCACGCCGTCGGCGGCCGCTCGCAAAGCGTCGATTGCTCAGGGCCGAGGAATGCTCCGATTGGCCAAACGCATGTGGCCGGAACGGGATTGGTCCTCGCACACGCCGACGACGCATCTGCCGGTCATCAGTGGCGCGGTGGGTGCGGCAAGCGCCTTGTCGGGATTTCACACCGCCCTTGTGCTCGTGTACACGACGATGAGCGGTTCGGCGACCGCGGGCCAGCGACTCCTCGCACTCGACCCCGCCGACGTGGCGCTCATGATCGCCGACCTCGGTCCCGAGTGTGAACGTGTCGCGGCGTCGGCGGCGGTGGGTCTCGCCGATCTGTCCGATCCGGTTCTCGACGTGTTCGCCGAACGCCATGAGCGACAACCGATGCCACTCTTCATGTCCTGACGTTGTCTTTCGATTCGCTCAACTCACGTAGTCCAACCCGCACTGTCCACAGTCACCGAAAGGATCACCATGCCACCGCATCTCATCGACGGAGAGCCGCACAGCCACGATCACGATCGTCCGCGACGCCACCGCGAGCCGGGCGAGGCGTTGCGGATCGGCGTCGGCGGGCCGGTCGGCTCGGGCAAGACGGCTCTGGTTGCCGCGCTGTGCCGTCAGCTTCGTGAGGAACTCTCCGTCGCGGTCCTGACCAACGACATCTACACCACCGAGGACGCAGACTTCTTGCGGCGCAACGCCGTTCTGCCCGACGAGCGCATCACCGCTGTGCAGACGGGTGGTTGTCCGCACACCGCGATCCGCGACGACATCACGGCGAATCTCGACGCGATCGACGACCTGGTCGCAGCGAATCCACCGCTCGATCTGATTCTGGTCGAATCCGGTGGCGACAACCTCACCGCAACCTTCTCGACCGGCCTGATCGACGTGCAGATCTTCGTGATCGACGTCGCCGGTGGCGACAAGGTGCCCCGCAAGGGCGGACCGGGCGTCACTTTCTCGGATCTGTTGGTGATCAATAAGACCGACCTCGCCGAGCGGGTCAATGCCGATCTCGACGTCATGCGTCGCGACGCCGCCAAGGTTCGCGACGACCGACCGACCGCGATGATCTCGTTGACCGACGACCCGGCGGCCACCGATGTGTTGGCGTGGGTTCGCACGCAACTCGCGGCCCCCGTGGCGACGGGGTAATGCGTACCAGAGTCGAGATCGTCGTCGAGCCCGGTCGGCGCTTCCGACACCGGGCATCCGGTGGACTGGCTGTGCGCCAAACGGGTTCGCAGGCAGCGCATCTCATCGGAACGGCGGCAACTCCGCTCGGCGGTGACGACATCGAGGTGCGCGTCATCGTCGAAGCGGGCGCCCACCTCGACCTCGGCAGTGTTGCCGCGACCATCGCGCTGCCGTCGACGCGGCGTGTCGATTCGACGATGTCGTGGCACATCGAACTCGGGCCAGGTGCCCGGTTGCACCTGCATCCAGAGCCGACCGTCGTCGCGGCCGGTGCTGATCATCGGTCGGAGATCGTGGTCGGAATGGCCGACGACGCGATCCTCACCCTCGCCGAAGACGTGCAGATCGGACGTTCTGCGGAATTCGGCGACAAGGACGCCGCCGGGCGCTGGGAGGGCGGACTGCACGTCGATGTCGGTGACGCCCCCGCGCTGCGACACCGGGTCGCGCTAGGTGTCGGCTCCAGCGCCCATCGGACCGGCCTTCGCGCGGCCAGCAGCGTCTTCCGTTACCCGGATACGCGCGATGATCAGGTCGACGGAGAGGCTTTCGCCGCCCGCCTGAGCCTGGCATCGGGCGGGTCGCTCGCTACCGCACTCGGAGAGAATGTCGCACAGACACGGCGCCTCGTCGACGAGATGGAACTCGCGACGATGGCGCCGTGACCTGAACCAGAAGTCGAGCCGGCGGTCAGCTCGCCTTGGTATCGGTTTTCTTCGCGACCTCGGCGTCGGCCTCCGATTTCTTCGCGTCGGCACCGACCGATTCGCCCTCCACCTCGTAGATGGGCTTGTTCTCGAGTTCGGAGAGATGCCCGATGGCGGTGCGGGCGTAGACCTGCTGCTCGGTCACCGCGAGCTGTGTGCGACCGCGGGTGCTGAACGCGAAGAACCAATTGATCAGCGTGTTGAGGCGGTTACGGAAGCCGACCAGATAGACCAGGTGCAGCGCCAACCAGCCGACCCATGCGAAGTAGCCTTCGGTCTCGAACCGCTTGTCGGTACCCGGAATCGGAACCGACATCACCGCGGAGAAGCGCGAGACCGTCGCCATCGAACCCTTGTCGTGGTACGAGAACGGCTTGCGCTGTTGCGGGGTCTGACCCTTGAGCTCGTTCTTGATGCAGTCGGCCGCGTACCGACCACCCTGGATCGCGCCCTGCGCCATGCCCGGCACACCCTCGACGGACATCATGTCGCCGACGACGAAGACGTCGGGGTAGCCGGGGATCGACAGGTCGGCGAGCACCTTGACGCGGCCCGCGCGATCGAGTTCGACGCCCGACTGCTCTGCGAGTTGCTTGCCGAGTGGGCTGGCCTGAACACCGGCCGACCACACCTTGCACTGCGACTCGATTCGACGGGTCGTGCCGTCCTTCTCCTTCACCACGAGACCGTCGTAGTCGACGTCGACGACCATTGCGTTGAGCTGGATCTCGACGCCGAGCTTCTCGAGGCGCTTGGCGGCCTTGGATCCGAGCTTCGGACCCATCGGCGGAAGGACGGCGGGCGCGGCGTCGAGCAGGATCACCCTCGCCTGGGTGGGATCGATGTTGCGGAATGCGCCCTTGAGGGTCTTGTCGCTCATCTCGGCGATCTGCCCTGCGAGTTCGACACCCGTCGGTCCGGCTCCCACGACGACGAACGTGAGCAACTTGTCGCGCTCGGCCGGATCGTCGGACAGTTCTGCCTGCTCGAATGCACCGAGAATCCGACCTCGCAGTTCGAGCGCGTCGTCGATCGTCTTCATGCCGGGGGCGAACTCGGCGAACTGGTCGTTGCCGAAGTACGACTGGTCGGCGCCTGCCGCGATGATCAGTTTGTCGAAGGGTGTCTCGGTCACTCTTTCGAGCAGACGTGACTTGACGACCTTGTTCTTCAGATCGATCTCGAAGACGTCACCCATGATGACGGCGGTGTTGTTCTGCTTCCGCAGTACGACGCGGGTTGCCGGAGCGATTTCACCCTCGGCGACGATTCCGGTCGCAACCTGATAGAGCATGGGCTGGAACAGATGGTGCGTGGTCTTGGCAACCAACGTGACGTCGACGTCGGCCTTGCGGAGTCGCTGCGCGGCGAACAATCCGCCGAATCCCGAGCCGATGATGACGACACGGGGACGAGCGGGGGCTGTCGGAGCGGGGCTGCTCATGATCGAGAACATCTCCTTCGCGCATTGCAGGAACGACGCGCAGGGCGCGCGTACATCTCAACGGTAGTCAATGATCAGTCGTAGGTCGCGGTGAGCCTTGGGTTGACGCCGAACTGCTCGCGCGGCCGTGTTGCGGACGGCGTCACGTATGTCTGATGTGGCACGTCACCCCGACGTCACGCCGGAAGGTTCATCACCTGGTGTCGACGTGCGTCGGCGCCCATGACCAGCGCTTCCCAATGGTGTCTGAGCAGCTCGTACTCGAGTTCTCCGAGGTTGTCGCGATTCCCGTGAGCATGCTCGTACCGCCTGCCGAGGTGGTCGCCGCCCGCGCGAACGCCCGACACCCGCATACCGAGCTTTTCCATCACACGTCGCGACGAGGAATTGCGCAGAGTGGTGCTCGCGAAGACACGCTCGGTGTGCAGTTCGTCGAATGCGAGTCCGACGACGGCGCGGGCAGCCTCGGTGGCGAGGCCACGGCCCCACGTGTCGCGGCGCAGCCGATAGCTCAGCTCCATCTCCGAGCGCTGACTGTGACGCGGCGCCCGCAGGAGCACCCAGCCGAGAAATGCCTGATAGCGCTGGTCGATGGCGATCCACATCCCACCCCGACCGGTGCTCAGTTCCGCTCGGGCGCGGGGAATGACCCAGTCGGAGATCTCGGCACGCGGCGTCGGGCGCCCGTCCGAGACAAATCGCATGACCTCGGGATCGGAGTCGAGAAACACGAGTGCATCGACGTCGGTCGAGTCGACCGGTCGCAGCCGTAGACGGCGAGTCTCAACGTTCACACATCCCCCAAGAAAACCGAGCGTGCCGGGTGGTTCGTGGCCCCCTGCAAGTCTCTCCCCGGTCAGGGAGTCTACGTAGTCTCAGCCCGAGCCGGGTCAGATCATCGCGGTGTGTCGTGCGCGTCTCCGACGCGGTGTGCCAGGGGCGTCTCCGACGCGGCGCCTGTCGAAGACTCCCCGCCGCCGATGTCGGTTCCGCCGGATAGGCTGCGGAGCGTGCAGATACCACTATTCCGATCGTCGGTGGCGGGCCCGGTAGCGAAACAGCCGCCGACGCCAGCCCCGGCACGGTGTCGCCGTCGGGTGCGACCACGGTCTCCCTACAGTTGCGCTGGGGCGACATGGATGTCAACAAACATGTCAACAACGTGCAGTTCGCTCGACTGCTCGAAGAAAGTCGTGTGCGCACGTTCGCGGAGTGGTTCGAGGGGGTATCGGTAGTGCTACCGATACTGGTCGCGCGTCAGATCATCGAGTTCCGCGCAGTGCTCGAGTACTCGTTCGACCCGGTCACCATTACCACCGGCGTCTCGCGAATCGGGCGGACGTCGTACACGATGTCCGCCGTCCTGACCGATCCGTCCGGTCTCGTGTGCGCCGTTGCCGAGACCACGCTCGTCGCCATCGACCCGAGTACTTCTCGCCCGCGACCCCTCTCCGACGATGCCCGCGCCATTCTCGAATCGCATCGCATCGAGCCGCAGCCGATGCACACGAACTGACCGCGGTCGGAATCACCCGTGTTGACCCTTCACCGCGCAGAGCGCAGCGATACCCTCGCCGACGCACTCGCCGACGTACTGCGGGTTCCGCTTGCCGATCCGATGGCAACCGAGGTCATCTCAGTGCCTGCGCGCGGCGTCGAACGATGGCTGACCCAACACCTCGCGACCACATTGGGTGCAGGCGCCGGCGGAACCGACGGGATCGCCGCGAACATCGACTTCTCGTCACCTGCGGCACTGAGCGAAGCCGTCGTGGATGCCGTCCGTACAACGCCGCGTTCGCACGCAGGACCGTACGGTCGTCACGACCCCTGGGAACCAGCACGAATGGTGTGGCAGGTCCTCGCCGTTCTCGACGAGAACATCGACGATCCGGCACTCGACATCATTGCGCGACATATCGGTTCGGGTCGCTCCGCGACGGCAGGCGACAGTGATCTTCGGATCGGCCGACGCGTCGCCACCGCTCGCCATCTCGCCGACCTCTTCGATCGGTACGGACGCCAGCGCCCCGCGATGCTTGTCGAATGGGCCAACGGCCACGACACCGACGGATCCGGGGCGGCACTCGCATCGGACATGAAGTGGCAGGCCCGATTCTGGCGGGCGGTACACGCACGGGTCGGCGTCGACCATCCCGCGCTTCTGCTCGACGACGTGTGCGCACGCGTCCGCGCCGACCCCGATGCCGTCGACCTCCCCGAACGCGTCAGTGTCTTCGGTGCGACTCAAGTGACCGAATCATTCCGACAGATACTGTCTGCACTCGCACGCCATCGCGATGTGCACCTGTTTCTGCCGCACCCGTCGCCTGCGCTGTGGGCATCGGTGGCGCGCGCCAAGACACAGACGGGCGCCGAGACCGTCGATCAGGTGCGTCGCGCCGACCGGCCGATCCCCGCGATCGATCATCCGCTGCTCGCCGGGCTGTCGCGCGATGTCCAGGAACTCCAGCAACGCATCGCCCCTATCGTCGACAGCGACATCTATCACGAGTCTCGAGCCGGGGCGGGCGTCAACTCGAGCCGTCTGCTTCCGCGCCTGCAGGCCGACCTGCGCGACGACACGGTGCACCCGACCACGGCGGCGGCCGACTCGTCGCTCGAGATACACGCGTGCCACGGCGCCGAGCGGCAGGTCGAGGTCATGCGCGACAGACTGCTGCACCTGTTCGCCGACGATGCGACGCTCGAACCGCGCGACGTCCTGATCATGTGTCCCGACGTCGAGTCGTTCGCGCCGCTCATCCGTGGTGCCTTCGGTCAATCCGGCCTCGACCACCCGGCGTTCAACCTCCGAGTGCGCCTGGCCGACCGCGGCCCCCGTCAGGTGAACCCGGTCCTCGACGTGGTGGCGTCGATCGTCGAACTCGCCGCGAGTCGAGCAGCGGCAGGAGATGTGGTCGACCTGTTGAGCCGTTCGCCGGTTCGGTCCCGGTTCGCGATGGACGACGACGATCTCGACATGATTCGGGAGTGGTTGGCGCACAGCAACATTCGCTGGGGTCTCGGAGAGAATGAACGCGCTCGATTCGGACTGTCCGGCTTCCGTCAGGGGACCTTCGCGAGCGGAGTCGATCGCATCGCTCTCGGAGCAGTCGCCGAGGAGGCCGACGGCGAATGGTTGGGCGCCGCGCTCCCGCTGGCGGGTGTGGAGAGTACCGAGATCGACTTGGCCGGCAGGTTCACGGAATTCGTCGACCGGCTCGCAGACCTCTTCGACCGCATGGGCGGTCGTTCCTCCCGTGCAGCGTGGCAACAGACGCTGATCGACGTCGTCGACCAGCTCACGCTGTCCGATCCTGGCGAGGAATGGCAACGGGCACAGGCGGTCCGGGTGATAACGGACGCTCTTGACGCCGATGAGTCCGATTCGCAGCATCTGCTGCTCGCCGACATCCGTGACCTGATGGCCGGGGTGGTGGCGGGGAGACCGACGCGCGCCAACTTCCGGACCGGCGAACTGACCGTCTGCACCATGGTGCCGATGCGTTCGGTGCCACACCGTGTGATCGTGCTCCTCGGAGTCGACGCCGACACTTTCCCACGCGCACAGCGCACCGATGGCGACGATGTCCTCGGCCGTGATCCGCTTGTCGGGGAACGGAATCCGCGCGACGAAGACAGGCAGCTGTTCCTCGATGCGATCGGCGCCGCCGGGGACTCGCTACTCGTGTTCTACAACGGAGCCGACCCGGTGAACGGAAGCCGCATCCCGCCCGCGGTGGTCGTCAGCGAACTCGCCGAGAGTGTCGCCACCCTGCGAGGACTCGACGACCCCTCCGACGTCGTCATCACCCACACCCTGCACGGATTCGATCGGTTGAATTTCACCCCCGGCGCGATCGGTTCGATTCCGACACCATTCAGCTTCGACGCCGAGTTGCTCGCGGGCGCACAGGCTCTCGACTCTGACGCGGTGCCGTCCGCGCGATTGTCCGACGCCGAGGTCGGCGATCTCGAACCCACCGACATCGAGTTGCGCGACCTCGTCGCGTTCCTCGCGAATCCGATCGAGGGCTTCGTGCGTCAGCGACTCGGGGCACGAATGCCAGACGACGATCGGGCACACACCGACGAACTCGACGTAGAACTCGATGCTCTCGACAGGTGGGGCGTCGGCGACCGATTCCTACGACAGATGCTCGCGGGCGACGATCTCGTCACCTGTCAGGCAGCAGAGCTGCGACGTGGCAACCTGCCTCCATACGAATTCGGGCGCCGTGAGTTGGTCGAGATCTCCGAAACGGTGTCACGTGTGTACGACGCGGTCGCCTCGGTACGCACGCAGCCGCCGGTCACCCGCGACGTCGTCGTCACCTTGCCCGACGGTCGTCGCGTCCACGGCAGCATCGCCGACATCGTCGAGAACTCGCCGTTCGGAACGACGATCGTCACCGCGACGTACTCCCGTGTGCGGGCCAAGCAGCGATTGACCGCGTGGCTGGGATTGCTGCTCCTCGCGGCGTCGGCCGCCGACGCGTCACCGCCGTCGGCGCTCGTCGTCGGCCGCGGCGGCGCGGGAGCGGTTGCCCAGTCCATGCTCACTGCTCCCGACGACGCACGCGCCGTGCTCAACGATCTGGTGCGTCTCCGCGACCTCGGGTTGCGCTCGCCGATTCCGCTGCCGCTCGAACCCGCGGAGGAGTACGCCACCAAGGTGCGCGCAGGCGTCCGTTCGGACGCGGCGGTGGAAACCGCGCGACGCAGCTTCGACGGGATGTTCGGCGCGGGCACCGACACCTACCTGCGCTTCGTGTTCGGGGCCGACGTGACGTCGTCGGTCGCATTCGACGAGATCCTGCGGATGTCGACCTCCGACGACCCCCGGTGGGCCGGGCTGATCCTGCCCGGAGAGGCCGAGGCGCCGCTGTTCACCAGGCTCGCCCGCGCCCTCTGGAACCCACTCCTCGACCACGAGACGATGTCATGACCGAAGCGCACACCATCCCCGACACGGGGACACCGGGGTCCGAAACCGCCCCTGCGCCACAGTCTTTGGAGGGCTCTGTACCACAGCCTTTCGACGTTGCAGCACCGTTGCCCGGCGGCACAACGGTCCTCGAGGCCAGCGCTGGGACAGGTAAGACGTATGCGATTGTCGGCGTCGCTGCTCGACAGATCGCCGACGGCCTGCCGATCGACAAGCTGCTGTTGGTCACGTTCAGCCGCTCGGCGAGTGCCGAACTGCGCGAGCGTATGCGCGCACGCCTCGCCGACCTCGTCGTCGCGCTCGATCCGGCCCGCGTGCACACCGATCGCGACGGCGACGACGACCCGGTGCTGCGTGCGGTGCTGACCGGGAGTCCCGACGAGATCGGCGCGCGCCGTGGACGTCTCATGCAGGCGCTCTCCGATTTCGACGCCTCGACGATCGCGACGACACACACGTTCTGCAATCGGATGCTCGAAGCCCTGGGTTTCCTCGGCGAACGCGAACTGATCTACGACGTCGTCGAAGACACCGACGACATCGTCGAACAGACCGCGCTCGATCTGTACCTGTCGTCGTATGCGGGTGATGCCGACCGCCCCCCGTTTTCTGTCGGCGAGGCGATGGCGATCGCGCGCGAGGCCGTCCGGAGCGCGGGGGTGCCGCTGGCGCCGCAACCCGACGACACCGCAGACGCCACACCGTCGGCCGCAACCCAGCGCGTGCGATTCTGCGAGCGCGTGCGCAGCCGCGTCGAACGTCGCAAGCGCCTCGCGCGACTGCGGACCTACGACGACCTCCAGATGATCCTGTACCGGGTCGTCACCGACCCGGAGTTCGGTGAGGCGGCGTGCAAGCGCATCCGGGCCTCGTTCGAATTGATCCTCGTCGACGAATTCCAGGACACCGACCCGTTCCAGTGGGAGATCCTGCGGCGCTGCTTTCACGGGCATCGACAACTGGTTCTCGTCGGCGATCCGAAACAGTCGATCTACGCGTTCCGTGGTGCGGAGGTCCGCAGCTACCTGACGGCCGTCGACGTCGCCGATTCGCTCCGTGCGCTCGACACGAATCACCGTTCCGATGCCGACCTCGTGACCGCGCTGGATCGGATCTACGGCGGCGCGAGCCTCGGTGATCGATCGATCACGGTGCACCCCGTTCGGGCCGCGCGGTCGGGGAGTCGGATCTCCGGTGCACCGGCTCTGCGCATGCGCGCCCTGTCGCGAAGCGATTTCACCATCCGCGGGAAGAGTGGATTCCCTTCGGTTGCCGACGTCCGGTCCGCGATCACGGCCGACGTCGCGAACGACATCGCCCGGCTCCTCGCCTCCGACACCCGGCTCGACACCGGCGACGGACCACGCGCTGTCACCCCGGGCGACATCGCGATTCTCGTTCGCACGAACGGCACCATCGAGCCGCTGCAGCGAGCGCTGTCGGAACTCGGCATCGCCTCAGTCGTCGGCACCGGGACCAGCGTCTTCCGTACGATCGGTGCGCTGCACTGGTTGTGGGTGATCCGTGCGATCGAGCAACCGGCGCGCGCCGACCGCGTCCGACTTGCCGCGTTGACGCCCCTGATCGGTTGGGACGCAAGCGAACTCGCAGAGGCTTCCGATACCCGCCTCGCGGAGCTGTCATCGATGTTCGCCGAACTGGGTCGAGTCTTCGCCGACGGTGGGTTCGCGGCCCTGTCTCAGCGTCTCCTCGCAGCCGAGAACGTCGCCGGCCGAGTGCTCGGAATCGAGGACGGCGAACGTGCACTGACCGATCTGCTGCAGGTGGCGTCGCTGGTGAACAAGCACGTCGTCGAGAACGAGTGCGGGCTGGCAGGTGTCGTGGAGTGGCTTGCGGATCGCATCGCCGATGAATCCCAGTGGCGGCGCCACGAAGATCAGACCAGACGTCTCGACCGCGACACCCATGTCGTGCAGATCATGACTGTGCACGCGAGCAAGGGACTGGAGTTCCCGATCGTGTACGTGCCGTTCGGTTGGGACGCCGCGCGGGTCTCGAAGCCGAAAACCTTTCGCTACCACGACGATGCCGGTCGCCGTCACCTCGACGTCGGTGGCGAGGGGACTCGCGGCTGGGGTGAGCGGATCGCGCGTCGTAACGAGGAGGAAGCGGGCGAGGACCTCCGCCTGCTCTACGTCGCATTGACGCGCGCCTCGTCACAGGTCGTCATGCACTGGGCACCGTCGTTCAACACGTCGAAGGGTCCACTGCACCGATTGTTGTTCGGACGCCGAGAACACGCAGGCGAGACGCGACGCGGCACCGACGCCGAGACCGTGCCGACCTCGGTGAACGTGCCGGACGACCACACGTGCGTGTCGACGCTGCGTGCGCTCGCGGCCGATCCGCCGGTGTCGATCAGTGTCGAGCACGCCGACGACTCGCCGGCACCGGTGTGGACACCGCCAGATGACGACGAAAGCCGCCCCGAACTCGACGTCGCGCGGTTCACTCGCACGATCGACCAGCAGTGGCGTCGCACCTCGTACTCGGCCCTGATCGCCGGTGCCGCGCACCGACATCCGACCCTGACAACCGGCAGCGAACCCGAGGTCGGCTCCGCTGCCGACGGCGAGTTGATCACCGACGAGCCTGCCGATCCCGCCGACACTCTCGACTCCGGCGATCCTTATGCGGCAACGGATCCGGCAGCCGGACAGGCCTCGGCGCTTCCCGAAGGAACACCGTCGCTGATGAACGGCATGCCATTCGGAGCGGCCTTCGGAACACTGGTCCACGAGGTGCTCGAATACGTCGACACCGCAGCACCCGATATCGACGACCATGTCCGCGAACTGTGTGCTACGTCCGCGACCAGGCACGCACTCGACGTCGACGTCGATGATCTCGCCGCCGCGTTACGTGCCGTACTGACAACCCCACTGGCGTCGCTCGGAGGCACCCTGTGGTCGGTCAGGCCGCGAGATCGGCTGGCAGAGTTGGACTTCGAGTTCCCGCTCGGTAACGCGGCGTCGACGCCTGCCGCGGCGGTCCTGTCCGACGTCGCCGCCCTGATGAATCACCATCTCCCCGAAGCGGATCCGCTACGTGCCTACGCCGAGTCGCTCGCCGAGATGCCGCCGCGCGCATTGCGCGGCTATCTCACCGGAAGTATCGACTCGGTGCTACGCACGTCCGACGGCCGATACGTCGTCGTCGACTACAAGACCAACCGGTTGCGTCCGGGCGAGCTGAGCGCTGAAGACTTCACCGCCGATGCAATGGCCGCAGAGATGATCGGCGCACACTATCCGCTGCAGGCACTGCTGTATTCCGTTGCGCTGCACCGCTATCTTCGCTGGCGACTGCCCGGCTACACGCCTGCCGAGCACCTCGGTCCGGTGCAGTACCACTTCGTGCGCGGGATGGTGGGCGCCGACACCCCACCGGGTTGCGGGGTCTACGAATGGGACATCCCCACCGCGTTGGTCACCGAGTTGTCGGATCTACTCGCGGGCATCGAAGGAGGCGACGACCGGTGAGCACCGACAATCCCGGTGTGCTGACCATCGACGATGCGCGGCGGGTTCGTGACGCCGACGGCATCCTCGCCGATGCAAACGCCGCAGGCCTTTTCGCTGCATCCGATCTGCACATCACGTCGCGCATGGTCCGCATGTGTGGCGAGCCGGTCGCGGTCGCGGCTCAGGTCGCCATCGCACTCGCCGTTCGTTCGGTGCGCCTCGGGTCGACATGTTTCGCGCTCACCACCGTCGACGAACTCCCGGGCGCGCAATCACTCGCGCTTCCGAGTGCCGCCGAGATGCTCGCCGAACTGCGCGGTTGTCCGCTGGTCGTCGGTGCCCGCGGGTCGACGCTGCAGCCCGTGGTGTTGATGGACTCCGACGACGGCCCGTTGGTCTACCTGCAGAAGTACTTCCGCCAGGAGCAATCGATCCGCCAGACGCTCGCCAACCGTGCGACCAGTGCACCTGACGTCGATGTCGAGGCGGTGCGGGCGCAGGTTGCGCAGGTGTTCGCCGACAGCACCGCAGAGCCGCGGCAGCGCCTCGCCGCCGAGGTTGCCGCCTCGCACTGGACGTCGATCCTCGCCGGTGGCCCGGGAACGGGAAAGACGTACACCGTCGCTCGGATTCTGGCGGTTCTCGACAGTCTCGCGGGGGGCGACCTCCGCATCGGGATGTGCGCACCAACTGGTCGCGCGGCAGCCCAGTTGCAGGCGTCGGTCGACCTCGACGGGACGCTGCCCACCTCGGTGCGGGCGGTGACCGTGCACAGCCTTCTCGGCTGGCGGCCGGGCTCGACGCCGCGGTACGGGCTGGCCAACAAGCTGCCACACGACGTGATCGTGGTCGACGAGACATCGATGCTGTCGATGACCGCGATGAGCCGACTACTCGACGCCGTGCGCTCGGATGCGCGACTGATTCTCGTCGGCGATCCCCATCAGCTGGCCTCGGTGGAGGCGGGTGCGGTCCTCGCCGACCTCGTCGAGCGCGCTCCCGGCCCACCATCGGGTCAGGCGTCCGCGACGACGGCAGGTGATCCCTCGATCGAGATGAATGCCGACGAATCAGCGCGTCTGAGAGACGGAGTGGTCACGCTGCGTCGGGGTTTTCGATTCGGCGGACAGATCTCGCGCGTGGCCGATGCGGTCAATCGTGGCGACGCAGATGCTGTCGTCGACCTCGTCACCTCGGCCGACATCGACGACGTACAACTCGTCGCGCCAGACAAGCTCGACGCTGTTCACGACGACATCGTCGCCTGGGGCACGGCACTGCACCGCGCGGCACACACCGGTGACGTCGACGCCGCATTGGCGGCGCTCGACTCGCACCGGATCCTGTGCGCGCATCGTGAGGGACTCTGGGGCGTGCGTGGCTGGCAGCGACGCGTTGCCGACTGGCTGTCGGAGTCGCCGGGCCTTCCGCGGATCGAGCTCGACACGATGGTGTGGTCTTTGGGTGAGCCGCTGCTGGTGACGTCGAACGACCGGCAGACCGGGACGTTCAACGGCGACTGTGGAGTGGTGGTTCGTGCCGGTGGCGAGACCGATTCCGATCGCCTCGAAGTCGCATTCCGCCGTGGCGCGCAGGAGCGGCTGATCGCACCGGTGCAGCTGCCCGACGTCGCGCCGGCATACGCGATGACGATTCACCGCAGCCAGGGAAGTCAGTTCGGAGGTGTCACCATCGTGCTGCCGCCCTCGGGATCGGAGCTGCTGACCCGCGAGCTTCTCTACACCGCGATCACGCGTGCACGTACTCGTGTGCGAATCGTCGGAACGCGAGAAGTGTTGGCCGAGGCCGTCACTCGCCGTGTCCATCGGGCGAGCGGGTTGCGGTCGGCGGTCCGGGAACTGGCCTGACTCAGAGGTCGCAGCCGTCGGCGGTAAGGTCGCGGCGGAGGAAGCATTCGGTGCCAAGGGCCAGATCACGTTGTGCGCGCGGCAGACTCATCAGCGCGGAGACGGTGGATCGTCGTGCCAGTTCTGTCTTATGCGACTCGATCGCGCGAACTTTGTGCTCGATCCATTCGGATACGTCGAGCTGAAGTCCGAGCGTGTGCGCGGGCGTACCGAGAAAGTCGCCGGGCTGTAGTCGAGGGAACAGTGTGTCGGCCAGCTCGGCGACCATCCAGTCGGCGATCGTCGCGAAGTACAGCGAGCGCACCTGCCACGCCGGCAGGTCATCGCGGTACAGGGTTGGGGTGGCCGCGGCATCAGCGGCAGCACAGGTGATCCTGTGTGCCCTGATGTGATCGGGGTGCCCGTAGATCCCATACGGGTCGTAGGTGACGAGGACGTCGGGTCGTCGACGTCGGATGTGGCGGGCCAGCTCGGCGACCTCGCTGTCGAACGACGCATCCGTCAACCGTTGATGTCCCGGCGCGGACTCCGGCACCTTCAGGTCGGCGTAGTCGAGCAGTATCGGCTCGTCGTGTACACCGAGTTCGCCGAGTGTGTCGAGCAGCTCGCGATGTCGTGGAGTGCCCGACATCCACGTGCACATCACCACCGAGACCTCGCCACCTGCGGCGATAGCGCGGGCGATCAGGCCGCCGGTCCACAGCGACTCGTCGTCGGGGTGTGCGTGAACGAGCATGATGCGCGGCGTCGACATCCTTCGCTTTCCAAGGCTCGGTGGTGCTGCGGTCGTGTGGTGCTGGGTCGATTGTGTCCGAGCGCGGTGAGGTTCGCCGCCCTCCGACCCTCCTCAGGGTACTGCGCGCAGCGTCGGTAAAATTCTCATGTCGCGCACGTCGCACCCGTGTGGTCGCGATGGCATCGAATCGGCAGACAATGCGCACAGTCGTACTGATCCGGAGGCACTTGATGAGCACACAGTCGGAAACCCGCGAATTCCAGGCAGAGACCCGTCAGCTTTTGAACCTGATGGTTCACTCCGTGTACTCGGACAAGGACAGCTTTCTTCGGGAGCTGATTTCGAACGCGTCCGACGCGCTCGACAAGCTCAGACTCGAATCGCTCGTCGACAAGGACCTCGACGTCGACGCCTCCGATCTGCACATCACGCTCGAGCCGAGCGCTGATGACAGCGCCGAGCGCACCCTCACCATCCGCGACAACGGCATCGGAATGTCACGCGACGAGGTCGTAGAACTGATCGGAACGCTTGCGCGCTCCGGCACCGCCGAATTGCGTGCCAAGCTCGCGCAGGCGTCGGATTCCGCGGCGACCGAAGAGCTGATCGGACAGTTCGGCATTGGCTTCTATTCGACGTTCATGGTCGCCGACAAGGTCACTCTCGTCACCCGCAAGGCAGGCGAGCAGACCGGAACCCGTTGGGAATCAACGGGTGACGGCACCTACACCATCACTGATGTCGACGACGCGCCGCAGGGTACGTCGGTGACGCTGACGCTCAAGCCTGCCGACGCCGAGAACCACCTCTACGACTACACCGACCAGACGAAACTCCGCGCACTCGTCAAGCGTTACTCCGACTTCATCGCGTGGCCGATCCGGATGGACGTCGAGAAGACGACGACCACTCCGGCCGAGAACGAGGGCGACGAACCGGTCACCACGACCAGCACCGAAACCGAGACCATCAACTCGATGAAGGCGCTGTGGTCGCGTTCGCGCGACGAGGTGTCCGACGAGGAGTACAAGGAGTTCTACCGCCACGTCGCGCACGCGTGGGACGATCCGCTCGAAATCATCACCCTCAAGGCCGAGGGAACGTTCGAATATCAAGCGCTGCTGTTCATCCCGTCGCAAGCACCGTTCGACCTGTTCATGCGTGAACGCACCGGCGGCGTGCAGCTCTACGTCAAACGCGTGTTCATCATGGACGACTGCGACGAGCTGATGCCCGAGTATCTCCGCTTCGTGCAAGGCGTGGTCGACGCGGCGGACCTCTCGCTCAACGTGTCCCGCGAGATCCTCCAGCAGGACCGACAGATCAGAGCCATTCGTCGTCGACTCACGAAGAAGGTGATCTCGACCGTCGATGAGATGCGCGCCGCCCGTCCCGACGACTACCGGACGTTCTGGGACAACTTCGGTCGCGTCTTCAAGGAAGGTCTCGTCAACGACGCCGACAACCGTGATGCGCTGCTCAAGGCATCGGCATTCGAAACAAGCCGCGCCGCAGACGAATTGACCTCGCTGGCTGATTACGTCGGTCGGATGTCCGACGCACAGAAGTCGATCTACTACCTGACCGGCGAATCCCGTCAGCAGATCGAGAACTCGCCGCATATGGAAGCTTTCCGGGCCAAGGGTATCGAGGTGCTCTTCCTGCACGACCCCGTCGACGAGATGTGGGTCTCGAGCGGTGTCGAATTCGATGGGAAGCCGTTCCGCTCAATCGCCAAGGGAGAGGTCGATCTCGACGAACTCGACGGTGACACGAGCACTTCCGACGAGTCGACGGATGCGCGCACTGCCGAGTTCGAGGAACTGCTGTCCTGGCTCGGCGAGGCGCTCGACGCCGACATCAGCGAAGCCCGCCTCTCGCACCGCCTCACCGAGTCGGCCGCGTGTCTCGTCGGCGACACGTATTCGATGTCGCCACAACTCGAACGCCTCTATCGTGCGTCGGGTCAGGAACTGCCGAAAACCAAGCGTGCGCTCGAACTCAACGCCGATCATCCGCTGGTCACCGGGCTCAACGCGGCCTTCAAGGCCGACGCCGACCATTCTCGGCTCACCCCAACGGCCAAGTTGATCTATGGGATGGCGTTGATCGCCGAGGGCGGGGAGCTCGACGATCCGGCCGATTTCGCGCGCTTGCTGACGGGAACACTGACCGCCTCTGTGGCGACCGCGGGCGGCACCGACTGACCATCATTCGCCTGTCCGACCCGACTGCGTCAGATCGTTGTAGCTCGTTTAAGGTTGGTCCGATTCCGACGATTCCGACAGCGAGTGCAACGAGCCACTGAAGCTGCCCGCGTCGGCGACGACAAGGGGAGATGCCGCCGTGAGTTATCCGCACGATCCGTTTCAGCCGGGTGATTCGACGCCGCAGGGCGCGGCACCGCAGGGTCCTTCCGGCGGGGGTGAAGCGGCCTCGAGCGACGGCAAGTCTGCTGGCGGGTACACGCCATACGGACAGCAGCAGAGCCCCGAGCAACCGGCGTACGGGCAGTCGACGCCCTACGGACAGCCCGGGTACGAGCAATGGCAAGCGGCGCCGACCGGAACGGCCACCGACCCGACGGTGAACTTCGGTCAGCAGCCGAACCAGATGCACGACACGAACTTCGGCCAGCCCCAAGCCGGTCAAGCCCAAGCCGGTCAAGCCCAGTACGGCCAACCGCAGGGCTATGGGCAGCAACCGGGCGCTGCGTGGGGTGCGCAACCAGCGATGGGTGGCGGGGGAGTGCCGCCGCAACAATCGAAGCAGAAGAACAAGCGACTGCTTCTGCTCCTGGGTATCGGTGGTGGCGTCCTCGTCGTGATCATCGCCCTCGTGGCGACGCTGATCGTCGTCTTCACGGGTGACTCGGGGCCTGGCGGTTCGCCCAAGGCCGCAGTCCAGACCTATCTCGACGGTCTGTCGAACGGCGACGCCAAGAAGGCGTTGAGCGTTGTCAGAACACCGCCGTCGGAGAAACTCCTCACCGACGAGGCGCTCAAGAAGCAACAGGCGTCCGCAAAGATCTCGGACATCAACGTGCGGGAACCATCGAGAACGTCGTCGAAGTTGGCCAGCGTGAAAGCCACGTACAAATTCGGAGATCGCAACGCCGACATCGACTTCGACCTCACGAAATCTGATGGCAAGTGGATGGTCGATCACGGGACGATCCCGATCGACGTCGACGCCCCGCGCGTGCCCCAACTGACCGCGTTCGGTATCGACGTCAGCAAGGACACCAAGGTCTACGTGTTCCCCGGACCGGTCGAGTGGGGTTCTGCCAACCCGAACTTCTCGGTGAAGGCCGTAGGTTCGACCGACTTCCCGCTGGGGCCGAGCTACTCGTCATTGGCCATGCTCAGGCCCGAATTGAGCGACCAGGGCACCAAGGCGGTGGCGACAGCCCTCGACACGTACTTCACGAACTGCGCGGGTTCGACGCAGGCGATCGCGTCGAAGGACAAGCCGGGATGTTCGCAGTCGCTGTACCAGTCGGTCGTACCGGGAAGCGTTCGCTGGACCAAGCCGAGCGACATCAACGAACTGAAGCTCAGTCCGGATTATGACGCTCCCACCAGTGTGCAGGTGTACGGCAGGGTCGAGTGGCCTGCCACGTACATGTCGACGTCATCCGGTCCGGGAAGCTACACCGACAGCGACTACCTCAGTGGCACTGTCGACCTCGCAGCCTCCGAACCCACCTTCACCCCGGATCGGTGACGAACTGTAGATGACCACCAGCAAGGCGGGCCGCGACGGAAACGTCGCGGCCCGCCTTGTCAGCCTGCTCGGTAGATCTCGATGTCGAGTGGGTGCCCCGGCGGAGTATCGGCGACTCTTTCGACGCCGTCGAGGGACGTGCCCAGAGGCGCTTGGACTACGGCTCCCCGTGCGCGCGTGCTGATCTCGTTGCTGAGGTGCGTGCGAAGCATGTCGTTGCGGGTGAGTACCGCCCCCATCCAGCTCACGCGGGCGGCATCGCCATCGTGCCATCCGGTACGACGCAGAGCCGCTATCACCGACGTTGCCAGCTCTGCGGCTGCGTTGCGGAGAATGTCCACCGCGATGCCGTCGCCGCTGTCGGCTTCCCGGCCGACGATGCGGGCGAACCCCGCGATCGACGCGACGTGGTCTGGCGCGGCCTGCATGCGCATGTACAACTCGGGGAGCGGACCGAACTCGTCGACGGCCGCACGTTCCAGCGAGGTAGTGCCGCTGCGTCCGTCGAACGAACGCAGCGCCGCGTCGAGTCCGGCGCGGCCGATCCAGTAGGCGCTGCCCGCGTCACCGAGAAGATGACCCCACCCGTCGATCCTCGCCGTACCGAGCTCACCGACACCCAGCGTCACCACTCCGGTTCCGACCGCCGTGACGACTCCGTGGTCGAACCCGTTGGCGCCGAGATACGCCGACACCGAATCATGAACCAGGAACACCGAGTCGACGCCGAGATCGGCCGTCAGTGCCAGCAATCCCTCGGGACGTGACTGATCGGGGGTCAGCCCGGACACACCTGCGGTGAGGGTCGTCGCGCGAACCGGCGCGCCGGCGAGCGCACGGCGTGCGATCTCGGCGACCTGCTCGACGACCGGTCGCGACGTGAAGATCGGACCGTCGTCGTGGTCGGTCGTCGTACCGTCGACGGCGATACGGACGCGTGCGCCGCTCTGTCCGCCATCAATGCTGACGCGACGCTTTCCCGGTCCGGTTGTCATGGCACCTCCCGGTCCGAAACTACCCGCTCATGCGGCGCGTTCGATGGGGATCGGGATGGTCTCGAGGGCGACGTCGTTGGCGCGGTGGATCGGAAGGATGGGCACGCCGAAGCGTTGTGCAGCACTCGCGAGGAGCCGGCACCAGCCGAGATCGCGTGCGGTGATCCCGTCCGAACCGGGGCGGGTGAGCAGGAAAGCGAGCGACAGATGCCCGTCGTCGTCGGTCACCGTGCGGAGCTGGGTCACCAATGTGTCGATGAGATGCGCGTCGGGCACGGTCGGCAGTGTCATGCGCGGCAGTGCCCCGGGGACCAGGCGATCATTGTCGATGAACCCGATCCAGAGGCAAGGTTCGCTGAAACCGAGCGGTCCCATGAGGGCGCGCCAGCGTTGGCGCAACTCCTCGGTGCTGTCGAATGGCAGCTTCGCGGTCTTGATGTCGGGAATCGGTTCGCTGTCGGGGGTCGGTCCGTTGTCGGGTATTGGTCCGCTTTCGGGTGCGCCGAAGGGATCGTCGGAGATCGGGCCAGAAATGTTGTCGTGGTTCATGCGTGTCATCGTGGTCCCGATCGGGCGAGACGGTCAGATCCGCTTCCACAGCTGTGTACATCGATCTTGACAGGGCGTGAGGCGATGAACCGCCCACATGGAACACTGGCCATATGGGCCTGTTGACTCCGCTGGCGATCAAGATCGGTTCCATCCCCTGGATGCCGAGGTATCTTCCACAGATTGTGAAATGCGACAAGGTGATTGCGGCCGTGACGCGTCAGCGCTATGGCCTACTCGATATCGCCGGCCTACCGCACATCACGGTGATTGTGCGCGGACGCCGCAGCGGTGTCGAGCGTGCCACGGCGCTGCTCGCGGCACCCACCGATACCGGCTGGTTGATTGCGGGTTCGTATTTCGGTGGACCCGATATGCCGCAGTGGGTCTACAACCTGCGCGCCACGGACACGGTCAAGGTGCGTCACGAGGGGATGACATCGGTGGCGTCGGTGCGCGAACTCGACGGCGACGAGCGCGCCCAGGCCTGGCAGACACTGCGTGCGACGTGGCCGAACTTCGACCTCTACGAAAAGCGCACGGACAGGAAGATTCCGGTCTTCTCGCTCGTCACAGACAAACGAGAAGACCGGACCACGGATCAGTGATGGTGTGGCGTGACGTCAGGAGCCGGTGAACTTCGGGTCGCGCTTCTCGAAGACCGCCGTGATCGCCTCGGTGAGGTCGTTGCTCGGCAGGAACGCCGCGTTCCAGACGGCCACGTACCGGAGGTTGTCGGCGACTGCGGCTGAACGGGTGTGATCGAGAACGGCTTTGACGCCCTTGACGACGAGCGGAGGATTGGCGGCGATCTGCTTGGCCGTCGTGCGTGCGAGAGCGAGGGACTCCTCGGGGGTCTCTGTGACCTCGTTGATGAGACCGATCGTGGCGGCCCGCTGCGCGTCGATGTCCTTGCCGGTGAGAGCCAGCTCGCGCAGGTGACCGTCGCCGATGATCGCGGGGAGCCGGGCGAGGCTACCCATGTCGGCGACCATGCCGACTCGCACCTCGCGGACGCTGAACTTGGCATCGGCACTCGCATAGCGGATGTCGGCTGCGGTGATCAGGTCGACTCCGCCGCCGATGCACCAACCGCTGACGGACGCGATGACGGGAGTACGAGAGTCGGCAACGGCGTTGATCGCACGCTGCATGTCGATGATTGTGTTATGGAAGTCGGTGCGGGGCTTGGCTTTTGCATTGTCGGCCAATGCGGGGCCGAGTGCTCCGGACATCGCGGGAAGGTCGAGTCCGTAGGAGAAATTCTTTCCCGACCCGGTGACGATGATCGCGCGAACCTCGTCGTCGGCGTCGAGCGCTTCGATGATGTCGGGAAGTTCACGCCAGAAGTCGGGTCCCATCGCATTGCCCTTGCCGGGACCGGTGAGGCGCACTTCGGCGACCTGGTCGGCCACATCGACCTCGAAGGCCTTCCATTCACGGTCACTGACGGTCTGCTCGCTCATGGGGGTCAACTTACCGGAGGCCAACCTCCCCGGTCGGGGCGCCTGCACCGACGAACACACCGTTGCCGGTCACCAGCGGGAGATCAAGGGTTGTGCGGATACCTGCGGGTGCGTCGTGGACGGCCGGGATCGCGTTCACGATGCGTCCCAACGCGGCCACGATGGCGGCGTGGTTGTGATCGCCCTTCGCGCTCGTCGGCATGATGTCGACGCGGTACGACGGTTCGCCGACGATCTCGACCCGATAGCATCCACCTGGTTGCGAAGGCCGCGCCCAGTCGGGTCGGAGATCGTCGCGCAGTCGCGTGACGTGTTCGATCACGACGGCTTCGCGCTCGCCGGACATGCCGATGATCTCGAAACGCACCGCTGCCCGGGTGCCCTTCTCGACGACCCCCGCTGCGATCTCGAATTCCTCTGGCGCGGGCTCGCTTTCGTGATGCTCGATGACGTTGTCGATGGTGATGCCGAGCCCGGCGGCGAGGAGCCGCATCGTCGTGCCCCACGCGAGTCCGAGGATTCCGGGGAGGAAGAGCATGGGCGTCTCGTCGAGTGGTTTGCCGAAGCCCATCACGTCGAACATCACCTCGGCGCCGTCGTAGGTCGCGTAGTCGGCGATCTCCATGCATCGGATCTGCTCGATCCGCTGACAGGTTCCTGCGAAGACGAACGGGATGAGGTCGTTGGCGAATCCGGGGTCGACGCCGGTGATGAATACGCTCGCGTTGTTGTCGTGCGCGGTCTTCTCGAGCTTGGCGATCGCCTTGTCGGGCATGACGCCCCAGGGATACTGCAGTCCGCCCGGTGCCGAACCGACGACGTCGATACCCGCGGACACGATCATGAGGATGTCGTTGAACGCGTCGATCGGGCGCGTGTCACCCATGGCGCAGTAGACGATGACATCAGGTGAGCGTTCGACGATCGCGCCGAGATCGTCGACGGCGAGGACGCCCGTGGCGCTGTCACTTCCGGCCAGGATTCCCGCGTCGACGCCGACCTTGTCGGGATTGTTCACGCAGACACCGACGAGTTCGAAACGGTAGTCGTCGATGAGTTGGGTCAATGCGAGCCTCCCCGCGTTCCCGGTGCCGACGAGGGCCACGCTGATCGTCATGTGTCGAAGCCTCCTTGCTGCGGTGAACAGCTGTCAGGGGTGGACACGAGTGAACATCTGTCCGGACTCGTGTCCATATCAGTAGAGCACGGAACGACGAAGATAGGTAGAACGTGTTCTCATTTAGACTCCGACCAGGTACCGTGTGTCGCCATGGGACGTGTGGACGGCAAGGTTGCGATCATTACCGGTGGTGCCCGCGGGATGGGTGCAGAGCATGCGAGGGCACTCGTCGCCGAGGGTGGAAAGGTCGTGATCGGCGACATTCTCGACGACGAGGGCAAAGCGCTCGCCGCTGCGATCGGAGACTCCGCGCGCTACGTGCACCTCGACGTCACGTCTCCGGAGGATTGGCAGGCCGCAGTGGCAGCCGCGATCGACGACTTCGGCAAAGTCAACGTTCTGGTGAACAACGCGGGCATCGTGAACGGGTCGACGGTTCAGAAGTTCCGCCTCGACAAGTGGAAGCAGATCATCGACGTCAACCTGACGGGAACGTTCCTCGGAATCCAGTCGGTGGCCGATCCGATGATCGCTGCCGGCGGCGGATCGATCATCAACGTGTCGTCCGTGGAAGGTCTGCGTGGAAGTCCGTGGGCACATGGATACGTCGCGTCGAAGTGGGGTGTGCGCGGCCTGGCGAAGTCGGCCGCTCTCGAACTCGCGCCGCACAACGTGCGGGTCAACTCGATCCACCCCGGTCTCATCAGGACTCCGATGACGGAGGGTCTGCCCGAGGACATGGTCAAGGTGCCTCTCGGCCGTGCGGCCGACTCCAGCGAGGTGTCGACCTTCGTGGTCTTCCTCGCCAGTGACGAGTCGTCGTATGCGACCGGCGCTGAATTCGTCATGGACGGCGGGCTGTCCGCCGACGTGCCGCACAAATAGCGGGGGTCTGGTCAGCGGTCGCGAATCATCCGAGGGATGAGCTGCACGAACACCACCATCCCGACCAGTTCGACGGCCGTCTGGGCCACCACCGCGGTTGCCGCGAGGTCGGCTCCTTCGTCCAGCGACAGGGCAAGGGGCAAGACCACCAACGAGTTTCGTGTCGCCCCGGAGAAGGAGACGGCACGCGTCGATCCGGTGTCGAGACCGAGGAGTCGGCCCACCGCCCACCCGATCAACGCCATCAGCACCAGGAACACGACGTAGATCCACAGCGCGCCGGCCACCGTCGAGAGATCTGATCCGAGGCGCGCCACCTGCGACGCAGCCACCAGCGCCAGAACCAACGCCATCATCGGCACCATGGCGACGTCGAGTCGACGGACCAGCGATTCGCGCTGTGCACTGTTGCGTGTCCACAACTGAACTCCCCAGGCGCACACCAGCGGGATGACGATCAGGAAGACGAACGCCGACACAAACGGCGCCGGGTCGATTGTGCCGAGGGAGGCGCCGCCCCCGAGGAGCGCGAGATAGGCCGGCAGCAAAAGGAATTGGGCGATCAGCAACAGTGGGGTCGCTGCGAGCAGTCGGTCGCTGCGGGCCCCGGCGAGTCCGCTGAACACGATCACGTAGTCGACGCACGGACAGAGCAAGACGATCAACATCCCGAGGCGAACGGGATCGGACTCCGGCATCACCAGGGTCAACAGCGCCACCAGCGCGGGCACAGCCACGAAGTTGACGATGAGCACCGCACTCAGAAAACGCCAGTCGCGCCACACCGTCGCCAACCCGGATACGGGGACCTGCAGGAAGGTCAAGAACAACAGTGCTGCCAGCGCCGGTGTCACCAGATACTCTGCGGCACTACCGATCTCCGGCACCGCCGCCCCGACGAGGCCACCGAGAGCGAACGCGCACAGGTACACGGCGACCTGATGGCGTTCGAGCGACGCACCTATCGCGGAAGCCTGCATGTGGCTATTGTCCCCAACGCAGGGCGCCGCCCGGCGGGCACCCTGCAGCGGGTGGGTGTGCCTACTGCGTTCCGAAGATCCGGTCGCCTGCGTCGCCGAGGCCGGGAAGGATGTACCCGTCGTCGTTGAGTTCGCGGTCCACCGCGGCCGTGTAGACGGGGACGTCGGGGTGTGTGTCGTGGAGCGCGGCGAGTCCTTCAGGACAGCTGAGGAGGCAGACGAATCGGATCGAGCGCGGCTGATATTCCTTCAGCCGGTCGACCGCCGCGACCGCCGAGTGGCCTGTCGCTAGGAGCGGATCGACGATGACGACGTCGCGTTCGGCGAGTTCCTTGGGCATCTTGAAGTAGTACTCGACAGCGATGTGCGTCTTCGGATCTCGATACAGCCCGATGTGACCGATGCGTGCGCCCGGCACCACGCTCAACATGCCGTCCGCGATCGACGTCCCGGCGCGCAGGATCGACGCGAAGACGAGCTTCTTGCCGTCGATCACTCGTCCCGTCGTCACCTCCATCGGTGTCTCGACCTTGATCTCGTGCATCGGGATGTCGGCGAGGACGTCGTAGGCCATCAGAGTCGAGATCTCGTCGAGGAGGCGTCGGAAGTCGTTGGTAGAGGTCTCTTTCTGACGCATCAACGTCAGTTTGTGTTCGACCAGCGGGTGATCTATGACGTGAACCGTGCCGCCCATGTGTGCTCTTCTCGTTCTTCGGACGGTCAGAAGACCGTGCCGTCGCTGATGATGGTCAGGGGTGGAAGTCCTTGTCTCCGTTGCGCGGCGGCCTCACGACCCGCAGCCCATGTGCCGCCTTCGAGGATGCACGCGAGGGGAGTGGCGGCAGCGTCGAGTCCGAGTTCGATGCAGACCAGTGGCGCCAATTCGTCGAGCAGCGCCACGGTAAGCGCGCGCCACTCGACGATGAACTCGTCGTCGACCTGCCATTCGCGTGTCGACCAGTCGGCTGGAATGGGATCGAGGACTCCGGTGTCGAGAAGCAGGCCGCCGTTGCGGTATTCGGGCAGCGCGGTCAGGTACTCCAGTCCGGTGACGGGGATTCCCTCGTCGCCGAAGGGTTCGAGCAACGAGTACGTCAGCCACTGCGACAGCTTGTGGAATGGCATCCATCCGGTGGTGACGCCGTCGCCACCGACATCGCTGTGCCGCCAGCAGTCTCCGAGTGGCCGATCGTCGATCCGATTGGCAGAGGGCCAGATCGGCGCGAAGTAGGTGAGCAGTAGTTCGAGGATGTCAGCTGCGCGAACACCATCGGTGCCACCGATCAGTACATTCCCCAGTCCGCCGGGGCGGCCGTCCTGCCCGAAGACACCCGGCGTCGCCTCCAGCACGTCGGCGAGTTCGTGGAGCAGCCCGAGCCTGCCCTCGACGCCGACAAGCGGATTGTCGGCAGTCACCTGGAATGCCTGCGCGAGTTGGTCAGCGGTCAGTGCTCGCAGACCTGCTGCGTCGACGCGCAGTGGATCCTCGTCGGTGCTGGAGAACAGACCATCGGTGAACGCGTGGAAACTGGCGACGCCGAGTCCCTCTGAGCGGGTGAGGCGTATGTCGGTGACAGGCTCGTCGAAGTGCCACTGCGGGCCTGCGCCCGCGTCGAGCAACACACTCACGACGGCGAGGTCGATACGCGTGCTGATCCGTTCAGCCACAGTGAACGTACTCATCCGCTGCGCCAGCCCGGCGACCCTGTCGACTCCCGCGGCCTCGAAGTGGCGCCATCGGCTGTGGAACGGGACGTCGAGGTCGGGGTAGCGTGCCCGTGTGACGTCCGCCACCAGGCTGACCGTCGTTCCGATGGCATCGTCGTCGACGGTGAACCAGTGCGATTGGCCCTCGCGTGCGCGGGCGAGAAGTGTTGTCGCCCGGTCGCGGATGGTGTCGGTGCTGTGCAGGGTCGCGAGGGGATCGACGACCGTGTCCGTCGCCCTCATGTGGTCAGACCCCGACCTTTCGCCTTACGCAGTTCGTCGGCGTCCGGGATCACGCCGCTCGTGAAGTAACCTGCTGCTGTCTTCGCGTCGATCTCCACGCGTGCGTCGTCGGGAATCAGGTAGTCGGGGAGGTCGACACGTTCTCCGACGGTGATCCCGGATCCGGTGATCGCGTCGTACTTCATATTGCTCATCGAGACCAGTCGATCGATCTTGGTGATGCCGAACCAGTGCAAGACGTCGGGCATCAGCTCCTGGAAGCGCATGTCCTGCACCCCCGCAACGCATTCCGTGCGTGCGAAGTACTGGTCGGCGGTGTCGCCGCCCACCTGTCGCTTGCGTGCGTTGTAGACGAGGAACTTCGTCACCTCGCCCAATGCACGACCTTCCTTGCGCGAGTACGCAACCAGGCCGACGCCGCCGCGTTGTGCTCCGAGGATGCACTCCTCGATCGCGTGGGTGAGGTAGGGCCGGCAGGTGCAGATGTCGGAGCCGAACACATCCGACCCGTTGCATTCGTCGTGCACGCGGGCGGTGAGCTCGACGGTCGGATCGGCGAGGGCGCGCGGGTTGCCGAAGATGTACACGGTCTGCCCACCGATGGGCGGTAGGAAGACGTCGAGGTCGGACCGCGTGACCAACTCGGGGTACATACCACCGGTCTCTTCGAACAGAACGCGACGCAATTCCGTTTCGCTACAACCGAATCGCTTGGCGACCCCGGGCAGATACCACACCGGTTCGACGGCGGCCTTGGTCACAAGTGCAGCACCGTTGGGCAGCAACGTCTCGCTGTCGGGCACCAAGCGCCCCTTGGCGATCGCCTCGGCGATCTCGGGGAGGATGACGTGAGCCTTCGTGATGGCGATGGTCGGGCGGACGTCGAACCCGGCGGCGAGGTGATCGGGAAACGAGTCGGCGATCGTCGCGCCCCAGGGGTCGATGCTGACGATGGCCTCGGGGTCGCTCCACTGTGGGTAGGGGCCGACCACGTCGGTGGGCGAGGTGTTGGTGAGGTCGGCGCGGTGTTCGCGCGAGAGTGCACCGCTTGCGACAGCCAGCGCCCGATACACGCTGTACGAGCCCGAATGAGTGCCGACGACGTTGCGATGTCCGCGCGTCGTGGTGGTGGCGATGACGGGGCCACGCTCTGCCGCGGTCGACGCTCCCCAGGTGATCGACGGAGCGTCGACTCCACCGCTATGCGACGTCAGTCTGATGTGGCCGGGCAGACGCTGCCCGGATGTCGGTCTGGCCTGTGCGCCGGAGTCGGTTGACACGGTGCGCTCCTTCCGCGGGTGGCCCCGGCGTCGCGGTCGGAGCCACCGTGAGGTCGCTTCGGCGCGTCGGGAAACCGCCAGCATAGCCACAACCAGGGGCTCGCGCCGGGCGAGCGATGACCCGTTGGTTGGCTAATCACGTTGACGGCGACACGAGGTCGACGGCAGACTCGAGCACGTGTCTGCACCATCTGTCCGCCTCGTGCGGCGTGAGGGGGTTGTCGGCGTGCATGCCGACAACAGATAGCCGTCTGCGCTGAGTGCGCGCTCGCCGTATTCGGTGAGCGCGCGATCGTTCGTACGCCGGTCTGGCTGTCCTCATTGCTTCGTGCCGTCTCCAGGGGTTCCAGACTCCAAGGTTCCAGTGTCTTCAAGGGCCCAGGGACGGCACGCCACTCACGAAACAGGTGAATTCACCATGCGACAACTCTCCGAAAAACAACTGCGCGCGTCCCTCGTCAATGCCTCGGTACGGGAACGCAAGGAACTCCATCTGCCCGCCGAGTTCGACACGCTCGACTGGGATCAGCTCGAATACCTCGGTTGGCGCGACCCCAAGACGCCGACCATCGGCTACCTGGTCGTCGATCTCGCCAACGTCTCCGATGTGACTGGCGCTTCCGATGTGTCTGACACCGAAACCGCGGACGGTCTCGTCGGCCTGCGCCTGCGGGCGGGCGTGGTGCCGCCACGCACACGCGTGTTGTGTGCACTGTGTGAAGACGTCTCGATCCCGAACGAAGTCTTGCTGTTCACTGCGCGGCGCGTGGGCAAGGCCGGTCGACGCGGCGACACGATCGGCACACTGATTTGCTCGCACTTCGAGTGTTCACGCAACGTCCACCGGCTGCCGTCCTCGGCGATGGCCGGTCAGGATCGGGAAGCGGTGAGACTCAACAGGATCGACAATCTACGCGACCGAGTTCGACGCTTCGTCGTACGTGCCGGAGCCGACGAGATCGCCTGACGCACGAGCCCGCTGACAACGACCACGGGGCCGGGATCGGAGAAGGTTTCTCTGATCCCGGCCCCGCGCCGTCGGGTCGGTTGTCGATGTATCGCGCGCCGGTGTTACGACTCCGAGCTCGTGCCGACCTGCTCGGTGCCGATCTGCTGAGGGTCTACCTGCTCAGGGTCGGCGGCTTCATGGCGGCGATGCGACCATGTTGCGTTGCCCTCGATCGCGGCGATGATCCGCGGGCGCAGTTCGGCGGCGTCGATCACCGCGTCCACTGAACCCACCTCGACGGCGCGCCGGATGCTGTGCACGGCGTCGAACTCTGCGGCGACAGCATTGATCGTCTCGGCCCGCACCGACTGACGTACGTCGGCCAGCTCTGCGCTCAGTGCCGACCGGTCCGAGCCGGACGCCTGCGCCAACCGCGCCTCGATGTCGCGGACTCGTGGGTCGGTGGCGACTCGCTTGTTGACGTCGCCCGCGAACACCACGGCCGCGGCGGGAGCGCCGCCGAGCACGGAGGCGAACGAGCCGTCGATCGCCAACACCGTCATGTTCGGATTGAGCGCCTTGGAGAACACCACGAACGCTCCGCCGTGATAGCGCGAGATGACGCAGAAGACGATCGGGCCGCGGAAGTTGACGATCGCGCGTCCGATCTCGGCTCCGTACTCGAGCTGCAGCTTACGCATCGACTCCGGCGAGCCGTCGAATCCCGACAGGTTGGCGAGCACCACGAGCGGACGGTTGCCGCTCGCCGAATTGATTGCTCGCGCAGCCTTCTTCGACGACTGCGGGAAAAGCGTTCCCGCAGTGTAGGTGTCGGGTCCATCGGTGGGGGTGTAGCCACGGCGCGACACCTCGCGCGATTCGATCCCGAGCAGGCACACCGGAATTCCGCCGAGATGGACGTCGGAGACGACGGCGGTCTCGGCGTCGGCCATTCCGGCCCACCGTTCGAGGACCTGATGATCCTGATCGGCGACGGCGCGGATGACGGTCCGGATGTCGAACGGCTTCTTACGGTCGGGATTCATCTCCTTGGAGAAGATCTGTCCGACGGTGGTGAAGTCGCTGCCTGCGAGGACGTGTGGGTAGTCGGAGATGTCGCGGTCGACCGGGTCGCTGGTGATGAGGCGACGCGGTGTCTGCTCGCCGGGCATCACGTAGGTGTGGTCGTAATGTGCCATCAGCACGTCGCGTGCGGCGCCCAGATTCGGGGCCCAGTACTGAGCCTGGCCGTTGGGGCCCATCACCCGGTCGTAGCCGCCGATGCCGAAGTTGTCTTCCGCGGACACACCGCCGGAGAAGTCCAGCGACTGCTTGCCGGTCAGCACCATGGCCGACTCCGGGGTCATCACGAGGATGCCCTTCGTGTGCATCAGCATGGTTGCCTCGGCGTTCCAGTACGGCTGGGCGCCGACGTTGATGCCCGCGACGACGATGTTGATCTCGCCGCCGTCCTGCGTGAATTCGACGACCCGCTTCAGTGCGCGAGCCACCCAGTCCATGTTCTCGGTACCCGAGTCCATCGAGATTCGCGCGCCGGATGAGAGGGCGTACCACTCGAGGGGAACCTTCATCTCCTCGGCGAGATCGAGCGCCGCGATGACCCGCGCACACTCGGGTTCCGACAGCGCACCAAGCGATTTCGTCGGATCGCCGAGCAACACGACGCGGGCGATTCCCTGCGGATACTTCTCGGTCGGCGTCGTCACGACGCCCGCGACGATCGCCGCGGTGTTCTGTCCCTTAGGGCGTGCTACCGGTACGAGTCGCTGCTCGGCGTCGAGGTCGTACTCGCGGAAGTCGCCGAGCAGGCCGGTCAACTCGTACGGGTAGACCGTGTTGCGTCGAGCGGCGCTGAGGACCTTCTGGCGGTACTCGTCGACGGGCTCGATCGGGTCGGTGGACGGTTCGCCCACCGAGACGTCGAATCCGCCGGTTGCATTGACGGAGAAGCGAATCGAGACCTTGCGCAGTTCACCGGTCTCGCGGTCGCGGCGTCGGGCGATCAGTTGGACCTCTTCGAGTCCGACGTCGGCCGTCGTGCCACGGATGTGATCGGCGATGGTGGCCAGATCGTCCGACGACGCGTCGATCGGCGGCCACACGTACATGACGATGCGGTTGGTGTTGAGCGCTCGCTTCTGGCCGCGTTTGGCGCGACGAATCGAGTCGGCGCAGGAGGCAAGCACGGTCTCGGCCGTGGGTAGCGACAGCAGCCGACCGTCGTGCTCGCGGAGCGAACTCAGGTCGCGTACCTGCGCGAAAGCGACCAGCCTGTCGTCGGCCGGGTTCTCCTTCGCGACGGCGCGGAACAGGTAGATCTCCTCGTCGTCTGCCGATGGCAGCCGTGTGAGGTCGAACTTGCGGAGCCGTTCCATGCGCATCCGCTGCGCGATGTAGGGATGCAGCCCACGGATCAGTCGTTCCTCGACCATTCCGGTGGCCGAGGGTCGGAACGTGAAGTGGTGATGCATCACGGCGGTGCCGCGTCCGGCGACGGTGAACGTGACGCGCTGCACCTGGCCGGGCATCGGCGACGCCGCGACGATCTCGTGCAGTGCCGCGGCCATCGTGTCGAAGTCGTCGGGCTGGTCTTCCCAGCTGACGTAGATGTCGGCGGCGATGGCCGCGCTGTTGCGTGCGAGCTCGATGAGTCCGCTTGCCGCAGAGGCCAGTTCGTCGAATGGCACCGCTGCCGACACCACGCTGGCGCCGTCGCGCGCAGCGACTACGAACGTCGTGCCGCGTGCGGTCTGCGTGGCGATCACATCGACACCCTTGTTGCCGTAGTAGCGGCGGGTGAGAACCTCGAGCATGACGGTGTTGTCGGTGCCATCGCGTTGAATGCGTTGTCCCAGAAGGCGAACAAGAGGTTCGGTGCTTCGCACCATGTCGGCGATGCGCTCACTGCGGTCGGCGGCATCGGGGTTCTCGTCGAGGTACTTGAGGTGCTTGCGCACGTTCGTGTAGACGCGTGCACGGTCGCGCAGGAGCATTGCCTGGCCGTACCAGGCGTAGATCACACCGCGTGCGAGGTCGGCGATCGCGGGGAAGCGCACCTGTGTCGCGGCCACGATCCGATCCAGCGCAAAGCCGATGTCCTCGCGCAACTCGTCGCGCGGCGTCGGCTCATTGAGCCACTCCCGCAACAGCGTGGTGATGACGGTGACCGATGCACCAGGATTCTGCAGTGTCAGGAAGATGCGGAAGACCGCCGCCTCGAGCTCCGGTGAGCGGTCGAGTTCGGTGACACCGTAGTGGCGCAACGCCAGCCGCAGCTGGTCATGGAACGCCTCGGGGAGACCGTCACGCTCCACGTCGAGGCTCTGCAGATAGGTGTGGAAGTTCTCGCGTGAGCTGTGCACATGCTCGAACCCCGGATTCAAGCCCACCGGCGGACGCTTCTGACTCAGTTCGGCGAGATCGGCGAACACCGTGAGCAGCTCGAGTTCGTCGCCGATGGGGCGTCGACCCGACGCACGGACTTCGCGCCGCACGGTGAGGTAGTCGTCGAGGAGTCGCGATCGGTCGTGCGGATCGACGTCGTATCCGAGGAGCTGACTGCGCAGATCCTCCTGTGTGCGGGTGGTCCGGACATCCGGGTCGATGTTGTCTGGCGCCGCGGGCAATTCGAGTTCGACGCTCTCGACGGGTGCCTGGGCTGCCTCGTCGTCGTCCTCGGCGTCGGCGATCGGTTCGAGACGCATCAGCGTCGCACCGGTCTCGACCTGGGAGCCGACCGACACCGAGCACTCCTTGAGGCGGGAGCGCACGGGTGCGCGCAGCACGGTCTCCATCTTCATGCTCTCGAGAACCAGCACGGGTGCGCCGGCCTCGACCTCGTCGCCGACGGCCAACGGAGTGGCCACGACGAGTGCGGGTGCGGGAGAGCGGACAACGCCGCCCTCGTCGCGGCTGACGCGGTGTGCGACGCCGTCGACGTCGATGAGGTGGGTTGGTCCGTGCGTGTCGGTGACGAGGCGATAGCGGACCCCGTTGAGCACCATCTGCGCTGCGTGCTCGTCGAAGCGCTCGATGTCGACGTCCGCGGTGTAGGTGTCGGTTCCCGATTCGATGGACACGCGGAAGCGGCTCGCGCCGATCCGGGCGACGCGAACCCGGTAGGCAGCACCGCGCAGTTTCAGGTCGAGCGGGCGACCGCTCTCGTGCTGCACCTGCGGGCGTCCGCCCGACGCCGTCGACAGCAGGCGCTGACGCTCGACGGCTTCTTCTTCCTCGTAGCTGTCGATCGCGGCGGCGATCAGCGCAATCGCAGAGTGGCGATTGACGATGAGTCCGTTCTCGGCTCGGACGCGGTCGATCCACCCGGTGTCGGCGCTTCCGTCGATCACGGCGGGCTGTCCGAGGAGTTCGAGGACGAAGCTCTTGTTGGTGGCACCACCCTCGATGACGACCCGAGTCTCGCTCATGGCGCGACGCAGACGGCCGAGGGCCTCGTTGCGGTTGGCGCCATAGGCGATGATCTTGGCGATCATCGAGTCGAAATCAGCGGGGATCGTGTCGCCCTCACTGACTCCGGTGTCGACGCGGATGCCGGGACCGGCGGGGAGTTCGAGTCGTGAGATGCGGCCGGGGGCCGGGGCAAAGTCGCGGTCAGGATCCTCGGCATTGAGGCGCGCCTCGATCGCGTGGCCGCGCTCGGCCGGGGGCTCGCCATCGAGGCGGCCGCCCGACGCGACGTGTAGCTGCGCACGAACCAGGTCGATTCCCGTCGTGCATTCGGTGATCGGGTGTTCGACCTGCAAGCGGGTATTGACTTCGAGGAACGCGAAGAGGTGTTCGCCGGGGTGGTAGAGAAACTCGACGGTTGCGGCGCCTCGGTACCCGACTGCGACTGCGAGACGCTCTGCGGATGTCTTGAGGTCTGTGACCTGCTCGGGTGCGAGAACCGGCGATGCCGACTCCTCGATGATCTTCTGATTTCGACGCTGCACCGAGCAGTCGCGGACGCCGAGCGCCCATGCGGTGCCCTGGCCGTCGGCGATGACCTGAACCTCGACGTGGCGGGCTCCGGTGACGAGTCGTTCGAGGAAGACGACGCCGCTGCCGAAGGCGCGGGCGGCTTCATCGCGGGTGCGGTCGAAGGCGTCGCGGAGTTCGTCGTCGCTGGTGATGACGCGTATACCGCGACCTCCACCGCCTGCGGTTGCCTTCAGCATCAGCGGATAGCCGATCGACGCCGCGGCTTCGAGCGCGTCGTCGATGGTGTCGACGGACCCACGGCTCCACGGCGCGACCGGAACACCGACCTCTTCGGCGATCAGCTTGGCGCCGATCTTGTCGCCGAGTTTGCGCATCGCCTCGGCGGACGGGCCGATGAAGGTGACGCCGATGCGGTCGCATAGTTCGGCGAAGAGTGGATCTTCTGCGACGAATCCCCAGCCGACCCATGCGGCGTCGGCTCCGGTCTCGAGCAATGCGTGCTCGAGCACCTTGAGATTCAGGTAGGGGCGGTCGGCTGCCGCTCCCAGGTTGTACGCGATGTCGGCTTCGCGGACGAATGTGGCGTTGCGGTCGACGTCGGTGTGCAGGGCTACGACTTCGATGGGCTGACCGGTCTCGGCAGACAATCCGCGGACGGCGTGGATGAGCCGCATCGCGGCCTCACCTCGGTTCACGATGGCAATGCGCGTGAACATCACCGACTCCCTTCTCTTCTGGAACTGCTGTCGGCAGCGCCCCCGCTCGCCGTGCGAAGCACGAAACTCCGCGGTTAAGGGCCGCGTGTGAGTCACGCCCATGCGGACGCACGCGTGACTGTAAAACTTGCGGCCCCGGACGATTGTGTCGAATCGTTGCGCTACGCGCGAGTACGGGGGAGTTACTCGACGTGTCGGGCAATGGCGTAAGACTACGTGGTCTGCCACACACACCGATGCACCCCGCGGATTATGTCCGCGGGGTGCATCGGTGGTGATGAGTCGACTCAGTGCAGGTCGTAGCGGTCGAGTTCCATCACCTTGGCCCACGCGGCGACGAAGTCGTCGACGAACTTCTGCTTCGAGTCGTCCTCGGCGTAGACCTCGGCGAGTGCACGCAGATCGGAGTTCGAGCCGAAGGCGAGATCGACCCTAGAACCCGTCCACTTCTGTTCGCCCGACTCACGATCGACTGCGACGTAGGTGCCGTCGTCGGCAGGCGATGCCGACCATTCGACGTCCATGTCGGTGATGTTGACGAAGAAGTCGTTGGTCAGCGTGCCGGGCTTGGTCGTCAGCACTCCGAGCGACGAGCCCTTGTGGTTGGCGCCGAGTACGCGCAGACCACCGACGAGCACCGTCATCTCCGGCGGTGACAGGGTCAGGAGGTTGGCCTTGTCGACGAGGTTGTACTCCGCAGGCAGTTCGTTGCCCTTGCCCTCGTAGTTGCGGAACCCGTCGTAGCGGGGTTCGAGGTAGGCAAACGAGTCCTGGTCGGTCTGTTCCTGGGTCGCGTCGGTCCGCCCCGGCGTGAACGGCACGGTCACCGAGAAGCCCGCGTCCTTGGCGGCCTTCTCGATCGCGGCAGCTCCGCCGAGAACAACCAGATCCGCGAACGACACCTTGGTGCCGGGCTCGGCGTTGAACTGCTCGGCGACCAGCTCCAGTTTGCTGATGACCTGAGCGAGCTCGTCGGGCTCACTGGACTCCCAACCCAGCTGCGGCTGCAAGCGCAGCCGTCCGCCGTTCGCGCCGCCGCGGTAGTCGCTACCGCGGAACGTCGACGCCGCCTTCCATGCCGTGGACACGAGCTGCGGCACGGTGAGGCCGGTCTCGAGGATCGCGGATTTCAGGCTGTCGGCGTCGGCATCGGAGAGCAGCGGGCCCTCGGCGGCGGGGACGTTGTCCTGCCAGATGTAGGTTTCCGACGGCACGAGCGGACCGCGGTAGCGGATGGCAGGCCCCATGTCGCGATGGAGGAGCTTGAACCACGCCTTCGCGAACTCGTCGGCGAGTTCTTCGGGATGGTCGAGCCAACGGCGGGTGATCTCCCCGTAGATCGGGTCGAAACGCATCGTCAGGTCGGTGGTGAGCATCGACGGGTGGGTCTTCCCGTTGCCCTGGGCCATTGGCACCGAATTGGCCCAGCCGCCGTCCTTCGGTCGCCACTGATTGGCGCCCGCGGGACTCTTGAAGAGTTCCCACTCATTGCCGTACAGGATCTCGAGGAAGCTGTTGTCCCACTTGGTCGGTGTGTGAGTCCACGTCACTTCGAGGCCGCTGGTGACCGTGTCGTTGCCAACGCCGGTGCCCTGGGGATTCTTCCAACCAAGACCCATCTGTTCGAGCGGTGAGGCCTCGGGCTCGGGGCCGAGAAGCTCGGCGTCGCCGTTGCCGTGCGTCTTGCCGAAGGTGTGACCGCCGACGATCAGCGCTGCGGTCTCCACATCGTTCATGGCCATCCGGCCGAACGTCTCGCGAATATCGGCTGCGGCCGCGAGGTAGTCCGGGACACCTTCCGGGCCTTCGGGATTCACGTAGATGAGACCCATGGTGGTTGCACCCAGTGGCTCCTCGAGCTCGCGCTTACCGTCCTGGTAGCGCAGGTTGGTGCCCAGCCACACCGACTCGGCACCCCAGTAGACCTCGTCGGCCTCCCACTCGTCAGGACGCCCGAAGGCGAAGCCCTTGGTCGGCAGGCCCATGTCCTCGAGCGCGACGTTCCCCGCGAGGACCAGGAGATCGGCCCACGACAGAGCCTTGCCGTACTTCTTCTTCACGGGCCACAGCAGTCGTCGTGCCTTGTCCAGGCTCACGTTGTCGGGCCAGCTGTTCAGCGGGGCGAAACGCTGCATTCCGGTTCCGGCTCCGCCGCGGCCGTCCTCGACGCGGTAGGTGCCCGCTGCGTGCCAAGACATCCGGATGAAGAAGGGGCCGTAGTGACCGAAGTCGGCGGGCCACCACGACTTCGAGTCCTTCATGACGTCTTTGAGGTCACCGACGAGTGCGTCGACGTCGAGGTCGGCGAGCGCGGCGTCGTAGTCGAAGTCGGGTTCGCGGGGACGAATGACCTGCGGATTGTGGGCGAGCACACGCAGATTCAGCTTGTCCGGCCACCATTGCTGATTGCCGCCGCCTTCGACCGGTGGGCGGATGTGCATCGGACAACCTGATTCGGCAGGCTCTGTCTGTGCCTCACCGATGGGGGGAGCTTCGGGGGCTGACTTCTCTTCAGACACTGTCTTCCTTCCGGTAAGTGGTGATTCGGGCTGTGATCACGAATGTGACCCCGGTATGGACGTTGGGTTGCAGTCGGGGCATATGCCCCAATAGATGACCTCGGCCTCGTCGAGCACAAAGCCGTTGTCGTCGGATGCCGTGAGGCACGGCGTTGTTCCCGCAGCGCAATCGACATCGCCGATCGCGCCACATGAACGGCACACGGTGTGGTGATGGTTGTCGCCGACCCGCGCCTCGTAGCGGGCGACGAGACCGGACGGCTGGATGCGTCGGACGAGTCCGGCGTCGGTCAGCGCACCGAGTACGTCGTACACCGCCTGCCGTGAGACGTCGGGCAACATCGTGCGTGTAGCGAGAAAAATGGTCTCCGTGTCGGCGTGCGCGTGGGTGTTCACGGCCTGCAGCACCGCGACCCGCGGACGGGTCACTCGAAGTTCGGCTGCACGCAGTTGGTCTGCGTACTCCGGCGTGGGGGACACCTCGACAGTATGCAACGCATTCTGGAATGATTCAGGATTTCTCTCAAACTGAGACGGCGTGATCGGCGCGTCTCCGCTGTGGCACGCTGGTCTGGTGATGTGGACACCGGAGCGCGTACGCGCTGAGTCGATACGGTGGACATCGTCCTGGCATCCGGTCGGCTCGCGTCATCTCGAGATCGACGGTTACGAGTTCTATGTGATCGACGGAATCGCCACCCTCCTGAACTATCACGGGGCACAACGCGATCCGATCGTTGTGCTCGATGAGGCTGCTGCCCACGCGAGCCGACTCGACGCTCGACGAGTGCGCTTCACACGCGCGCCGGGACTGTTCGGGGGTATCGACGATGCCGAACTCGAGCGACGCGATGCCACTACGATCGCCGTCCGCGACATCGTCGCGCTCAAGACGGCGGTCGAGATCGTCGACCGGATACCGATGCCCGACGACGTGGTTGCGCGCCGCGTCGACGATGATGCCGGAATCGCCGAGTTCGCCCGAATCTCCCTCGATGCCTGGGGTTTTCCGCCACCCATCCTCGACGACGCTGCCACGCGGAACGACACGCCGCCCGGCCTTTTCGTGGCTGGCGTCTCATCGCGCGACGGTCTCGACGCGGCCGGCGCCGGCGGCTACACGATCGAGGGTGAGGTCGCTCGCATGTGGGGTGGTGCCGTCCTGCCCGCTCATCGGGGTCGCGGCATCTACCGCGCGTTGATCGTCGCTCGACTACACGACGCGCGACGTCGGGGAGCCTCGCTCGGGCTCGTGCACGCCGAGACCGCTACATCGTCGCCGCTGTTGCAGCGCATGGGCTTTCGGAAGTTCGGCGAGCGAGCGATCATCGAGTTCGGTATCTGAGGGTTCGCGCGTGGACCTCGACGACGCTCTGGACGAGTTGTATGGTTGCGCACCAAATGAATTCGTCTCACGTAGGCGCGAACTGACACGTTCGGCACGCGCGGCCGATGCTCCCGGGTTCGCCCTCGACATCGCGCGTGCGCGCAAGCCGACGCAGGTCGCCTGGTTGCTCAACCAGTGGATTCGACGTTCGCCGACGGATCTCGACCCCCTGCTCAGCGTTGCCGACGAACTCCGCGAGGCGCAGCGTCGCTCGTCGGCCGAACTCCTGCGGCAGCTGTCAACACGACGACGCGATGTGGTGCAGACTGCGCTCGAGCACCTACGGTCGTTCGCCACCGAGATCGGCGCGGGTATGAGCACGACGGTCGAACGAGAGGCTGTTCAGACACTGCGTGCGGCGATCGGCGACGAGCAGGTGGCCGACTTGCTGCGTCGCGGTCGGCTGGTCACCGCGATGGAGTACAGCGGCTTCGGCCCGGCCGGGCTGGTGGCCCTCGCCGATTCGCCGGGACCCGCCGACGAGGCGACCGCAGAGGTGCCCGAACCCTCATCCACCGCTGAAGAGGGTTCGACGGCCGACCGCGCAGCGGAGATCGACGCCGCCAGAGCGCTTCTCGATCGACACACCGCAGACGTCGACTCGGCGACCGTCGAACTCGATAGCGCTCAGCGCAGCGTCGACGATGCCGAGCGCGCCGCTACCGATCTCGCGGGCCGAGTCGCGCGGATGCGCGCGGAACTGGATCGTGCCGAACAGGAGCAGCGCTTCGCCCAGCGAGCGGCGGAGACAGCGCGGTCACAGCGGGACGAAGCCGCGACCGCTCTGGAATCGGCATCCGACGCGCGATCGCGCGCACAGCAGCGTCTCGATGATCTGCGTCTCGACGATCTTTCGGGCGACGCCGATCGGGACTGAGGAGTACCGCTCAATGTCGGTGTTCTCGGACTCGGCAGAAAATCTGTTGTGCGTCGTAGCCGGACCGCTTAGAGTCGCTACTCGCACTGCTCGACGACGACAACCCAAGTGGTGCAGGACGTTTGACAACTACATCGACATACGAATGCGGCATGGCGCATAAGCCGGAGTGATCCGGTGAAAGGCGGGGTGACATCCGTCGCCGGGAGAAGTTCCGGTACCCCATGCACTCCGAGCCGGAACCTTCACCCCAGGGTGGAGGCAACGTCGAAGCGATCTGACGGTGAGAGCCGGGAGAGCCGATCGGTGACCCGACACCTGCCAGGTGTGGTCAGTAGCGACGAATGTTGCGGCGAGGGAAGGAATTTCAGTCCGAGATGGTTCAGTCGAGGGCGTATTCCATGACTGTGGAGGCGGGGCGTGGCAGCTTCGCCGAGACAGGA
This sequence comes from Gordonia sputi NBRC 100414, assembly GCF_000248055.1. Lineage (GTDB taxonomy): Bacteria > Actinomycetota > Actinomycetes > Mycobacteriales > Mycobacteriaceae > Gordonia > Gordonia sputi. The sequence continues at coordinate 8,995 of NZ_BAFC01000083.1, read as the reverse complement.
GAGATCGAGTAGGACCGACATCCGAAAGGTCGAGGGTGTGCGGCATTCTGGGCCCAAAAGGCTTGGAACCGCACGGAAGAGCACATCCTCAGTCAACGCGACACTAGCTCAATTGGCAGAGCGGTCATTTGCAGAATGGCAGGTTGCTGGTTCAAGTCCAGCGTGGCTACCACCACACAAGCGAAAGCCTCTTCCCGACGACATCGCGACAGTGTCCTAATCCCTGACGTCGCACGACGAATCAGGGCGACATTCGAGCCCGCAAGGCCCGAGTGACGTTCACGCGCCAGTAGCGGTAGCGGAGAGACCGGCCAGTCTCTCTTCGACGTGACAGCGGTGGAGAAGCGGTCGTCGATACGCGTGGTGCCACGACACGGCACCGGACATGGTGAATACCGTCGAGAGGCGGTGGATACGCCGCAAACCCCTTGCAGGGAATACAGCGCGCAAAGGTCACCGGCAGTGGGGAAGTAGTCTCATTCCCCGCACACACAATCCTTGCTCACGGAAGGTCGAGGAGTTCCTCGTAGAAGCCACCGAATCGACGGTCGGGTTCGACGAGATGCACCTCGAGAATCCAATGGCACACACGCCCCGACGGATCCAGGCGACGCATGGGACCCGACGAACCTGGTGCCACATAACTCTCGATCTCGTCGCCGGAGATCTTCTCGTGCGGGAACTCGCCGACGAGGTGTCCGGCGATCTCGCCACCGAAATGCCATCCGGCTTCCTCGCTGAGTTCGACGACGCGGTCGAACAATTCGGCCCCGGTGATCTCGGGGTGTGCACGAAAGTAGGCGCGGCCAGCATCCCAGATTCGGGGCAGGTCGTCGGCGAGGCGTCGTTTGAGCGCGTCGTCGCCCAGGACGAAGGTGCGGCCGAAATCGGCTTCCCACTCTTCGAAGATCGGGCCGAAGTCGAGGAACAGGATGTCGTCGTCGGCGATGATCCGGTCCGGCGGGTTGGCGCGGAAGGTCTCCAGGGTGTTCTCGCCGGCGCGGACGATTCGTTTGTGCCAGTGACGCGTGACGCCGAACATCCGGCGGCCAGGTCACGGATGTCGTCGGAGAGTGCGCGCTCGCCGATTCCTGCGCGGATCATGCCGCGCCGCTCCACCTCGTCGAAGAGTCGTTCAGCCTTGGTCTGCGCGTCGAGGAGGCTGTCGACGCGTGCGCGGTCGTCGAGCTCGGGCGATGACATCGTGACTCCTCCAATGGTGCTGGTAACCGTGAGGCCTTCGATCCCTCTGGCCTTCGAACATGGTCACACAAGCGCGAGCATGACGCCTACGGCGACGAACAGAACTCCGAACACACGGTTGAGGCGACGCTGGCCCTGTTCGGTCCTCGTGACACGCGCGAATCCCCGTGCTATCAGGGCGAAGAAGAACCACATCACGGATATGTCGACGACCACCATCGTCACTCCGATGACCACGTACTGGATCAGCTGCGGATCGTTCGGGCGCACAAATCCTGGGATGAACGCGAGTAAGAAGACGATCGCCTTCGGGTTCAGCAGGTTGACCCAGAGTCCTCGGGTGAACATCGACGCAGCCGATTCGTTCTGGACGGATTCGTTTGCCTCGTCGGACATGTCGGGGCGTCGGAAGAACTGTCGGATTCCGAGGTAGATGAGGTAGGCCGCGCCGGTGTAGCGGATGACCTCGAACGCGGTGTGCGATCGGGAGATGACGACGCCGAGTCCCGCGGCGACGATGAGCAATTGGATGAGCAGCGCGACCTGTTGGCCGAGCACGCCCCAGAACGCACGTCGGAATCCGACATTCATGGCGTTGCTCATCGTGTTGATCGCGCCGGCGCCCGGGGTGAAGCTGATCAGCACGCACGCAGTCAGCAGCGCCGCCCAGGTCGAGAAAGTCACCAGCAGAGGGTAGTGGTGCGTGGACGCCGCGCGGGAATGCCCCCGGCTTGGTGACGGTTGCCACAACCATGACTGACGAGCAGTACGACCCCCGTGACCTGATCGCCGACACGTCGATCGCCATCCTCGCCACGATCAAGGCGAACGGACTTCCTCAACTCTCACCGGTCACCTCGGTGTACGACCGTGAGGCCGACACGATCTACGTGTCCATGACCGACGGACGTGCGAAAACCAAAAATCTTCGCCGAGATCCACGGGCCGCCATCGAATACACCAGCGCCGACGGCTTTACGTGGGCGACGGCCGAGGGAACCGCCGAGCTGATCGGTCCGTCGAGCGATCCTGACGGTCCGGAGGTCGACGCGTTGGTCGACTACTACCGCCTCGGTGCGGGGGAGCATCCGGACTGGGCTGAGTACCGCGAGGTGATGGTGAGCGACCGTCGCGTCTTGCTCAAGCTGGCTGTTACGCGGGTGTACGGCGCCAAGCTGCGCTGAGCGGTGGTCGGGTGATGGACGTCAACTGTGCGCACGAATGTCGGCGGCGACGAGCGAGGCGCATCCGTCGAATTGATGTCCACCTACTTCGTGGAGGCGAACTTCTGCTGACGGCAGGAGCCGCTGGTTGAGCGCCACATGGCTGACGGGGACGACGTCGTCGTCCTCGCAGTGATGCAGGGTGAGCGCGGTTGTCGGTTCCGCGCCGGTGACATCGTAGTCGGCGACCGCCCAGCCTTGATCGCCCCAGTTCGGCATCGCCAGCAGGAACGCGCGCGGCGGAGGTGTCGCCATGGTGCTCAACAGAGCGAGCAACATCGACGCACCGAACGAATGGGCCACAAGCACAGCGGATGCAGTCAGCCCGTCGACGTGGGGGCGTATCGCCGACGTCCAAGCCGAGACGGACATGTCCTCGTCGGGTAGCTCCGGCATCGAGACGTGCGCGTCGAGTTCACTTGCCAGCGCGACGGCAAGCGGCTGATCGTCGTGAAATCCGCCCGCTCCGTGCAGGAACAACATCTCGGTGGCCATCTCGTGTCCCTCTGTGTCGACGCCGGTTCTCGAAGGTTGTGACTCAGCGCCGCGTCGGAACTCATCGGTCCTGGGTGCGTCGGCCGTGAGTTGGTTGGCAACCACGTGCCAACGGCAGCGACGGGAGCCTGCTGGTGCAGGCCCCCGTCGTCCGGCAGTGAAAGCAGGCGAGACGTTACGCGACCACCGGTTCGAGGTCAGTTGCGTCGGACGTCGTGGTCGAGATGCGCAAGGCCTGAGCGATCAGGGCGCCCACCACGATGAACCCGATCATGACGATCAGTGACGCGCGGTAGGCGGACTCGAGACCCGAGGATTCTCCGACCGACGTGTACACGGTCCCGACGACCGCGGCGCCGAACGCCACCGCGAGTGCCTGGGCGGTGTTGAAGACCCCCGACGCCGCACCTGCGAGGCGCACCGGAACGTCGTTGAGTACCAGCAGCCCGGCCGAGCCGACGATCCCGCCGAAGCCGAGACCCGCGACGGTCAGAGCCGCGGCAAACCACAGCGCGGGATGCGCCGACTGCTCGGCGAAGCCCATCAGCAGCATGCCGAGGATGAACACCGCACCTCCGACCTGCAAAACCCGCTTACCGAATCGTGCGACGAGCACCGTCGCGGCGAGACCAGCCGAGACGGGCACCGCGAGCGAGAACGGAATCCACATGAGACCCGCGTGAAGTACCGACCACCCAAGCGCTAGCTGAACGTGCAACGACTGGACCAGGAAGTATCCGCCGGTGGGGACCATCAACGCCGTGAATGCCGCGAGTCCGACCGAAAATGACCGAGTGGCGAACAAGGCCGGCGGGACCATGGGTTCGACGCCACGCCGAGCTGAACGCACCTGTCGGAGTCCGAACAACCAGAGCCCGGCAACACCAGCAACCATCACGACGAATCCCCAAGCCGGCCAATCATTTTCAGGTCCGAGTGTGATCGGAAGCATGATCGCCGCCAACGAGCCGCCGAGGAGCAGCGCCGTACCGGCTGTGATGGGTGTCTTGATCGCCGAGCGTGACTCGGGAATGAAGGCGATCGCCGCCGCGATAGCGAGCACTGCCAGCGGCACATTGATCAGGAACACCGGTCGCCACGACAAGCCGAACCAATCGCCGTTGGTGATCACGGCTCCCAGGATGGGGCCGGTGACCGCCGCGAGACCGATGACCGACGTGAACATGCCCATCGCCTTACCGCGCTCGGCCGGTGGATACAGCACCTGGATGTTGCTGAGCACTTGCGGCACCATCAGCGCTGCGGCCACTCCCTGGATGAGGCGGAAGACCACGAGCTCGGTGGGCCCGGTCGCCAGTCCGCATGCCAGAGAAGCGAGTCCGAACGCAGCGAGACCGGCGACGAAGAGCTTGCGTCGGCCGAAGTTGTCGCCGAGTCGTGCACCGAGGATCAGGCCCACGGCGTAGGTGAGGGGATAGCCCGCGACGATCCACTGCAGACTCACCGCCGACGCGCCGAGGTCGACCTGCATCGTGCGAAGTGCGACGTTGACGACGGTTGCATCCATGAGTTCCATGAACGACGCCGCGAGCAAGCAGATCAGCGCGATTGTTCGTGCCTTGCCCGCAATACCTGGCGTGGAGCCGGAAGGCGTTGCGTCAGGCGATGATTCAGGCGAACGTCGGGTGGTGACACGGGAGAGTTCGACGACATTGTCGTCGGCGGGCTCAAGCGGTGCTGTCGTCATCAGGTGCTCCTGTGTGGCGGGTTGATCTGACAACGACGACGCTATGGGGGATAGGGGACACATCCGGTCCTCGATGAATCCGGGTTCCGGCTTCTTTCTCATCGGCGTCGATTCGGCCCTACTACGCAGACGCGCCGTGGGCAGATCGGCATGCGAACACGTACCGCGCTACGCGTGTGGGTGCGTAGGCGGGGTCCTAGCGTCGACAGCATGACCAAGAATCTCGTGGTGTGCTGTGACGGGACGTGGAAGAACTCCGACGATCGATACGTCTCGAACGTCGAGAAGATCGCGCGTTCGATTGCGCCCAGCGGCTTCGACGGCGAGACCCAGATCGTGCACTACGCGCGCGGCGTCGGATCGACTGGTAGTCGGATCGAACGGATCGTTGCCGGCGCATTCGGTGTGGGCCTCGACGACGCGATCGTCGACTGCTATCGATTCCTCGCGCTGAACTACGAACCTGGCGACCGCATCTTTGTGTTCGGATTCAGCCGCGGCGCATACACGGCCAGGAGTCTGTGCGGCTTGATCGCGCATGTCGGACTGCTCACCCCGATGGGGGTTGCGGAGGGACAACTGCCCACAGCGATGGACCTCTACCGCAACAGACCGCGCGCGAAGAGTTCCACAGAGACCACTCCCGCCGATCCGGCGCACGAGCGCGCGCTTGCGGCCATCGACAAGCACACGCACGGGCGTGGCCAAGTCCGAATCGAATTCCTCGGGGTCTTCGATACTGTTGGCGCTCTGGGTGTTCCGGGAATCGCGCGCGCGAAGTACAAGTTCCACGACGTGACGCTTTCGCCGATGGTGAAGACCGCCAGGCAAGCGTTGGCGATCGCCGAGCGTAGACGAGTCTTCGCGCCGTGCCTCTGGGGAGGCCGGCACGCCGACATCAGCCAGGTCTGGTTCGACGGTGTGCACAGCGACGTCGGGGGTGGGTACGAGAACTGCTACTACTCCGACAAATCGCTGCTGTGGATGGCATCTGAGGCAACGGCTCGTGATGAACGACGCTCAGGTGTGGCCATTGACTGGAAAAGGTTGGGCACCACTCTATGTCGCGACGACGAGAGCGTGACCGAGCACAATTCTCTGTCGTTCGCGTACCGGATCAGCAACGTGTTCAGCGCGGTACAGGAGTCGATACGTCGCAAAGTCGCACCGTACGTTCCGCTCTTCATCGGCGGGTGGCGTAACTTCGCACCGACGGTCGCTGTGCCGGGACTCGGCTACGCGCCCGCATGTGATGTCAGTGTGGAACGGTCTGCCATCAGGCGTGCCGCGAATCCGAACTTGATGCCGTGGTTCGACGCACTAGGGGCGTCGCCCGCCGAGCGTGACAAATTCGTCGTTGCCGTAGTGACTTTCGCATCGGTGAGCAGGCAACACCAGGCGGGCGCGGTTCAGGCGCGATCGTGAAGAGTGATGTGATAACCGTCGGGGTCGGCGAATGCGAATGTCCGTCCGAATGGGCCGTCGATGGGTTCTGACACGATGCTGTATCCGTCCGCGACGAGGGCGTCGTGGATCTCCTGCACACCTGTGGCGTGAAGCCAGATTGCAGCGCCGATACCGGGTTGAGTGACGGCGTCGAGGTCGGTGCCGGGAATCAGATCTCGCAGGGCGAAGGCGATCGGCTTGGTGTCGAACACGACCGCGTGCGGTGGCCCGGCCGGCGAGCGGACCAAGCCAAGGTACCTCTCGTAGAACGCCTGGGACGCTTCGAGGTTGCGGGTTTGCAGGGAGATGAAGTCGGGGCCGCTGACGGGCATGTTTTCCTCCGAATTTGAATGTCAACTTACTGACATGGGTCAATGTATGTCAGTATATTGACATGAGTCAAGACGGAAGCGGCGTCGAACTGGAGACCGTCGAGCTGGAGACCTCTGTGGGGTATGCCCTCAAGGAGGTGGCTAGCGCGCTCCGCGCGGCGATGGAGGACGTTCTCCGACCGCTCGGACTAAGCGTGACCCAGTACTCGTGCCTTGAACTGCTTGCGCAGCGGCCCGGTCTGTCGAATTCCGAACTGGCCCGCGGCACGTTCATCACACGTCAAGCGATGAATGTCCTACTGCAAGGACTGGAACGGGATGGCTTCGTCAGCAGACCCGACGCCGCGCCCGTGGGTAGAGTGCTTCCTGCACGGCTCACGCCCCGTGGGCGTCGCAAGCTCGAGAAGGCCTCTGCGGCAGTGCGTTCGGTGGAGGAGCGGATGCTCTCAGGCCTCAGCGACGTCGAACAGGCGTCGCTGTTGCGGGCCCTCCAACAGATGAGCCGGTCGCTTCGCTGACGCATCGATCGTGTTGCTTCGCCAACGGTTTCGTGGAACTACCGCACCAGCAGCCAAACGAATCGCATGAGGACAACTGAGAACCCGAGAACGGCGGTGGCGATGAGCCAGCGTCGAGCAAGATGATCGCGAGCGATGTTGTCGCGCTTGGGGTTTTCGTGAAGGTAGACGTAGGCGGCGGCGAGTGCGCAGCCGGACGCGGCCACGCCGAGGGTGATGCTGATGATCAGCATCACCGTGCTTGCTGCGTCGTGGTGTGGCATGTGGGGTCAACTGTATAGACGTTGCCTGTGGCTGACACGTGTCCCGGCGACACCCGCCGGTCGGGTTACCGCGGGCGCGCGCCGTCGAGGAAGAGCGAGACGATTCGCTCGGCGTTGTCTGGCCCGGAGTCGAGGTCGCTGGCGCGGGTGAGGTGCAGGAAGGCGTTCATCAGGAACTGTGGATCTCCCTTGACCTCGCCATCTGCGACCGCGGCGGCAAACAGCTCGACAACTGGTTCGAGCAAGCCGTTCACGTAGAGCTCGGAGATGCGGTTCTTCGTGGTCTCGCTGACCTGGCCGAGGGTGTCGTAGATGCGTTGCTCGAAGCTGACCGTTCCACCGTCATCGGCGGTTGCCTTCGCTAGCGCGATCAGTCGGTGTGTCAGGGGGCCGTCGTTGTCGAGGGCGGCGCGCATTCGGGCGCTCGTGTCCTCGATGTAGCGCTCGGCCACTCCGGCGTACAGGTCTTCCTTGCCTCCGGGAAAGTGGTGGTAGATGGAGGGTTTGCGGATTCCGACTGTGCGCGCGACCTCGACCAGGGAGATGCCCGGGTAGCCGGTGGCGGCAAGTTGATCGGTGAACGCGTCCATGATCTGGCCGCGGGTGTCTGTTTGGTTGGTCATCGGTTCCTCTGTGAACAATTCTGGTCTGCGAGCAAGGGGTTTGCGGGCCGACTCAGGCTACCTACCGGTCGGTAGGCGCCGCAAATCACGGCATGTCTGGTCGACGCTGGATGGCCTCGCAGCGTTACAGATAACTTGTGAACATGGCCGGTGGGGTATATGCATCGAAGCCGCCGCCTGCACCGCACTGGACGCTCAATAGTCCTGCGAGACAGCGTAATACGTGACGGCCTATTTGCGCGAACCGGCATAGTCGAATGATTCACCATCAGAGGGCTACGCGCCCAGAAGACTCACGCCATCACCGGACAACTCGTCGATGACGCTGCGTCGTCCCGTGATAGCGAGCATCAACGTATCCGCCGTCCCGCGCACGGTCGGTCCGTCGCCGTGACGCCAGTCGATATCGGTGGCCTCCCACCGCACCGCAGCAGCGGAATGCGTAAACGCGTCGCGCCCGCGGAGACCGGTGACGTAATCGAGAACGACGACGCGACGGTCGTCGGGCGAACTGCGTGCAAACCCCAAGGGGCGACAGATATCGAGCGCATGCACGACGATGTCGGTCAGGGGAGCAGCGGGACCCCGGCCAGGCGGCGTGAAACGCTTGTCGGCGCGGTCGCGGAGGAGTGAGACCAGCTCGGTGCCGTGCTGGCGTACCACCATGTCGGTCATCATTTTGTTGGCCTCGTCGAAATTGCCGCGGGCGCGAAGCATGAGCACGCCAAAGCGCCAGATCGGAATCACCAGTGGTGCCACGAGATGTGCTGCGACGTCGCGGACGGTCCACTCGCCACATAGCGACGTGTGATCCCACTGAGCCGGTGTCAGTGTTGCCAATGTGTTTGCGAGCGAGCGTCGTTCATCGGCAATGGCCTCGAAGGTCTCGTCGTCTGACATCATCGCGGTACCTCCGGACTCACGACTGGCGGTGGGGCGTCCGAGCGCCGTGGATGGAGCATATCGTCGCAAACAGAGAGTAGCTCTCCACTGGTCCAGACCGACACGCGTCCATCGGAGCGGTCTTTCAATTCAGGCGATCTCCATTCACAGTAATGTCCGCTGTAGGTGAAACTTCCCAAACCTCTAACGACTCGTTGGTGATGAGATCGTCACACGCGGTTGGGGAGCAGCCCACGAATGCCGAATCGAAGTCGAAGTGGGTCGCTACGCACCACGAACGG